>JAEINR010000032.1 GCA_016342325.1 Desulfobacterium sp.
CCTTGATATCGGCCAGGGCCTTGGACAGGAACCCTTTCTCGGCGGTGAGATCGCCCTCGGTGGTCGCCTGGGCTTGCTTTTGGGCTTGTCTTGATGCCTCTACATTCCCCAGGGCGGCAAGCCGATCTTTAGCATCCTGGAGCGCACGGGATTCTTGGAGCGCAGAACCGTTCAAGGTGTTGCAACATTGTTTTGACGTGTCGGCGTAGACTGCGAACCGGTCCAAGCGCAAGAACTCCACGAACAACGCCTTTAACTGTCCGGTGGTCAGTTTCGAGAATTTAACGGCGTCCTGGGCACAGAACACAGAGTTATAAAACAATGTTGATGATCCACAAAGGGCCTTTATGTATGCGTCATACTCGCTGACTTTCCCCTTCACCTGGGGAACATCATTCTTCCATATGAAACCTTCGCTTTTGCCGGTTTCAGCGTCCAGTTTTATCAGTGTCCGGTACCGGTCCCCATTGAGCAAGAACAGCTTATCAATGAAGGAGTCTCTCAGGTAGAAATGAGAGCTTAAAGTCCCCTTCCTAGATACCAGGCCCCGGAAGGGAGAGAAGAACTCCAACAGCGTAGTTTTCCCGTAACCGTTCGGACCAGACAGCCCTATCAATCCCGTCAAGTTGGACAGGTCAAGGTTGATCTCCTCGGCACCCATGTCTTTTTGGAATCCTATCGCACCCCGGATATGTACACTTAACATTTTCATCCCACTCTCCCTCCTACTTCTGCAACAACTTCCTCTGGATTCATGCTTTCCAGCATCTTAATCTTATCGATAACTCCCGCCGGTAACTCTTCCTCTCTCAATTCCGACATGCTACGGAATTTATCCAGGAGAGACACGGCCTCAATGATCGTTACAGCCCGGACTGTTTCCCTTGGGACAAGGGTGAAATGGATATCCACACTCTCCGCACCCCGTTGTAACAAGGCTTCTTCCATCTTTTGCGGATCCACCTGGGGCCTTTCATCCTGCCATAGCTTTAAGTCGATTTTGATGTGCTTGCCTTTGACATCTTTGTCCTCACCAATGGGAGATATAGCCTTACCCGTGAAATCGTCCTCCCATTTTTCGAGGACCCTGGTCGGCACCAGGACGAACCGAGATTCTTTGAGGTCCCAAACCTCGGCACGAGCCTTTTCAAGGCCATGGAGGTAAAAGCCCTTTTCCTCCAGTTCTCCAAAGTCCTTCCGGTAGATGGAACCGGAATAAAAAATGTTGTGCTTGATCTGCTGGGCCATGTGAATATGTCCCAGGCAAATGACCGTTGCGTTTGCCCTGGCAAGCTGATCCTCGCTTACTTCAATGTCCCGCCCTACGAGTTGCTGGGTCTCGGAGATCGAGGAGCCCCTGACCTGGAAATGTCCGGAAAGGATATGTGGGCAATCGTATTGAGACGCTATGACCCCGAAAGAGCCCAGGATATAGCCCAAGACTTCGGACACCTCTGCATCCGTTTTTGCAATGGATCCATCCATGCTGAAATGTTCTTTTGTCGGTGTGGGGACCTGGGTGATGATGGCCGTGACTTTCTCACCCGGTGGGACACCGTCAACCGGATAGAGATGCTTGTTAATCAGGAACAGTTGTTCCGGCCTGCTGGAGACGTGGACCTGATACCGGCCTTTGACATATTCTAAAATCTCGGCCGAACGGCCATCATGGGAGTGGGTCCCAATAATGATACAGACAGGAGCGATGTTTGCCAATTCCGATACCTGACGAAAAATGGTCCTGGAGGATAAGGTGTCAAGTTTCAAGTTCTGAGAATTTGTGATATCCCCAGAGATAACAATTATGTCCGGAAGGGCTATTTTTGCCTCACAAATTAGGGCATCGACACATTTCGCTATTTCGTCATGGTCCTTGTCATTATAGTGCCAGTCTGCGGTGTGCAGGACGTTAACCATTCGTGTTCTCCAGTTTTTTGAGACTGACGACCAAATGGTCGTAAAATTCGAGTCTTTTATGTTTAGATAATTGATCAGGACCAAGCACCTCAGCTTTTCTGCAAAAGTCCTTGATGTCGTAACCTGCTTTCTCGGCGAATTGAATTAAGATAGCCCCTTGAGTCTGGGCATCATATGGAATGAATTGTTCACGTTCTGTAGGGACATTGTCTTCTACGGGCTTATTCTCTTTTTTTGGTTCGTCCTCCACGATCACTCCTACAACCTCAGTGACTTCGGAGTTATAATATGGCAATGCCTTTACTGGGGGACTATTCGCCCCATAAAGACAGCCCATCCGCTGTTCTTCGGTTCTAAGGAGGAGCGTTTTTACATCGGAATTTGTGTAATCCAAAACGAATCGAACTATTAAGAAAGGGATTCCCACAATGGACATCTTGTTGGGATATTCGCCTTTAACGCCTAAGAGAGCACGGAGGACCCTTGCTTTCGCCCCAGATTCGGCACGGGTACGCTTTGTTCTTCTCTTCTGGATCATATCTCTGTGAGTACAGTAAGCAACCCAATCAGCAAATTGAATGTCACTCTTTTTTGCGTGTTTCTCCCATGTCCTTTTTCTGAGATAACCGGCACGGGTTTCTTCTTCCACAATTTTAAAATCGATGTCGTAATCGGCTTGAACCGGGAATGGCCTACCATCATTCTTAATGACGGAGGCAACGGCTCTATAGGCGACATAGTCGTCATCTGAACGATCATCTATCCTGCATGAATAATCAGGGCTCCACTCGATTCCAGCGGCGTTCCCTAACCTCACAAGCCCAGTAAATTTAATCCTGATTTTTCCATCCGAGACATAAACGTCATCATCAGAAAGTTCTATCTGTTCTATAATTGGTTTGTGGAAACTGATGTTGCTTAGGCTTGATGGCTGGTAGACAAGAGCCCCTCTTGATTTTTCATCATCAAGAAAATCTTGCATCTTTTGTGTTGATTCGAACTCCGGGATTTCCATACTCGACTCTTTTAATGATCTGGATGAATAATTTTGTGGTGCCCTGGGCCAGGGTTTGTAAGTTGACGGGCTCAAAAGCCAAGCATTTACTTTTAAGTATTGTAACGATAAGGAACAATAATGGTTCAATATCCCGTCGCAAACAGAGTCAAAGGTTGGCCCAGGGCTGATTTTAACGAATGGTTGCCGGTTTTTTAAGACCGCCGACACGGTCTGGTTTGATACACGCATGGAATACAATTTTACATAAAAAAGGTCCCTTGTTTGCGCTGAACAGCGTTAATATTTACGTTCTCTCTATCCAATGTTTTCATCTTTTTTTTTCGGCCTACACCTCTTCTTTTTTTGATCAAGAAAAAAATCTTTTTAAGTTCGATTTTGAATCCGATCCCCCAAAAAAAGGAGGAAGGGAACCGACCCCTCCCCTCCTTTTTTTTTGAGAGACATCTTTTGATCAGCGATTAGGTTTCTTCATCGAGTTTTATTAAATAAGCAGCCACATCAACCCCTTTGCGTGACAAGGATGCAAAACGTTTTTTTACCTCAGAGTCCCCATAAAAGTTTTTTTCATGAAGTTCATTCATTTCATCCTCAGATAACTCAGGGATGTTCTTCTTCAACTCCGCCACAGTGACAACTCCTCCACCAATAAACGATGCTAAAACCTTCTCATTGATTGGTACCTTATGTTTTTCATAGTTTCTGATTTCGCTCAACCGGCTAGGATGCACACCAAGTTTCTTGGCAAGCTCAACATTCAATATCCCGTCGCAAACAGAGTCAAAGGTTGGCCCAGGGCTGATTTTAACGAATGGTTGCCGGTTTTTTAAGACCGCCGACACGGTCTGGTTTGATACACGCATGGAATACAATTTTACATAAAAAAGGTCCCTTGTTTGCGCTGAACAGCGTTAATATTTACGTTCTCTCTATCCAATGTTTTCATCTTTTTTTTTCGGCCTACACCTCTTCTTTTTTTGATCAAGAAAAAAATCTTTTTAAGTTCGATTTTGAATCCGATCCCCCAAAAAAAGGAGGAAGGGAACCGACCCCTCCCCTCCTTTTTTTTTGAGAGACATCTTTTGATCAGCGATTAGGTTTCTTCATCGAGTTTTATTAAATAAGCAGCCACATCAACCCCTTTGCGTGACAAGGATGCAAAACGTTTTTTTACCTCAGAGTCCCCATAAAAGTTTTTTTCATGAAGTTCATTCATTTCATCCTCAGATAACTCAGGGATGTTCTTCTTCAACTCCGCCACAGTGACAACTCCTCCACCAATAAACGATGCTAAAACCTTCTCATTGATTGGTACCTTATGTTTTTCATAGTTTCTGATTTCGCTCAACCGGCTAGGATGCACACCAAGTTTCTTGGCAAGCTCAACATCCAACCACCCATCGTTCTTAAACTCCTGTATCTTTTGTGCAAAATAAACTGTTACCTTTGCGTAAAATGCTTTTTTTTGTGCCTTTCGCATGACCCCTCTCTGGATTAAGTGTTTTCCCGTTAAGGGCATATATTAGCTCCCCCAGAATCAGCTGTCAAGGGCCTTCAAAAAAAAATCCTCATAAATTCTATATCCATTCGCTCTGGATTCGATTTAGAATCTTTTCTCTTGACATTCCTACTTTTCCCAGGCATTTATGTGGCGTCATGCAGCCAGGGCAGCGGGACACACGGGTTTTCCGCTGCCCTGGCTGTGTTTGAAGGACTTTGCTTATGTCTGATAAAACTTTACGAGACGGGGAAGATTAAAAGATGAAAAGTATAAACGTTATGACAACCGAGGGATCCTTTCGGTTCCAAGGCAAGCATCGGCCCGAAATGGAAAAGCCCAATTGGCATTACTACGAAACGGATAAAGGGGAAATCTTTCATTTTCGGAAAGAACACATGGTTGCTGTGCTTGAAGGAGATGTAAAAAAAAACCTGGAAGGGGACCAGAAAATGGAACAACCAGAAAATGGGAAAGATGAAGGCTTCGAACAATTCATGGCATCGTTACTGAAGGCTCTTGAGGGGCCAGGGAAAGAGATAGGTATCGACGGCATCGAAGAATTATTCAAATGTTCGTCCAAGTCTATTATTGAGGCGGGACTCTTGAGCAAGGATGGCGCAGAGACGTGGAGAATCACGATTGAAAGAGTCTCCGAGTCAGCGGACGAGCCAGCGGACCCTGAACAGGAGTCAGCAGAGCCCGAACAAATGGAATCATAATCTTCCCCAGTACTGACAGGATGACGGCCTACTCCGCATTCTGCCAGTATCTCTTCAACCTCTTCGCCAGCCTGGAATCCATCCGCTTCTTTTTCTCGTACATGGCAATGGACGTTGTCATCATAGCCGTGGGGCGTTCCTTCCCGTCTTTTATCTCCTTCACAGCCAGGATTACGGCATCCTCGTTGTCCAGGAACTCTAAAAAAGCCTCTTCATCTGCCAGTTCTTGCTCTCTTTGCCGGATTTTCTTTTTGGCATTCAAAGCCTGCTCTTTGATCTCAAGAGATTTTGCCGCTGCGGCCACATCCTCTGTCTCTAAACGGGCTTTTATCTCTTCCGGGTACTCGAACCCTTCGGGACGGTTCATCCCGCCCTTAACGGTAATAATCTTGAAGATAACGCTTACAGGCTTACGTGAGTTTTTTACAGACGAGTCGAACTCGCCCTTCTGGAGGTTCTTCATGATGAACTCGGGGGAGAGGTCATGGTCATTCATCCATTCTTGGACCTGGATAAACGATAATTCTTGTTTCTTCCAAAAATCAGAATTTTCGAGATAGTAAGTTAGTTTAGATATAGAACTTACTAACTTACTATTATAAGAGCTGTTCTCTGACAGACTGGGTATAGACCCTGTACTGGGTACTGGACCCTGACTGGGTATAGACTGGGTACTGGGTATAGACTGGGTACTGGGCATAGACTGGGTACTGGACCCGGTACTGGGTACTTTTTCAATTTGGATTTCGGTGTTCAAGCGATATGGACATATCCTATAAACAGGGTCATAATCTCCAATTTCTATGACCTTAAACTTTTTAAATTTTATAATTGCTTTCTTGATGGTGTGCGCTGAAATGCCCGTTTGACGGGATATCTCCCCTTTATTGAAATATCCCGTAAAGCCATTTCCTAAAAACCAATTGTAAATAAGTTGTTGCTTTGGGGCTAATCGAATACTGGGTACTGAACCTACACTGGGTACAGACTGGATACTGGGTACTATACTGGATACTGGACCCTGATCGGGTACAGACTGGGTACTGGGTATAGACTGGGTACTGGACCCTGACTGGGTACTGGACCCAATGCTGGGTACTGGACCCTGACTAGACCCTGACTGGTCCCTAACTGGACCCTGACTAGACCCTGACTGGTCCCTAACTGGACCCTGACTAGACCCTGACTGGTCCCTAACTGGTCCCTGACTAGACCCTGACTGGGTACAGACTGGACCCTGGCTGGGTACTGCCCCTTGATCCCCGAAATTGAAGAGAGTCGATCCCTCATCCTTCTTTTGTTGGCTTGACTCTATGATCCTTTCGGACAAGCCCTTTCTTTTTCTCTCCTTCTCTCTCTTCGTCATCATCGGCTTAACTTTCCTCGAAGAATTTAATAAATTCAGTGGCAATTCTTCGGAATGCTTGGGCTCCTTTTGACTGAGCCCGGTATGTAAAAATAGAATGTCCCTTTAGCGCCTCAAGGTTTTGGAAGTCGGCAGATGTCGGGATGGGGGTCCGTAGGATATTCTCCTCCCCAAACCGAAGTTTCGCCATTTCGATATTCGCCTTGCAAGCAGACACCCGCCTGTCCACTCGGTTGGTCACGATTTTGGCAAATTTGAAGTCTTTGTTCCCAGACTTCGCAATGCCTTGGGCCAGACCTAAAACTCCCTTTATCCCTTCCAGAGAATTCCCGCTCCCGGCTTCGGCAGGGATTAATAGAAAATCAGAAGTATGTAATGCCAAGGATAGGAAAATAGCCAGCGTAGGAGGCACATCTACAAATGTAAAATCATAATTTTGAATAGCATAATCCCTGATAGTCTCTTTTAACAAGGTATTTGATTGTGGGAAATCCAGGGTTAAAGGCATTTCAAGCCCCGAAGACTCGATAACATTCGGGAGAATGAAAAGATTAGGGTGAACTGTGGGATAGATGCAATCCTCAATGGCTGGGGGGGGAGTTTCTTTGTCCAGCAACTCATACAGAGTGTCTTTAATCTTCGTATGCGAGGGTAACAGATAAGAGGTGCTGTTACTTTGGGGATCGCTGTCTACGACTAAGACTTTAAATTTTTTTAGAGCTAAAGCCGCTGCCAAATTCACCGTGGTGATAGTTTTTCCCACGCCTCCCTTGTGATTTGCTATGGCCCCGATGTATCCACGTTTTAATTTCATCCTGCCTCCCTATGGGTTGGGTTTAAAATGCCGCTCTATTGACCGATACCCGAAAAACCGCACAATGTCAACCCCCTTCACCTACAGAAGCATAGTGAAAGCAAAGCCCAAGAGGTTGGACTGCATGGTCTTTCACGGCCCTAAAAAAAAACCCTCGGCATCTTTTGGGATGCCAAAGGTTCTTTTTAAACGGGAAAAAACTTTCACACCTATGTGAATTACTAAGTGACGCTATATTATTTATTTTAGCTTGTCAAACAGTTTGGATGCTATTTTTTCAGGGTGTTACGATGTGGTAGAAAACCGATTAAATGGGGTATTTATTACATAATAGGCCACCTTTTTTTTCCAAAATGGAAATATCTATTCCCACCGGCTAACACTCCGATAAAATAGAGGTCTGACCAGTGCTTGTATATTTGGCGAACGACGAAGTCAGGAAGAAGCTGGTCGTCCATAATCAGATTGTTTCTTAATGTTCCAATGTCAAGGTTTGATATCTGAATTCTTATTCTATGTCTTAACCGCCAGTCGGCTTTAACCTTGTCCCAAGGGGAACCTCCCACTGCGTAATCGTAATCATGAGGCTGGCAAGGGAGCCTGAACAGATCCGCATGGCCAGGTTTAAACCAAGAATCTTTTCCACCGCACCCGTTACAAATTTCGGCCTCCAGGTCTACGGTCAAATCCTGGAAAAGAACAGGCTTTTCAGTTTGCCATTGAATGTCCATTAGTCATGCCCCTCCTGTACAATTTCAATTCCATGTCCTTTGAATAAATCTGGGGTGACAGCTTTAAATCGAACATTCAATCCATCTGCACCCAGGTCCACGGCCACACCCATACACCCCTGGCAGATCATGCAGGCAACGACCAACCCAACGACCAATATTCTTTTCATTGTCATTTTTCTCCGTAGCTATAATGGTTCCCATCTTTCTTCTTGAAACGACCGCCCCAGGTCCCGCCAAGCGATTCCCAGAATTCTCCAAGCTCTTGATGATCATCTGTCTCTGTTAGATAGATCCCATCTTTGAAGAGGTTTAAGTCGATGGCTAACCTTTTATAATGGAAACTCCCATCTTTATGGCCGTCTTTGGCCCAGGCGTCACCGAAAGTAAGTTCATACCCTTTTATCGTTGCGAAGACGATTAACAACCCGACCATTCGGGCAAATTCAGATTGACGTTTGCGTCGACTCACCTGTCCTCCTCTGTTTGGACCTTTTTTTGAAAATGTCATTTTTGAGTCGCAGGATCACCAATACCAGAGCAAGGAATCCGGCCAGAGTATTGAAGAGGTCTCCCCATTCAGGGCATGACCGTGGGAGATACTCTTTGAAAAGTAGCGCCCATGCGAAAGCCCCGGCGAAGTAAGTTTTTAGTGCTTCAATTAAATCAGAACTCATCACACACTCCTATTTCAGAAGAATCGCTAAAACTCCGATTCCTGTCCAAACTCCCCAGAAAGAATAATACAAAACGTCCATTTAACCCTCCATTAACCACGATGATAACCACGCCTATGGACACGCCTATGGAATAGTCCTTTTATAGTCCTTTTATAGTCGTGTCATAGGCTTGACATTTTTAATTTAGCGATATTTCAAACGAAAATCTATATATATTCTTTTTCGAATCTATTATCGTTTGGATTTTTTCGTGGACATGCTCCTAAGAGCCGTCTTGACACTTTTGTCGGTGATATAGGTTGCTCCCCTGCCCCTGACCCCTTTATCCCGAACCCTGCGGTTATAGGCCAACACCATGCCCCTGATCCGCATCATATCAGCCGGGTTCCGCTTCTCCGGAGGCTTGATAAAGTGCCCCTTCAGGTGCATGTAAATGTCTGACCGCATATCCTGGTACTTGGCTTTGATCTTCTTGTCAGCGTAGAGCTTGTTCAACTTGCTGGCAGATCGGGTGGGCCGGAAAGACAGCGCCTCCAGGAGCGCATCCAGTTCGTCATGCTTGATACGTTTCCCTTCATAGAACACCGGGGCTCCGGAATAGGTCGTGGTGCCCTGGTCATATTTCCGGGCCGCTTCAAACATATTCTGAACGAATGCCGGGGAAAAATCCTCTGCTGCCCTCCAGTAGAAACCCTTGGTAACGTTCCTGGCGCCATCCCATATATCGCCACACATGGAACCGAACGCTCCCAGGCCGGCATCCGGAATACCCATCTTCAAAGATCCGGACAGATCCGCTCCGTGCTCGGGGATACCCATCACACCGTACCGGGCAATGCGCTCGGCCATGGGACCGTAATTCGTATCCAGGTATTTATAGAAATCATCCTCGGGGTCATCGCTGCCCATGAGTTTGCCAATCAGGGTAATGAGTGCACTAGCACCCAGGGAAGATCCTACGCCAAACATGGTTGGTGCAAATGCCAGCCAAAGAGCGCCCTGGGCATTGTCGTTCATCCAGGTCCCAGGCTTCTTGATTTCTGCATCACGGATACCTCTCCATCCCATTTTGGCCATGTTGAGCATATAGTTATGGGTAAAAGTCATGAAGATGTAGGGCACCTGGAGCATCCGGGCCGCCGGTTTCTCCCCTTTCATCCAGCCGGGCTTATTGGCCCGTTCGTAAACACCATGGGCATCATCAGAGAGTTCCTTTGCCCTTTGCAACAGATCAAAATTAACGTTGCCATCTTCATTGACCAGGTCAACCTTTGCCTGGCCGGCCAGGGTTTTATATAAGCCGGCAATGGTGGCCGCCCGGTTGATCTGCTCCGTGACGGAAAAACCAAACATCAGGGCATTCATCATCTTGTCAAAGCCTTTGCCTACCTTTGTCTGGAGCGTGTCAAATGCTTCTTGGTTAAGTTTCGGTTGATCCAGGCCCTTATCGGCAATGGCCTGGAACAAGGCTTTATGGGCAGGGTCCAGGGTCTGGGACCCAAATTTGAATTGCCCGTAGAGTTTGATACTTTTGGCCACATTGGTGCCCACGGCCTGGAAGGACAACCCGGCAGCTTTGGCCACCCCGGGGACGCCCAGGGCAAGGTTGGTCAGGTTGATCGCCGCCGAACTGACCCGGCCTGCCAAGAAATAAAACACCGTGGCCGCCCTGACTTTGTTGATAGCCCGGTCAATGGCGTCATCATTCCGGAGGATATCCTCCATGGAATCGGTAAGCTCGGCGTGTAGGTTTTCCTGTTTTACCGGATCGATCTTTGATGAATTGACCAGGTCAGCGTAATCTTTCCAAATGCCAGCGGACAACCGGCCTATCTCTTTCCGGAGTGCCTGGGCTTGCTGGGAATTTGTGTATTTCAGCCGGGAACCCTTTTGCAATTCCTCGACTTTCTCCAGGATGGCCTTGGCTTCCGAAGCCGAATTGAACTCTTTTTTAAACAGCAGTTTTCGAAGCTCGGCAAGTTCTTTCTTTTTCTCCCCGGCCGTGGCAACTTCCTCGGGTGTGCTGATCACCATTTGCTTCAACTGCTCCTGGGCCTTGAGGAGATCCCGGCTACCTGGGTGCTTGGCCTGGAACTCCTCCCAGGTCGTTTCCATGCCCATCATCATGGAGTATCCCTTTTGTGCGATGGTCTGTTTTGCAAATCCACCTGCAGCGCCGGCAACAAGTTGGGCTGTGGCCGTGAGTAGGTCCTCTTCATATCCCTTGACGACATCAGTACCCGTGGACTCTGACCTAGGAATCATCCTGGCCCGGGAGCCACGGGAACGAATCTGGTTTGCGAGTTCTTGGACAAAGTCGGAAACGAACTGTTCATTGACGGATTCGTTAAGTCCTGCATTTCTGAACAGGGCTTCAACGAGTTGTTTCTCAATGTCCTGGGGAGGATTCCTAAAAACATACTGAGGGGTATATGCCATCCCCTTGGCGGTCAGCTTCATATCGTCAACGTACACCCCGCCCAGAGACTCCATCAGCTTTTCAAAAGCTGGATCGAAGGGGATGGACCCGGTCAGGATGAACCTATTGCCTTCCAGCTTGCCATTGAATTTAAGATCAGACAATGACCTTTTGTAGATAGGGATCTTGGACAGGACCTGACTCGTTGCTGCCTGCTCGGCCATGCTGTCCCGGATACCTTCAAACATTTTTTCCGGGATCACCGTGTTCTTTTTTAATCCGGAGACTGTGTATCCCTGGGCTTTAAGATCGCTCATCCTTTTGGATGCCATGACCTTAGAATCAAAATATTCCCTGGTGGAGTGATCCCCTTCCTTACTGGCGAAGACTTCAAATTTTCCGGACTGTCTGATCCTGGGGAAGTAGTACCCACGCCTATCGCCCATGATCTTCAAGGCCGCCCGGATATCCACCTCGATGCTGCCCTCGATGGTCTCCATGACAACCTTGGGAATGGGCTCCCCGTTAAGCTCGGCCTCCTCGATGATGTTCAACCATTCATCGTAATAATGATGAAAGGAGTTCATGACTATGTTTCGGTAAGCCTTCAGGGCTTCCTTTTCCATGTCGTTACCCGGGTAGGCGGCCATTTCGTGTTCGATGGCGGCCTGCTCGGCCAGGGCTTCAGACTCGTATATGTCTCCAATCCTTTCCCCTTTCACGGCCTGGGCAATCCATCCACCATCCTCTTTCCGGATCTTCCATCCCTTCTGGTTGATATCCCGGTCCATGATGTAGGCGTTCAAGGCCGCATACTTGGCCTTGTGTTTCATCAGGGGCAGGATTCCATCCGTGAAGTGGTCGAATTCTCCTCTTACACCTGCAGTGCTGGAAAATAGATCCGTCTCTTTCTCCACTTTGATCGAGGTTTTGTTTAGCATCAGGTCAATGACCTTATCAGCCGTGGCGTCAAGGCCCTTGAAATGGGACAGGATGGACATGACCCGCTCGATGGCAGAGAGGTCTTTCTTGTCTGAGGCTTTCACCTTTTCGGGCTTGAATATGGCCTTGGCCCAGTCGTTGGCTTCTTTCCATGCCTTGTTGCTTTTCTTCTGCTCGGCCTTGGTTACGGTTGCCTTGGGCTCTACTGTGGAATACTGAGCCTGTGATTCTCCAAATCCATACGCTTCAAAATCAAATTCGGCACCGTTCGCCCTGGGTAAATCTGCGGTGCCGAGTTCTTCATTGATTGCCGCCACTTCGGAATCTGTGAGTATCCGGTTAATTTTCATGGCCCCTGATATGATCCATGAGCCCGTCATGTTTGAATTGGTCTTGTATCTGTATGATCCATCAACGGGAATCTGATCCGTAATGTGGGCGGTCCTGGCGATGGGCTTACCGGCCTTGGTCAAAGTAGCCCTCTTGTTCGCTTCTGTTTGCCAATCAACATCATTGGGCATTTCAACTTCTGTCCACACCTGATCCGCTGGTCTGAACTGGGGCTTTGAGCTTCCATCTCCTGATTCCCCTATATGAGTCGCCATAGGGGAATCCCCGCCATGCCATCCTGGACGAAATGCCAGTGGGCCCAGGGTTGATTTTACTTTACCCTTATCGTTCATGGGTCCGATTTCCGCATCATGCCATAGACCCATTCCAACGGGATCTTTAGCCCCGACAAACAGCGGGAACAGTTTCCCGGGATGCTTCTTTTTCACCTTGAACAATTTGTACGCCTTGATCGTCTTCTTGGGTTCCGGTTTGGTTCGCAGTTCATAATGGGTATCCTTGTGCTCGATTCCCTCTGTCTCCCTGCTGTAGATCGATCCAGACTCCATGCCCCTGGCCACCTGCCGTGTAGATGAGTGGCCTAGATTCACCAAGGCGTCCAAAAAGTCGCCCACCTTCTGAACGATCCGGCCCACCAGGGTTCCCCGGTATGCTTTTCGGTCTGCCAGCACCTGGGCTATCAGGTTTGCCCGGTTTTCAGCCATGTCTTTATTCCAAGGTCCCTTGAATTGTCCCTCACGGTTTAGAGCCCGGGCTTTCCCGTCCAGGGCGATCTTGTCAGCTTGGGTGATAACCCCTATGTCTTCAAGCCAGTGCGCAACCTCATGGGACAGGGTGCCGGTGTCGGCAAAGTCACTGGACAAGGTGATGGTATTGGAAACATACTTGCCGGCGATCTCCCCGCCCCTGCCCATCTTGCCGGATTTGATTGCAAACTGGTACTCACCGGAAGAGAGGCGCTTTACCGTGTTGATTTGACACCCGGCGCCATTCTTCAATCGCACCCATACAGACTTGTCCGGAGAGAGCCCTACGTTTTGCCCTGGGAACATCTTCTGTATGTCCTGGAGCGTGACCTCCTGGCCGGGGATGGTTGCGGTGGAATACATGGGTTCCTGCAATTCAGCTTTGTCGAGTCCCTGCTGGCCGAAACCAGCGGCTCCTATGTCTGGGTGTCTGGTGTCCTTGGTCTTGGGTGTCAGATCCTCATATATCGGGAGGTTATTAATATCTTTGACCTCGGTGTAAGTGAAAACTTCATGTGCAGAAGTGTCCCCTTCTTTGTGGGCCATGACATAGAACTCTTCTGCCCCGGCCCGGTGCCCCTCAACTTCGTATGCCTTACCTTCATGATAAACCAAGGTCCCAATGGGTGCGCCCTGGGTGAGCCATACAGGGGGAGCGTCCGGGAATGCTGCCATGTCAGCCTGGATGGATTCCAGCATTGCCTCTTTGTTTTGAAGAGCGGACTCCTGCCCAAAGGTTTCATGCTGAACCTGCTCAAACCTTTTAACGGCCCGGTGTTTGTCTTCAAGTTCCTGGGCAAGGTTTTCTGCTTTTTTGCCCATTGTTCTCCCGATGGAATCCAGGCTACCCATGACAGGCTGCACATTATAATAGCCCTCTCTGTCCAGGAAATACTCAGGGGCTACTGCCCACCGGGGTTCCATTACAATGTCAAAACCCCTAAAATGGCCTACGACTATTGACCCGTCATCATTATCTATCCTCTTCCCATGGTTCTTGATGAACATTTTTTCCAAGGCCACATTTGCTTTTTTACGGTTGGTATATGTCTTCTTACCTACCGTAATAGAAAAGGGTTTTTGCTTTTCTGTTTCAAAGTTGACAATATCAGAGTTGACCTTGGAAGCGTCTTTTTCAATCTCAGGGATCTTGGTTTTATTTTTTTTGAGCTTTTGCTTTGCTTCAACGATCCCCATGTCATGGAGGCGTTTTTTCTTGGACAGCTTTTCAATATCTTTTTTGAGTTTTTCGATCATCAGGATACGGGAATCCCCGGCGGCTTCTGCAAAGCTGGCTGTGATATCGTCAAGCTCGTTGCCTTCGTTCATATCAAGGGCATCACCCTCGATTGATCTCATACCGTCCTTGGCTCTCAAGAAATCAATGATAAGCTTCTGTTTCTTTGCTAATACCTGCCACCGTCGAGCGTCAATATTATTCGTGATATAACGGAATTCCAAGACAGTGTTCCATCTATTCCCCTGTCTCCAGCCCCGGCCGTTCCGCTGCTCCAATTCCCCAGGCATCCAGGGGGCATCGAGGTGGTGCATGGCCTTTAGGTTCTCCTGCATGTTCACGCCAGTTCCAAGGGTAGAGGTCAAGCCTATAACCACCCGGATCTCAGCCTTGTTGACAGCATCCGCAATTGCCAGCCTTTTTTTCTTCGTAGTTTTCCCGGTAACAACAGCTATTTGATGTTCAGGTATCCCGCCGGCAATAAGTTTTGCCTGAAGGTCCTTCACGGCATTGAAGGTTTCAACGGTTATTTTGTACTTTTCCCCATCAGCATTCCTACGGGATCTCTTTGCTGTGTCGGTGTAGCCCTTTTCCATGAAAACGACCTGTGAAGCCTTTTCATGGGAATTATAGATTTCTGTGATATTTCTGACAGCCCTGTTAATCTTGTTGTCAGGATGGTCGGACAAATCCTTATCGTAAAGCCTCACATCAAACCCTGCTTTGGCCGCATCCGTCTCTACCAAAACCGGGTTCCTATTGTCACCGGATTTCATAATTTCCCGGCGTTCCCGCCCCGATGCGTTTTTGAAAGATCGGGATCTCTCAATGATGCTGTCAAGAATCTCCCGTTGTTGCGGTGACATATCGGCTACTTCATTGATGACCTTTTTGTATGGCCGGCCCTTTACGGGTCCAGTGTCCGTTCTTCCATCCAACAATTCAAGCTGTTCTTTTTCCGTCAAACCTTCGGAGTGCAGGGTTTTTCCTGACTCGGTTTCTCGGGGTACAAATTCCGGCATATCCTCGGCAAAAACGATATCCATATATTGACCAGCGAACCTACGAAGTTCAGATACGTTGTGGAATCCGGACAGTCTTGAAACCGATTCGTATTCTCCTGCGGCGTTCCTCTCTACATCCGAGTTGACAGAAGCGAAGGTGTTGAACCATGCGTCCCACCCAAGGACCCCGGCATCTTCCATCTTATCCGACATGGTATAACGCATGTGGTTGTATATCTCGTTCAGGGTGTTGGTGATCGGTGTCCCTGTGAAGATGTGAACGCCTTTGCCACTGTTCATTTCCTTGACATAGGATGTCAAAAAGTTAAGGGCAATACTCTTGTTGTTTGTGGCCGTGTTCAGCCCCTTGACTTTCATCTTGGTGGAAAGGGGCGGCTTCTTGAACTCATGGGCCTCATCAATGATAAGCATGTCAATCCCGAGCATTTCAAAGGGGACGGCATCCTCCCGGCTTGAAGCCAGGGCTTGCTTCTGAATATTCTTAATGATCTTGTTTCGTTGCTTGACAATCTCCTTTGCCGTCGAGGCTCCACGAACTTTATTCAACTCTTCTTCATCATCAAGGATTTCGGCAATATCAAAGCCTTCCTCTTCAGCCGATTCGATTGCCGCCGTTTCAAGGGCTTCAATCTCTTCAGCGGCCAGCCGCATCAATGTTTCTTCTGAGAGGGTTAAACGATCAATCAGGGAGTGTGGCATAATAACGGCATCCCAATCGTCATTGGCGATCTGGTACAGTTTAGATTGAATGGTCGCAGGAGAGAGGTTATCAAGGTATAAAAGGTTGGAGCCCGGGTACATCTGCTGAATGTCATCCGCAACTGAGGCACTGTTCGCATTGTGAGCCAAAATCAACGGCTTTTGGGCGATGCCGTACCGTCTGGATTCAATAGCAAGACCACCCATGGTAAAGGTTTTTCCTGTCCCGACCTCATGGGCGTATAATCCTCTACCGTTGGCAACCCCACGCCATATGGCGTTTACTTGGTGCATTCTGAGGTTAAATTCATCCTGCCCTATGTTCAACATCATGCCTTCGAAAGAGAGAAAAGAACCATCATATTCAGGGCTTGCAAAGGCATTCATTATTTCATTGTAATGCTTTTCCAGGGCAACCCGGCGATCAATATCTTTCCAAACCCAATCTTTTAAGGCTTCCCGGAATTCGTCAACCTTTTCATTCGCAATGGTTGATGCTCCAGTGTCGGTAAACTCGTTACCGTCAAGATCTCTTGCTTTAATAGTTATTAATTGGCCTGTGAAAGCTGCCCTGGCAACCCTTGTAAAATCGCAAATGATATCACCAGACTCTCTTTTCGGGCTCCAAAGGGACCTTACTTCTTCCCTATCGTTAAGCATGCGATTATCGTCAAACTTGACAGACCAGCCAGTATTTGATGGTGTCAAGTGTATCGTGTCAGCTAATCCATCAGGGAGGTTCAAGGAGTCCTTGAAAAAATCTCTGTAAACATCAGAGGGAATCCAGGTTGCCCCGAGATTCACCTCAATGGAAAAATACGGGACATCCTTCGGAAGGATCTTTTTAAGAGCCTCAATATTCCGGGCCATGTCCATGCCTTGCTTTTGTGCGTCTTGCGCTTCTGATAACTTGACTCTAACGTTTCCGGACAGGTAAATATCTTTGACCTCAAACAAACCTGAAGGTGTCTCAAAGATGGCATCTTTGTCAAACAGCTCTTTTTTTACATCATCAACGGTTTTGCCTGTCGTCTCAGCAATGCCCTCAAGGTCAACTACCCTGGCATCCTCATTCCGAGCCATGACAAAGGCATCTGTAACAGACGGGTTTGTGAGAACCTTCCTTGTCCTCTGTGTGGATTCTGTTAAGACTTTTGACGGGGCGTAGACCGGGGCTTTTTTCGTGCCGGTATTGTTTTCAAGAGCCTCCAGCGCAGGGGCTAAAGGATCTTTTACTTTTTGGAGGACTTTTAGGCCATAGGAACCATTAATGGAACCCCATTGGTTCGTGAAGTTTTTATAGGCGGCATTCAGGTTCGCCCTTATCCCTTCAACGTTTGATCCCCCTGTCCTCTCTGTATCCAGGAGATTTCCGTATAGTTTTTTGATTTCAACCAGGGACTTGACCTGGGCCTCCCTGTCTTTTGTCACCTTGGCGTTTTTTACGGAGTATTTGACCACATCTGACAGCCTGGCCAGCCGCTCACCGGCAACAACGTAAATGTCTCCGTCCTTTGTTACTGTGATGCTATTCTGGCGTTCTTTGGTATTATTGCTGATATACTTGATGTGATCTACATTGGTACGCTTGGTGACGATATCTGCCGGGAAGTTATCAGCCAGGGAATCCAATTTGCTCCCATAGCCTCTTTCCCTTTCAACAATCATTCCCATCCGGCCCTGGGTCGTGCCGTGGCCCACGGTCATATTTCCAAGGACATGCTTCGGATTATGGTCCCAATATTCATTGACGGTGATCTCTCTCCCGTCAGGGTCCACAAAACCATCCCCATAGGAGTCCTTCAATGGCACCTGCTTTTTCCAAGGAGAAGTAGGTTCACTGATTTTTCCATCGGGGTGTTTCTGGAAGACTAGGATATCTGCAACAACAGAAGTGCCGGCATATTCTTTGAATGCGCCCATGGGCATCCGGTATGCGGCAATGAGCTTGCCCCTCTTTTCCATCTGGGTCCGGGCAACGGTGCCTTTCTTGTCCATTGTCCCAGAACTGGTAATGCCGATAACCAGCCCACCCGGCCTTACCTGATCCAGTGCTTTTACAAAAAAGAAATCGTGCAGGCTTAATGCGTATTTATCGTATCTTCTGGTCGCCGGGCCATCTGCTGCGAAAGGCCAGTTCCCAACCACCAGGTCATAGAACCCATCTGCGGTTGCGCTTTTTTCATATCCCATCTGCTGGACATTGGCATTCGGATAAAGCATCCGGGCCATGTCTGCGGTTGTTTCGTCCAGTTCGATACCGGTCAAGTCGCTCTTACTCTTGAAATCCTTGGGCATCAAGCCGAAAAAATTACCGATACCCATGGAGGGTTCCAGCACCCGGCCACCCTTGAATCCCAATTTTCTGGCGATTTCCCAAATGGCTGAGACAGTCGGTGGGTCCGTGTAATGGGCGTTGATGATAGAAGCCTGGGCAGACCGCCACGCAGATTCCCCAAGGTGTTCCCGCAACCAATCGTTTTCTTTCTGCCAGCCGTCTTTATAAATAGGGGCTTTCCATGATCCCTGAAATAGATCCTGCCCGAACGATCCCCATCCGATATATCCCGCAATGGCGTCCCGTTCTTCTGCTGTCGGATGCCGGCCATCGTTCATAACCTTGTTGAAGGTTTCAATAGCTGATTTGTTTTTGGCAAAGCGTTTCTTAGGGGTGCCACCAATCAGTTTTTTAGGGTCATCAATGTGATAATTGCCTAACCTTCTTCCCCGGGCTCCTCCGGATCCATCAGCAACCACGTTTGAGCCGCTTGTTGATGTGCGTCCGTCCGGGGCATCCCGTCCTTCCACATCTGTTCCTCGGCTTCCATCATCTTGCACACCAGAACGTATGCCGTCTCTTTCAGTATCCCCTGGAGATTGAGTTTCTGAAACATCTTCGGTCGGCTGTGTTGCCACACTTCCACCAGGGTCTTCTGGAGTTGTGTGTTCCCCTTCACTGGCCACGGTTCTTCCTCGTCCTCCTCGAACCGGGCTGTCTCCTTCAATATCCACGCCTTGAACGTCTTGTCGTCCTTCGTGATCTTGGTCTTGATCTTCGGCATCCGTATTCCCCTCTATTTCTTCATCAACCCAGCGTTCAAAGTAAGGGGAGGCTTTATGGCTTAATGCCTCCATGGCCACCGTAACAAATTCGGTGATGGATCGTCCAGTCTCTTGAGCATGTCCCCATGCAATATTCAATTGTTCTTTGATCTGCTGGTAGATATTTTCGTCAGCTTCTTCGGTGGAAAAGCTACCACGGTCCCCAAGGATGTCGTTGATGTTTTTAAAAGCGTCCATCATCTTGGATGCGGAATCCTTCACGTTGTCAGCGGCATGGGACATACGTTCCTTGAGTTCGGCGGCCTTCTCATCCCGACCCCGGGCCTCCTCCTCTTTCTTGGCCTTGGCCTGCTTGGCCCATTCGGCTTTTAACTGATCGCCCAGGGCAGAGCTTTTTTTCTTTTTCTTGGGTGCTGCATCCTTTTCAGATTTGTCAACAGTATTAACTGGGGTATCTGAGGGAGGGGTAGTTATTACGTCCTCCGTTTTTGGGGCCTTGGGTGCGGTTGAAGGGGCTCCATCGTCAAGCCATTTCGACACCTGCGATGCCGTACCAAGGAAAACGTCCTCACCATCCTTGGTAATGAACTTCCGGCCACCCTTCTCGCTCCGGGTGGTGTATCCCTCATCCTTGAGCCTGGCGGTTAGGGTCTTGTCCTTGTCCATGAGTTCTTGTGCCAGGTTGCCGTGCCCCTCGGTCTTCAAGGGAGTGGTAATAGGTGCCGGCTGTTTCTGAACTTCCCAGTCAAAGAGATAACCCTGCGCCGTGTCCACATCAGCCGGGGAAAGTTTCTGGCCCATTTGAGTGTTGAACATCCGTAGGTTGGTCTGATCCCCTCGGGCCTTAGCCTCTTCAATGGCGTTTTTGATCAGCCAGGCGTGATGCTTTTTAACAGAATTATTCACCGTCCTGGACGTGGCCATGTTGAGTTTGGGGAACGGGGTGGTGTCCCTTCCTGTCATGGTCTTTTTAACGTCCTTATGTGATTCGGTAGGAGCAGCGAAGCTCTCAGGCCATGGAGATGTCTGTTTTTGCTCGGGTTCCTTATTTGATGGCTGTTTGACAGAGTTTTGCTCAATAGGTTGAGCCTTATTCGATAGCCCCTTCCTTTGGAAAAGTTCTTTTATGGCTTGTTCATTGAAAGACAAAAGCCCATCTGACGAGTCCACGTATTTATCAAAGTCTTTAAAATCGCCTTCAAATTCATAGTAGGTGTCGCCATTTGAATCTTTCCCTTGGATCAACTTTGAACCATTCGGGTGCTCAATGACTTTACGGGGCTCTCCAGAGACTTTGTAACTATAGGTCTTGAAGCCATCCCCTGACATTTCATGAGATGCTTTCTCTGGAGGCAGTTTCTTGTCAGCGATGGGTTCCTCAGACTGAGGGACGACATCAACCGGTTTCAAACTCTTTTCCGAAACAAGGACCTTTTTTCCGTCTGCCCTGGCAACCCACCATGACCCGCTTTTATGTTTTTCCTGGAGAGTTCCGGAAAGGGGATCCCCTTTTTTTGTTTCCCATTCAACCAGGCTGCCCTTGGGCAACTCGGCAGGCTTAGCGTCCTCCTTTGGAGAAGCTTCAGCGGTTTCCCCGTCAGAATTATCAATAACCGGCGTTAAGGGTTTGCTTAAAAAGGTTGATACCTCTTTATCCCCACTTTCTCTCTGTCCTGCCAAAGTCTCATATCCAGGACCACCTGTTGTCATCTGGTGAACGACATTTTCAGGAACACCATATTTCTCTGCAAGAGCAACCCTTTTTTCTTTAGTCATCCGATCTCTGGTATCAATGGCGTCTTGGGCAATATCAACAGCAAGAGGTGTGAGTGATTTTTCTCCATACCTCATGTTGTTTTGTTTCGCTTTGTCGAGAAGTCCGTTGCTTATCCTGGTTTCGACTTCAAGAACTTGGTGCCGACTTGGTGCCGACTTAGTGCCAGGGTCTGCTTGAGCCTCTTCATCAAGGGTGTCTATAGTCTGGGCATCCTTCCCCGAAAGGGACTCGTCACCGGTTGTTAGCGTCTCATCCTTATATGGGATGTCCGGAAGGTCATCCTCCCCGGGCTTGGTCCCGTCTTGGTCCTGACTTGGTCCTGACTTGGTCCCAGAAGGATCTTGTCCGGCTTCATACTCAACCTTCAACTCCTCCGCTGTTTTGCCGGTGGTCCCCTGGGGCAACTCTTCCTTGGCCATGGACATCTGGGCATCAAGGTCTTTCTCAATCTCGGCTAAACTGGCCTCCAGGTCATCACCCAGGGCTTGCAATTCCTCCATGTCCATGTTCGTGTCAAATAGGTCCGCTTCCTGGTCGGCAGGCACAGGGGCTTGCTCTGGATTGGCTTCTTTTGCCGGCGGCTCCACTTTCGCTCCTGGGACCATCTCCCCGCTCCCAGGCGTAGGTGGCTGTTCAACAATGGTTTTATCTTCCGGCAAGGGTTGTGTCTCAAGTGTGGCCGGTCCTGGCTCCTGGGGTTGCTCCTCCATGCCCTGGACCTTTTTTGCTGCCCCGGCCATGAGCCCGTCATACTCTGCTTGATACTCGGCCAGTTTCTGCTTCTGCCGGTCATTGGGTTTCTTGAACGCTGACAGATTCTTTATCTTGGCCTCAAGCTCGTTAAGGTGATCCTTTTCCGGGAACATCTCCGCTTCTTTTTCGGCCTCGATGGAATCGAACTCTTCCTGGTACAGTTCTTCCTGTAACCCGGTGATATCTTCAGGGCGCAGGCCCTTATATTGCTTCAATGCCTCGGGGTCCTGCTTGAGGGCTTCCAATTCTTCAATGGAGAACCCCTGCTCTTTCAGATCGGCCATGGCCATGGCACTTTTCTTGTCCCGGTATTTTCCCACGGCATAGGAGGCTCCACCCATGGTTCCGGACATCAACATTATCGCCGGCAAAACCTCACGGGCCGATACCATCCAATCTTGAGGGCTGGCAAAGGATCGCATGTCGTCCTCGGGCCGCATACCGAGCTTGACCTCAACATTGGTTTGCCCGATCTGGGTGGCCGCTTCTGACCCGAGTTCGAACATGACAAAGCCAAGGAGTCCCTTCAACGCTTTTGTGGTGAGCCCACCGGCTGCCAACCGGGCCATGATTCCGGATTCCACGGCATTGGCAATACCTTCCCATCCCGCTTCGTGTAGTCCGTGCTCCCGGAGGAGATCCGCTGTTTTCCCGGGGAGCATCTGGGCGAACTCTTGGTCCGTGACCTGGCGGCCTTCCTTTTGATTCAGAAACTCTCTGTATTCCCGAATAAAGCCGTTTCGGTCCATCCGGTATGCTGCTGCACCGGAAGCCGCTGATCCTGCCACAAAACCGGCAACACCACCTGTTGCGCCACCGATCAATCGAGGGGCAAAGGCGGCACCCATGGCCGTTACAGAGAAGCCCAGGCTCGAAACACCTTCACGCATCTCACGCCGGGTAACGTTCAGACCGGGAAAAATCTCTTCATCCCCTCCAGGGCCATTGATATACTCGTTCTGCTTGTTCCGGTTCCATTCGATGAAAGGGTCCAGTATTCCGTTGCTGGTTTCAGGATCGTCAAAGACTTGGGCAATGGACGAAAGCGTGTCCGGAATGATCCGGGCGGGGATGCCCAGGGCAACATCCTTAATGGCTCCCATGGTGTTGGTATTTGATTCCTCAGTCTTATACGGGTCAAACAGGTCTTTTTGAGATCCATACAAATCTCGGTATTTTTCGGAATAATCCCAAAGAGACTTATGCTCCTTTTCAACCGCCTTTTGATCTATCCCGTCAATAACGGATCTAAGTCCACTATCCAACATTTCTTGCGTTAAAAAAGCCACGATGCCACCCCTTACTTATTCGCTAATTTAGATTTCGATTTTCTAATCATTTCGGCCAGCTTCTCAGGGGAGATGTCCGGATATTTTTTCTGCAATCTTTTTGACATGTTTTTTAAGGTCTGTTTGTCATCACTCAACCCCTGTTTCCTCAAGGCAGTGGCCACCGTATCTTCTCCAAAGCGTTGAGCCGATCCAGTCTGGGACCACCCAGATCCTTTTTGGACTTTTGTAAGAATGGATTCCGGGTTTGCAGGGAACCGTTTCCCCGTTGCAGCCTCAATGGGATTGTCGGCAGGCTTATAATCCCGTTCGGGCCGTTTGAACCTATCCAGCTCTTTTCGGGAAAAAGATGTTTTTGGCGGTTTCCATCCCCCTTTGGGCTCGGCCTTTGCCCCGTCTACAGGGACGCCCTTTATGGTCGCACGATTTTTGGAGGCTTGTTTATCCTCAGCCTTTTGTGGGCTTGAAGTAACACTTTTGTTTGTCCCTGACGATTTCCCTCCCAATCCGGATTCTTTGACGATCCTCTGTAGGTAAGGGAGTGCAGCGGGATCAACATCAAAATGTTTCAACTCATCTTCTGTCATGCCCTTCATCTGTGAAGCAAGACTACGGGCATATGTCATCATAGCTTTGTCTTCACTTGGTTTGTTTGAGCCGACATGAGCACCAACATTCATTTGAGTATCAATGAGTTTTAAGCGGTCTACAATCCCCTCATCAGTAAGCCCTGGTTTATCTCCCGTGCCAGCACCCACCCCAAGCCCTGAATCTCCATTCTCTCTCTTTGACAAGAACTGGAAATTTTTATCTCCCCTGGAAACATCGAATTGACGGACATCTTCATTGAATTCCCGGGTATCCTTATTGGCGGTATAGATGAACTTCCTTTTTTCCAGGTTGAGCTTATTGGTTTCGGTTTCGGCCTTGCTCCCGGCCACGGCCATGGCTCCCTCGTTCTTCAATCTTTGCTGGTCATACCTCCCGATATTCTCCAGCCCCTGGCGTTCAATAGCCCCTGAATTGACCAGCTTTTGCTCGGCAATATCGCCTTTATTTTTCAACCCCTGTTGGGCAAGGACACCCTGGTTCACTAACCCCTGCTGGGCAAGAGAACCCCGGTTCTTTACGGCGGCGACATCCACATCCCCCTGATTGATCAACCGCTGTTTATCTAGTGCACTCTTTGATTGTAGGCTTTGCATGGTCTGGTCAGACCTGATCTTTGTTTCAAAGTTCTTCTGTTTCTGCCTCAAGTTCTTGTCAAGGAAATCCCACGCCCGGGACATTACGCTGCCTAAATCCATGTTCTACTCCTCGTAAAAAGTAATGGGAACAATTACCCATTTTCTGTTTATCTCGAAGGGCTTTCCGTTTAGAGAAATGTCAAAATCGTTCATCCCTTCCACGGTACTCCCTGGGGTTCCCCGTCCTGGTTCCAACTGCTCCCAGGTAAAGTTTTTGCTTTGGATCCCTGGAACTTTTCTCACGGCCACCCGCCCATCTATTTTGTATAGCAAAAAGTCACTGCTTTTCAGGTAAAGATCCTGATCTTTTACGCGGATCTTATAAACGGCCCCGACTTCCTCCCATGTAAACTGCATCCCTTTTTGAAGATGGTATTCGCCATGGCCATGCTTTTGTTCGTGCTCTGTTGAGACTTCAGTCACTTCATAGGTGGCCGTGCCGGCTTCTTTGTCCCGGTCCACCTCCTCGATGACGGCCAGCACGATTCCGGACGTGTAATATTCGGTTTCAAAGAAATTACCGGAATAGGAGATGGGATTCGTTTCTTGATACCACCAGCAATGCGGCGGGACTCCTTGGGCTTTGGCCAACAAGACCATAAACTCTCCCGGTACCGGGAACTTGTCACTCTTTTTTAACCAATACCGCAACCAGTGGTGAGGAAGGATCTCCTCGGTCCCTACCATCTCTTTTGCGGGATATTCCGTGTCAGGGTTGTGGATCAGGTAGGTGTCCTCGACCAGGTGTAATCCCATGCAGGCGTTGTCCTGGTGTTCCATGGGTGACAGGAGTTCTCCCCCTGGCTTTGGCCTCTCCGAATCATCCTGAGATTCGCCGCCCTGGGCCAGGATGCTTTCACTGATCAGGGAAACCACTCTCATTACGCCCAGGGGACCAACCGGGAACGCCAGGTAGCCGGCGTAAATATCCCCGGGACCGCTCCCTTCGTGATCCAACCCAGGGTCGTTTATCCAATTGGGTCCAGGGGAATCATAGAGCGGGGCACGATCATGGAGGAACGTTTCAAAACGCATCTCCTTAATATAAGGGATCCCCTTGGCCTGAAAAAAAGATAGGTCTGGAGTTATTCCTTGGCCTGCTGCTTCTTTGTTGATGGTGCGTAAGGGTTTGGCCTCTCCTCTGCCTTTGAACAAGGGCTGAAGGACTATCTCCATGAACTCATCCCGTTTATCATGGTCATCAGGGATGATATTGACGGTGTGCCAGAGATACCACACGTCATAAGCGATGGGCAGGGACAGGGCCAACCCCGGGGAATCGTCACTTCCAAGGAACGACATATCCCCGGGATCGATGGAGATGGGAGCCCGGGCCATGTGCTCCTCTTCGTTGGCCATGGAAAACAGTTGAGCCAGCCTGCCGGAAAGGGCACCGGACATCTGCCCCTCTTTGAGCATGTCGATATCCGGCATGTCAAAGCCTCTATACCAACGTTCAGACATGATTATCCTTTTCCGATTTTATGAGTCAGGGTGTTGATGATGTTGGCGGCGGCCATGGTCTTTGCTGCATCAATCGCTGCTCGTTTTGAGTCTACGGCGGCGTTAACCTGGGAATGCGGGACACGGGTGACCTCTTGATCCTGGAGTTCCTGCCCTGCTCGTTCTTTGGCTGCGATAAGGAGGTCCCGGGAAAAAGATTCCAATTTGACCACGGCCCGGTGCATGTCGAACTCCTGGTCAAGTTCGGCCATGGTCATTTTATACGTGTGCTCTGCCTGCTGTTGATCTTGCCGGCTACCATGGATCTTCTGTTCCAGTTCTTTATATTCAACCGCTGCATCTATTTTTGTCCGGAGCACGTCAATTTGGGCTGCAACGGCGTCAAGCTGGACTTGCCGTTTCCGGGGAATTTCATGGGCCAGGTTGTGACGCCTGGTCTCGGCGATTCGCCGTTCCAGGGTTAAAAGGCTTTCCCGCATTTTCTTGGCATCCAAGGTGGCAATGTCAGCCTCGATCTCTTTAAGCTGGACCCGGACCTTATCCGCTTCAAGCTGAGTTTGTGCAATCTGCACCTCCACCATGGCAATGTCAGTCTGTAGTTCAATTTTTCGAGCTTCTTCCCGGGCAGTCTTCACTTCAGTTTCTTCGATTTCGACATCCACCATAGCCGTGTCAAGTTTTGCTTTTGCAATATCCACGTCCAGGAGAGAGGCGTCCACCTCCTTCCCCGTGGCGTCCAGTTCCGTCCGGGTCGCCTTGACCTTGTATTCAGCCACCTCGGCGTCCACCATTGCCCGGTTGGTGCCGGCATGAACAATGTCTGCGTCCAGGTTCCGGTCGGCTGCCTCGATCTCGGCCAGGTTCCCCGGGATCAGGTCCACCTGCTGCTGGGTCCGTTGCCGGTCAAGACGAAGGTCCGCTTCCTGAACCGCCGTGTTGGCGATGTCGTATTGAAGGGACAACCCACGGTTCCCAGCCTCCAGGACTTGAAGCCGTGTCCTGGTCGCTTCCAATTTTTTCCGGGAAATATCCGCTTCTACGTACTCCCGGTTGATCTCTGCCTCTGCTATCCTGGCGGTTAATACCTGCACCTCTGCCTCGGCCTTGGCGATGGCCTGGGCCAACTGCTCCCGTTTTGTGGCAATGGCAAGACGGTCCTGCTCCAGGGCGGCGAACTTAGCATCAAACTCGGCATCCTGGGCGTCAATCTTGCTCCGGCCGGTAACCATCTTCTGGTCATGGATTTGCTGGTCCAACACATCCAGGTACCGCTTTGTGGCCAACTCCATCACCGTCTGTTGTTCATCGGCGTCAAGCTGGGCCATGTTGGTATCAAATTGATTGACCAGGTTGACCAACTTCTCTCCGGAAATATCCACCAGGTAAGCAAACCCATGGTTAAATCCGTTGGCATAAAGACCAAACAGGACAGCCCGTTTTTCCCTGGCCACAAATCCAAAAGGATCATGGGCAAAAGGCGTCCATAGATGATCCTCCCTGCCCTGGCCCCTCATGATAATATCGTCAACACCCATGGTCGCTCCTTATGATAATTGATGAATCAATGTACTTGTGATCTGTGCAGCGGCATTGGCCTCTGCCGTTTCTTCCCGGGCGTCTGCTTGTAGCCGGCTAATCTTTTCAATGGAACCGTCATGTCCGGACCTAGCCCGGGTAGTGGTCCTCACACTTTCAACCCGGCCATCGATCCGCATTTCAGCCACATCGAACCGGGTATCGACTTCCTTGGTAACAGCTTCCATCTCTTTGGCAACGACATCTGTTTGTCCTGTTTCTTTCAGTTGCAGAAATTCGGCTGAATTAACGGCATCCGTGTCGATGAGTGCGGCCCGGTTCTCTGTCTCCAGGCGTTTTAAGATCACATTGGCCTCCACCAGGGCCTGTTGAAACTCTCCCTCGTCCAGGCGTTTTTTCATTATGTCCAGGTCGGCATCGATCCCATCACGTTTGAGTTTTTCGATATCGAGATGAATCTCTTTGGTGTCTTTCTCTATTCGGGCCATATCTTTGAGAGAATGGGCATACTTCAGGGTTTCCTGGGCTTTTCGCAAGAGAGGGGATATCAATTTTCTCAATGCAGCCGCCTTGGCCAGGCTCGGGGCAATCAACTCCTGTCGTTTGATTGCCAGTTCCCGGACATATGGCACGGTTTCGGCAAGGGCCCGGGCATAATCGGTTCGAGGTTCGATAAGATCCTGCAACTTGGTGGCACGTTTCAGGTAGGGATCCACAAGCTCCCCCTTTTTGTTGATGTAAACAGTCAGGGCAGCGTTCATTCTTTCCAGGGCAGCGACCATGGCCACGGCGGGCCCCACCTTCTCAGCCGCCCGGTTCTCGTATTCAAGCCGGGCTTGGGCAAGGAGCTTCTTTTTCCCGGCCACGGCCAGGGTCGGCTGGGTCAAGGCGTCCATGGCGGCCACCAAGAGCTCCTTGAGGGTGGCCAATTCCTCCTTGATCGGGATCTGGGCCAGGCGTTTGTTGATCAGTTCCTCAGTTAAGGGGATGTTCGCCTCTTCTGCCGTGATATGGTCCTCTTCTGCTGCAATCAGAGCCTGAAGGTGTGGGATGATAGCCAGCTTCCTTTGTGCCGTGACAAGCTTTGCCTGGGCAAGCTCCACCTCCTTGGGCAGGGACCGGCCCTGGGCCTCTACTATTTCTTTCCGGATACCTTCCAGTTCGTTTTCAATAAGGGTCTTGGCATTGATCAGAGCCACCTGGCGAAGCGAGACTTCCACGGCCAGGTCAGCCAGGACGCTTTCCCGGTCCTCCCGGGTTTTCTTGGAATCGGCCAGTTCCCGCTGTAAGGCATCAAGCAGACGGGCCTTTTCAAGCTCCCAAAGGATGGCGGCATTCTTATAATCCATGTCCATGTCCAGCCCCTGCTGGGCAAGTTCCCGCTCCACGGCCTCGGCCACGATTTTGTAGTTCAAGTCAGACAGGGCATGTTTGGTTTTCGTTTCCAGTTCTGTCAATGCGCCGGCCAGGTGCCCAGGAGGATGTTCTACCCGGGACGCCACGGTGTCTATGATTGTTCGGCGCTGAGAAGAGAACTCTTCCATGATGGGGTCCTTCCCTCGATACCATTGGGACCGCTCCGCACGTTCGCCCATACCTACCTCCTCCCCACGACCGGCACGAATTCAACCGCTTCCAGCCTGTCAAAATCGACTATCCGAATATCCCAATCCCGGCCAATAAGGTTCCGGCCCATGGGGACCCGGTTCCTCCGGACAGGATAAAGAGCGGATCCGGTTTCTGTTTTGGCCTGGACGGCCACGGAATCAACATCACCCTCCAGGATGGCCGCCCGGAATTTTTTTTTGTTGGAGATGCCGAAACTGGTTTTCAGCCAGGCGACACCGGTATGGATGGGTTCCCCGTTATCGGTATCCCCTCCCAGCCGGTGGACCCCCTCCGGAGTGGTCCCGTACACTACCCCGTCAACCTCGCAAAGAGAGTTAAAAAAGGGCAGGCTGTGAATGGATGGCCGCAACCCTTCGGTGTCCAGGCAAAGGACCACATACGGTTCCCCGTCACCCAAGAGATCCCCGAGCATGTTAAAAGCATCCTGGACATCCACACGGAAAATTGCCGTATTTGAAAATATACAGTCAAGTTTTAACCCGTCCTCGACCGTGAAGTTTAAAACCAGTCCCATTACTTGATCTCCTCTGTAAAGCCGATTGATTCAGCCAGGGCAACATCCACATACCATTTGAGCAAGGGGGAATCGGTGCCGGCAAGGGTGTCCTCGATTAATTTTGACAGGACAAATCCCATGGCAGAGTCTACGCTGACTCCGAACCCGTCCTGGAGGGTTTCCACATAATCCTGAACCACCGTGGCCAGGACAGAGTCCTCGACCAGGTCCATGGCATCCGTGGCCCCAAGAGCCATGCTCATGGCCAAGGCAACCGTGGTCTTGACCCGGATATTCTCCTTGAGCATCAAGGCGGTGATGGTGTTGGTCTTTTCCAAGTCACCGGCGACCCCCAGGGTCCCCATCAGCTTTTCAATAAACGGGGCCTTGATCAGTTCCTCCATGTTTATGTCCTCGAGCATGGATTCGGAGAAGCCCTGGACCTGCTTGTCAACGTCATAGGCAAAGATGGTGGAATTCAAGGTCTGCTGCCCCTCCCACTTCGATTGCGCCGTGGTCTGGGTGAACAGGTAATCATTGACGGAGAACCCCAGGTATCGGGCCAGGCTGCTCTCTATGACGAACCCCTCATCGATGAGCTTTCCCCAGGCGATGGTGGGCCAGCCGTAGGCGAATAATCGCTCTCCAATGAAGTTGTTGAAATTGTAAAGTTGCTCGACCCTATGCCGCATGTTGACCCGGTCTAAGGATCTGGCGAAATTGACCTTGACCAGGGTGGCCGGGTCGCCTGCACTCAAGTATTCATACAGGTTCATCCAGTAATAATGAACGCCCTTCACGAACCCTGTGGAGTGGATACCACTGGAAACATCTTCCCAGAAGATATCTATTCCATGGAGCACTTCCAGTTCAAAAAAACAGATATCAACCGCCGGCGTCTTCTGGGAATGGATGACATCAAGAATAGAATGTGACACCTGGGCCGGGAACCCATAGAATTCCTGGGCATGAAGGACTTCATTGATAATGCAATACGGGGTGTGATGCCGGTCAAAACTCGGAACAATGGACAAGGTTTCAAATATCTCGTCAACGTACACCACGTAGGAAGAAGTCGTAAACCCAAGCGTCTCCTTAATGATGTCTGAGTATTCAGAGCCATTGAATGGGTTGCCCTGGACATATTCATAGAAGAGTAGAAGTTCTTCAGCGTGAACGTCAAAAATCGTCATAATCCCACCTTCGCAAAAGCGAACACTTTCATGTCGAAAAGGTTTGGAGTCGCATAACTAGATTGAGGACCCTTTACCTTGACATGGCTAATTTCTAACCCAGGATAGGGATTAAGATAGGTAACCTGATTTCGGGCTATTCCTTCTCCCCAATCGATACCTATAGGTTCTTTTTGAGTCGAAGATCTAGGGACCTCAGACCATCGAGTTCCATCCGGGCTGACCATGAGTAATGCTACTTCAGAATGGCTCTGTCCGATAACAAACTGAAAGTGCGAAATATTGTTTTTAGCGGGCAAGGAAATAACAACTTCTGGATAAGGGCTGATTCCCGTTTCCAGATCATTGTCAGTAATGGACGTTGGTTCGTCCCCTTCCCGCCCATCAAGAAGATATCCGTCTCGGCCAGCCGCTATATCTATGGTCTCTGTTTCGAAAAAACAGTACCCGAATTGCGAGTTTTCCAAGAACTCAAGTGTCCATGGTGTCGTCAAGGCCGGGTGAACATCGTATGTGGCATTTAGCTCCGAATATAGAAACGGCAACACGGTTTTTTCATAATCTGGCTGGTATGAAATCGCTCCTCCGGAAGGAAGAACGATAGGCGAAACGATGCCAGGATATTTGAACAACTCGATAGCCAATCCTTTCGCCTGAAGTTTGTGATTAACAGCAAGGATTTGGGTTCCAATAGGAATATTGCTTGTATCAAATATAGCCAAGTCTCTTACAAGGGATTGAGAGGCTGTGACAGACATGAACTCAGCATTTTCCTTGTCAAAAACTGGCTTTGTTACAAATTCCCAGTTACCTCTATCATCATCCTGGACTGTCTCCCCATTTTCCATTCGTTCCCAGTTCGCCTGGTCACCATCGGCACACCCTCTGAGGGTTGATATGTCATAAGGACCAAGGAAATCGTCGTGGTAAGACAGTGCTTCGTTACAGATATACAAACTGTCGAGAAGACAATCTACTTTCCCAACGGTTACACATAGACTGTTGAGGAACGCATTGTCGCTACTCCCACCATTGTCCCACTTGTTTATATCTCCAGTCCTAATATTCGTGATATCTGCAAAAGTGACACCGTTCAAGGCCACTTTTGCTCGTCCCATCACCGCCTCGGCATCTGTTAGATCGACATAAACTTCCACCAGAATGTAACCATTCAGCACATCCACGAACCCATCTTGAGATTCGATCTTTGGATATTCCTCAAACGCATAATCATTAGCTGTAAAAAAATCAATCCGAGCTTTGCCGTGGTCGCTTATGTTTACCGTAACTCTGAAGTGTTCTAAGATTGAGTGACCTTGACGATAACAAAAATAAAAATGAATGGTATACCTTTCGTTTATATATGAATGATTCCGGCTTACAGGTAGTTTGAAATACCCCCCAAAGATCAGACGTTTAGACGGGGCCAATGAAGAGACTGTGAGTCCCCAATCCCTTGAAGAGGTTCCATAAGGAACGAACCCTTTAGAACCGCCTCTGCCTGCACCCTCAATTATTTGCCCTGAAAACCTATAGTCATCGCTATATCCAAGTTTAAGGTTCTCATAGGACCCTCTTTCAGTGTTGTCAAAAGTTTCAGTTAAAAGAAGCATGATTCTCCCTTAATTCCAATCAACATAACCTGTTCTGTCGCCATCCATCCCGGTCCCGCCCCATTGGCCTGTGTCTTCGATTGGTTCGATTCTGATACTGTTGATAATGACCCCCATAAACCATTCATACCTCCATTGCTGGGTGATACCGGTAAACCATGCGGACAATTCTTCCCTACATTCTTCCACCCACCAGCCATCAAAATGATTTTCGATAAAACCAATAGTCTCTTCAACTTTTTGGCCGTATGCAGCAATGGAATATTCCTGATACCAAAGATACTCTTCAACGAGTGCATGGGCAGACCAGACATGGGTCACTCTGGCGTCTAAGGAATCCTCCAGCGTTTCATGGTTGTCCCAAAGTAGGGGTTCAAGCAGGGCCAGGATTTCATTGATGTTTTCCCCAGTGTCGGTTCGCACCTTTGCCCCATATATATGGTAAGTATCGGAAAGCTCCTCCACCCATTTATCAATGCTGTCATCTGTAACACCTAATACCTCTGCGATATCCCCAGCCCAGGCAAACAATAGCTCGTCAGAAACCTTCATGATTTCTTTCAGAAAAAGATACTGCCAAGGGATTTCATCTTTGACGTAGAGTCTCTCGTCAATTCCCTTGTGGCCACGTTTGGTAATTGTCAAATCAACCATGGTTGCTAAGGTGTCATATGCGAAAGTTGCCCAGGAATTGTCAGAAACATCGACAAACACGATCTCTTCATTTACCATTCGGTCCCAAAACCGATGAACAAACGGAATGATTCCGAGAATCTCATAGAGGGTGTCCTTATAGATCAAGTTGTGCCGCAAATGCCCAGGTAGATAATCTTCAGGGGGCTTTGTCCATGGTTTTATCTGAATCCCCCACTCAGTGTTATCTACTGCTGCGGTTGACCAGACATCAGATTCTTTCCCAATGGGCAACACTTCATTGTTGTCAAAAGCTAAAGATCGAGTTTCCCACCCTCCGCTTTTATTTACAGGCATGATGGAGGATTCGTCTTCTGGTACTTCAACAAGGCCACTCCCCCTTTTTCTACTTATCTTTATATTCGCATGCGTCCCGATGTCGGAAACAGCACGATTCATCACCGTGGCAACGCAGCCATGTATTTTCGGTTTTGCGCCAGCATAATTCGGATGTGTGAGGCCAAAGAGTTGAACTCCATCCTCATTTAATCGCAGATACTTATCCCTTGGGTCTATCCAGGGGATAAAACCTGGTTCCTGTTCAGGATCAGGAAGAGGATTAGGCAAGCGGTCAACCGTGTTAACCTTGTCAGCTTCGACCCCGTAATGCCTGGAACCAGTAAAGTTAAAAGATTCCCCGTTGTTGATACTGCCCTGGATGACAGGGGTCATTCTTTTGATCCGAACATCACCCAAAAAAGTATTATTGACGGGACCTTCATCGTTACATATATAGACATCGTCAAGTTGAACAATGTCCTGATCGGGATAATCTATTGCTTCACATTCAAGGGAAACCATATTGACGTAATGGCTATTGTCGTCTCCATGGATAGCTGTTAAAATATTTTCTCTTCGAACCTTATTCTCCCTGGTTCCTATTCTGTTTTCAACCCAAGCGAATTTATCTGCATCGTTTGGGGTGTTTCCATTAAGGGTCATCCCTACCTGATAATAAACAAAATCCCCCCCTAATGGGTTTTGGAGGGTATCAATAACCGACACCTGATTAGGGATTCGACTATCCGGGAACTCCCAAGTGCAAAAAACAGATGTGGTGTGGAATGCAAGTCTGCATTCAGCCACCAAAAAGGAAGGCCCAAAATTAAAGCCAGGCTCATCCTTATATGGTAAGTTTCGAGTAAAAAATTTAATCCGAAATCCTGCCAAGTGAGAACGAGAATTATTATATGCAGAGTTTAATCCAGCAGAGCGCAAGGCAAACCCAACAAAAACTGTGCGAGATTTTTTTATAGGGGTTGCCATTCCCCAACTGTTTGTCCTGGCGATCTGTAAAGCCCTACCCCCCTTTCTGGCTACACATTGAGGGGGGTCTTTTGTCTCATCAACACCAGAAACTATTTTGATATACTCATCGTCCCATGAGGGAGGATTGTCAAGACCCGTGGTATATCCCCACTTCCGTTTAAGGTCAGTATTGTCAAAAGTTTCAAAACCATCCGCAAATAAGAGCATTTATGAAACCTCTTTTTTATGAATCTATACTGGAATAATCCATAGAAATCTCATAACTTACTCTGAGAATTTCTCCATTTGCAACAGTCACTGGAGAACTAAGAACGTCTCTGGCTGTCATGTATCGATATTGGGTGCCAACCATCATTTCCCCATTCCAAAAAAGCCCAATTTCTGCGATAGAGATACTTGCTCCTGATAAATTCGAAAATTCTTTACTATGAGTTATTGTCCACACTTTTTCTGTGTCATTATATTTGTAGGATGGATCTATTACACCCCCATGGTTCAACTGATCTACAGATACCCCATTGGGTATTCTTGCTACCAAGTCATATTGCTCAATGTCAAATGGCTCACCCCCTGTTCCTACCCTTATCCCACCAATGGCACTAGAATATCCTGAACTCGAATCCATGTAGAGGGAAGATGGTTTAGCATAGCGGATTATCTGCCCAACATCATTTCTTAAAGAGAGCTGCCCTGCTCCAAATAAGGCATCAGCCCCATTGCAAAAGCCCATAAAAATAAACTGTAAATTCCATCCATTCCGAACCCAAGAATGGCCTTCTTCATATAGATCACTTGTTTTTTCTCCATCATTATTGAAAGTCGTAAGCCCAATGTGTAAGTCCGGCATTTTAAAACCATTCTCTTTCATTTTTTTGCTCCTATATTTTTTCATTCGCATTTGAAATGTTAGGCAACGGCTTGATTGGCAATGCCTGCTTAATTATTATTTATTACCGGTGGCTTCATTAAAGAGACAGACGTTTCAGGCAATGGATTAATAGATATAGTCTGATTGACCGTTACAACAGTGGGTTTTATTATGGAAAAAGAAATGTCAGGCATTGTGTTGATTGACAACGATTGTGTTCCATCCCAAGCCCCACCACATTTTCTCATCATTCCTAAGATAGCAACATTAAACATCAACGCACCCCTTTATGCCTTTCCCCAAGAATTTACACCGGATACCGCTATCCATTTCCAAGCGTTTTCACCGGTTTGAATAGTCCATAATGTAATGAAATCCCCTATGACCGGAGTTGCAATGTGTATCTGTGAACCAGCAGGCAATGCTACACCATCCAGAATCCCTACATCATCAACTCCAATCTTTATGGCAAATGATGTACCTATGATGCTGATTTGAATAATTGTGGCCATAAGAGGGCCTGGCGTAGGAAGCGTCAATACCGAATCTACCGTTTGCCCATAATTACTGATAATTGTATTGCAAACCTCTTTTTCAGTAAGGGTTGCAGTTTCCGGTTTTGTAACGTGGGTGAGGATATCTTGAGCCGTGGCCCCCCCTGAATCATTTCCCACCCACATCTTGCCTTTAGGCAGATTCCCAGGATCTCCGGTTTCACCCTTCTCTCCTTTGAGATCAACATAGGAGTATTCTGCATTATCCGAAGTCTTGACCCCCAGCCTGGTCCCATCCCAGGCATACTCAAAATTTGCGCCTCTCAGGTCGGTATAGGCAAACTCCGCATCAGAGTCCCTCTTTATCCCCAAACGGTATCCATCCCAGCGGAATTGAACCCCCAGGCCCACTTCTTGATATGTTTCTTCGTCGGAGGTTTTAATTTTAAGGGTGGTTCCTTCCCAGACGTATTCGAAATTCGCCCCCCGAAGATCCGTAAACGTGTAATCCTCATCAGTGCCTCTCTTGACCCCCAGCTTGGTTCCGTTCCAGGAAAAATACATCCCAAGGTCAACACCGGTGAACACCTCATCATCGCTGTGCTTCACCTGTAGACGAGTTCCAACCCACTGAAACTGGAAATCGTACCCCCTGGGCCCCCTGAGAGCCCAGGGCAGTTCAGACCATTTGTGGATCCCATTCCCCATCTTCATGAGTTGTGTGTCCGGATCATCAGTAAGAAGGAGTCCAAGCTCCGCCTCAAAGAGGACAGGGTCGGAATCGGCCCATTCTTTAGCTGTGCCTTTTCTGAATTGAATAGGTATCGACATTATGGCCGTCCTCCATCGAGTGGTTTTATATTCGTGAAATTGTCAGCAGGCCGCCCACCGTCCAGGGTTAAATAGTCCTGGAACGCCTGGTAAAGGGAAGACCCAAAACCGGCATCAACCTCGATGAAATCCACCTGTTGATGTTCAACCTCCAGCAATTCAACATCTACGTCCGGGCTGAAAGGGATCTGCTTCATCGGGTGACCTCTTTTGAGATGGCCACGGTCCCCTGCATGAGCCGGTAAACGTCCCCGGCCGCATCGACCAGTTCCAGGTCATAAACCCCCTTGGCCGCTGTAATCGCTGCCGTGGCCGTAGCAGGGACATAAAGGGCCAATGTGGTCTTATCTGTGACAACAGTAATGGTGATGCCCCCGTTCTCTGTCGTAAGGTCCAGAATGGCGGCATCATCCTTCAATTTTCCTCTGACCTGCATCCGGGCCTTGTAACCGGTCAAGTCGATAGGATCTTCGGTGCCCTTTTCAACCATCTCCCAGGCTTTCTTGAAAGAAGATCCTTGGTAAATGGTCAGGTCAATTTGCTGTGGTTTAAACATTGTCAAATAATCTCCATGTCAAGAAATATGGGAGCGAATTTTGATTCCGCAGGCTCCACGACTTTTTCAATCAGTTCTTGAATAGACTTCTCAAACTCCGGGGTTCTCTCCTGGTCCACGGGGTTGCGCCTCTGTTGTCCTTCTTGGAGATCCGCGTAAAGTTCAGCGGCCCCCATGATCTCGATTTCATTCCGGCTCAATCGGAGAGATTCGGTTTTTTTCTTGCTTTCAGACCAAAGAAAAATTCTGTCCGACACCAGGGATTCAATATCCTCCGACGTCAAGGTGTCAAAATGCTTGAGATCACCATCGGGCATGTTGGCATACGCCACCGGGTCCTCTCCGTTTTCGGAAGGGATACAATGGTAAGGGTCAACCCCTACCATCTGCATCACGAATTTATCCTCCAGTTTGGACCAAAGAGTGATGGCTGTTCGTTGGTTTACGTACAATTGGCAGCCAACAGTTCGACTGTGTTTACATGTCATCTTGAACTCTTGCAGCAGTGGTTTATCCTGCCGGGCAGACATCATGGCACTGCCCATTTGCATACTGTACAAATACCAGACACACGCCTTCCAGTTGGGTGATTGGAACCACATGCTCCCCAAGGGGGTGTCAACATAAACGGCCTCACAACCCCACTTCTGAGCCTGGGAATGGAACCACCATGTCGTATCGACACCAAAGGATCCGACCAAGATACCAAAGGTGTTCATCCAATTGTCGTGTCTGTACCAAACGTCAATGTTATCCAATCTGAAGTTTATTGCGGAAAGGTGAGACGGTTCTTTCTCTTTGTCTTCAGGGATAGGAAGAGTGCGTAACAATAAGCTGCCTTTCATTGCCGGGTGTTGAGTTCTGTGGAAACATCCCTCGTTAACCCGTTTCAGGCCGCCATAGCTCCATATGCTATTTTCTCCACCTTTACCGGCAAGGGTGATCATCCCAGCAATACCCACCGAAATATCCCCAAGTATGGCACCCCCGGCCATCCCCCCGGGTAAAGCTCCACCAATTGCAGCCTTGTCTGCTACGGATATCCAGTTTTCTATCAAACCTGGGATAGGGATGTTCGGCGGAAAATCTTCCATCCTGATAAATTTCCACATGGCATCGCAGTAAGAGACGATCATGCCGTCATAGGAGTTGACAGCACACACCCATATCTCGTTTTCACCAAAAGCTGTTTGGATATGCCGGGAATCTGCCGGTTTAAGAGCATGCCCGTCTGTCCCTATGGCATTGGCCTTGTTTAAATCCTTTGCTCCCTTAACAGGGTATGAGCGATGATCCTGACCAAAGGCAGGGCTTCTGCTATCCCATTTGCTAATCTTTGATTCATGGGACTCCAAAATATCCATGGTATCCTGGTAAGTTCCAAGGGCGGCCCCTTCATCATCGAGCATTATGGCAAAGCTCATATCTTCAAACAGGTTGTTGACCGGATTCCCTTCAACATTGTAACTGGTCCACCAATCCTTTGGGGCTTCGTTGCCACGGATTTTGTCGCCCATCCCGTCATCCGTCCAGTTAGGGACGAACCCGGCAATCTCCATGTCATCATCCTCATTGCCCTGGGGAAAGGATTCAAACATCGTCACCCCTCGAAGCTCCGTGTGCAGCAAAAACGGTTTGACCTTGACTACCGGGCACGGGAATTCAAGCAAGGATTTTGGGTTATCCGGATCCGGTATTTTTGCAGGGCCCTTGGCTGCAACATCGTACATTGTGCAGAACTCCCCCGGGTTGGCTGCAAGGTCTTCCAGGTCAAGGGGAGGTAATTCTTTCAAGCTGCAGCGCACCATGACGATGTTGTAGGTGCATTTGATCGGTCCCTCCTTGTGCCCGATAACAACCACATTATCGATCTGCCGTTGTTCCCCGACCCGGGGAGTGGTGATCTCGCAAAAGAGCACCACCTTATCCCCTTTGACAAAACCCTTGGCACCATCAATGATGGCCCCGTTCTCCCGCTCCAAGGACAACGGGTTGCAGTGGTAGAAGATGGGGGCATGATTCCAGGTATAAGCGTACCCGTCCACCAGGACATCAGCCGTATCCCAATCCTTTGCCGGAATATCATCCTTTTCAGGAAAAACCCGGACGATTGATCCAGTCAGATAGACATGACGTTGGATGTCGCCCAGGTCGTGGTGGTCAATGGTTGGCATTGAACCGTGGTCCTTATGAGGTTGTGGTGGTGATCTGATAGGTCACGTAAATCTCATCATCCGCAATGACCGCCCTGGGCGTACCAAACCGTTTGGCACACATCAGGGTCCCGCTTGAATCGGTCTTGGCCTGCTTGTTGGTCAGGAACGCACCATAAACCGTGATGGAGGAGTTCATGATAAAATGGGCCTTGGCGTTTACGTTCGAGATGACCGCCGTGGTCGTATCTTCCGTGGTGTATGCCGGTCGGTTGGTGAGCGGGTTGTCATAGTCGGCATCCTGGCACTCACCGAAAGCATTACCGCTCCCCAACTTCGTGGCCGTATCTGCCAGGGAAGGGGTGACATTGTTCTTGAAAATGCCGACATACCAAACATGGGCCGCCGCCTTGGCAATGTCATGGAACATGGTGTTCAGCATGAAAGCCATGCCCTCGGTGGTGAACGTGTTCTTTCCGACCTGCCGGTGGAGAAGTTCACCGCCCCTCATATGATCCGTGGTGACCATGCCTTCAAAGGCAACCCCATCCTTGTGGTGTCTAAGGGCATGAGCGATTTCAACATCCGCTGCGAGCTGTGCCCCGAAATCTGTGCCGATAATCAAATTTTCCATCTTCGTACTCCTAATATTGTGTTAAATAACCGTTCCTTTTCGTATAACTTCGCAGGCAGCGTCATCACCCATCGCAATGTTTTGATCGCCGCCATTCTGCTGATATGAAAACATCATCCGGGTTTGTCCATCCTTCACCCGGTATATGGCCGCCCCTGGGTCCTGCTGCGGATCCACTTGAATCTTTTCCTTGACGACATTGACCACCTGGCCATCAGCTGACCCGGCGTACACTCCACCCTTGCCGATCCAGACCGGCACGTTGGCCCCCAGCCGCCCCAGGTTGTTGGCATAACAAAGGGTCCCCGGGACCACCCCTGGCGCCACGGATCGCTGGACCATTTCCACCGGGGTCGTACCGGCAAAGAAAAACGTTTCATCCTTGCAGCCGACATAGAGACCACCGGTGGTCTTGGCGATCATCCCCACGGGATTTCCCAGGTCAAAAAATCCATCGACCAGCCGGAAAAGCTCGGGCTGATAAGGCTCACTGTAATAGAGCCTCCCATCCCGGCCACCCCAAACCCGGCCATGCGCATACCCCATGGAGGACATGGGAAGAGGAGGAGAGGCCCACATTGTGGGGATGGGTTCGGGAGAGTCCGGCAACTCGGTAATCACGTCTCCGTTCCCGGCATAATAAAGCTGGCTGCCATTGGGATCTGTCATCCAGACTAGGCCCTGGGCCGGGAGGTTCAGGATGGAGATCCCCCCGGGATCGGTCAGGGTGATACCGACTAAAGAGCCATTCCCGGATGGACGCCCCCTGGGTCCCGGTACCGTAAAACAAACTTGATACGTGCCAGCGGGGAGACTCCCGTCACCGGCGACCAGGATAGGAGCGTCAGGGAGAGGGACGCCCCAGGGTTCACAAGATTCGGTTGCCGGGTCATAGATTCCGGTCCAATGGGCATTGGAGATGTAGATCAGCCCGGATATCTCCAGGTAGGCCGCCGGTGCGTCCGGCTGCCCCGTTGAAATGACGGGGTAAGTCTGGGAGCCATCCACAACTCGGTAAAGAACACCCTTGGCCATGCACAAAACCGTGCCCTTGCCATCGGTCCACATTGAGTGAGCCCCGGGCAGGTCAATCACCTTCTGATATCCTTCCCGCTTCTCTAAAGCCCCGTCAGCATCAACATGGGCGTTCAGGATTGTGGATGGCTCGTTCAGCCCTTTGGCCTTGGTGAGGACATTGTTCATGCCCTTGAAGGCATCTACCCGTGGATCTTTCAATCGATGTAATCCTCCTCGTTCTCGACCTGCATGTAATCAGGATCGGAATCCTCCCCGATAAACACGCCCAGGTCATGAACGCCTTTCTGGAACTCTCGTTCCCAATACATCGTGTTCTTTTTGGGACCATCGATCCCATCTTCCAGGAGGTTAAAAATCTCTTTGCAGGCGAATCCTACAAGAAGGGGATGGTGGAATCCTTCTTGTAGGCAATCTGGTTCATCGTCCTCATCTTCCATGGGAATGGGTGCAGCATAGTAATGGACCTCCAGGGTCTCCTCCGTAGAGGGGATATCCCGGTACAAGAGCTTCTTCCCATTCACGGCGCAAATCCGAACGCTCCCCACTTCCTTACCTGGGTTCTCTTTCAGGAATTTACGAAAAGATGAAAAGACCCGGAGCGGCTCCCCCTGGTCATTGACCACCTGAAGGAGCCCACGGTTAAAATCCGTAGGCAAATCGCACACCCCACTATCCACAACCGTTTCAACAGTTCCCTCTGTGTAGAGGTCCGGCAACGGTGGGGATACGGCATACTTGTCAGGGAGAACTACTCCAGACGCCACGGCCAAGAGTCCCCGATTCAAAATTTCCCCGACCATTTCATCGGTATAGTCCGGGTCCTGAATTGCTTCCTGCACTTTAGAGATGAGTTCCGAAAACGTCATTCATACCTCGCAGAATTAAGGGTTACGCCCGACCGTAAGGGTCAAGCTCAAGATTCAGATCGCAGGCCGCCGCCGTCCCGGCGCTGGTAACCATCTGGATAATATCTCCCTGCTCAAGGACAAAGCGTCCGGTGGCCTCTGATACGTATGTGCTAACGGCCCCGGGAGCGATTGTATCCCCGAAAGTCAACACACCCAGGGGCTCACCGGTGCCTTTTTTGGTAAAGGTGATGGTCTGGCTATCACCGGGGTCAGCCTGGACAATGCCCCGGACCTCCCGGACGGTGCAGCGGTACGGCACCTGAAAAAACTCCGTCACAGCGCCAGAGGCAAAGCTAATCTGTTTCTGATAGTTAAGATCCTGATCCATAGTAAAACTCCTGTGTAAAGATTATGAGGAAGAGGACCCTGGGTCACAGGGTCCCCCTATATCCTATTCAGGCTCAGTCAGGCCGGTGTGCCTGCAATGTGCCTTACGATTCCGGCAAACCAAATTGCCGATCCACCTGGTGTTGGCAGTCAGAGTATCCGGCTGATCCTTTGAATACTCCCACTTGGGTGTCGTGAACTTGTACTTGGTGTGGGTCTTGATGCTAAGATGGCGCTTGTTCAGGCCATCGACAACCCCATCAGCCTGTTTGTCATCAGCGACCAGGGGAACCCCGCCAAACAGCACATTGTCAAACCCGGCGTCAACGAGTTTCACGTCTGCATACCGGGCCTGCTGCTGGAGAGTCCGTTCAAAACCATCCTTCAGCACGTCAGTGGTGATATAGACATCAGGTTTCCCGGCCTTGCTTTGCCCAATGGCCGCAACCCTACGGATCTCCTGCATGACCTTGAAAGAGATGGCTTCTGCCTTGGTGAGGACATTGGTTTTCCACAACGCCATTTCATTTTCTGAAATCTGGCCATAAGGAACAGCCTTGTCCGTGTCAAACAGATCCCCGAGCCCGAGAAAGAGTTTCGGGTCAGCGGCCTTGGCATAGATGTCGGTGCCCATGTCATCCCTGATAGACTTGTGGATATTGCCCAGCAGGGAGTGCACTAGTTCGATCAGGGCAGCACTACCGTTGTTCTGCACCTGGTCATCGAGGTCAATGGTGTTGGATGCAAAATAACCGGCCCACCGGAAGAAGGCCGCATTCAGGATATCCTTCTTGGACTGCGGAATCTTGGTGGTGTTTCCGTACCCGCCAGAATGGGACTTGGCGTATTCGAGGAAACACTTAATCTTCTTACCGCCATCCACAAGCTCCCCAGGGGTGACAAGGGTGTCCTGGAACTTTCCGTTACCCATGAGCATGTACAGGAGGACGTTATCTTCAAAAAAGATATCCACCGGCGTATTTTCGATATAGTCATCGGTGATGACTTCAAGCTGTTTTAAAAGAGGCATTTCATTATTCCTTTACCTTTTCAGGCAAGGGTCATTATCCGTCCAGGGCGGCCAACTTGGCCATGGTCTGTTGTTTCAACGCTCCCGAGGACAAACGTTCAGGTCCCTTGCCGATTTTTGTGGCAGGAGAACCGGGGGCGTTAAGGACTTTCTTTGTCCTTTCATCTCCCCCGGCAATCCGATCTGTTTCTTTTTGGGCTGTCAGTGCCTCATTGGCCTCATTGGCCTTGAGGGCGTAATAAGCGGAAAAATCATCATGCAACCCGGGCAAAGATTTTTTTACCTGCTCTAAAGCTCCGGTCTGCCTGAGTTCCAGAAAATCAGGGTTATCATCCAGGAATTGCTGCTGGGTCTGCTCCACGGTCCTTTTCTGAGTGACTTCCTCATACTTGGTCATGGCATCCCTGGTTGCTCTCTGGGTAGCCAGGTCATTGCTTTTCACCAGGGCATCAGCAACGGACATTTCACCGTCTTCAACGGCCTTTGAAAGAGTCGCAATCTCACTCTCATAGTCAAAAGCATCGGCTTCCGGTTCCGTGGCGGCTTCCTGACCGCTTTTGGACTGCAACTGCTCCAACAGCATCTGGTTCATCTGTTTCAGGTTGCCGTTCTCGTTGCCCTGCTCTCCCAGCTTCTTTTCCAGTTCCGTGTAACCGGCGGCAAGCTCATCCGTCCCTGCGAATTTTCCAAGCAACGGCTCGGGTTCGGGGTCCGGGGCAGGTGCGGCCTTTTCAGGTGGCATTGATCCTGCTGGCATTACGTTCGGTCTTTCGGTTCCGTCATTTTCTGCGCTCATCGTTTACTCTCCAATGGGGCTGATCTCTCAGTTATCCCGGTTATTATTCGGTGGTTTCATCCGGGCGGGTCATGCTCGTTCCACGATCCCGTTGTCCTTCAGGTGCCGTTTATATTCCGTGCGTGATTCAATGGGCCGCTCGGCTGGGTCCTGCAAGCAACCCCTCACGCTGTCATCAATCCATGCCGGGTGGTCATCCTGAACACCCCCATGGCCTGGGACCATTATCTGAACTGCGTCTCCATCACATTTCTCGCAAACGGTTTGTTTGACGTGGTTCTTCAAACTCAGATCGAGGTCAAAGATTTTGCCGCAGTTTGTGCATTCGTAGGTGTATCTGGGCATGGGTTACTCTCCGGACTTTTTCTTGAGCAAGGCATCGAACAATGACAGTTTCAGTTTTTCAATGTCCTGTGCCCTTGCATCTTGAGACGCCTTAATCTCTTGCCTAGCCAGCTTTAAAGCACCCCTGGTTTCAAGCAAATCTAACTTTAGCTCGTTCATAAGCTCATTCCCTCGGGTAATGGTCTCGTTCCCTTCAAGGACGGCTTGGTGGTATGACTCGTTTAGGTTCCTGAGATGCTCGATCCGAGTCTCCAATTTTTTTTCTGCTTGAGCCTGGAGGACTTCAACTTTTTGGATCAGGGCTGGTTCGCTTCGGGCGATAATTGATTCCAGGAATAAGCCCATCATTTTTTCAGGAGACAGGCTTGATAATGTCAGGTTATCCCCTTTCACAAACTGACCTTCATGAAGGGTGTACCCTGCATCCATCATTGCCCCTTTTAAAGCCGCAAGCCGTTGATACCCAAAGCCCCGTGCCTCACAAAACTTCGATAGTTTATGCTTCGCTATTTCCTCGGGATTCTGAGGGTCTTTAATCCCAAAAGCCTTTAGGGAATTACACAAGTTTTTGGGCAAGGAGAGATCACCCATTATTATTCGCCCTCCCCTTTGACATGATCAAACCCATAAACCGCAGACTGAAGGAAAAAGCCCAGAAGGAACCAGATTTTGTCCTTAATCTTGCCCAGGCAAAATTCAGCACCCATGGCCTCATCGTAGTTTGCCGGGTCAACACATGAACTCGTCTCCTCCAGGGTGAAGCCATTCAAGAGCGTAACCTGTACGAACGTGGTCTTGATCCCAATGGTCTTCACCAGAACATTGGCAATCATGTTGTCCACATCTTCCTGGGTGATGGTGTTGTTCTTGCCGGTGATACCGAGGTTCTGGTCTTTAAACATTTCCTTGGGGCACCAGGACACATACCCGTCTTTGTAAACAACCCTGAACCCCTCTCTATTTGGGTCTTCATCATCCGGGATTGTCCAACCTCTGCTTTTGTTGTAATCGCCCAGAGTCATAGGCTCCGCTTCAACAATCTTCACTCCGATATACTTTTTCATGCTGCTTTAGCTCCTTGTTGCGCCCTGGGTGTCCCCGCCTGGGGTTGTCCGGCGCTCTGTCCCTGCTGTGCCTGGGGACCAGTTTGAGGTTCAAGTAAATACTGTTTCAGTTCCATGGCCTGCTCATCGCTCAACCCCGCCTGAACCAGGATCTGAAGGGCCTGGTCAAGCTGCCCCTCTCCAACCCGCTCGATGACTTCTTTCCAGTTCGGAAAATTGATCGTTTCAAGCAGGGCCTGCCTGTCAATCGCCTGATCCCGGTAAAGGGCCATGGCCTGTTCCTGCTGCTGAATGGATGTTCGTGCCACGGTGGACCCGGATTCAACCAGGTAGTTGAACTTCCTCCCGGCCAAGGCGATACCCTGGAGTTCATACGCCTCCCCCTTGACCTCGATCTGTTCTATGACCGCTCCATAATTCTGGAATGCGGAGATAGCCCACCTGCCCCGTTCCCTGGCGAGGTATTCAATCGCTCTGATTTTATGCTGGATCAAAACGGCATTACGCTCTTGCAGCGCCACGATTGCTGAAGCCGCAGTGACGCCGGTCGGCTGAACTCCCCTATCTGCATCCTCAATCTGATAGATCCGGTCGTGGAAGGAGGTGAACACGTCCAGTATCTGAAAAAATGATTGAGGCAGGTTCGGCACCGGCAAGAATTCAATACGGGCATTGGGGCGGGTGGGCATGAGGACCAACCCGGGCTTGTTGTTAACCATGTTTTTGGTGATGCCGCATCCCTTCTCAATGATCATGGGCGGGAACAGGGCACGATTGACATATGCGGCCATTCTGGAGACGATTTCATCAATTTTCTTGTTGAGATCACCCACCTGTTCGGCGGCTGAGAATCCCCACATGCTGGTGGCATCCTCATAGCTGTTGACTTTAGAGAATGGGAACCGTCCCCAGGCGTAAGTCTCTTTAAGGGCTTCAAGGGGCAGTTCCAGGTTGATATTGGGATTTTCCATGTCAGACAGGATCACCCTTCCCCGGTTGACGATGGTGACGACCCTGATTCCGTCTGGGTACTTCTGCCGGGTTTCGGGCACAATAGACTTTGTCCCATCTTCATTGACCTGGATTTTTCCTTCCGTGACCGTGCTGTAGTCCCGGAACCAGCACTCAACCACCAGCCCCTCACCCTTGCTACCGCCTGGACGGGTTTCTTCTCCACCAAGGGTGTGCCGGATCTGTTGATGGACAACCCCGGAATTCCGGCTCATGGTGGTGGCATTGGGCCGGACTTCTTCCCTGTCCTCTTTCCCCAAAATGGTGCGGACATCTTCGGCTTCTACTCCCTCGACCTGAAATATCTCCTCAATCTTGCCAACATCCATGGCAAACGCATGGATCAGGTAAGGGGCGTCTTGGAGATCATGAGGACAATTCGGTGCCGGGAAAAACGTGTATGGGTCAGTCAGCGCAACGTATGGGATCTTCTTCGCCGGGGACCAGCCATGTTTTTCAATCGTAAGGCCATAGACCTCATTGTTCTGGCAGGTGGTGCCCAGGGTCGCCTGCTGCTCCGTCTCATGCCACCATTTCCGCAACTTTGCGGAGAGCACCTGGTCGGCATTGTCTTCATGGCCATCCATGTCAACGACCTCGGCCACCGGGTTCTTTGACGTGATATTGGCCACGGTTCGCTGAACATTGGCAAAGTAGAGATTCACAGATATTTTATTCTTGTCTTTCCGCTTCTTCTCTCCCCAATGGTTTCCCCGGAACAGCTTGTAGTTGCTCACCCAGCGATCCATGAGCCCCAGGCGTTCCTTGTCAGCATATGACGCCTCAAACAACTGCCAAATCCACAAGCCCAAATCCTCATGGTCATCGGGCGGCGGGTTTTGCAGGCTATAATCTTCCAGGCGTTTATTTTTTTGGTCCACTTTTCACCACCTTGAGTTTACCGGCCGGGGCCAATGCGGATCCACATGCCGGACACTCCAGGACTCCATACCCGGCAGTCGGATCTTGTGGCGGCCCCTGCCAGCCATACGCCTTGTATTTCGGGATCATTTCAATCATGCCCGAATGCGCTGGCCTTTTTTCGTTGTAGTCGTTTGTGCAGGCGAAATGGATTCCACCGCACTCCCGGCATTGAACGAACTTTTGAAGTTTCTTGGCCTTTGGTTTGCTCTTTGGGCTCATGATTTAGGAACCCCCTGTGCGAGATTTTCGGCGAACTGGTCAACAAAGGCATCGTTGGCCGTCTCAACCTCGGCAGGTAGCCTGGCTGCGCTGGTCGAATCTTCCATTGCCTTGGTCAAGTCAGACAGTTCGTCATCAACATTAAATGACTCTCCCTTCTGCTCCCCGGAAAACAGCCCTCCCTCGTAATGCTCACGCTTGGTTTTGAAAACCATAAAACCGCCCAGGGCAACGCCTGATAGGGTTGAGATCCACGCAAGTAAAAATCCTATAAGTTGTTCCATGTCATGACTCCAAATTGATCGGCTCCCCGTAGCTCATATCTTCCTGCCACGGGGTTTCAACCATCATCGTGTGAGTGAATGCTCCCAGCAGGCCCACGGCTGGGAAATCATATAGTTTGCCTTTCTCGGCCATGTCCGGCTGGAATGCCTGGAGGCGGCTGATCAAGTCCTTTTGTCCATTGAGGTGCAGCACCTTCTCGTTCAGGGCGGCGTGAAGCTGGCGCATGTAGAGTGGGAAAGCATACTGTTCCTGGAAGTCTGCAGGTTCCCGGATGTAGAGACCACGATCATAGCCACCCTTGGCCTCCAGGGCCTGGGACACCTTGGCCACCACCGGCTGATACCGGTCAGGATCTCCAATCCATTGCTGCAAAACCCTTTTTGCCTTGCCATATCCCCATTCGTAGCGGATCTCGACCATGGCCTTAATCAGATCCAAGACCGCCCCGTGCTCCTGATACTCGAGCACGTCCAGTTTGGGCCCAGGCTGAATCCCCATCACCATCAGGCAGCCAGGCTCAATCCCGGGATAGATCATTGCCCCGGCGATGTGGCTGTATGCCCGGTCTGTTTCGGTATCCAAATAGATGGACTGCTTGAGTTGAATGTCCTGCCCCGTCACATCTGCCCAATCGTGCCGGGCCTGCTCGGTGCCCTGGATGTGCTTGTCACGAACAATCCTGATCCGGCTCATAGCAATCCACCAAAGAAACCGTTGTATTCGATCTCATGGGCATACCTGGCCGAATCGATGTAGTGATTATCCCTGTCAACGGGAATGGGCAGACTGTTACCGTCCTTGTCCTTCTTCCATTGCCAGACATTCAACTCATTGATGAGCCCCTGAAGCCTGGAATCCACGATCCATTCGTGCTTCTGCAACCACTTGATGGAGTACAAGAGGGAATCCGGGCCCTTCTTCACCGCCCTGGCATCGATCCCGGAATCCCTCAACTCCTGGATGGACTTGGGCTCTGCCGAATCACAAAAAATAGCCTCATCTCCAATGATAGGAGACAGCCTGTCCGCAATCATCGGGTTGGTGAGCTTGAGTTCATGCCAGCCATCGAAGGTGTATATCTTCTTGTGATTGGGGTCGTAATGGTTCCTGGTGAACGCATTGGGATCGGCAGAGTAACCAAAGTCGAGCCCGTTCCTGATCCGGTCGAACTGGGACCGCATGTCAGAGAGATCCGCAACCCTCCAGTTCGTAATAATCGTATCGCCCAGGGCACCCCAGTTCCCATACGTGTAGACATTTCGGTAATACTCGTCTTTTTCGTGCTCAAGCTCGTAAATGTCATCGGGCTCAAGGTACTCGTTGTCCTTGTATGTCGTCTTGAGGATCGAGAGATGCCCATCAGAAAACTCTTTCTGCCCGTCATGCCACCCTTGGGGCTTAAAATAATTTAAGTAAATCCAATGGGTCTTGTAGATCGGATTAAAAGATAGGATCTGCCGTTTCGGCACCCTGGACCGGCCCCGGAGACGCTTTCCAAGCTGCTTGGTTGCTTCATAGGTATTTTCCGTGGCCTCTTCCTGCCAAATGTCGGTGATGACGCCACGAATGGGAGTAACTGACTTGATCTTCTCCTCATCATCCAGACCCTTGAACAGGATCTGGTATCCATTGACGCAGGTAATCATCATATCGCCGGTCGTGATATGGAATAGGTGTTCAACCTTGTGAAACTTGATCGCCTTGTAAATCTCATTGAAGACCGAAGACCGAAGGGTGGTGGACACCTGCCGGGTGATCAGGTAGTTGTGCCCACCGGACAAAACGTCCTTAACGCACCGTTGAGCCAGGAAAAAAGATTTCCCGCTTGACGACCCACCATAATAAATCTGCACCCTGGTCCCCAGGTTGAGGTAAGGCCGGTAAACATGGTTGTATATCTTGGGATCGATACGGATATTAACAGCCATCAGTCGTCACCACTGCCCACGGTAACGAATATCTCCTGTGGGCCTTTCTGGTGATTGTCAGCTTCATACATGCCCTTGATCTTCAGGGCCATGTCCAGGGTCCGGCGCTGGGTCTCAATGGCATCAGTGCCAATGGCTACCAAGGTTTCCCCATCAGAGAAGTGTTCCTTCCCCTGTTCGTCAGTCTCAATCCGCACCGTGGTTGCCACCTGGGACACATGGTCAGGCAGTTCACCCGTAACCGGTCCCTTGATTTTCTGAAACTTGGTGTCCTTGGCATTGAGTAAGCCAAGCATCTTCATTTTCAACGCCGCTTCCGAGAGTCCATTCTCGTCAAGCCATTCATTTATCTTGTCAGATAGCTTTGTAAAGTTCTGACAGCCTATGTTCCGTAGGCTGTCCGGGTTTGTGGTCTTGTACCCAGCCGCCCTGACAGACGCTGTTTTGTTGAGAAATGTCGTGGAGCAGGACTCATCGAGATAGTGTTTGAGCCATACATTGAGTTTGCTAACCCTTGCAGCCATCCTCTACCCCGTCCATTGAAAAGATTTATAGCAATATAGATTTTTATGATGCCATGTATAAATAACCCCGATACCACGTCACGCTCTAAAAATTCCAATAAAAAATCTATTTCGAATCTATTTTGTAAGTTTTCCCTTGACTGCGCACCCATTCAGGGGATACAATGCCCTTAATAGGTGGATAGGCCACCGAGCCAAAAAACTTCATAAAGAACGGGAAAAAACTATGAAATTTAAAACTGTCACTGATTATTACGCTTGGAAGATCAAGAATTTGGAAAAGGCCATCAATGGAACAAGGCAGGACATGTCAAAGCTCGAACTATCAAACGCTCCGCAGCATCAGTTTGGGGCTCACCTGGCACAGCTGAACATCTACCAGAAGAACCTGACCCAGACCAGAACACTGGCTGAGAGGATGGCATAATGATCCAGATCACAAAAGAACAGTTCGACTCAATCCCCACCGATTACCGAGGAGTTTGGAGCCGGGAAGATCACCCGGAATTGGTGGGCAAGAAAACAGCCCTTGAAAATAGCCTTTTGGGTGTGGCCGGGCTCCCCATGAAAGATGGTGCGTGTGCCCTGGTCATCGAGGGGATCAGCTTTGAAATCATCGAAGAAAAGAAGACCATTGAACCCACCCCACGGATCACGAACTCAATCAATTACAACACCGAATGGGAAGAATACAAGGTCGTTGTCCGGGTCCTTGATGGCAAACAAGTGGTGCTCAAACGGGCCTCCTATTACACAGGTGACAAAGAGGATGCCCAGGGCACCGAGAAGCTCATGATCGAAGAAATGGAAACCTGGATAGCTAAAAACAATCAATAACTCAACCGCCCCTCTCTCCCCAGGGAGGGGCAAGGAGAATGTCATGGTAAAAATGCAACTGGTCATGAACTGGCTCTATTCGGACGCAGAAGGAATCATCTCCACAAACGAATTTGCAACGGTCCTTGCCGGGCGGTGTTCTTTCTCTCTCCGCATAGCCAGCGAGGCCCCGGATGGTGTTGAGGTTACAGAAATCGAAGAGAAGTGGGATGTCAGGGGTGAAAAGATGACTCTGACCGCTCTTGATAGCGATCTGAACATCATTGGCAAAGGCGGGATACTGGTCTTCACCCATAAGGTAAAGCCGCTCCCGACTCATAAAAAGCACCTGTACAAACTGATCATCGAGACACCCGAAGGTGGTGGAGACGTAAATACAACCGAAATCCTGTTTTATTCGACCTTGGAATCTGATTTCCTTCCCGAGTCGTCCACCATCGCAGAAGTCGTGGACGAATTCGACATCTACGACCAGGACACCGACACCCTGGACGTTGTAAGAGCCCCAGGCATCATTGATTTTGATGAAAAATATTCCGAATAAATTTAGAATTGACATCCCCTGATTAGGGGCGTATTGTGAGCCTAATCAGGGGTAAACCACATCAATAGGAGACTTGGACATGGAAAAGAAAGCAATCATAATCAAAACAGACAATCTTGAAGGCGAGGCAGCACCCCTTCTTTTCAAATATGACGGTCAATGCCAGGACCAGCCAGCCTACGTGGAAATTGACCCCAGGGGTGACACCATAGAGGTTTCGGCTGACTACTCGGGAGAAATAGGAAATGGAATCTCCGCCTATGTCTGGCATGACCTGGCGAAACGAATTAAATGTCCGGGTGATGTGCTGGGTTCAGTTCTGATCGAGCACATCAGCAGCCCAGAGTTTAACGATCAAGTCGAAGAACTCTGCAAAGGCTTCAAGGAATCCTGGGATGGTAGCAACTTCAAAGGCTCATGGAATGACCAAGCGGAAAGCCAGGCCCGGGCCATCGAGGAGGAGCTTTCGTGCCTGCACAAGGCTGAACAATTCTCAGGGGAGGATTGGATAGAGGATGATATCCGTTACTTTGATGCCCTGGGCAACCCTGCCGGGAGCGATGAAGCTACCAAGGCAAAGTACGAAGATGACAAGGGTGGTATTGAGATCATCCCCGAGAATCTGGATAGGCTGGTAGAGAACGCAGAAGGATACATCGGTGTCGATCAGGTCGTGACCGGATTAAGAGAAGCATTTGAAAATATTATCGAAGAACTCAAAGCCAACGAGTAAGATGGACCCGCCCTGGTCAAATGGCCAGGGCAACCAATAATTAAGAAAAGGACAAGTAGTTTGGACTCCATGGATTTAGATACAAATGGGACTCTTTGTGATGAGCCCCTTGGATTGTGGAACAAAGAGACGAAAGCAGAACGCAACGCCCGAGACCATGCAACCAAAGAAAAGAAGCAAAAGGAAGTAGAAAAACGCCGAGCTTATTGCCTCTCCCGGCTGCCTGACCTGGCGTATATTTCAGAGCATTCTTACACCTACACAAAAACCGGGTCATTCCATGTTTTGATGGTTCATCAGCGTAACCGGAATGAAAAATTAGCTTTCAAATGTTTCCCATGGGAAAATTATGAGGGTGGCAAAGAGGAGGCTTTACATTGGGCCAGGGATTGGCGTGACGACATCTATATCGAACTGCTCGAAAAGGGGATTTACCAGGAATTTATATCTCTACAGCCCACACGAATGTACGTTCAGAAAAACAACACAACCGGTACGTCTGGAGTCCAACACATCAGTTATGTGCAATATTCAAAAAATGCAAAAGGGGAAAAAGTCCCATACAAAGCCTATGCCTTCGCAGCTACTTGGACTGAGTACCAAGAAGATGCGTTTGGGAAAATCACCCGGCATCCCATGAAAAAGTCCTTTGGCATCAAAAAATACGGGTATGACCAGGCTTATGAATCGGCTGTTGAATATAGGAAAAAGAAAGAAAAATATCTTCAAAGCCCGGAACACATGAAGATCCGTGACCGCAGGGCCAAGTCAACCCGGAAATCTTACGGCACCAAACAGCAACCCAACAAGAAAAGACCCTGCACTAAAAAATAGGAGGAGTTATGACAGATGACTTTTTAGAAACGTGTCCAGGTTGTGGGAACACTATTCACAATAAAGAAAATCCTATCCTTTGCGAAAGATGCCAGGATGATCTTGACGGGAAAAGCGAGGCCGATAAAAAGCCCCAGGAAACGCTTGATGGAGGCCAAACCATAGCTCAGTCCATGCGGTTCCTGTCTGTCCATAAAGCAATGGGACAAGCAGAACTTGACGCCACGTCTTTGAAAAAAATTGGATCTGACATCGTTTATACTTTTTCAGACAAATCCCAATTAATGATTATTCCTGAACGCAAAAGGGTAAAGGTCCTGGACCGCCTGGGGATCTGGATATGGGATCAATGGCTATCTGGGCTGTCTGATAATGAGATCATCGACCTACTGAACAAAAACGAAGGAACTGTATACATCCCCGCTTGGTTAGGGTTCCACCACCAGCCCGATATCGGGCAGGCTCAACTATGGGATATCGAACTTGGGGACTCCCCCGAGGCTACCTGGTGGACTTTGGTTGACGACCGGGGAGGCGCTTGCCTCAGTGACGGAGAGAAGGATGAGTTCAGGCTTGATGATGATGGGGAAGAGGATATTGTAAAGACCTGGGAACGAGCCAGCAATTTTATAGCCCAAATGGCAGATGCTGCTGAATATATCCTGGACGTAAATGAAAGATTAAGTCTCAAACCCGTTGAAGACCTAAAAACTCTGGCCCTCTGGTATAATCAAGAGGTCGAATCGGGTGGAGAAGCAGGGTCCTATGCAATGGCATTAGCCGAAAAAGCCATTGAAGACTTCGGAATATATGGAGAATGGTTTCAAGATATGGAAGAAGGGTGCTGCGAAGAAGATTTGTTGGATGACCTCAATGACCATGAGTTTTGTGGCCATAAAGCTTTCATAGAAGAGTTGAATGACCAATTAAAGATTCTGGTCGATCTTATTTTGCTCTCTAATAGTCTGCAAAATCCAGCGACAAAGATTATGACTTCGGATCTACTCAAAATGTGTGAAGACATAATAGAAAGCAAGGGGAAAGGAGATCAAGTATGAGAACCAAGTATGACGGTGTAGTTTATGACACGAAAAAAGCAATCACACTCACGGACACAATCCGGTACAACCAAAAAGAGGCATGCACAACCTGGGAAGGCAAACTATATAAAACACCCAGGTCCGGCAGGTACTTTGTCGCAGGCAAGGGTGGATCAATGACCGTGTTCGCCGGTAAGGAAAAAATAATCAGACTGAGCGAGAAAAAGGCTAAAGCCTGGGTCTTGGAGTTCTTTAGCGAGGGATATGTTACAGAAATTTTCAATTAATACAGATGAGGTAAAAAAAGGCTTTCTTTTTTATATTTTTTATCCTAAGTTGAGTTTTTTTTAAACTGTAGGGAATTGATTTTTCCTCTGGTTACCAAATTTGTTGAAAGTTCATAGCGAGGGCCGTTATTCCATCGGGGAGTGACGGCCCTTTCTATATGTTCTGATTCTTTAGAAGATTCCGGTTTTAATCGACTGTCCAAATCTGGACAGTCGATTTTTCACTCCTCAGATTTGAGGAGTGAAACACTGTCGATGAAAAAGTTTTAAAATGTTCAGATGCAGAAATAGGCTTTTCTGTAACTGAATCGACACAAAGTAAAGTAAAGGAAAGGAAAGGAAAGTAAAGTAAAGCCTTTTTTCTCCTTTTGGAAAATCAACTTAATATATTATTAAGTTGCGTCTGGTTTGAAGATCACAACAGCGGATGGAAAAGGTGCTCTCCCTGTCTTTTCACCCCT
>JAEINR010000184.1 GCA_016342325.1 Desulfobacterium sp.
GCGATGATTGTGGATAAATATCCATGTGCAGCTTAAACTAATTGTTTTTTTGTCTTGACTCAGGGGTCCACTTTATGATGACCAAAAACTTTGTGACGTTATTCAACGGGGTCTGGAAGAAGAAGCCTATGCAGTGGATTGTGTTTACCATGGGGAAGACGGCCAGTATTATGCGGAAACCACCCCCTATGACCTGATCATACTGGATTATATGATGCCCCGTAAAAACGGGATTGAGGTGTGCCGCAACCTTCGGGCCAGGAAAATAAACACACCCATTCTCATGCTTACGGCAAAAGATGAAGTTGAGGACCGGGTAAAGGGACTGGACAGCGGTGCGGACGACTACGTGGTCAAGCCGTTTGCTTTTAGTGAACTGCTTGCAAGGGTGAGGGCCATGCTTCGACGTGGGGGGGGATCCGGGACATCAAAAGTGGAGGTGGGGGACCTTGTTCTTGACCCATCAACCCGTGAAGTGTGGTGGAAGAAAAAAGCGATAGATTTTACAACCAAGGAGTACGCTGTCCTTGAGTACTTGATGCGTAATCCCAACGCCGTCGTTACTCGGAAAATGATTGAAGAGCATGCCTGGAATTATGATTTTGACAGCATATCCAACCTGGTGGATGTTTATATCCGGCGGATACGGCAGAAAATCGACCCAGAACAGGGCAAGCACATTATCACAACCATCAGGGGGGCGGGGTACCGGATCAAAGCAATATGAACTTCCTGCACACCATCAAGTTCAGATTCACGCTATGGTACCTGGCAATACTCAGTGTTCTGTTGATCAGCCTGGTCTGCGGCATCTATCTCACACTTTCAAATGTGTTGCGCAATACCCTTGATCAGTCTCTCTTGAACAGGGCTGAACAGCTTTCTGGATACAAAGGCATCATATCCATTGTCGCCGGAGGTACGTTTGAGGGAGGGCAGGGTGAATTAATATCATTTTATTTTTACGCTGAAGAGCAGTTACGGCAGATATCCTACAATGGTTCGAAAGCGGTTGTAAATACGGAATTAATTGAAGGCGCATTCTCAGGAAAGAGTTCCTTTGCAAATGTTGAGATGCCCGACCTTGGGGCCTTTCGCGTATACATCTCACCGTTTACGCCGGACAACCCTGAAATCAGGCTTGACCGGTTTGCAAGGCAGGAAGCGAAGCCCCCGCGCAATCCATGGAGCCCGGGCCGACCTCCCGAAAAACCCAGGCACGGCAAACGGCCGGCAAGAGATCCGGGGCGAAATCCCTCCAATGACAGAAGAATCGTTGTTCATAATGCAGCCCTTGTCATCGCACGCCCAGCCGGATATATCGACATCACCCTCCAGCGGCTTCTTCATATTCTGTTTGTTGCTGTTCCGCTTACCCTTGTATTGTCAGGAGCAGGCGGCCTTTTCCTGGCACGCCGGGCGTTCAAACCTGTGGCGGATATTGCCAACACAGCAAGCCGTATTGGAGAGAGCGACCTGAGCCATCGGATTGAGGTTGATACAAAGGATGAACTGGGTAACCTTGCGGCAATTTTGAACCGGATGATCGCAAGACTTGAAAGCGCTTTTGAACGCCAGAAAGAGTTCACAGGGGATGCGTCCCATGAACTTCGCGCCCCCCTTTCCATCATACAGGCGGAAGCCACATTGGCCCTCCGGAAAGAACGGCACCCCCGGGAGTACCGGAAAGCCCTGGAAGTGATTTCAAGCGAGGCTGATCACATGGCCTCACTGACCAACCAGCTTCTGGAACTTGCCCGGGCAGACTCAGGTAACGAGAAATACACGTTTGAAACCCTTGAGTTGGCCGATTTTATAAACGATATTTGCTCTGACGTGGCCATTTTATGCCAGGAAAAAGGTCTTGTGTTGCAGGTAGATTTACCGGAACAATTGTGGATTCGCGGTGATCAAAAGAGCTTGAGAAGGCTTATGTATAATATTTTGCATAACGCCATAAGGTACACGGATCAGGACGGAACCATTGGTGTTGTTCTGCAAAAAAAACATAATAAAGCTGTGGTTTCAGTCTCTGATACCGGAATCGGCATCTCTGAAGAGCAACTGCCTTTTATCTTTGAACGGTTCTATCGTGCCGACAAGGCCCGATCAAGAAGCGAGGGCGGAAGCGGATTGGGACTTGCCATCTGCAAGCATATCGTTGGCAGCCATGGCGGTCGAATAGACGTTGAAAGCGGACTTGGAAGGGGAAGTACATTCAGTATTCAATTTCCAATAAGCAAGCCATGTTGATGCTTTTACAGTCGTGTTCAGTTCCGTTTTTGCCCCTGGTTTTTTATCGGCATCCAATCTGACAAGGGAAAAATAAGGGATTCCTAGACGATCGCTTTACAGAAAGCGGGACTTAAATTTCTCTGGAATTGTTGATACCCGGTTTTTGGCATAATCAAAAAAAACAATTCCGTTTTTTGCCTGTATGACAAGGGCGCTGGTCTCTGAATTGGTTAACTGGTAAAAAATATCACATCCATATTTATTAAAATCACCCACACCCAGTTCAACTTTTAGTCTGTCTCCCAAGTACGATTGTGATTTATAGACAACCGCAAGGTCTGAAATTATAATACCTCTGCCTTCAATATCCAGATCCATATAGCCCAAATGTTTGAAAAATCTAATTCTGGCTTCCTGCATAAGAGAAACAAAGGTATCATTTCCCACGTGATTTGCGATATTGATGTCTGCCTTTTTTATGATAAGTTCGGTCTCAAAGAGAAAGCGGTCTATCATTTTGATTTCAACCCGTGCCATGACCTTCCTTTTTAGAATATCCGTCATAAAACATGACATACTCTTTACACCGAAAAAATTAAAAGTAAACCAAAGATATATGATCTGATGTTGCTTTTTGTCAAGTCAGGTATTGAAAAATGCTAGGAACATGAAATCTCCACCGCCAGGGCCACAGTCACAAAATCATGTACTGCCCTTGTCGAGAGTGTAACTGGGCTGATTCTATGATAATGGACGAATGTAAAGATTTTTTTTGTTGGGGAACCAAATTGTAAAGATTTGGTAAAGTGGATTGTCCTGGTGGCACCAAGGGTGTAAAAAAGGGCATTGAATTTTTATTGAAAGGGCAGGGGACCAATGACCGATCAAGGGAGTGTGCCGACCGGCATGAACATTCTGATTGTCGACGATGACAAGAAACTGTGCCGGCTTGTGGCGGATTACCTCGGGCCCATGGGATACAAGGTGGCGGCCGCCCACAACGGAAACCAAGGGCTTGAAATGATTCTGAACGGTGACTACCACGCGGTGATTCTGGATGTGATGATGCCGCAGATGGACGGATTCGAGGTGTTGAAGCGGTTGCGCAGGTCATCTGATATACCGGTTTTGATGCTCACTGCCCGGGGGGAGGAGACCGACAGAATCGTGGGGCTTGAGCTGGGGGCCGATGATTATCTGCCCAAGACCTTTTCCTCCCGTGAGCTTTTGGCCCGGCTTCGTGCCGTGACCCGCCGGTATGACCTATCCGCATCCCGGGCGGCAGCCACAGCCAAGGAGAAGATCATGTTATTCGGGGATCTGGAAATAGAGCAACGCGCCCGAACCGTCCGTTTTCATGGTGAAAAACTGAGCCTGACCCCCATCGAATACGACCTCTTGACCTGTTTGGCCGGGGCTGCCGGACGGGTTCTGACACGGGATCAGCTTTTAGATGCTGTCGCCGGACGCAGTTATGACGTGTTCGATCGCACCGTTGATGTCCATATCTCCTCCCTGCGGCGCAAGCTTGGTGAAGATCTCCGCAACCCCAGGTTCATTCAAACGGTTCGGAGCGTTGGGTACATGTTCAAGATGCCCGGGGAGCAGCCATGATCAAACCTGTGCCGTCCTTGTTTTCAAAGATCGTGGGCTGGTTCTTTCTCAACCTGGTCCTGGTGGCAACGGTTCCGGTCATCTTTGTTGTGTTTCAACCCCAGGTCAATCTCCATGCTGTTTTCGGTGAACAAGTGTTCAATCGCCTTCGGACCGCCAGCATGCTGATGGCCCGTGACCTTAAACAGACCCCGAGGAAGAACTGGTCCAAGGTGCTTGCCAGGCATGCCGGGATCCACCAGGTGGATTTCGCCCTTGTGCTCCAAGACGCATCCTGTTTCTCTTCCATGGAAAAGGATCTGCCTGAAGAGGTGATCGCAAGGGCGATGGAGGCGTTGGGGCCAAAACCGCCTCCGGGCCATGTGCCGCCTCCAGATCGGTTCGGGGACCCTCAAAAGCGACCGCACCCTCCCGGTGAAGGCGATCCCCGGGTCTTTCCCAGAAAAGGACCCATGGGGAAAAAACCGCATTTGATAATGCGGACGCGGCATCCGGTCCGCTATTGGACCGGGATTCGAATCCCGTTACCCCCTGGACCCTCCCACCGGAAAACCCATGCCCTTTTTCTGGCCGCATCGGATTCCGTAACCGGAAATGGTTTTTTTATCAATCCACTGCCCTGGATGCTTACCGCCCTGGCGATGATGCTGATGTCGGTACTCCTGTGGATCCCCATGGTCAGAAGCATCACCCGGCCCCTTGCCCGCATCACCCTTGCCACC
>JAEINR010000033.1 GCA_016342325.1 Desulfobacterium sp.
TTAAAACCAGTGCCGACAATGCTGAGTTCCTCTATTGACAACTGTTTTACTTTGTTCCATAAGAGCCGCACCCAATTTCACCAGGGTGAAATTAGACCGGTCCGGTGGGGAGAACCCGGGCCGGTCTTCGTTTGTTAGATAAACAGCTCCTTGTAGGTTTCCCTCATGTTCCGCTTCAGGATCTTGCCCGTGGGGGTCTTGGGTAGCTCCGCCACGATGATTACTTCCTTGGGGGTTTTGAAGGCTGAGAGGTGCTCCTTGCAGTGGGCCATGAGTTCCTCTTTGGAAACGGTTTTCCCGGCCTTGAGCTTGACCACGGCCGTGACCGCCTCCACCCACTTGGGATGATATACTCCCACAACGGCCACTTCCTCCACATCCGGGTGGAGATACACCGCTTCTTCTACCTCCCGGGAGGCGACGTTTTCGCCCCCGGTCTTGATCATGTCCTTTTTCCGGTCCACCACGGTGACGTAGCGGTCCTTGTCGAGGACCCCGAGATCCCCGGAATGGAACCATCCACCCTCCATGGCCTTTTCGGTTTTGTCCGGCTCTTTGAAGTACATGGTCATCACATGGGCGCCCCTGCCGCAGATTTCGCCGGGAAGATCGGTATCCGTGATTTCTTTGCCGTCGACATCTTCGATGCGGGTCTCCATGTGAAGCCCTGCCATGCCGGCGGATCCGATCTTCTCCATGGCATCTTCGGCCTTGAGGATGGTGTGGTAGGGGGCAAGCTCGGTCTGGCCGTAGTAGTTGTACACCCCGGCCTTGGGAAAGCGCTCCAGGATCTCCCTCAGGATCTCCTTTGGCATGATGGAGGCGCCGTAGTAACATTTGACAAGGCTGGACAGGTCGTGCTTGTCAAAGTCCGGGTGCCTGAGCAGGCCGATCCACACGGTGGGGGGCGCAAAAAAGGTGGTGGCCTTGTGGGTGGCGATGTTTTCCAGGATTTTGGGAATGTCCGGGCCCATGAGGATGTTGGTGCCGCCGATCCAGAAGATGGGGTTCAGGAACACGTCCCGTTGGGCGCAGTGGTAGATGGGAAGGGCGTTGATGTTGATGTCGGTTGCGTCATAGCGGCCGTCGATGATGCATCCCATGTACTGGGCGATGAGGGCCTGGTTGGAGATGATCACGCCCTTGGGCAGGGATTCGGTGCCGCTGGTGTAGGTCATCTGGACCGGGTCTTCGATTCTCAGGACGGCATCGGGTTCGGTATCGTCTTCGGCCGTGTACCAGTCGTCAAAGTTGAGGAAATTTTCCGGGGCCTTGGCACCCTCTCCCTGGTCGGACCAAATCAGGGTTCGCACCGTGGGAAGTGTGTCAAGGACATCCTTGACCTGGTCGTAGAGTGTGTCTTCCACAATGAAGACCGTGCTCTCGGAGTGGTTGACGCAGTAGGCGATGTCATCGCCCTTAAGCAGATAGTTGACGGCCAGATAGATGGCGCCGATCTTGGCGCAGCCCATCCAGGTGAGAACGTGGTGGTGGGTGTTGTGGGCCAGGATGGCAACCCTGTCATACTTTTTTACACCAAGGCTTGAGAGGGCATTGGCCGTCTGGTTGCACTGCTGTTCAAGGTCGGTGTAGCTCAGGTGCATATCATTGAAAACCAGGGCGGTCTTCCCAGGAAAATGGTAGGCGGACCGTCTGATCATGTCCGCGATCACCCAGCGGTTGGTCCGGTTGTTCCGGTTCATGATGAACTCGATGTTCTCCTGATTGATCGTGTTGTACCTCTCTTTATCCGTTGGGGAGAGGGGTGCGGCTGATTGAATCATGATACTTCCTCCTGTATGACAGGGTTAATGGAATTACATCATTTCAATGGCACACGCCATGGAGACACCACCGCCTCCGCAGAGGGTGGCCATGCCCAGGCTCTTTTTTTGTCGCTTCAGGGCGTGCATGAGGGTGACAATGAGCCGTGCCCCAGTGGAACCTACAGGATGGCCAAGGCCAATGCCAGAACCGTTGACGTTGGTGATCTCCCGGTTGAGGCCCAGCTCTTTTTCACATCCCAGGTACTGGGCGGCAAAGGCTTCGTTTACTTCCATGAGCTCAAAGTCCTTGAGGGCGAGATTGCTGTTTTTGATCAGGTTTTCAACGGCAGGCACAGGGGATAGGCCCATGACCGACGGGTGGCAGCCGCCCCGGGAAACGGCCTTGATCCGGGCGATGGGTTTGAGATCCAGCTCTTTTGCCCGGTCAAGGGACATGATGACCATGCCGGTGGAGCCGTCGTTGAGTCCCGAGGCGTTGCCTGCGGTGACGGTGCCGATCTTGGGTACAAAGGCCGGGGGCAGCTTGGCCAGTTTCTCCATGGTCATGCCCGGTCGGAAGTGCTCGTCCTTGTCAAATATGAGGGGGTCTTTACGTCGCTGGGGAACCGCCACCGGCACGATCTCCTCGGTAAAGGAGCCGTCGTTGGTGGCCCGCTCTGCCTGGTTGTGGCTTCTCAAGGCCACCTCGTCCGCCTCTTCCCGGGTGATGCCCAGGTGCTGGGCAATGAACTCGGCCGTGTGACCCATGATATAGGGTTTGCCGACAAACATGCTCAAGGGTGCTTTGGTCTCGTCAACCGGGCCATCCTCAGGATGGGGAATCACGTGGGAGCCGCAGTGGAGGGCATGGATCATGCTGTCCACAAGGGCGCTGTCCTGGAGACGGCAGCCCCACCGGGCGCCGGGCGCGGTATAGGGGGCGCTTGACATGTGTTCGGTTCCCCCGGCAAGGATAACGTCGGCCATGCCGGCCTGGATCATGGCCATGCCGGAGATCATGGCTTCCATGCCTGAGATGCAGACCCGGTTGACGGTGGCGGCCGTGACTGTGTCGGGAATCCCGGCCAGAAGGGCGGCGACCCGGGCTGTGTTAAGGGTGTCACAGGACTCGATGCACGATCCGTAGCGGACATCGTCGATGATGGCAGGGTCTATGTTGGCCCGTTTAATTGCTTCTTTCATGGTGATACTGGCAAGGGCGGCAGCGCTCATGTCTTTGAGGGTTCCGCCAAAGCCGCCGATGGCGGTTCTGCAACCTGATACAATTACGACTTCCTTCATTGATTTCTCTCCTTAATGTTGTGATCTCCCCCGCCACTGGGGCGGGGGAGAAAGCCTACTCTGGGCAAGCCAGACTTAAAGCGGTTATCTGATTCTCGTGCCAAAATGACACGAAAATCATTGGTGAAAATCTAAAATGAGTTGTCATGGATGGTGACGCCGGGGTGTTTTCCCACCATGATGGCGTCGAGTTTTCCCATGGTCACGGGCAGAAGGGTGTGGATGAAAAATTCTGCTGTGGTGATCTTGCCATGGTAAAAGGCCGCATTCTTATTGGTTGAAAGGATGGTGTCCAGGGAATTTTCCTTGGAGCCTTTCAACAGTTTTTCCAGGGCCGGATGGGCGGCCTGGGCGCGCCACAGCAGCATCCAGGCCATGGCCACATCGCCTGCGGCCTCAAGCAGGGAATGGCTGAAGGCAAAGGCGGATTTGAAATCCGGGCTTTTCATGGCACCGGCCGTGGCCTTGCAAGTGCTGTCCAAGAACTGGGCCGCGGTCATCACTTTTTCCCCGAGTTCTTCAAGCCCTTCTGTCTCCATGGCCTTTTGGGCGGATCCTTTGATCTCCTTGATCAGTGACTCAAGGAAGGCGCCCTTGTTCATGGTCAGTTTCCTGCCGAGGAAATCCATGGCCTGGATGCCGTTGGCGCCCTCGTAGATGGAGCAGATTTTGCAATCCCTGAGGATCTGCTCCACCGGATACTCCCGGGTGTAGCCGTAGCCCCCGAACACCTGCATGGCATCCACACAGACATCAAAGCCTTTTTCACTGGAATAGGCCTTGACAATGGGGGTGAGGATCTCGGTGAGATTTGCGTAGTGGGTCTTCTCTTCTTCAGTGTCCGCGCAGTGGGACTTGTCGATGCAGAAGGCGGTATAGAACGCCAGACTCCGCATCCCCTCCACATAGGCCTTCATCTTGATGAGCATGCGGCGCACGTCCGGATGTTGGATAATGGGCACCTGGGGGGCGGAAGCGTCCCGACCGGCCTCAAGGGACCTTCCCTGGCGGCGCTCCTGGGCATATGTAAGGGCGTGGAGATAGGCGCAGGAGGCGTGGGTATAGGCTTGGGTGCCCACCTCCAGGCGTACCTCGTTCATCATATGGAACATGATCTCCATGCCTTGGTTCTCTTGGCCCAGGAGCAGTCCCCGGCATTTGCCCTTGCCGCCCAGGGCCAGGCTGCAGGTGGGGCTGCCGTGGAGACCCATCTTTTCTTCCACCCCGGTGCAGACAACGTCGTTGTCCTCGCCGAAACTGCCGTCTTCATTGATCCAGATCTTGGGCACCAGGAAGATGGAGATGCCCCGGGTGCCGGCCGGTGCCCCTTCGATCCTTGCCAGCACCGGATGGACGATGTTCTCGGTCAGGTTCTGCTCGCCGTTGGTGATGAAGATCTTGTTGCCGGTGATGGAGTAAGTGCCGTCCTCGTTTTTTATGGCCGAGGTGGTCAGCGCCCCGAGATCAGATCCTGCCCCGGGTTCGGTCAACAGCATGGAGCCGCCCCACACAAGGGTGTAGAGCTTTTCAAGGAAGAGCTCTTTCTGGGCGTCGGTGCCGTAGAGATCAATCATCTTTCCGGCGCCGTGGCCCAGGATTACGTAGACCATCAGGGTGTAGTTGGCGCCGATGAGGTATTCCAGGGCTGCCTGGGCAACGGTGTGGGGAAGTCCTTGGCCGCCGAATTCCGGGTCCGCGGTAAGCGCTCCCCATTCACCCTTCCCGAGGAGATCGAGCGCCCTTTTAAAGCAGTCAGGCACGGTCACGGTGCCGTTCTCAAATTTTACTCCTTCCCGGTCGCATTCGGTGTAGGTGGGAAGAATCTCCTTGATGGCAAGGGTCCTCGCCTCCTTGATCACCATGTCAGCCATGGTTTTGTTGATGTCGTTGAATTGGGCTGAGGCAAGAATGCTTTCTGTGTCCAGCTGTTCATAGAGTACAAACTCGATGTCCCGTCGATCTGCAATCTGTTCTGCCATAGGTTCTCCCTATACCTTTTTTGCGTTATCGTTTGATGCCGTTAAAAATGAGTTCCGATATATTCCTGGCCGTCTCGTCCGTGGATACGGTTTCGTTGAAGATGGCTCTGTTCATGCACGAATGTTCGATGGTGCCGAAGATGGCGTTCCGGATATAGGCAACGGGAATCCCGTCCCTGATCTCCTTGTTTTTGATGCCCTCCTCGATGATGTCGATGATGATCCGGTTGAGTACCCGGACCAGGCGATAGGCGTCGCTCTGGAAATATCCATCTGAGTTTCTCACTTCTAAAAGGATGATCCTGGCAAAGACCCGGTGGTTGGCATAGCGGTCGATGCAGGACCATATCACCTTCTGGAGACGGTTGATGGACCCGTCGATCCCCTTGAGATCCCGCTCTATCTGGACCAGGAACAGCTCATAGTGCTCCTTGAGCACCTGGTGGAGGATGTCCCGCTTGTCCTTGAAGTATTTGTAGATGAGCCCTTCGGTCACCCCGGCGGTTCCGGCGATCTCTGAGATGGTGAGGGAGGCGAAGTTCCTGTCCTCCAGAAGCTGGCGCAGGGCGTTGATGATCTTTCTCTTTCCCGGTGGGGATGGCGCTGTCTTCTTTGCCATGACATGTTTTCAGGTATATATTATTTACCTGTCCTCTCCTTAAGTAATTATGCTTTATTACAGCATATTATCGATAGAGATACATGGTGTTGCCAAGTTGCTTGTTGTGGTGAGTAAGAATTACTTATGCCTGAGGCAGAAGTCAAGAAAAAAAAGCATTCCCCTGGGGAGAGGGACGTGGTGTGCAATGTTTTCTTGCTGAAGAAATTGTTTTCATATAGCATGATCCCAGGTCCTAACCAGGGATTGGAAAGTTGTTCGAGGGGCGAACAAAAGGTCAACGATTAACCCGGGAACAGGCGCATGAAAGTAATCATGGTCATGGCAATGACCCTTGACGGAAAAATTGCAAGGGATGCCAACCACCCTGCCGACTGGACAGGGAAATTGGATAAGAAATTGTTTGTTGAGATCACCCAAAGGGCAGGGGTGATGATCATGGGTTCCAGAACCTTTGATACCATCGGCAGGGCGCTGCCGGGCAGGAAGAACATTGTCATGACCCGGAACAAGGCCCGGAAGAGCTGCGGGGATCTCATCTTTACGGACAAGGCGCCGACCCTTATTATAGAGGAACTTGCCGGCCAGGGATTTGACGAGGTCGCTCTGATCGGCGGCACCGTTATTAATTCCCTCTTTGCCGAAGCCGATCTCATTGACGAGCTCTATGTCACCGTGGTGCCTGTCCTGTTTGGCAGGGGACTGTCCCTGTTTGACCTGGTGCTTTCCACCCGGCTCGAGCTTGTGGATACCGAGATCCTAGCGGGTCACTCCCTTGTCCTGCGGTACCGGGTCATAAAAAATATGAGCGATTAACGCGTTGGCGTCTGGCCTGAATAGACCGGGGCAGGCGTGTTTTTTAAAGCGCAAGAAGCTAAGCCTGACCCCATTAACCTGACCCCATTAAAAGGATCAGCCGGCCGCCCCAAGCCGCCCATGGTGGGTTGTTCGGATGAATTCGGCGCGAACGAGCAGGTTCAGCAATTCACTGAATCCCTGGATCATCTTGTCTGGGTCCTGCTCCCGGAGCTGGGACAGGGGGTAGGCCCCGTAACCCACGGCGCAGGTACGAAGTCCCAGGGTTTTTCCCAGGGCCATGTCAAAGATGGAATCCCCGACCATCAGCGCCTTTGGGGGGGCAATGCCCAGGGTGTGGAGGATCCTGATGCCCATGTCAGGGAAGGGTTTGGATCGTGGCACCTCATCTGCGCAGCAGGAGGCCTGGAAAAGGTGGGCAATGCCAAAGGCCGACAGGAGGGTGTCCAGGTTCTCCCGGCTCTCGTTGGTTGCAATGGCCAGTTTGAATCCCCAGGAACCCAGGGCCTGGAGGGTGGGTTCGACCCCGGGAAACAGTGCGGCGCACTGGGGGGCGGTGGTCTGATAGATCTCCTTGTACAGCCCGCATGCGTTGGCAATTCGGCTCTCTTCCAGTCCAATGCTTCTGAACATATCCGCCACGGACAGGGCCGTCATCTCTTCGCTCAAGAGGGTTGCATCAAGGGGCATGGACAGTTCGTCCAGGGCCTGGATAAAGGTGGTCATGGTGGCTTGCTGGGTGTCTGCAAGGGTGCCGTCAAAATCAAAAATAACGGCGTCGATGCCTGTCATGATTGAATAACTGTTCTTCAGATGGTGAAACATTCTCTTCTCAACGTATAATGGGTTTAACCTTTGTCATTCTAACCTGGACAAGACAGAACCAAAAAAAATCTGATGCTCTTGCCAAAATAACGCGAAAATCAGCGTTAGGAAGCAAAACGATTCAGGCAGATTGGCAATCGGCGTTACGGTCCAATTAGACCGGGGTTAATACAGGATTCTATTTTTAGAGTCAACCAAAAAAATAACCTTGATTTAAACGGGAATCTACCTGATCTCTGTTTGGGTTTGATTAGGGGGGGGGTGGTTGATGATGAGGGGTGGTTTATATGATACTCCGGCCTTGCCGGTTATTCCAAGGGCAGGAGGCCTCTGATGGAGGAGCGCACCATGTGTTCAAAACTGACGTTGCCAAGGGTGAACCACCGCTCCCGCCGGTCGCATGATGTCTTGAGCGATTGGGTTATCCCATGGACGTCAACCCCCTTTTGGTGGAGGGCTTCAACCCGGCCGTGGAGTCCTTCCAGAAACTGGAGTTTTTTTCTGATCTTTGCTTTGCCCTGTTTCCAGGCCGGGCGGTGGGCGCAGAAAAGGGTGTCAAAGTCAAGGCCCATGACCCGCTTCAGGGACTTGATCTGGTCGATCATCTCTTCATCCCTGCGGAAATATTTGATTTGTTCCCCCAGAAAGAGATCCCCGGAAAAGAGCCATCCCCTGTTATTCTCCAGATAAACGGTGTGATCCCTGGAGTGACCCGGGGTGTGGATGGGGGTGAGTTCGAACCGCTCTGTTTGAATGGTTGCAGGATAGGGGATGATGGTACAGGGGGTGGAGCGGCCCCACATAATATGCTGGTAGGGGCAGATGGGCGTTCGGTTTTTCATCTTTTCTGCGGTAATGGCATGGGCGAAAACCGGGGCCCGGTGACGGGCGGAGATCAGGGCGGCGTTGCCGGAGTGGTCCTCGTGGTGGTGGGTGAGAACGATCTTTCTGACGGTTTTTTTTTCAAGAAAGGCCAGGGCATATTTTGCCATGTGGGATTGGCCTGTGTCCACCAGAAGTCCGTCCAAAAGATACATGTGAACACCCATGAAGGGTTTTCCAACGGGAGCGAACCCAAGATTTATTGTCTCAACTTCTTGAAATTTAGTCGTAGCTCTGGTATGCAAGATTCTCTCTTTTATTTTGTCTTGGTAACGGTTGTGCTACAATACACGTTTAGGGTAGGGTTATCAATATTTTGTCCTTGATTTTGTTAGGTTTTTCTGGTTATTGTCATATACTAAAAACGGCTTAGGTGAAAGAGCAAGCTTTTTTTTTAGGATGGGTATATAACGGGGTCTAGGGTATACAGGTATTTATATCAGGAGGTTAGAATGTTTAAGATAGTAAGTCGGGAAGAGATGGCGCAGGGTACCATCATCCTCAATGAGATTGAGGCGCCGCGCATTGCCCGAAAAGCCAAACCGGGTCAGTTTGTTATTCTTCAGGTCAATGAAAAAGGGGAGCGTATTCCGCTCACCATGGCTGATGTGGATCCGGATAAAGGCACCATCACCATTATTTATATGGTGGTTGGTAAATCCACCGCCTTGTTTGGAAAAATGGCTGTGGGTGAAGAATACTTTGCTGTCATCGGTCCCCTTGGCAAGGCCACCCATATCGAAAATCGGGGAAAAGTGGTTTGTGTCGGCGGCGGAACCGGTATTGCCGTTCTCCATCCCATCACCCGTGCTCTAAAAGATGCGGGTAACCATGTGACCACCATTCTTGGTTCCAGAAACAAGGATCTTCTCATCCTGGAAGATAAAATGGCAAATGCGTCGGACACCCTCCATATCTGCACAGATGACGGATCCAAGGGTCACCACGGTTTTGTTACGGACGTGCTCAAGGACGTTCTTGAAAAAGAGGATATCAGCCTGGTCGTCGCCATCGGTCCCGTGCCCATGATGAAGTTTGTCTCGGCCATCACCAAGGAGAAGGGGGTTGAAACCTTGGTCAGCCTCAACCCCATCATGGTGGATGGCACCGGAATGTGCGGCGGTTGCCGTGTTTCCGTGGGCGGGGAAACCAAATTTGCCTGTGTTGACGGTCCTGAATTTGACGGTCACAAGGTGGATTATGATGAGCTCTCCAATCGTCTCAGGGCCTACCTGAATGATGAGCAGAAAAGTGTTGATGAATCTGAGAAGAACGCCTAGTTTAGATATACGGAGGATGTAATGGCAGGTAAAGATAAGAAGGTAAAGGTGCCGAGGGCTACGATGCCCGAGCAGGCGCCCGAGGTCAGACGACGGAATTTTATGGAAGTGCCCCTGGGGCTGACCGATGAGATGGCAATAACAGAAGCGGCCCGCTGCCTTCAGTGCAAAAAACCCGCCTGTGTGGAAGGGTGCCCTGTTTCTGTGGATATACCCGGCTTTATCCAAAAAATAGCCGACGGGGACTTTTCCGGTGCCATCGAACGGCTCTGGGATAAGAACGCCCTTCCTGCGGTGTGCGGCAGGGTATGCCCCCAGGAGATCCAGTGCGAAGGAAATTGTATCCTGGGTAAGAAAGGGTCTTCCGTTGCCATTGGTTACCTTGAGCGGTTCGCTGCGGACAAGGCAAGGGAGCTGGGATCCGGCACCCTTCCCAAGGTTGCCGATAAGACGGGTAAAAAAGTGGCGGTTATCGGTTCCGGTCCCTCGGGTCTTACCGTGGCCGGCGACCTTGTGGTCAAGGGCCATGATGTGACGATCTTTGAGGCGTTTCATCAGACGGGCGGCGTTCTTGTATACGGTATTCCTGAGTTCAGGCTTCCCAAGGATATTGTTGCTTCCGAGGTTGCCACCCTTGAGAAATTGGGTGTCAAGATTGAGCTCAACAGTGTCGTTGGAACCACCGTCACCATTGATGAGCTTTTTGAGGAGGGTTTTGATGCGGCATATGTGGGCGTTGGCGCCGGACTGCCAAGGTTCATGAATCTTCCCGGCGAGAACCTCATTGGGGTGTTTTCCGCCAACGAATACCTCACCCGGGCCAACCTCATGAAGGCCTATCTCTTTCCCGAATACGACACCCCCATTGCAAAGGGCAAGAACGTGGTTGTCCTTGGTGCCGGTAACGTTGCCATGGATGCTGCAAGAACCGCCATGCGCCTGGGTGCTGATACGGTCAAAATCGTTTACCGACGCTCCAGGGAGGAGATGCCTGCAAGGGCGGAAGAGCTCCACCATGCAGAGCAGGAAGGGATTGAGTTTGTCCTTTTGACCAACCCGATTCAGTTCTTTGGCGATGACGACGGTCGCCTCAATGGCATGGAGTGCCTGAAGATGGAGCTTGGTGAGCCCGATGAGTCCGGCAGAAGACGCCCGGTTCCCATTGAGGGATCCGAGTACCGGATCGATTGTGATCTGGTTGTGGTCTCTGTTGGTGCCAAGGCCAATCCCCTGCTCACCAACTCAACTCCGGATATCGACCTGAATCAATGGGGTAACATTGTGGCCGATCCTGCCACGGGCAAGACATCCAAGAAGGCTGTCTGGGCCGGGGGTGACATCGCCACGGGCATGGCCACGGTTATTCTTGCCATGGGCGCAGGTCGGGACGCTGCCAATTCGATACACGACTACCTGACCATCGGCTGGTAGTTTTATATAGTTTTTAGTTTTTACAAGGGGAGTAAGGGCCGGATTTAATTTTAAGACTTGCCGTCTTCCGGCTCTTCCCCCTTCCTTCCTTTGCCTTGATTCCCATAAAAACAGCAGGGCCCGTAAATGCAGATCTGATCCATGGCATGGAAAGGGTCGAAGGGCGGGGGGGGTGCTGGCACCTGTCCCAGGGGGTCAGGACCGGTACCAGTCTTTATGGTTTGTCCGGATTAAGTTCTGTTAATCTTCCTTGATATAAATTTTGTGGTCCACCAGGGAAAGGGCATGGACATGGCCTTTAATGAATTTCTGGTCGCCAAAGATGCTTATCAGGCGGATACCTCCTTCCTCGGGCTGCACCAGGTCAACGGCCTCCATGATGAGGCTTTCTTTCTCTTCGATCAGCATATAGGCATTTGCTTCACACATTATATTGCTCCTTGTTCTCTGGTTGGAAATCTTTCAGGTGCGTCTCAATCAGTTCATCCACAAGCCGTGGCAGTGGGGTTGATGGGAGTCCCACGATCTCGAAGTTCTCCTGGGTCAGGGGAATCAGGATCTTTTTCGCCCTGGAAAGAGAGATGGCTTCAGCCATTTCCAGGGTGAGTTCACCCATCATGGAGTGGGGCATGATGATGCCCACCGTTCCGATGATCAGGTCCGCCGTTCTTACGGTCTGGACAATGGCGTTGGCGCCGGATGCCCCCCTGTTGGCCCTGGATTTCAGCATCTGGGCCGTTGCAATGGCATTGGTGCCAAGGGCCAGTATTTCGAGGCTCTCCCCAAAACGATCTTTCAGCTTTCGGATAACGGTTGAGCCGATGCCTCCGCCCTGGCCGTCTATTACGCATACTGTACACATTCTCGTAGGTTTCATGATGTTTCCTTAGCCGGGTTAAATGGTTTTGTCAAGACATGGGGCGGTCAAAAGATGAATTTTTTTGGGGGGGTGGGGCGTCAAGGTTTAAACTCGATGCTGTCCGGGGGGACGTCCACAGCGAGGTTGCGAAGAAAAACCGTTTCCCGGGAGCCGTCGGAGAAGCGTTTTATCACTTTTATGGGTAAGCCTAATTTTGGGTGCACCCATAGTTGATAGGTTCCCTGGACACTTTTAATCATAAGTCGGGGGCAGGTGAGGCCCTCCACCACCTCCGGTGGAAGAAGGGTGACCGTGCCTTCTTTGGCGTAACCCGTTGCGGACCGGATCAGGGCGCCCAGGTCGGAGTGGTCCACGGTATGCCCCCTTTGGTCGGTGATCAGGCGGTTTTCCGGAGAGAGGTTTAGGGTAATCAGTCGTGTTGAAAAGGGACGAAGGGTCACCCTGTTGCGGATGGGGTCAAAAATAAGCCGTGCGCCCCGGTGGGGGTGGATAAAGTCCATCCGGATGAACCCCGGTTTTTGGTAGGCGTAGATAATGCGGGTGCGGCCATCCTCCCCTTCTGAATCAAGAAGGGTTGTGTAGTTTGTCAACCCAATGAACCGTTCGGTCATTTCTGTAAGAAGTGGATGTTCTTCCCCCCACACGGGTGCGGTAAGGAAAAGGTATGTCCAGAGCAGAATCGTCCATGGGGCGCATGGGGTCATGGAGCGCATGGAGTCATGGCGTGGCCTCCTTGGCAAGGTGTTGGGTAAACCCTTGCATTCCCCTTGCCATAAGCCGGTTGTGATTTTCACGGAAATATCCCTTTAAAAACGGTGACAAAAGGGTCATCCAGGGGGTGGCGGTTCGCACATCCAGGGAAAAGAAAACCTGGGTTCCGTGCTGATTTTCCTGGATACGACAGGTGCAGTGCCCTTGGATATCCCCATGGACGTCGGCGGAAATGGAGGTCTGGGGGCGGGCTTCCCTGACCACGGCGTGGATCTCAAGGCGGTAGGGGAGGGGGCCCTTCCACCGTGTCCGGTATTGCTTGCCTGCCATGACAACGGGAAGATCATCAACGGAATGGGAAACCTCCAACCCTTTCCACCAATCGGGCCACCCATCCACATGGATGATTGTGTCCCACACTTTTTCTGCAGAAGCCTCAACCCGCCACTTCTCTTCAAATCGGTAGCGCAGCCATTGATCCAGCCAAGAAAACATCCGTTTTGTTTGCCCCATTGCTCCCTATCCTATTTTCTTTTTGCTCCATAAAATCCCAATGGATTTTTTTTGATTCCGCACATTAGCACATACGCCTCCATATTTTCCTAAAATTTTATTAAAGATGCCGGCTCCTGAAAGGAAAACACCCATGGAGGCGACGTTTGTCCTGGTGGAAAACAGATTGCGAATGGGATGGCGCAAGGTGACAAAGGAAAATTTCAAAAAAGGTTGATTAAATAGGTCGGTCGTGTATAACCTGAAGGGTTTGGAAAAAAATATTATATATAAATTAAGTCACAGGTACGAATATGGATTATGATGTCATTATTGTCGGGGGAGGGCCTGCCGGGCTTTTTTCAGCATTTCACCTGGTGGAAAATTCCGATTTACGGGTTCTCATGATCGAAAAGGGGCGAAGCCCCCTTGCCCGTAAATGTCCCAACCATAAGCTCCAGAAGTGCGTGGGTTGCGATCCGTGCAACATCCTTGCAGGGGTTGGCGGTGCCGGCCTCTATTCAGACGGAAAGCTCAACTTCATCCCCCGCCTTGGCAAGACCGATCTCACCCAGTTCATGTCCCTTACCCAGGCCCAGGAACTCATTGATGAGACTGAAGGCATTTTTACCCGGTTCGGTATGGACGGGTCTGTTTATCCCACCAACATGGCCGAGGCAAAGCAAACACGGAAAGAGGCAAAACGCCACGGTATAGACCTGTTGCTGATCAAGCAGAAGCACCTGGGCAGCGACAACCTTCCCGGCTATATTGCGGGTATGGCCGAGTATATCGAGTCAAAGGGACTTACCATTAAGACCCGGGAAGCTGTGGAGGATATCACCGAACAGGATGGGCGGGTTACCGGCGTGGTCACGGACAAGGGAACCTACACCGCCGCCAACGTGATCCTGGCACCGGGGCGCATCGGCGCGAACTGGGTCTCGACCCTTGCCCAGAAGCATAAGATCAATGTCTCCCAACGGGGGATTGAGGTCGGCGTGCGGGTGGAGGTTCACAACGATATCATGGACGATCTGTGCAACGTGATCTACGATCCCACCTTTTTTGTCCAGACCCCGACCTATGACGATCAGACACGGACTTTCTGTACCAATCAGGGGGGATTCATCTCCCTTGAGAATTACAAGGAATTTGTCTGCGTAAACGGCCATGCCTACTCCGGGAAAAAATCCCGGAACACCAATTTTGCCTTTCTTTCCAAGGTGGTCTTGACCGAGCCTGTCACAGACAACCAGGCCTATGGGGAGTCCATTGGCCGGCTGGCCACCATTATCGGCGGGGGCAAGCCCATTCTCCAGCGGTTCGGCGACCTGAAGCGGGGACGTCGGTCGACCTGGAACAGGATCCGCAAGGGCTATATCGAGCCCACCATGACCAATGTGGTGTGCGGCGACATTGCCATGGCCCTTCCCGGGCGGATTCTCTGCAACCTCATCGAGGGACTTGAAGCCTTGAACCAGGTGGTTCCCGGGGTTTCCAACGATGAGACCTTGCTCTACGCGCCGGAGATCAAGTTCTTTGCCACCCAGATCGAGACCGACAACGATCTGGAGACCTCTGTCAAGGGAATGTATGTTGCCGGAGACGGCCCTGGCGTTGCCGGAAATATCGTGTCTGCAGCGGCCACAGGACTGATCCCGGCAAAGCGTATTCTGGCCGGGCCTCAATAAAATCCTGTAACACAACTTTTTACTAGTTATTTGGGATGTCATGGGTATGCGTTCTGTGGTATGGTGGCTTAAAAAACGGAATTCTGGAACGGTTTCGGTGTCTCAAACATACGGGAGATTGATTATGACCCTTCAGGAATGCTACCCTGAGAAACTCCTCTCTTCAGAAGAGGCAGTGAAGAAAATAGAGAATGGCAGCCGGGTGTTCGTCGGTACCGGATGCGGTGAACCCCAGGCGCTGATACGGGCCATGGTGGCGGATCGGTCCATCCAGGACATCGTTGTTTACCAGATGCTCAGCTCCACCTTTGCCAAGTACATGAACCATGAGGATTTCCTCTACCGGTTCTCCCTCAAGCTCTTCTTTATCAGCGTGGACATGCGCCGGGCCGCCTTTGAAGGAAAGATCGACTATATCCCCGTTTATCTTTCCCAGATACCCCAGATCTTTGCCAGCCAGGAGATCGGCCTGGATGTGGCCCTTGTCCAGGTGAGCCCCCCGGACAAGTTCGGATTCTGCAGCCTTGGCATCTCGGTGGATATCACCCTTTCCGGTATGCAAAATGCCGAGATCGTGATCGCCCAGGTCAACCCCCAGATGCCCAGAACCTGGGGAGACAGCCTGGTCCATGTGGATGAGATCGACTACCTGGTGTTCAATGACGAGCCCCTGGTGGAGGCGCCGTCCAGTGATAAGAATAGCAAGGTGATCCAGCGGATCGGCCACTATGTGAACCAGCTGGTGGACGACGGTGCCACCATTCAGGTGGGGTTCGGCCACCTTCCCGATGCCGTTGTCTCCTGCCTTGACGGGAAAAAGGATCTGGGGATTCATACCCAGGTGATCACGGACGGGATGCTGCCCCTGTTTAAGAAAAAGGTGATTACCAACCGGAACAAGAGTTATTTGCCGGGGCGGGTGGTGGCCTCTCTCTGCATGGGGTCCAAAGAGCTCTATGATTACGTGGACAACAACCCCATGTTTTACTTCCGGTCTTCGGAATTTGTCAATGATCCCAATGTGATCGCCAAGAACGATAACTTCATCTCCATCTCCTCGGCCCTTGAGGTGGATCTCACCGGCCAGATCTGTACCGATTCCAGGGGGTATCTCTTCTATTCCGGCATCGGCGATCAGGTGGACTTCATCCGGGGCTCCTGCATGTCCAAGGGCGGGTTTTCCATCATCGTCATTCCGTCCACGGCCCAGAACGGTGAAGTCTCAAGGATCGTTCCCCACTTGAGCGAGGGGGCGGGTGTGGCAACCACCCGTGGGGATATCGATATCGTGGTGACCGAGTACGGCATTGCTGAACTCAGAAGAAAGAGCATCTACCAGCGGGTGATGGAGCTTGCTCAGATTGCCCATCCCAAGTTTCGTAAGGAGCTGATCGATGAGGCCAAGAAACGCCGGTACATCTTCCCGGACCAGCTGCCGCCCACCACCCAGGATCTGCTATTTCTGGACAACTACAGATATTCCATGGCCCTTCCCATGGGCAAGCACGTGGATTTTCGTCCGGTCATGCCCTCGGACGAGTTCGAGTCCCGGCAGTTCTTCTACTCCCTCCAGGAGACCACCATCTATTATCGGTTTTTTAACAAGAGAAAGGTCTTTTCCAGGGACATGCTCCAGCGCCAGTGGGCCGATGTGGACTACACCCGGAACATGACCATCATTGGTTTTATGCAGACGGGCAAGCGCAAGCAGATCGTGGCCATCGGATCCTATGCCGAGGCAGGGGAGCATGAGGCCGAGGTGGCCTTCCTGGTCAAGGAGGATCTCCACGGCATGGGCATCGGCACCTATCTTCTGGAGGTGCTCGAAGGCATTGCAAGGGAGAATCGCTACGACACCTTTGTGGCCACGGTTCTTGCCGAGAACAGAAAGATGATCCGGGTATTTCAGAACCACTTTCCCAGTGCAAAGCTGATTCGCACCGGCGGCGGAGAACTTGAGATCCAGATGGCGTTTGAGTCGGGGAAGGATCTTCCTCCCCCTTCGTAAACAAATTGAGCCCGGTGCTTATCACACCGGGCTCAATTCGGTTACAAAGGTCTCTGTCAGCTTACTTCTTTTTGGAGCTCAGCTCCGGGAAATCCCAGTAAAAGAACTCGTTGCCCTTGGCGCCTTCACCGCTCTCCTGTCGTGCGACCTCAGTTTCCCTGAGTTCGATGCGCCGGATCTTGCCACTGATGGTCTTGGGAACCTCGGTGACAAACTCGATGATCCGGGGGATCTTGAATTTGGCAAGGATCTCAATGCTCTTCTGGAACAGCTCCAGGGCAAGCTCCCTGGAGGGGTCAAACCCCTGGTTCAGGATCACATAGGCCTTGACCAGCTGGTGGCGCTTGGGATCGGGAACACCGACAACCGCAGCTTCTCCAACGGACGGATGTTCCACAAGGGCGCTCTCCACCTCAAAGGGACCGATGCGGAAATCCGAGGATTTGATCACATCGTCGGCCCTTCCCACAAACCACCAATAACCGTCCTCGTCAATGGAGGCGCGGTCTCCGGTATAGTAAAAATCGTCCACAAACACGCTCTTCATTTTCTCAGGGCTTCCGATATACTCGGTAAAGAGGCCGATGGCCCGCCATCTGTTCAAGCGAACAACGATGTGGCCGGGTTCGTCAGCCTTGGTCACCTCATTGCCTTCATCATCGGCCAGGGTGACGTCGTACATGAACGAGGGGTAGCCAAAGGAGCCTGACCGCATTTTACCGGTCATCCAGGGGGGATTCCCGATCATGGCCGTGGATTCGGTCTGTCCGTAGAAATCCCGGATCTCGGTGCCGGTATACTCTTTCCACTGGGTGATCACCTCGGGGTTGAGGGGCTCGCCGGCGCTGATGGACTGGCGCAGGTTTGAGAGGTCGAATTTTTTTATGTCAAGGTTGATGAACATCCGCCATGCTGTGGGCGGGGCACAGAAGGTGGTCACCTTGCACGCTTCAACTGCCTTGAGGTACTGTTTGCCGTCCAGCACGGTAAAGTCGAAACCCGTGGCTGTAGCGCCCACGTTCAAGGGGGCGAAAAAGCTGCTCCAGGCCCATTTTGCCCAGCCCGGGGCCGACAGGTTGTGGTGGGTGTCCTCCGGGCGAATGCCGATCATCACCGATGTGGAGAGGTGGCCCAGGGGATAGGAGGTGGCCGTGTGGCCCACCCGTTTCGGCAGCCCTGTGGTACCGGAGGTGAAGAAGCAGAAAAGCAGATCGTCTGACCGGGTCTTGGCCGCCTGTGCCTCAACCGCCTCCTTGGCTATATCGCTGAAGCTGGTCCATCCGTCTTTCTTGCCAAGAACCAGTTTCATTTTGGGCTTGAGGCCCGTTTCGGTAAGGGCTTCGTCCATCATGTCAGTATAGGATTCGTTGGCAACAATGATGTCCGGGGCATAGGTTTCAAACCTGAACTGCAGTTCCCGCATGGTCATGGAGGTTGCTGTGGGAACGGTGATGAGACCGCCCTTGACGCAGGCATAACTGGCAAACCAGGTCTCGGGAACGATGGGAACCATCATGTACATGTTGTCGCCCTTATCCACCCCGGCGCTTCGCAGGAGATTGAGGCATTGATTTCCGTTGTTGGCCAATTCCGTGTAGGTGTAGGAGCGCTTCTCTTCTGTGGCGATGTCGGTCCAGAGAAGGGCGGTATTTGATCCCCTCTCCTTTACATGGAGTCCTTCGAAGATCTCTTCAGCCCAGTTGAAGTATTCGGGAAGTTCCATTGCGTTGAGCTTTTCAAAGAATGCCTTGGCAGCAGCTTCCTTCTGGTCATTGTCATCCATCCCATTCAGTTCCATGACTTCTTTGTATAGATTCTCCATGCCCATAAATGACTCCTTGCAGTTCTGATTTGCGGTTAATGTCAAGGCCGTATATGCCCCCATCGTCTGCAACAGGTGATCCCAACCGACAGTGTTGTATCGGTATCGTCGCAAACGATTTCTCGGGCTCAGGGTTTCCTAACGAGCGCTCAGTCTACGACAATTAGAGATATAGATTAATCTAAATACAGTTGTCAAAGACTTTTTAAATTTTTTTTGGAATATAGTAACTGAAGGGGGTTCATGGATTGTTTCTTTTTGGGAAAGAACAAGGGATGGCAATGGACCGTTTCAGGCGGTCCGGGAGGGGATTCAGATATTGTTTTCTTCTGGGAGAGAACAAGGGAGGGTAACGGGCAATTTCAGGCGGGTTGGGACGGGACTGGGGGAGTGCTTCTCCCCTGGGATAAGCCCAAGGGAGAAGCCGTGGAACGATGGAAAGGCTTAACTTGTGAATGCGTCGTCAGGCATCTCCATGATGGCGGTGATGTTGGACTGGATGGCCGCCATTTTGCCCATGGTCGCAGGCATGACAAAGCTTAAAAAGTATTCGGCCGTTTTGACCTGTCCCTGGTAAAAAGCGACATCCTTTTTCTTAGCCTTCTCGATTTTGGGGGCTGCGACAACCGCCCGCCACAGCTCCATCCAACCCATGCAGACATCGCCGGTCACATCCAGGAAGGGATGGGCCGATGCAAAGGCGTGGAGAACGTTTTCCGACATGGCGGTGGCACCCATGTGCATGGCGACCTCACCCAGCTTGTTGACTGCGGCTTCCAGGGTGGCTGCCATGGTGGTCAGGCCTTCGATCTCTTTCGCTGCGGCAATGGTCTTGTTGATTTCACCGAGAAGATCCATGAAGGGTTTACCCTTATTAAGACCCAGTTTCCGACCCAGGAGATCCATGGCCTGGATGCCGTTGGTTCCCTCGTAGATGCTGGTGATCTTGCAATCCCTGAGCAGCTGCTCCTGGGGGTACTCCTGGATGAATCCGTAACCGCCGTAGACCTGGACACCCTGGACACAGACATCAAAGGAGCGGTCCGTGCAGTAGGATTTTACAACGGGGGTCAGGAGCTCAATGAGGCCGTCCCATTTGCTTCTCTCCTCTTCGGTTTCTGCGATGGCGACCCTGTCAAAGAGCAGGCCCGTGTAGTAAAGCAGTGAACGCATGCCGTCCACGTTGGCTTTCATGGAGAGGAGCTGGCGCTTGACGTCGGGGTGGTTGATGATGGTTACCGGTTTGGGATCTTTATCAAACATGTTCATCAGGTTCACGCCCTGGACCCGTTCCTTGGCGTAGTTGACGGCATTGATATAGGAGGTGGTGGCAAAGCCGAAACCCTGCATGCCCACGCCGAGCCTGGCCTCGTTCATCATGACGAACATGGCCTTCATACCCTTGTTTGCTTCGCCGATGAGCTCGCCCACGCAGTTGTCCTTGGAGCCAAAGGCCAGGGAAGCGGTGGCGTTGCCGTGGATGCCCATCTTCTCTTCAAGGCCTGTGCAAATCACGTCGTTGAGTTCACCCGGGCTGTCGTCGTCGTTGAACTTGTATTTGGGAACCAGGAAGAGGGAGATGCCCTTGGTGCCGGCCGGAGCGCCTTCGATCCTTGCAAGGACCGGATGGATGATGTTCTCGCACAGGTCGTGGTCACCGCCGGAGATGAAGATCTTGTTGCCGGTGATGGTGTAGGTACCGTCTTCGTTTAGTTTGGCTGTGCTGGTGAGGGCACCGACGTCGGATCCGGCTTCAGGCTCAGTGAGGCACATGGTGCCGGCCCATTTGCCGGTGTAGAGGTTCTTCAGGTATTTGGCCTTCTGCGCTTCCGAGCCGAATTCTTCCACGATCTTGCCTGCGCCGTGGGTGAGTCCCGGGTACATCATGAAGGCGCAGTTGGCACCGGTGAACATTTCAACCGCTGCAATGTTGAGCACCTTGGGCATGCCCTGGCCACCGTATTCAGGATCGTCGGACATGGCGATCCACTCGCCCTCACAGAACAACTCAAATGGTTTGCGAAAGCACTCGGGAATGGTGACATGGCCGTCCTTGAGGGTGCACCCTTGCTCGTCTCCCTCCTTCTGGGTGGGAAGGACTTCTTTAATGGCAAGGTTACGTGCCTCCGATATCACCATGTCGACTGTCTTTTTGTTGAAATCCTCAAAAAGCTCATGCTTGGACAGATCTGCAACGGAAAGCATCTCATGGAGTACGAAATCTTGATCCCTTCGGTCTGCAATTGATTGTGCCATTTTTCTCTCTCCTTGTGGTTGATCAGTTTATGGATACACCTTTAGTGAACATATCAAAAACCATTGTCAGTCTTTGCTCCAAGGCCGCTTCATCCTCCTCCCTGAACAGGGATGCCCAGGAGGCGGAGTGGGCGATGTCGCTGAAGACGATGGCGATCTCCTTTGCCGGATACGCCTTGAACTCACCGTCCTTGATGCCCCGTTCGAAAATGCCCTGGAACAGATCCACCATTTTCTGGTGCATCTTGTTGACCTTCTGGTTGAGTTTGGGCATGAGCACGGCATCGATGTTGCTTCGCTCTGAAATGTAGATGCGGATGACCTCGTCATTGTTTCGGTAGAATCTTGCCTTGGCAAACAGGGACTCAAGGAGTTTTTCCATGGCCGTGGTCTCCTTTTGTTTGCTGATCTCAAGAAGGATCAGTCCCAGTTCCTGGACTTTATGAAGGACAAGATCGTGGTACATCTGCTGTTTGCCGGAAAAGTATTTATAGATGGTTCCCAGGGGATACTGGGAATCCTGGCTGATCTGGGCCATGGTGGTGCCGTGGAAACCCTTGGCTGCAAATATGGACAGGGCAGTGTCCAGAATCTCCTGGCGCCGTCTCTGGTCGTCTCGCTCCTTGCGGGATATGCTTGCCATAATACTCTCCATCGTTGTTTCAAATTTAGAATTGACATTCTAGCAAGAACCCTTAACTTGTCAAGTGATTTTTAATAAAATAGGAAAACCAATGGAAAAAAAACTGATACTTGCACCCCTCCAGGGATTTACCGATGCTCCCTTCAGGCAGGTGTATCCGCGACACTTTACCGGTTTTGATGAGGCCATGGCCCCGTTTATTTCAACCATGGGAGAAAAAAGGCTCAAGCCCTCCAGGATCAAGGATGTGCTGCCCGAGAACAATCCAATTCTCCCGGTTGTTCCCCAGATCTTGGGGAACGTGGCCGAGGATTTCATCTTTCTTACCCACCATCTGGCCGACATGGGCTATACAACGGTCAACTGGAACCTGGGGTGTCCCCATTCAAAGATCGCCAAGAAACGGCGGGGATCCGGTCTGCTCTGCTGGCCGGACCAGATCGACAAATTTTTGGATGAGGTGGTTGGCGCCATCCCCTGTTCCCTGTCGGTCAAGGTGAGGCTCGGCCGGAACACCGCTGACGAGATTTTTGATCTTTTGCCCGTGTTTGACCGCTACCCCCTGGAGGAGATCATTGTCCATCCGAGAACCGGGGTGCAGCTCTACACCGGAGAGGCCGACATTGACGCCTTTGGAAGGATACTGGAAAAGACCCGTCACAACCTTGTGTACAATGGGGACATCACGGGGATGAAGCGTTTCCAGCGGGTGGAACAGCGGTTCCCCATGATAGAGCGTTTCATGATCGGCCGGGGGGTGCTGGCAGATCCCTTTCTTCCGGCCACCATCAAGGGAGAGGTGAGGGACAGGAGCGAGGACCTTGTCAGGATAAAGCGGTTCCACGACGACCTGTTCGAGACCTATGACCACAATTTCTATGGCCCCTCCCACATCGCAGGACGGATGAAGGGGTTCTGGAACTACCTGGCACCGTCGTTCAAGGGCGGGAAAAAGGCGTTGAAGCGAATTTTCAAGTCAAAGGACAGGGAGGAGTACCTGGTACGGGCCCGGGGATTTTTTAAAGAAGAGATTTCCTTTTGTCCCGAGGACCATGGAAATTAAGGTTGCCAAACGGTAGAGAAACTGATTAGAATAAAGGAGCATCTTTCAACGACCTCATTTACATCTAAAAATATGTCGATAATAACCTGAATCTATTGCAGGATCGGCATGGATATCGGGTGTGTTGCCTTTGTCTGAACTTTTTAGCACAAGGAGTCGCCATGACCGAAAAAGCGTCACAGGTTTTCCTTCAAAGAGCCCAGGTCAATAACTTTATCCGGAGGGTCGGGTTTGTCCTTTTTGCCATCGTCATCGTGTACAGTCTCGCGGCCCTGGTCTATTCGACCCACATCATCTACAAGGTAAAACTCAATTATGCCATGGTGATTGAACAACTGGGGGGCATCCGGGAGGCGGTGACGGAGGTGGGGTGGCACGCCAGGCTTCCCTTTTTCACAAAGCTGGAGCAGGAGGTGCCCCTGATGAACCAGCGGCTGTTGCTTGGGGATACCCAGGAGCCCATGCGGATCATCTCCAGGGAGAATGTTGCCCTCTGGACCTCTGCCATACTCACCTACCGAATCCATGACTTAAGGATCTGGGCCATCGAAAATCTTGCGCCCAAGGATCTTCTCCAGGGTGATTTTGACGGCATCGTAAAGGATATCCTCCAGGCCCAGAAGGTGAACAGTCTCATCAGCGACCGGGAGGGGATCAAGGAAAAGATATTCAAGGCCCTGAAGTCCCGGCCCATCAACGATGGCGGCCCCACCCTGGAGGAGAAATACGGGATCACCGTGGTCAGCTTTGTGCTCCGGGAGACCCGGTTCGGGGACGCCCTGATTGTGGCCACGGAGGAGAAGAAGCGCAGGGAACTCATTGCCGAGGCTGAAAACTATGCCGCAGACCAGGAGGCCGACCGGATCCGAAAGCTTTACAAGGCCTATCTCGAGAGCATTTCCTCCCTGCAGAACGCCCTTGGAACAGAGGATCACGGCATTGATCCCGATCTGCTCAACTTTCTCACCCAGCAGAAGTGGGCCACGGCCTATGCCAACCAGACCGGGCAGAAAACCTTTGTGCTCCACGGCTCCAGGACCTCCCCCGCCATGACACTGCCTGCCCTGTCCGATCCCCCTGGGATCCAGGGGACGAATGGAACCAACAATTTGACAGGCTATTCGGATTATAAAACCCCCTAACTTCAGGAGGTATGGACATGCCCAAGCGATTCACAAGAGAGAAGACCCACATTCGTCTTCCTGAAGCCCAGATCAAGCGAATCGAGCGCCTTGTCGATTCCTGGTCTTACGATACCAAGGCCTTTGTCCGTTCCCGTCTCAACCAGTACATGCCCATTGCCCCGTTTTTTTCTTTCTTGAAATCCGCAGCAACCCTGATTTTTCTGTTCAGGATCAGGGAGAAGCGAATGAACGTGCTCAACGATCCCGAGATCCTCACAGACTGGAAAAAGCGGTTTGAGTATTCCGGGGAAACCAATCCCGGCCGATCGTGGAACCGGATACTGGAGGAGGAGCTGACCCGGCAGGAGAAGCAGTACCTGCTGGCCGTGCTTGACAGGGAACTTACCGATATCCATGTGCCGGTGGAGTTGGAGGAGATTATCTCCAAGATATACAGGGCCCATATTCGAAAGGAGTATCTCACGGGCCAGGATGTGCCCAAGGCCCCCATCCTTCTGGTGGAAGGGGCCAGCGGCAGCGGCAAGAGCGCAACGGTCCAGGAGACCATCGAAAAGGTCATTTTCAGGAACGAGGTGATCCCCACCATTGACTGGCGCAGGAAACGCAACGAGATCATGGCCAGGGAGGGAATCTTCACCAGCCTGGAAGAGGTGAACCCCGATTTTGCCATGGAGATCGCCCTGGGTCGACGCCGCTCCTTTTACAATGCGCTGGCACGAATCCCCATCATCAACCGGATTTTCAAGCAGCGGATCATGGAGAACCTGACCCATTTTGAGGAGCGGGGCATTTCGGTGGACCACTCCACCATCACCCCCAACGACTACCAGACCGCCTATGCCGGTGAGCCGGGCAACTATTTTCGAAAGGCCATGGGATTTTTAAAGGTCACCTCCATCCGTCACATCGAAGAGGCCCACTCCGCCTTTGGCAAGGCCGATGCCAGGGAATCCGGGGTGGAGGGGCAGCAACGCTCCCTCACCGACACCTCAAACATCGTCCTGGACGAGATCATCAACGGCAAGAGAGATTGCTTTCTGGTGGCCACCACGGACCAGGCCGACCGATTTGATTCGGCCATCTACCGCCGGTTCATCGAAAAGGGAAAGATCATCGACATGGCCGAGTTCTGGATCAATCCCGAGAATTTAAAGCAGATCATCGTGCTGGAACTCAAGCGCCACAACTTCTCCATGGATGAACGTGGCGATGCGCTCAACGCATCGGTTAAGCGGATCTACACGGTCTTCAGGGAACGTAGCCTCAAGGTGACGCCGGCCTATGTGCGAAAGCTTGTGGAGTCGGTGATCCAGATCAAAGGGGATTTCATTCCGGAATACCTGGACGACGCCCCGTTGATCCGGAATGCGTTCCAGTTGGTTGCCAAGAATGTCTATGGAGAGCTCTACAAAAAGGTGGTGGACAAGATTGACCGCAATACCCCCTGGGAGGAGTATGTGGGCAACATCAAGGATCGGTTTTCGGAGATGGTTAACAACTGCTTCAGTTACGGGGTGAGCGAGGATAAGGGGGTGGTGCTGACCGGTCCCCCGGGCAGCGGCAAGACCTTTCTGGTGCGAACCTGGCTCAGCGAGAGCCCCAGGGTCCACGATATTGCCACAAGCCCGTCGGCCCTCCAGGATCCGACCAACCCGGTTCACGGGGTCGTGGCCAACCTGGAGCGGGTCTACGACATCGCCAAGATGATTGCCCCGGCTGTTGTGCTCTTTGACGAGGGAGACTCCCTTGCCCCCAGGAGAAGCGCTTCCGGGGGCTCCCCCACCGATGCCGTGACCAACAAGTTCCTCAACATCATCGACGGAGAGATTCCCTTGAACAAGGTGTTCACCGTGTTGACCACCAACCGCCTGGACATCCTCGATCCCGCCCTGATCCGGTCCAAGCGCCTCAAGGTGCTGGAGGTCACAGGCCATCTTCGCCAGAAGGATATCGCCGATATCGTCATCAAACAGTTTGACACCATCAGCCATGGACGCCAGGTGCCTGCCGAGCGGATCATCGAGACCGCCCAGGGCATTTGCAACACCCCGGCCGACTTCACCGCATTTACGGAAAAGGCCATTGCCCTTTGCTCCACCGAGTACAAGGTCCTGGTGCGGCTCAGGGAGCTTGAGCATGCCCCTCCGGAGGACAAGGTGGGGTTCATCAAGTTCAACTTCAAGACCTTGCTTGGCATCCTCGATGCCATGAACGCCCCGCCCCTTCTCAAGGCGGACATCAAGGGCGATCCCGTGAACTTTGTGAGGCGCTATTCCGCCATCCTGGACCTTGTGAAAAAAGTGGAAAAGGAGGAGCAGTATCCCTTGAAGGAGTCCCACCTTGAATCGGCAAGGCGGGAGATTTCCCAGAGTCCGGTGCGAAAGGGGGCTGTCCAGCTCAATGAGTTCCTGGAGGCTGAGCTGAGCCAGGAACCCCAGATCGGATTCATCATCGGGGTGGGGGCCAACGATGTGACGGGGATGCTGCTCCCCATTGCCACCAGCCTCACCGCCAAGCTGGACCAATCCCAGGTGCTGGTCACAGGGGCGGTGTCCTCCACGGCGGACACGGCGGCCCAGATGGACATGGCTGTTCAGATGACCCGGCAGAGTGCTCGGGAAGCCTTCACCATGGTCAAGAACTATCTCCAGGAGCTCACCCCGAAGATCAGCATTGCCGGGCTGTTTGAGGATTTCCTTGGCAGATACGCCATCCACCACCAGCTTCTCAGCGCCTCCTACAACGTGGGGGGGCCTTCCGCAGGCTATGCCCTTGCCCTCAATACCCTGTCCGCTCTTCTCAGGATCCCCTTGTGCAACGATTTCGGGATCACCGGTGCGCCCTGGACCAAGGGGGTTAAAAAGAACGAGGTGGGGGGATCGGTGATCATCGGTGGTCATCGGAAAAAGACTGAAAAAGTGCTGCTCCATTTGAGGCGGATGTACATGCCGCTTCAGAATTACAAGGATCTTGAGCCCGAGTTTCTCATGGGGTACTGGGAGCGGGGCAAGGATATCATGGGAGTGACACATTTTGCCGATCTCATCTCTGAGGTGGTCTCCCTGGATGACCTTTACGCCAATGAGCTCCAGAAGCTCATCGACATGAGGATCCAGATAAAGCTTGAAGATTACCACGGGGCAAAACGGTGCCCCCACCTCAAGGGTAATATCCTCCAGGGAAAGAGAGAGCTGAGAAAGCGGGTGGAGGCGGTGATCCTGAGCAGGATCAATGCCATACGAACCTATCTTCTGGTTCCGGATCGGGATCGGTACATCTCCCACTCCCAGATATTCAAGCGTTACGGAGACCTGTAAATTTATTTGCAGAAAAAGAAAAAAGGTTTAGTGATTACAACCCGGAAGGCACCATTGGGGAGTGGCCTTTTTATGTCCGTGAATCACAGGTCCCCTTTTGCCAGAAGCCCGGCAAACCGGTCTTCCGGAACCGGTGGACTGAAATAGTACCCCTGGCCCTGGTCGCAGCCGTGGAGCCGTATCAGTTCGAACTGCTCCATGGTTTCAATCCCTTCCGCAACGATGGTTTTTCCCAGGCTCTGGCCCATGGCGATGATCGCCTTTATAATGATAAGTTTTTTCGGGTCTGCGGTGCATCCCGGGACAAACGAGCGGTCGATCTTGATGGTATCCACGGGAAAGGCGGTCAGATAGCTTAAGGAGGAGTAGCCGGTCCCGAAATCGTCCAGGGCGATTCTCAGGTTCAGCCCCTTGAGCCCTTCCAGGGTGGCGATGGTTTCATCGGTCTCCTGCATGAGGACATTTTCCGTGATTTCGATTTCAAGGCTTCCGGGATCCATGGATGAGCGTTCAAGGGCGTTGGTAACGGTTTGGACGATGTTTTGATCGGCTAATTTGTAGCCCGACAGATTCACTGCCATGCTGATCAAAGGCAACCCCGATTCCCGCCACTTGCGGTTCTGCCTGCAGGCAGTCTTCAGCACCCATTGGTTGATCTCGATGATCTGACCTGTCTCCTCTGCAACTGGGATGAAATCGTTGGGGGGAACAAGTCCTTTCTCCGGATGGATCCAACGGATCAGGGCCTCGGCGCCGATGATCTTCCTTGTGCTCAGGTGTATCTGGGGCTGGTAGTAGAGGATGAGCTGGTTGTTTGCCAGGGCTTTCTTAAGATCCCGTTCGATGCTGAAGCGTTCCATGGCCTTGCGGTTGAGGGCTTCCGTGTAAAACTGGTAGTTGTTTCTCCCGTTTCCCTTTGCATGGTACATGGCGGCGTCAGCGTTTTTCAACAGGATTTCACTCTCCTCTCCGTCCTGGGGAAAGAGGCTGATACCGATACTGGTGGTCACGGATATCTCATGGCCGCCCAAGGTGTGGGCGACCGTGATTTCCCGGATGATACGCCTTGCAAGCAGGGCTGCATTGCCTGGGTATTTTATGTTGGAGAGCAATATGGTGAATTCGTCCCCGCCCAGTCGCGCGATCATGGAATCGGCTTTTTTCACGTTCCCCGTTGTTACCGTGTCGCAGCCCCTGATGCTCTGGTTGAGGGTCTTGGCAACCTGTTTGAGCAGCAGGTCGCCCGTATGGTGGCCCAGGGTGTCGTTGATTCTTTTAAACCGGTCCAGGTCGAGGAAGAGCAGGGCAAAGACTTGGCGATATCGTTTTGCCAGGATGATGGCCTGGTCCAGGCGGTCCAGGAAGAGCATTCGGTTTGCAAGGCCTGTCAATCCGTCGTAAAAAGCGAGTAAACGGATCTCCTCCTCGGCCTGCTTCAACTGGCTGATGTCCTGGACCACCCCCAGCATGAACTCCGGCATTCCTTCTTCATTGAACACAATCTCCCCCTGGTTGAGGATGTGTTTTTTGGGGGGGGCGGAAAACTGGATGGGATAGCTCAGGGCAAAGGTCTTTAGCCTTGTAACGGCCTGATCGATTTTGGTTTTCACCAGATTTCGTTCATGGGCTGGGATGGGGGTCAGGAAATCAAGAAAGGAGACCTTGGTTGCAGGGTTGAGGCCGAGGAGTTGGCATGCCTCGCTTGAACAGTTGAATTCCCTGGTTGCAAGATCGATCTGCCAGTTGCCGAGCTTTGCAAGTTCCTGGGTCTTGGCCAGACGGCTTCTGTTTCTGTTTAGTTCTTCAAATGCTTTTCCCGCCCGGAGCATGTAACGGGCCCTGTGGCCCAGCATGGTCCAGTTGATGGGTTTTGAGACAAAATCGTTGGCACCGGCTTCAAAGGCTTTTTCAATGGAAATCGTGTCCTCCAGGCCGGTCACCATGAGAATTTGGGCGTGGAGCCCCCAGGTAAGGCCACGAATGGCGGTGCAGGTCTCAAATCCGTCCATTTCCGGCATCATCACATCCAGGAGAATAAGGTCCGGCCTCTGGGACAGGAACAGGTCCAGGGCCAGGTGACCGTTTTCCGCTTCAATTACGTTGAATCCCGATTTTTTTAGAGCTGCTCCCATGGAGATGCGAAGGGAGAGGTCATCGTCCACGACCATGGCCAGGGGTTTTTGTCTTGGGCGATTGTCATGGGGCATGGGGAAAGGTCTCCTTTTCCAAAGCAATGTTAACCTTATGGGCTTCCAGTTCTATGGTTTGGAACAGGGAAGCGGCACCCGCCATGGCATCTTGTGGGCTCATCACCTCCAGTTGCCGATTCATTTCCGACAACGCCATGGCCCCTATGTTGGCGCTGCTGGATTTGAGTCCATGGGCGCTTTGCTGAAGGCTTGAAAAATTTTCTGTGGAAAGGGCTTGTTTCATCTTGGCGATCAGCTGTTTCGAGGTGATGAGGTAGGCGTTGACGACCCGTTGGACAACATCGGGTTCACCCTGGATCTGGAGTTCCCGAAGCTCTTGGAGTACCTGTCTGTCAATGGTGTCTTGGGCCTTTCCATTTTCCCGGGGGCGGTGTTCTGTTTGGGGGGCGGGGGGAGCTTGGGGCGCCTGGGCGGTTGTTTCTGGGGGTGCGATTTCACACCACTTTTCAAGCACGGAGAGGAGCTGGGCTTTTTGAAGGGGCTTGCTCATGTAATCGTCCATGCCCACGGCCAGGCATCTTTTTTTATCATCCTTCAGGGCATTTGCCGTTAATGCAATGATGGGGACCGTTGCCGCTCGTCCCTGGTGTTGCTCTTTGCGACGGATTTCCGCCGAGGCCTGGTAACCGTCCATAATCGGCATCTGGCAATCCATGAACACAAGGTCATAGATTTTTAAATCCACTGCATCAACCGCTTCTTTTCCGTTGGAGACCATGTCCACCCGGCAGCCGAATTTCCTGAGTTTATGGAGGGCGACCTCCCGGTTGGTATAGTTGTCCTCGGCCACAAGAACGTCGATGTCGAATCGGGGGCCCAGGGCTCTCAATCGCCCTGGGTCGTTCTGCTGGGCCGTCGCCTTTGACCGGATTGGGATCATGGCTCTGACCAGGGCTTCATGGAGTTCCGAGCGACGAATCGGTTTTGTGATGAAGGTTGAGATCCCGGCCTCCCGCATCCCTTCCTTGGCTTGGTGAAATCCAAAGGGGACGACCAGGATCATGGGGAAATTGGGTCGTGACGAATGTTCAAGCAGCTTCCTTGCGGTCTCAAGCCCGTCCATTTCCGGCATTTCAAGATCGATGATCACCAGATCAAAGGAGGGATGCCCTTGTTCGGCCCCTGCCATGGCCGCGATTCCCATGGGGCCGGAATCGACACAACGGCTCTCCATGCCCCAGAAACGGGTCTGTTGTTCCAGCATGGCCCGGCAAGAAGGGGCGTCGTCGATGATGAGAACCCGTTTACCCTTTAAACAGGCCGTGTGGGGCAGGTAATGGGTCAGTGAGGCAGGCCCGGAGGTCTTATCCAGGGGGACGGAGAACGCGAAGGTCGATCCTTTGCCTTCCTCGCTCTCACAGGTAAGATCCCCTTCCATCAACAGGATGATCTCCCTTGAGATGGTCAGGCCTAGTCCTGTTCCACCGTAGTTTCGGGTGGTCGAGCCGTCTGCCTGGGAAAAGGGGGAGAAGAGGCGGGACAGGTCCTGCTGGGCGATGCCGATGCCGCTGTCCCGGATCGACAGGTGAAGTATGACCCGGTCGTTGCTTGAGGGAGACGTTGATGCCTGGATGATGATCTCTCCTGTGTTGGTGAATTTGACGGCATTCCCCACGATGTTGATGAGCACCTGGCGGAGTCTTGTGGGGTCGCCTTTAAGGAATAATTCCGTGTCATTTGCCACGAGAATGGCAAGCTCCAGACCTTTTCCCCTGGCATTGGCCGCAAGGAGGTGGGCCACCCCTTCCAGAAGGATCTGAAGATCGAAATCGATGGTTTCCAGCGTCAGTTTGCCCGCTTCGATCTTTGAAAAGTCAAGGATGTCGTTGATTATGATCAACAGTGTTTCCCCCGAGTCCTGGATGGGTTTTGCAAACCTGAATTGTTCCTGGGTGAGATCCGTGTCCAGCAGGAGTTCCGCCATGCCAAGCACGCCATTCATGGGGGTTCGGATCTCGTGGCTCATGTTTGCCAGGAACTGGGATTTGATTCTGCTCGCTTCTTCCGCGCTCTCCTTGGCATCTTTCAGATCGATGACCATGGCCTCCAGGTCTGATTTTGCCGTTAAAAGATCTGAGGTGCGCAATTCAACACGTTTTTCAAGATCATAGCTGTATCGCTTCAACTCTTGATCCCGGGTCTGGATTTCGCCGATCATCTCGTTGAAGCGGTCGATCAGGGTCCCGAATTCGTCGTTTCTCTGTTTGGTGACCCGCACGGTGTAATTTTTATCCCGACTCACCTCGTCCATGGAGTTCATCAGGTCGAACAGGGGCCCGGTGAATAGTTTTTGCATCCTTGCTGCCAGGAGCAGTATCACCCCAAGGGTGATGATAACAATGGCTGAGATGACGATATAATAGGCGTTGAGCCGGGTGTTCATCTGCTCCATGTCATCGACCAGGTGAATCGCTCCCACCAGGCTTTCCTGGATACGGACAGGGCGTATGACATGTATGAATTTCCCGGAGATATGGGTGATGCTTGTCTGGTCTCTCAACTGGTTCAGGAGTGTTTGGGCATTAGTATAAACGTGTTGAAGCTGTTGAGTCAATGATTTTGTCTCTGTTGACGTCGGGATGTACCGGCTGTAGGGGAAGCCGTTTTTATCATAGAGCACGGCAGCTGCGATGCCCGGTTTTGCGGCCAGGGTGTAGAGGGTCTCTGCGGCTGCCGCCTTGTCGTCAAAGGCCAGGGCCGCACCGCTGTTCAGGGCGACAACGTCTGCCATGGAGGTCAGCTCCTTGACCAGCAATTGCCTGTAGCTTTGCTTTTCGTAGATGATCAGCGCTGTTGTGACCAGCATCATGGCAAGCACGGAGGTGAGGCTCAGGATGAGCCTCAGCTTGGTTTTGATGGAGATCGCAGTCATGGCGGTTATCCTATTCACCAAAGTCATTGCTCGTCCACGATGATTGCCAGTTTCAGCAGGCGGGAGCTGGGGATAAGGCCCTGAATGTCGGCAATTCGCCGGCTGATTTCAAATTTCAATCGCCCCTGGCGGGTCAAAAAGTTGATGACGCCGCTAAATTGTGTGAAATGGGGCACCTCACCGATGGTTAACCCATGATACGCCCTTGCCTTGCCCAGAATTATAAACAGGGTCGGCCGGTCGATCTTCTTGGAGATGAACAGCAGGTGGGGCGTTCCCACCTCGTCCGGAACTGCTGCCCGGCGAACCTGGATGGTCCTGGCCCTGATTTTTTTGCCCTGGAGGGTCCAGAAGGCTTCCATAATGGCTTCATCGCCCATAACGCAGAGATCATAGGGCTCTATCGGGCTTGAGAATACACTTTCAGGCCACTGGAAAAAACGGGCAAAGTTGAGCACAAAGGCCGCTTTTACCGCATATTCCTCACCTGTCTCCCCTTGGACAACCGTTGGAGTTGAGCAGATCGTCCCTAGCAACAGGGCAGACACGAGGAGGACCATGGTCTCTTGGATGATAGGTCTCGTGGCTGTTTGCATGGCTTCCCCTAGAACCGATAGGTTATTTTACCGTAAATGCCGGATTTAACCTCGGTGGGATGGGTGAAATATTCCTGGATAATTTCCATATGACTGCTGTCCAGTAAATTCTGGCCGACAACGGAAATCTCCATGGCCTCTGACGGGCGCCAGGCAAGGCTAAGGTCAAGGGTGGTGTAGTCGTTCACCTGGTATAAGCCGTTGGGCGATTCCGGATGGATGACGGTGACGTTATCCACATGGCGGAGCCAGAGATTCAGGTCCAGGTCATTCCTGAGTTTGATGGCCGTTCGCAGGGACACCTGGTGCCTTGGCTCCTGGCCGATCTGTTCGTCATTGTCCTGGTCACTGTCCAGAAATCCGTAGGCAAGATTCAGCTTTAACCATTTCGTTGTCTGCCAGGCCAGGGCCAGCTCCCCGCCATAGGTGCGGGCGGAAGCGTCGTTGTTAAAATAATTGGGCAGTTCAAGGGTCCCTTGGGCGGCGATTAGGTCGCCCTGGGTTAAAAACCTCAGGTTGTCATAGTCGTTGTAAAACCCAGACAGGTCCATGGACAGATCCCTGAACCATAGAAACCGGTAGCCTATTTCGTAGGCCATCAACTCTTCCGAATCAAAGTCCGGATTCCCCGCAAGGGTGACTTCAACCGGGATCATATTCGGGGGCATGGGGAAGATCCGGTTGACCACCCTTGCGTCCCGTTCCACCCGGGACGGGGTTCGAACGGCCCGGGAGAGGGATGCCCATAGCTTGTGGCCGGGGTGGGGGGTGAAGAGAATCCGGGCGCTGGGCTGAACTTCAAAACCGGTGTAATCGTTATACTCGAATTTTGATCCCAGGGTCAGCCATACCCGGTTGTCGGCGATCATGATTTCATCCTGGAGAAAGAGACTGAACAGATCGTCCCTGCGGGTGTCTGGCACCACTTGAGCCGCCAGTTCCTGGGAAAAATTGTCCCGGGTCGTGCGATACCGGGCCCCCCAGAGAAGGGTATGGCGTTTTCCCAGGGCAAGCCCGTGCTGGAAGTCCAGGTCAACGCTTTCCCGTTTTTCGTCGGCAAAGGCTTCTTTGCGATGGGTGTTGTCGTAATAGACCTGGAGGGTGAAGGAGGAGGTCGAAGAGAGGGTGTGCTGCCAGCGTCCCAGAAGGTTTCCGCCTGAGACGTCGGTATCGTCATCAACCTTAAGGGAATAGGGAACAGAGCGGGTGGCCAGTTCTATCTGCTGGTCAATGTTGCCCGAGTAAATATCTCCCTGGACGGTAAAGCTGTTATTCGCGGTGGCATGGGAATCCATGCGAAATCCGCTTCTTACCATGTTCCAGTCATCATTGGCGCCTTCTCCTGTTTCAAAGGCGAACTCGTCTCTCTCAAATGCCTTGACATAGCATCGGCCGTGGGTGCCCTCTCCCAGGGTGAACCCGTATCTTGCATTGGCAAAGGCGCTTTCGCGATTGCCGCCCCCCAGGCTTACCAGGCCGCCCAGGGTGTCGGCAGTATGCTTTGTGATGACGTTGATGACGCCGTTGACCGCATTGGCGCCCCACAGTGTTGCCCCGGGTCCCCGGATCACCTCGATTCGCTCCACATCCTCGAGCAGGGTGTCCTGGACCTCCCAGTAGACCCCGGAAAACGATGGGGTGTAAACAGAGCGGCCATCCATGAGCACCAACAGCTTGTCTGAAAAACGGCTGGTGGCGCCTCGACTGTTCACCGCCCACTTGTTGGCATCGATGCGGGCCACAGTGAGCCCCGGGACCATGCGCAGGGCCTCGGCGATGGAGGTGACCCCGGAGTGTCTCAGGTCGTCGCTGGTGATCACAAAGATGGCAGCTGCGCTGTCCGATAGATTCTGGACCTTTTTACTGACAGAGGTCACCTGGATGCCCATCAGTTCCTCTATGCTCAAGCCGGTGAAATCCTTCTCCCGGGAAATCGCTGATTCGCCGGAAGCCACCAATACTGCCGACGCCAGGTAAAAAAGCTGTTTGATGAATCGACGTTTTAGACGACATCGTCTGTTTGCTGAGTCTATCATATCTTCTCTCCTTCCCGCCCGGTCCTTCGGGTTCTTTAAACGGGTTGGCATTCGTGGTTATGATGAATGACGCGTTTCAGGGGAAGTGCAGAGGAGGCCAGTGGAGGAGGCCAGCGGGGGGGAATTGATAAAATACGGGCAGGGGATGCCCGGCGACAGGGCCGCCGGGCAGGCAATTTAAGCTTCAGGCTTTAGATCTGTCACATACTTCTGGATCACTTCGGGTTTGCAGGGCTTTGTCACCAGGCTGACGAGGATGAAAAAAGCAAAGCCGATGAATACCCAGTAGAACTGATGGGGGGTGCTGATCTTGTTGGAAGGATCGCTCAAAAAGAACCAGTGGGCGCTCTTGAGCACCTTGTTCGCATAGAGCCACGATCCTGCCGAGCAAAAGGTCATGATGAGGATGTTGGCACCGGCTGCAACCGGTGTTGCCCGTTCCCACCAGAGCCCAAGGATGAGGGGCGGCCCGACCGAACAAAGGATGACGATGAACGCCGCCCCTGAAATGTCGAGGACAAGGGCCGGGGGATTAAAGGCGGCCAGACCGCAGACGGCGATGATGATGATGGTCATGATGCGGGTGCACTGAACCGGTTTTTCTTCGGGCCAGGTGCTGCCCATGACCTTGCCGATCAGGTCACGGCCCATGATGATGTTGAGAACCATTGTCCAGCCGGCGGCGGTTGCCATGGCAATGGCGAGACCTCCTGCGGCCACAATGGCGAGGAGGGGGCTGTTCTTAAGGCTTTCCATGGCCGCGATCATGGAGTAATCCGTGACCGAGGCGCCTGCGACGCCCAGGGTCTTTTTCATGTGAACCAGTACCTTGACCGCGCTTGTGATGCCTTCAATCTGCATGAACGGGTGGAGATTCTCGATGAGAACCCTGGCGCCGGTGCCGATGATGATGAGGCCCATGTACATGGCGCCGCCGATGAGCACCGCCCAGAAAACGCTTCGCCTGGCCGACTTGATATCCTGGGTGGTAAAGAAGCGAACCACGGTATAGGGCATTGCGGAAAAACCAAAGTGCCAGACAAAGAAGAAGCCGATAACGCCGGACCACATGGCCATGTAGGGGTGGGAGACCCCTTCCGGTGAGGAATAGGGCATGTTAAAGAACTTTGCATTGTTGGCAATCACCGCCTCGGTGAGTCCGTTGAGGCCGCCAAAGTGTGAGATGACCACCATGGCAGCGACCAGGGAGGCAACGGTCATGGCAAAGCCTTGGAAGGCGGTGGAAAAGGTGGTGGCCACCATGCCGCCGTAGTAGATGTAGACAAAGACCACCACAGAGGCGATGAGCACCGATATGGTGAAGTTGACCTTGAGGATGCAGAGCAGAAAGAGTGCCGTGCCGACGATGGAGAGGATTACGTAGCAGAAACCGCAGATGATGGTGGGAATCGCGGTGATCAGACGCATCCACTTGGTATCGTAGCGGTCGGCATAATAGTCCGTGAACGAGGTGGGGGCGTATTTTCTCAACGGGGCCGCCGTGAGCAGGGTGGCGATGGGCATGCCGCCGATGATTCCCACCAGGGCCCACCAGAACGGGTAGCCCAGAAGGAATATAAAGGCCGGGAGACCCAGGAAACTGGCCGGGCTGAAGTAAGTCGCGGCCAGGGCAGAACCGTTGACGATGGGACCGATTTTCCTGCCGGCGACATAGAAATCGCTAGCATCTGCAGAAGCTTTCCTCGTGTACCATCCGATGCCGAAAATGATGAGAAAATAGATGACCGCTCCCAGAATGACAATTGGATTTGCTTGCATGTTTAATTACCTCCCTTGGATTTCATGGCCAGTTCTTCCCGTTTTTCCTCAGAACTGTAGAAAACGTAGGAGACAATAATGGGGATAACCCATAGGGCTAACACCATGTTGTAGGTGTAGCAGGCAGGAACACCGAGGAATAACTTCAGCGGCAATCCTGGAATGATCATTTCAAGGAACATGAAAAAAAAGCACCAGCCGTACATGAGTGCCATGCCAGCCCAGAACACTTTTGGCATACCTTTGAACATCGTTTCACCTCCATCATCGTTTGCGATTAATTGGAATTCTGCACAACCCAACCTTCCTGTTGAAGACCTGCCAGTGGCATTTCGCCGTGGCACTGGGATTTGCTTGCCTGGACATCACCTCCCTTCATAAGCGGCTGAACTTATAATGCGAATAAAGCAATAACGCGTGACGAGTATCATAAACAGTAAGCATGGCGAAGCCTGGTGAGCGCGTTGCAGAAATAGATCGGCAATGACGTGGACAGTGTTGAATGGGCGCTCGGTATGAATAGAATTTACTTTATATCCATTATATTTATTTTGTCAACTCTTTTAATTTGGGAATCGTCATACAACAACTAATGGAATTTGTTTTATTATAACGGGGGTGCTGAAACTTTGAAAGCCCTGTCTGGCAGGGCTCGAGACTGTTTTACCCCTCCAGATGGCAGCATGGAAAAAAGAAGGGAACCCAGCGAAACACGAAAGGATGGCCCCGTGATTTCGCCTGGAGACGATTCCGTCTTTTTCTAACCCGGACAAGCCGAAATCAAAGAGGGCTTTTGATTTTCTGGGCAAAATAACACGAAAAGCAGAGAAAAGAACTTAATCCGGACAAGCCAGACCAAAGGGACCCTCTTATTCTTTGCCAAAATAATACGAAAAGTAGCGCTAAAAACCTAAAAAAAAGATTGATTGTTTTGGCGATGACGGATAAGAAATGATGTACGGGGTTCAGAACATTGTGTACTATATGTGATCCATGGATTTGAATCGTTTTATTCAAATAAACCAGGAGATGATCAATGGGTTCAAAAAATACAGCGGATTCCAGGATTGATGGCTGGGAGCGGACAAAGCGTTTCTGGTACAACTTTTATCTTTTTGTCGGCGTCGGTATTAATTTTCTCATCTACTTTACAAAACCCTGGGGGTTTGACCCGGGAGCGAATGTCGCCCTTGGCGCCAGCCTGGGCCTGGGGATTCCCCTTGCTGCGATGTTTGTGGGAACTTACCTCCATCAAAAGGTCCTGGGGATATGAGGGGGCGGACAGGATGGCCCGGACTCTTTGTCGGGGCGCTCCTGGTCCTTGTCGCAGCTTCCCCCTGCCTTGGCGGAGTGCTTCACCTGTTCGACTACACCATAGATGAATTCGTGGTGGGAGAAAAGCGGGCTGAGCTTGCCGTGTGCTACGCCAACGGCAACAAGTATTCTGACAAGATAACAGCCTACACAGGCAGCTTCATGAAAAAGTGGTTTGGGGGTGAAAAATCCTCCCGGGAGACCGCCAATGTCCTGTTGGATCAAGATCTTATCCGGGAGATCGACTATCTTAAACACCGGGTGGTCGACTATCCCCTGGCTAAGATCGTCGATCCTGACTGGTATGACAGGCATTCGCCCCAGGAGATTCCTTCCGCTGCCCAGACCATGATCGACGCCAGGTACGAGGTGAAATCGCCTCAATTCTCGTTGACGATTTCCCCCGAATCCGTGGTGGTAGACAATCGTCCCTGCGTTCACGTGATCGCAACCCTTCGCCTGGAAACCCTGGACAAGGTCAAGAACGCCTCCAGCGTCACCCTGATTCGCCAGGCCATGTGGTTGACGGACCAGGTGACGGGGATTGACGAGTTCAAGGCCTTTAACCGGGCCATGGAGGAGCGTCTCGGAATCGATGCGGCCAGGGTGGGTATTTTCGGCAACATCCTTTCCTACTGGCAGGGGGGACTCGATTCCATCGAGACGTCGTTGAACAGTGTCTCCGGCTATCCTGTAAAAAAAGAGGTCTCGGTTACGGCGGTCTACACGGCCGGGGTGGGCACCGATGACGCCAAACGGACCGAAGCCTCCATCTCAAAGATATCCGTTAATCTGAGGGAGGTGGTGGTGAACTCCCCTGGGCTGGAACGGTTCGATTCTCCCAAGGCGTTTAAACTGGTCACTGTGCGTTGACAGGGAGGCCCACCAGGGCCTTGATCGCTTCCATATAGGGTTTCATGCCCTGGTAAAAGATGTCGTTGTGGTTGGCGTTGGGGATCTTTACCAGGGTTTTCTCCTTTGCCCCGGAAGCGTCGTAAAGGGCCTGGCCGTCGCTGAAGGGGATGATGTGGTCGAACTCGGCATGGATGATCAGGGTGGGGCCGCTCCAACGGCTGATCTTGTCGGCATTGCCAAACCCTTCTTCCTCGGCAAAGCCGATGGCATCGGTATCGATGCCCAGTGTCGTAAGCAAAGGCGCTGCCTGGGCAAACCCGCTCTCGATGATCAGGGCGTTGATGGTGTTGGATCTTGAGGCGGCAAGTTCCAGGGCCGGTGCGCTGCCAAGGGATCGGCCCATGACGGTGAGGGTGCCTGTGAATCCCAGTTCGCCCAGGTGATTTTGGACGGCATCAAATATGGGGTGGCAGTCGGCCATCATGGTCGATACCGAGGGACTGCCCGTGGATCGGCCGTATCCCCGGTAGTCCACCACGATGAAGTTGATGCCCATGCCGTTGTATAGTCCACCCAGGTCGTCGTAATCTGAAACGATTTCGCCGTTGCCGTGGAAAAAGAGGATGGAGGGGGCGCCTTTTGTTGCCAGATGAAAGCAGGCCCCCACGGCCACCCCGGTATCCACGGGAATCATGAGGTCCTTTTCCGTCAGTTTTCTGTGGGCCTCCTCCTTTCTCGGATGGAACAGGCGCTCCAGCACCTGGGGCTGGTCAAGGGCCTTGTAGTCGGGCATCTGCTGCTTCTCCATATTCGTCTCCTTGTCTATTGTTTTGCCGGGCCCTTTCCTTCCCGGGAAGAGGGGGGTGGGGACCGATGCGGTGTAAACTATTGGTTTTCACTGTCTGGCGTTATCTTACCGGTTACAGTTTTATTTTCCAAACACAAAGATAGTTGATTCCCGGTTCCTTCAACGCCATGCCCCGGGAGGTGGACAGATGGTTGGTGATCGCTTGGTCAAAGACGTTGTCCATGCCGAACATCAGCTCCTGGTGTTTTCCCCAAAGGGAATACCGATACCCCATGCGGAAATTGAGCCTGTCCCATCCATCGCTCTCTAAAGTGCCCTGGGGGGGTCTGCTTTGGTCAGCGGCCCATTCAAGTTCCAGGCGGGTCCAGAAGCCGGTGGTGGTGTCGTAACGGATGCCCAGAAGGCCGTTCAAGGGGGCGATAAAGGGCAACGGTTCGTCCAATTTGGTGTTGTCGCCGTGGGTATAGGCAACATAGCCAAGGGCGGAGAGACGGGGGGTGAAAAAATACTCGGCTTCGATTTCTCCCCCATAGATCCGGGCCTCGTCCACATTCATCATCCGATGCTCGGTGCTGGTCACCCTGGTTTCTGTGATGAGGTCGTCCAGGCAGTTGAGGTAGGCGCTGGCGGAAAACGTCAGCACAGGGGCGGTGTAGTGGAAGCCGTATTCGAAAAACAGGGAGCGCTCGGGGGTAAGATCGGGATTGCCGAACAGCTCGATGCCGCCGCCCAGGTTGATGTATTTGAACCGGTCCATGGAGTCCGGGGTCCTGTAACTCGAGGCTGTTATAAAGGTCATGGTCCAGTCGGGCATGAATCCCCAGGTGATGCCGGCATGGGCATTCCAGCTGGTGTCGCTATACTCTCTTGCCTCCTGCTTGAGTGCCACGGGCAGGGTGGGTGAGGGCGGTGTGATCCAGTTGTAGAGATCGTCGCTTTCTGCCTGGATGGTGTCCATGCGCCCGCCCAGGTTCAGGCTGATGGCGTTGGACAGGCGCCATTCATCTTCGGCAAACACGCCCCCGGAAAATTGTTCCACATTGCCAAGGGAGGCGTCCACGCCCCCAAGACCGTTTGCAAATTCCTTGTACCGAAGGGAGTTTGAGATTTCCCAGTTCCAGAGGTCCACACCGGCAACGATTCGGTGTTTCTGGCGTTGGAAGATGGTCTGCCACTTCAGCCCCCAGGTTTCATGGTCGGCCTGGGGCCGGACCTCGGTGACCGGCCCGCCTGGAAAATGGTCCAGGCGAACCCTGCGCTCGATCTTCTGATAAAAGAGGTTGATCCTGGATTCCGAGATCAGGGGGCTGTCCGGGGTTAGGGTATGGGTGAGGTTGACCAGGGTGCGGCTGGTGCCGGGATAGGTCACATCCGGTCCGGTGGGAAGGGACAGGCCTTTCCCGGGGATGCCGATCTCCTCCCCCTTAACGTGCTGGACCAGGACCTGGGTGGTGTTGACGGGATTGACCCTTGCGCCCAGGGCGGTGTTGAAAGAGGTGTCCCGGTACTGGCTGTTATGGATCTCCTTGTCGTTTCCGGCATCATAGCTGTTGTGGTCCCGGAAACCGGCGGATGTTGATATCCAGAAATCCCGGCTGTTGTAAGCGGCCCGGCCATGGGTGTCGAAACCCTTGGGGTTGGCGGCGAACCCGGTGGTGATATCTCCCTCCCAGACAGGGCTTGGGGTGAATCTGCCTTTCCGGGTGATCACGTTGACCACGCCGCCCAGGGAACCCGAGCCATGGAGTGCGGTGATGGGACCTTTGAGCACCTCGATCTGCTGGATATCCAGGGGATTAACCGTGCCGAACTGGGCGTTGATGTCGGTGGCCGTGTTGACCCGGCATCCGTCAACCAGGAACACCACGCTGTTTCGGCCCAGGCCCCGGATGTTGATGGCGGATCCCCAGGCGGAATCAGAGGATTTATCCACCCCGGGGATGCGGCTGGTCGCGTTGGTGAGGCTGACGGGATTTATGGTTGAAATCTCCCCCTGATCCACAATCCCCAGGCCCCCGGGCGTCTGGGAGATAAGGCTCTCCCTGCCCCGGGCCGTCACCACCATGGGGGCGAGGTTTTCCAGGCCATTCAGGCCATTGTTCCCTGGCTGGTTCTCTAATTGTGTTGAAATTGCCGTTCCTGGGGTCAAGAGTGACAGCACAATGATCCCTGTGATCCAGGGCCGGGTATGTTTTAAATGACGCATTACTCCTCGCTTCAGGGTGTCGATGTTAATCGGTTGTGCTGAATTGGTTGATGTAGTTTTTAAACAGTTCAGGGTGAACCCTGGAAAACCGGTCAAAGTCCCCAAGAATATCCATGCCCGGGATAAGGGCCTTGACAACGGGGAGGCCGATATCCTTGCGGGTCAGGTCCACGTAATAGGGCCGCTGACCGTTGGCCATGAGGAGATTCTCCAACAGGGCAAGGTCTTTGCCGTGGTCAGGGGTGGAATAATCGGGCAGGTTGCCGTAGCCCACCGGGACGATATCCTCCATCCCCTTTGCCGATGGGGGGCCCGAGGGAAAGGGGTAGGTGGTCTCGGTCATGGCCGAGACCAGGGCCCGCCTTGCATCGAGATGGGCAGCAGCCCCCTTGTGCAGGGTTCCGTCCTGGCCCCTTACAAAGCATTTGCAGCAGGGAATTCCCGATTCCGGGGTGAGGTCCTGGAACTGGACCTGGATCCCGAGTTGGGCATAGGTTTCCAGGAGGGGGGTGATCGCGCTATTGTCCGGAACCAGCCGGAAGCAGCTCTTTTTATCAAAGGGCACCGTTGCCTCCTGGTGGCGTTCGATCACCTCCAAAAGGGCCGACACCTTTGCCTGCTCCATGGTGTTGCCCGATGCAAGCCCGGTTGAGCCAAGGCCGGAAAACAGGGCGATCTCATCCAGGTTACAGAAGAGGAACAGGGGCTGGACCGGAACCAGGGCCGTTTCCATGCCGTTGTTTCCGGGGGTGACCCCCTGGATCCAGTGCAGGGGTTCGTCGGCATAGTTTACCTCAAGGGCGAGGTCGGCCGGGTTGAGCGCTTTTTTGCCCTGTTGGATCAGCTCCGTGTAGGTGGCGCGGACTAGGGGATAGTCATTTATATACCCTTCCACCCGTGTGGCTGAGATGGAGGCAAATGAGGAGCAGCGCTCCACGATCTCCATTAAAAGCGACGCCCTGGCATTTTCCAGGGAGAGGCCCTTGCCGTAGCTCGTCTGGGGCCCGGACAGGGTAAACCTGTTTCGATGGTTATCCGTTGTGGTGGCAAACCGCCATCGCCTCAGCAGGGCAAAGGGACTGAGGCTTGACTCATGGCGCATCTCTTCCTCTAGCTGGATGCCTGCCCCTTCCAATCGTTCCATGGCGGTTTGGGCCGTCTGCTCGACACTGAATTTTCCCTTGGTGTCCGGGATATTTTCATCCTTGGAGAAGAGGTCGCCGATCTTGGTCAGGGGCTCCTGGCGAACCATGCACTCTCCGGCACAGATGGGGGGCAGGCCAGTCTCGTCCACAGGTTTAAGGGGCTTGTTTTCCACAATGTTTGACTTGAAAAGGTCGATCCACTGGGTGTGGAGCCGGGTGTTCGGTAACAGGGCGGACCGGATGTCCACCAAGGGCGTATGGTGGCAAAGTTCGGTGATGGTCTCCTTTGAAAAGAACTGTTCGGCCTTTGTAATGCTGTGGGACAGCAGGATCTGCTCGCAGGCCAGGGCTTGGAGCACCCGGTCCTCCTCAGATTTGGCCTGTTGGATGAGCCGGGCGACCTCCTCTTCATCGAGGCGGGCCATGAGACCCAGAACATATCGGTGGAGAAACTGATCCATGGGCCGTTTCTTCAAAAGCGCCAGGCCCTGCTCCAGGGACAGGGGGGGAGAGGGGACCGTGGTGAAAAATCCCGTGGCAAGTTGTGTGTCGGATAACTCCAATTTATATTCCAGTGTCTCTGTCAAACCAAATCTCCTATTGCTTGTTATGATCCCAAGACCCATGTGTATTTCAATGAAGGCGGTATGCTACCATGTGGTACGCCATAAGTGAATAATATTCTCCCTTGTCAAGTTATTGCTCTGGTCAGATCAATTGATACCGCCACATATTAATAAGGGCAAGGTTGGCATCATGTCATTTGACTGGCCTATAGGGGATGATGTTGCTAACGGATGCGGGGGCGGTCATGGCCCCGGAGAAAGGCGAGAACCGTTCCCAGGACGGCCAGTACCCCGCCGGCCTCCATGGCGTTGTGAAATCCTGCCATGAAAAACGGTTCCACGGCCAGGGAGTATGCCTTAAAGGGGATGCCATGGCTGAGGTCGGTATAGGTGGTGCTGAAGATCAATCCGGCAATGGCAACCCCGATCACCATGCCCAGATTTCGGGCCGTTGCCACCGTTGCCGAGGCAATGCCCCGTCGGTTGGCAGGGATGGCCCCCATGGCTGCCGTACTGTTGGGGGGGATGAAGATGGCCGTGCCCATACCGGCCAGGACCAGTCGCCAGAGGATCGAGACCAAGGGGGAAGCGGGTTCGAGCCGGGTGAAAGAAAAGAGGGCGCAGGCAAGAAGGGCCATGCCCAGGGTGCAGGGAATCCTGGAGCCTGTTTTGTTGTAAAGGGCGCCGGACACCGGACTGATGAAGAAGAGCATGAGAAAGGGGGTGATCATCACAAGGCCTGTGGCCGAGGCAGACAAACCGCAGGGGTGGACAAGGAAAAAGGGCATCATGAAGACGATGATGAACAGGGCGGCAAACATGACGGCCGCGGTGACCACCGGCAGCACAAACAGCCGAATCCCCAAGAGACCGGGATCAAACAAAGGGTAGAGGGCCTTGGCCTCGTTCCGGATGAATCCCAGACCCGCCATGGCACAGGCCAGGGTAAATCCCATGGTCTTGGCGGAGAAGAGGTGCCACTGGTTCAAATGGGTCAGGACCACCAGCAGGCAGACAAGGGTGATGGCCAAAAGGATGCTGCCGGTCTTGTCCAGGGGCTCAAGGTTCCCCTGGTCGGCCCGGGTGCCCTTGAGAATGCGGGTGCCGGCCAGGGCTGAGGCAATACCGATGGGGATGTTGATGTAGAAGATGAACCGCCAGGAAAACAGATCCAGGAGTATGCCGCCGAGCACCGGGCCTGCGGTAAGGCCTGCCGCCACCACCGCCCCCACCATGCCCAGGGCCTTGCCCCGCTCTTTGGCCGGAAAGGTGTCCACGATGAGGGCCGGGGAGCAGGCCATGAGCATGGAGGCCCCGCATCCCTGTACGGCCCGGGAAAGCACGAGGAACATGGGCGTCTCGGCCATGGCGCAGCAGAGGGAGCCCAGGGAAAACACAAGGAACCCGGTGGTGTAAATGACTCGCTTTCCCCGGGTGTCGCTCAGCCTGCCAAAGGTCAGGAGCAGGGAGGAGATGGTGAGCAGATAGATGAGGACCACCCACTGGATGGTCACAAGCTGTGTCTCCATCTCCTGCATGATATAGGGAAGGGCGATGTTGACGATGCTTGAGTCCAGGGTCGACATGAAGACCCCCAGGGCCACACAAACAAATATCAGCCACTTTTTATCCTGCTCTCCTGCCATGACTTTTCCGCTCCCGTGTCTTTCCGTGTCGGCATTTATCTGTTTATCCAAGCTTGAAAAAGTTTAGGATATCGGCATTAAGTTGGCAAGGGTTAATGTTAAGTTCGCTGGTTCGCGAGCATCTTCTTGAGATAATATCCGGTGTGGCTTTGGGTTGAACGGGCGATCTTTTCCGGGGAGCCTACGGCCACGATCTCTCCGCCCTTGTGCCCCCCTTCCGGGCCAATGTCCATCACCCAGTCCGCTGTCTTGATGACATCCAGATTGTGCTCGATGATGATCACCGTGTTGCCGGCATCCGAAAGGCGCTTGAGCACCTTTAAGAGGAGTCTTACGTCCTGGAAATGGAGGCCGGTGGTGGGCTCGTCCAGGATGTAGAGGGTCTTGCCCGTGTCCCTTTTTGCAAGCTCCCTTGCAAGCTTTATCCGCTGGGCCTCGCCCCCGGAAAGGGTGGTGGCTGCCTGGCCGAGCTTGATATAGGTGAGCCCCACATCCATGAGGGTGGTGAGGATGGTTCGGATCTTGGGGTGGGTTGAAAAGAGTTCCATGGCCTGGAGTATGGAGAGGTCAAGCACGTCGGCGATGGAGTGGTCCTTGTACTTGATCTCCAGGGTGGCGTTGTTGAACCGTTTGCCGTTGCACACCTCGCAGGGGACAAATACGTCTGCGAGAAAGTGCATCTCCACCTTGATGTACCCGTCACCGTGGCAGGCTTCGCACCGGCCGCCCTTGACATTAAAGGAGAACCGTCCTTTTTGGTAGCCCCGGGCCCTGGCCTCGGGAAGGCTTGCAAACAGGTCCCGGATGGGGTCGAACACCTTTGTATAGGTGGCGGGATTGCTCCGTGGGGTACGGCCGATGGGTTTCTGGTCGATGTTGATGATCTTGTCCAGGTTTGAAAGGCCTGTGATGGTCTTGTGCTTGCCCACGTCCAGGGTGGCGTTATTGAGCTTAACGGCCAGGGCCGGATAGAGGATCTGGTTGATGAGGGTGGATTTCCCGGCGCCGGAAACCCCGGTGATCGCCACCACCAGACCCAGGGGTATTTTGGCCGTGAGGTTCTTGAGATTGTTCTCTTTGGCCCCTTTGATGGTGATCCATTTGTTACCCATCTCTTTGGGCGTCCGTCTTACTGCCGGAATTTCAATGGACTCTGTCATGTTGAGGAATCTGCCGGTGATGGAAGCCGGATCCGCCTTGATCTGCTCCGGGGTGCCCTGGGCCACGATCTGTCCGCCGAGGTGGCCTGCCCCGGGACCGATGTCCACGATCCAGTCGCTTTTGGACATGGTTTCCTCATCATGCTCCACTACGATGAGGGTGTTGCCGATATCCCTGAGGTGGTGGAGGGTGTTGATCAGCTTTCCATTGTCCCGCTGGTGGAGGCCGATGGAGGGCTCGTCCAGGATGTAGAGCACCCCGGTGAGCTCCGATCCGATCTGGGAGGCCAGGCGGATCCGCTGGGATTCGCCCCCGGAAAGGGTGGGGCCGTTCCGGTCCAGGGAAAGGTAGTCCAGTCCCACGTTGACGAGGAAGCTTAACCGATTCGATATCTCCTTCAACAGCTCTTCGGCAATGAGGCGCTGGTTGCCCACCAGGGTGAGGCTGTTGATGAAGTCATGGGTCTCCTGGATGGTCATCTCGGTAAGATCGATGATGGAGCGCCCGTTGATCAGCACGTGGAGGACCTCCTCCTTGAGGCGTCTGCCCCGGCAGGCTGGGCAGGGTTTGGAGGTCATGAAGCCGGAGTAGTACTTTTTCGATCCCTCGGACTGGGTGGACCGGTACCGGCGCATGAGGGTGTTGACCACGCCCTCGTGGGCCATGGTCACCTCCCCCTGGATCTTGGCCGAGTTCCAGGTGACGGTGAGTTCCTTTCCGTTGGAGCCGTAGAGGATGAGATCCTTTTGTTTTTTTGGAAGATCCTTCCAGGGGGTGTCATAGTCAAGGCCCCACTGCTCTTCCATGGCCAGGAGCTGGCCCTTTCCCCAGGAGCTGTTGGTGTACCGTGGATTTTTCAAAAAATAGTTCTTCCAGGGGATCACCGCCCCCTCCCGGATGGTGAGGGTTTTGTCCGCCACAATCTTGTCAACGTCCATGGACAGGAGGGTGCCGATGCCGTTGCATTCCGGGCACATGCCAATGGGGGAGTTGAAGGAGAAGAGCTGGGGAACCAGTTCAGGGTAGGCCAGGCCGCAGCAGGAACGCGCCTCGCTCATCTTCAGGTCTTCCCGGCCCAGGATGTGCACCAAAAGCTGGCCGTTGCCCAGGCGAAGGGCTGTTTCCACCGAGTCGGTCAATCGTTTGCCAAATTCTGGATCATTCTTGATCACAAGGCGGTCCACCACCACCTCGATGTTGTGCTTTTTGTTTTTGGACAGGGCCTGGACATCGGTGAGATCCTGGACCACACCGTTGATTCTCACCCGGGCGAAGCCTTCTTTTTTCAGGTCCTCCAGCCGGTCCCGGTGTTCTCCTTTCCGGTTCTCCACAATGGGGGCCATGACAAGGATCTTGGACGCGGCCGGAAGGGAAAGGATCTGGGAAACCATGCCCTGGGCATTGCCCTGGCCCACCTTTTTGCTGCATTTGTAGCAATGCTGGGTGCCGATCCTGGCAAAGAGGACCCTGAGATAGTCGTAGATCTCGGTGATGGTGCCCACCGTGGACCTGGGATTTTTGCTGGCTGCCTTCTGTTCGATGGCAATGGTGGGGGAGAGCCCCCGGATGGTGTCGTATTTGGGTTTTTCCATCTGGCCGATGAACTGCCGGGCGTAGGAGGAGAGGGACTCCACATAGCGCCGCTGGCCCTCGGCAAAGATGGTGTCAAAGGCCAGGCTGGATTTGCCCGATCCCGAAACCCCGGTAAAGACGATTAATTGTTTTTTGGGGAGCTCGACTTCGATGTTTTTGAGGTTGTGCTCCCTTGCTCCCTTGACGATGATGGTGTCAAGTTCCACGGTCTTGATAATGGATTCCATTGCTGAATCGCCGTCCTTCATGGTGAAAGATCCCGCTGTTCTTATATGTTTTAGCCCGTTTCGGGGCAGGTTCGCTCCACGGTGCTGAGCCCTTAGGTCAAGTAAAAGATAATAAGCACGGCCCGGGCAATGTAAAGGGCAATGTAAATGTCAATGTAAAGGGCAGGGGTGTGGTCACCTTTCCCTTTAAGGGGATATAATAGTGTGCTATAAATAGTTTTTTTTACAAGAGTTCATGCAAATTTTACAAAGAGGAAACTATGGCCAGGGAAAACGATGTTGTTTTAATATATTTAGAGGATAGTCCTGTCTCGTTTGCCAGGGTGGAGTCCATTGAACCGGATTCCAAAAAAGACTGGTATCAGATAAAGCTGCTCATGTTCCAGATTCCGGTCCAGGTGGTGATCTGGACACTCAAGGATCTCTATATCAATGGTGAGGAGTTCTTCATGGGGGGAAAGCAGATGCGCCTCGAGGTTGTCGAGTGCCCTGGGGACGATATGCTTGTTGATCCGGATGCGCTGGCGCTGGATGATGATTCCGGGGAGCCGGTCCCGAAAAAGGAAGCCCCCAAGGGCGGGGGTAAAATCATCTCCCTGGCAGAGGTGAAACGCTTGAAAAAGGAAAATGGGTCAGAAACGTCTTAAGGTGATATCCGCCTCCCGGCGGACCGACATTCCGGCATTTTACATGGAGTGGTTCATGGCCGGTATCGAAGTCGGATCGTTTGAGGTGACCAACCCCTACAATGGTGTCAAACGACGGGTGGATGCCACCCCTGACACGGTTCACACCATTGTGTTCTGGTCCAAGAACTACCGGCCCTTTCTCGAGGCGGGGGTGGGCCGGATTTTGAAACAGCTGGGATTTCACCTTTTTTTCAACTTCACCGTCAACTCCGGCTCAACCCTGCTGGAACCCGGGGTGCCACCCCTTGACGACCGGCTGGATCAACTGGATCGTCTCAGCCAGGAGTTTGGTCCTGAAACCATCTCCTGGCGGTTTGATCCCATCTGTTTTTTCCAGACCGACCCGGGTATCGTTGGGAACAATCTTGGGGATTTTACACGGATTGCCCAAGTCGCCGGACAATGGGGAATTAAACGGTGCATTACAAGTTTTGTGGATGACTATTCAAAGATTCGGACACGGCTTGACAGGCTCAGGCGGGACGGGCGGCCATCCATGGCGCTGGTGGATCCGGGCATGGACAAGAAACGGGAGATCCTCCTTCGCATGGAAAAGGTGCTATACACGTCCGGTATCCGTCTCTACACCTGCTGCGAAGGATCCCTCTTTGCCACCCTGCCCGAAACTTCGGGTATCGGGGAGAGCGCCTGTATTCCCGGAAAGCTTTTGGCTGAGTTGTTTGGCGGCAGCCCGGTCCGGGCCCGGGATTTCGGCCAGCGGTCCAAGCAAGGATGCGGCTGCACCCAAAGCGTTGACATCGGCTCCTATGGGATTCATCCCTGCTTCCACAACTGCCTCTTTTGCTATGCAAATCCTGCACTGGACAAAGTATAGTAGAAAGCTATGCAAATCCTATAATGGACAAAATATAGTAGAAAACGATGCAAATCCCACCATGGACAAAGACTCACAAAGGAAATAATTTTTTATGAAAATAGGCGATCTTGAGATCAAGGGGAGAACTGTTCTTGCCCCCCTTGCCGGTATTACCAACCTTCCGTTCCGGCTGATGACCAAGGAGTGCGGCTGCGCCCTGGTCTGTTCGGAGATGGTGAGCGCCAAAGGACTTCAGTACAATTCAGAAAAAACCAAAAAGCTTCTGGAAACCGCTCCCGGGGAACGGCCGATCTCGGTTCAGATATTTGGTGCGGAAGCCGACTGCATGGCAAGGGCGGCGAGCTATATCGAGGCCGAACAAGGGGCCGACATCATTGACATCAATTTTGGCTGCAGTGTCAAGAAGGTGGCCAAGACCGGTGCCGGGGTGGCTCTTATGAAGGATTTTGACAACGCCCGGGAGATTATCCGGGCCGTGCGGGCCGCCATCACCATCCCCTTTACCATCAAGATCCGTTCGGGCTGGGACAGCTCCGCGACCCAGGCCTTTGACATTGCCCGCATGGCGGAAGAGAACGGAGTGGATGCCATTGCCATCCATCCCCGGACCGCCGGCCAGGGCTTCAGGGGCCGGGCCGACTGGCGCGTCATCAAACAGTTGAAACAGATGCTCTCCATTCCTGTGATCGGCAATGGGGACATCACCACCCCGGAAGAGGGCGTTGCCATGGTGGAAGAGACCGGGTGCGACGGTGTCATGGTGGGCCGGGCCGCCATGGGCGATCCCTTTATCTTTGCCGGCATCGAGGCCTTGCTCCAGGGCGAGACATGGGTGGAACCCTCGCTCCAAGAGCGGTTTGCCGTCATGGAGCGCCTGGTCGACTCCCATGTGGATTATCTGGGTGAACGGGTTGCCTGCAAGATGATGCGAAGCAGGCTTTCCTGGTTTGTCAAGGGGTTGTCCGGCGCCTCTGTTTTCAGGAAGGAGTTGACCGGGATCGAATCCAGGGACCAGGCGATTTCCCTGATTCGCAATTATGGAGCAAGTATTGTGGGGTGACCACCAAAGGGGGCTTGCTTTAATGTTTGATTTCAGGGGAGGATCAGGGTATAGATGAATCATCCAACCTTCCATTCTTCGTGAGGGGCATGATCCTATGAAAGAGAAAAAACAACTGTTTAAGTGGTTGAACCAAAACCAGCTGCGCACCCTCTACACCAGCGCAGAGTTGGTCACGTTTGAGAAGGGGGAGACGGTGATCCAGGAGCGGTCCATGGAGCAGGTCATCTACATGGTGCTCAAGGGGCGCCTGCGGGTGGAGAAGCGCCTGACCAGCACCAACAAGGTCCTGGGCTTCATGGGGCCGGGGGATCTGTTCGGCGAACTTTCTTTTGTGAGCCGAAAACCGAGAACCGTGTCGGTAAAGGTGGATGAGACCGCCTCCCTCATCCGGGTGGACAGGGACACCCTGGATAATCTGGACCGGGATCTCCAGCTCTTCTTTTATAAGCGCATTACAGACGTTGCCGCCGACAGGATCAGTCAGATCGAAAAACGGGAACGGATGTTGGAAACCAGGGACAAGGCCTTGATGCGTCGTGCCTTCGCCCTTGCCACGGCCAAGGCCAGGGGCGTCCAGGAGTCACCCTTGATCCAGGAGGTGGTTTCCACTGTGCCTCGGCTGCCGATGTTTGCCGTCTCCCTGGCCGGTAAGCTTCTGGAGGATACCATATCTCCCAGGGAGGTGGCCCAGCAGGTGACAAAGGATCCCTCCCTTGCCGCCATGATTCTCAAGACCATCAACTCCTCCTACCGGGGGCTTGGCGTCCAGGTCTCGGATGTCCACCACGCCGTCATGCTCCTGGGGTATAACGAGGTTTCCCAGATCATAATCGCAGAGGGGTTAAGAAGGACGCTTCCCGACTCCGAGCTCTTCAGGGAGCTTTACGACCATTCTTTGGCCATCTCAATCCTGAGCTATGAAATTTCCCGGCAATTCAATGTGGCAAAACCCTCTGAGATCTCGACCCTCAGCATTCTCCATGAGCTGGGCCAGATCGTGATTCAGCTTTTGAAGATGAAGAACCCGAAGCTCGACCCCCTGTTTGACCTGGAGGATGCTTCCCAGATGGGAACCATGCTGCTCAAGAGCTGGGGCCTGCCGCCTGTGATCTGCGATACCGTGGAATTCCTGGGCTACCCTGAATTTGCCGTGCCGCCAACAATCCCGGAATCGGTGAGAATCAATGTGGGGGTTCTCTATCTTGCCCATCTCTGTTACGACGCTTTGAAGGGTCGGCAGGACATTGACCTGCCCCTGATCTTCTACGACCGTTACCTCACCCTTTTAAACATCGAGCAGTGTCCCCTGGCAGACCTGGTGGGAGACCAGATCCTTCCGGCTCTGATTCGAAAGATCGCCACCCTGCCGACCTCCCTCATCCGGATCCTCCAGGCGTTTGTGGAGAAAAACGAGATGTTCTCCCTCTACCATCATTTTAACGAGTTATAGCCAGGGACGTATCATTCCCACGGTCTAACCGTCGATTCCCATGCGCTGCTTGAGCTGTTCGAGCTGCACCGAAGCGTGGGGCGTCTTGTCCACAAGGGCAAGGTCGATCTCTTTGTCCACCGTGTTTTCCTGGTCGGCAAGCTCGCCATAGGCCGAGGCCAGGGATTCATCTTCCTCCACCTTCTCCTTCATCCGTTCCAGCATGGCAATGGTGCCCGAGGTGTCGATGGACGCAAGCTGGCCGTTAATCTTTTTCGTGGATGCCGCTGTTTTTGCCCGTGCCTTGAGGGTGGCAAGTTCGTTGTCATAGGTGGTGATGGTGGATCGTAACCGGGCGACCTTTGTGTCAAGATCTTTTGCCATGGTTTCATGGCCCGCTGCTTCCTGGCTATGGTGCTGGGATTCGGCCAGGCGTTTTGTTTGTTCGTCCAGGGCACTGGTGGCCAGCCGTTCGGCTTCGGCCGTTTCCAGGGAACCGGTTCCGGCTTTCAGGAGCAGCTGTCTTGCCTTGTCCTCGTACTCCTGGGCCAGCCGTTGTTTTGCCACTGCCTCTTTTCGGGTTCTTATGGCGATGGCCTTGACCTGGGCCAGGCTCTGCATGGCAGCGTTAAGGTCTTTTTTCAGGTCCAGTATTCCCTGTTCGGTCATTTTGATGGGGTCTTCGAACCGGTCGATCATGGCATTTACGTTTGATTTACTTATGTTGAAAAATCGTTTAAACATCGATTATCTCCTTTTTTTTAGCTTCTCGTATATGAATAGAAGCTATGTAATATTCTGCATTGATAATGCAGGCATTCAATATAGTGCGAATGTTCTTAATCGTCTGTGTGCATTTCCATCAGGCGGTCACCAAACTCCATGAGGGCAAGGCTTACACTGTTCAGCGAGGCCGCAAGTTCGTTTCTGTCAAGGTTGTCCATCTCCAGGGTGTCCCTGAAAAAGATCTCGGTGCCAGCGTGGTTCAGGACAAAGGCGCCCTGTTCCAGTTGCCGGTTGATCTTCAATAACTCCCCATAGCAGCCAGAATCGTTGTCCGGGGTCTCCATGATCTTCTGCTCAAGGATTACACGGGGAGGGAGGCACTGGATCTGCATGTTTTTGATCCCCTTGAGGGCGTCCCTCACAACCAGGCTCCCCGGGGTTTCTCCCTGGCCAATGATTTCAAGTTCCATCTCATTGATGACGCGGTTGATAAACCTGTAGGTGTTTTGATTCATATTATTATCATTTTGTAATAATTCGTTACTTTCATTTTTGGTCAATCATCGTTATACATTACCAATCAAACAGTGTTGGTAAAGACTCTATCAGCATGGAAGAATAAAGCGAGGACGTTATGAACAGAGAACCGACAGCCCCCCCGGGAGAAACCTGGGAGTTTTTTTCCGCCTGCATCCATTATCTGGGAAAGGCCACCCTGACCGCCCTGTTTCAGAGGGGGGAGCGGCAGATTGAGCGATGGTCAGCAGATCCGACAACCTCGGCCAGCCAGCGAAACCCGGTGGACCGGTACGAGCTCCTGCTCCAGGAACTGATGGATAAGAACCAGGAGGAGACAGCCCGTGCCGTGGTCGGCCGGCAGGCCCACATCGTTGGGTGCGAGCTTATGGAAAAAGATATGCCCCTGCCGGACAAGGGGAGCATTGAGCTTGAGATCATCGATGATCTTGGTGTAAAGGCTCATTACGACACGGTTTTGCTGGATCCGGAATCGAACCAGCAGCAGTGCCGTATGGCCATGGAGGCCTTTATCCGGGAGTTGAAGGAGAATTACGTGAAAAAATGCCAGGACAACGACTGGACTCCCTAAGCGATTGGGGGCAGGTTTAGCTTATTGGTTTGACCCCGATTGTTTTAAAAGGTTTTTTGATTGAAGGAGTTGTAGTAACGTGAAACCAGAACAGGACGGGGGCAGGCCGAGCTTTGAAACGGTCGGGATCAGTTGCTTATTTTATGATGTGGGATTGGCAATAAGCTAGGTCTGACCCTTTTAATAATGGAGGGGAAAAACATGTCACTTGAACAACTGGACAAGGCACTTGAAAAGGAGATCATGGCACTTCGGTCCCAGGGCCGGGCCAAGGCGGACGAACGGGTGATCACGGGGGTCGTTCCGCCTTCGGGGGAAAGGGGGCCCAGGTATCGCCTGGAAGGAATTGACAGGGCGTTTCTCCGCATGAATTCCAACTCCTATCTTTCTCTCTCCAACCATCCCCGGCTGATCCGGGCCGCGGATGAGGCCACACGAGACTTTGGCGTGGGGCCGGGGGCGGTGCGCTTCATCAACGGCACCTTTGTTCACCACCGGGATCTTGAAACCGGGGTGGCCCGGTTTGTGGGGAAGCCGGCGGCCAAAATTTTCAACTCGGCGTATACAGCCAACTGCGGTCTTGCCTTGACCGTGTCCACGCCCAAGACCCACTGGATCGGCGACCAGCTGAACCACAACAGTATCATCCGGGCCATGCGCATTGCCAATGTGCCAAGCCCTAACGAATAAGGATAGATCGTGTGAGGAACGAACCACGATCTTATCCGGTTGTTGGACAAGCCCGGTGTTTTAA
>JAEINR010000034.1 GCA_016342325.1 Desulfobacterium sp.
GTAATGACAATATCTGCTTCTTTATTGCTTTTAAGCCCACGGTATAGAAAATGAATTCCCCTGTGGTCATCAATTTTCACATCGCTCATCAGATTGTGACCTTTGGGACAATAGGCTGCGATAACAAATTTTTTATGGTTTTTTTTAATGGATTCATGCCAATCCGGTGTTTTTATGTCGGGAATAATCAGGGTTCCGTCATTGTGAAATATTTTTGTCATGGCATTCCTCACTCTTTTTTTCTTGATTGTGATTTGGGATCCAATTTGACAATTCATGGGTTGTTTGGTTATGGAAACAGAAGGGGTCCCGGTCCTGGAATGGGTCCAGGCCACAACTGTGGGTGATGGCAAGACACCCCCGGCAGACTGGGACGAGGTTGCAAGTCCGGCAGGCCTCACTTCCCTTGCGAAAGGCACGGGCAGTATCCGAGTGATAGATCTCTGCAAGGGAGGACTGAAGAATATTCCCCAAGGGAGAGGGGAATTTTCGGCAGGCATGGACTTCCCCCCCGGGCAGAAGGGAGACAAAATTGAAAGCGGCACCGCATCCGAAGCCGGTACATCCGCCGAACAGGGGGGCACCTTTTTCCCTGCGGACGATGTTGATCAGGTTGTCCTTGAGGCCCAGGATGGGGTTTTCCCGGGCAGCCATTTCATATTTTCTTAAAAAGGCTTCAAACGCCTTTGGGTCGGGCATTGCTAACCGGGCGCCTTCCCCAACCGTGGCAAGGCGGTTAAAGGTGAAATGGTCGGTACGTCCCTGGAGCAGTTCTCCCAGGGGCAGCACCTGATCCAGGTTGTCCCGGGTGAGGGTGAGCATCACCATGGAATGGATCTTAAGCTGTCGGAGCCGGTCCAGAAAGGCAAGGGACCGGTCAAAATGCCCGGGTCCCCGTATGTCATCGTTGTGATGGGAAAGGCCCTCAAGGCTGATCTGGAAGAACAGGGGAGGGGAGATCTCCATCAGGCGTTCCATGGCTTCCATGGGGGTGGGATTTCCGAGCACGGCAAGGCCGAACCCCCGCTCCAGGGCGGCCCGGTAGAGATCCGGGAACCGGGGATGGAGAAAGGGATTGCCCCCGGTAAAGGTCACCTGGCCCCGTACATGCATGGCCTGGCAAAATTGGTCGAAATCGTCCAGGACCCCAAGCGCCCTGTCATGGGGCATGACCGCCCGGTCGCTGCGGTCATAACAGTGCTTGCAGTGAAGGTCGCAGGCCTGGGTGATGTGCCATTGGAGGGTGAACACATCGGTTTTCAGGAACGGGGAGACGGTGGGATCAACAGGGTCCGGCAAAAAATCCCGTCGAATCCGGGAGGGGGGTGCCCAAAGAAGGCCTTTCTCAACGGCCCGGTCCAGGGCCGATCGGATCACCCCCACCGGCACATTCCCCTGGGCTGCGGCCTCAACAAAGGGGATCTCCTCCAGGACGATTTTCAGGGCCAGCAGGTCTTCGTTTCCGGCCTGGGCCACCAGGATCCCATGATTTTTTGGATGCTGCCAGACCATGACATGGCCGGGGCAGGGGGTGGGGGTCTCCTTTTGACCGGCACCAGGCGCCAGAAGGGAAACCAGATGGTTCCAGGCCACGGGAACCAACGACAGGGCGGGGTTCACGCTTATTCTGGAGGGGGCGTTATCGTGGGATTGGGTGTTCCCGATTTCGTGGCGGGCCCACTCCATTCGGGCAAGATCGTCGATATAACCCGGCAGATTAAGCGATTCCTTTAATTGCGAGAGTATGGTGGGAACGTCTTGGGGGGATAAATTTCCATCCAGGGCCGCCAGTACCCTTCCCCAGGTCCTTGTACCAAGGGCATGGCGGCTGCTGGAAAAAATTGAAGAATGGTCATCCAGGTGTGGTTCGGTCACGCTTCACCTGCAATACGAAAAAAAGGGATTCATGATAAGGGCCGTCTGTTAATGTATGCATGCATACTGCACGCAGTGTTATCAGTTTCAGCCACTCTTACCGGGTTGTTTATGTTCCTGATCGGTGCCGCCGGCACCGGAGCTTCCGCCACTTCACCCGCTGTGGGAGCTACCTGCTCCCTCCTTATGGCCGCTTCAGGCGCTTTTGCCCGGAGAGCAGCCAGTGAAGGCTACGGCGGATCCCGTGATCAGACCGGCGACGCAAAAGCCCGCCAGAATCTTTTTCAGGTCGTTTCCGTCCATGCTTGTCTCCTTGTTATAGCTAAGGTACACATTCCCCTGGGGTGGGAATTCAAAAATCAGAGGATTCATGTCGATGGGGTGGATGATTGCGTCCGTGGACTCGCTTTGGGAAGAGTGTCAGTCTGATAAAATCAGGCTACCAGAGCTCCCGTGGTCTGTCAATGGGCCGATCTTTTTTCAGCAGCGTAACCTGGACAAGCCAGAACTAAAAAAGGTTTCTGATTTTCTTGCCAAAACAACACGAAAATCAGAGCTAAGAAATTAACCAGAATAAGTCGTAATGGATTGAACCCGTCGTCTGTCTATCTTTTCCCGTCTGTCATTGTACTGGGAGAGGGTCACAATAACGCCGTCCCTGACCTCTTCCCGGCGTTCTTTCTTTCTCTTGCGCAGTCTTCTTTTGGCTTTTAAATTCAGCTTTCGTCTTTTTAAATTGATTGCCAGTTCACCACTTATTGGAATCGTTGGTTCCACCGATTTTTTTAGAACGGGAAGTATGATTGGTCTACTTGGCATAATTTTACCTCCTGTAACTTAAATTGTCGATAAACCATGCTATGTATAATTGTACGTTCTATATCGCTGTTCGTCAACCCCCTCTGCCCAACGGCGGGTCGCTTAAAGGGCAGGTTCCCGGAGGCATCAACCATGGTTCTTGTGATGTTTATCTGGGAGTTATGATAAAAGTTTGGCATTCCAAATAAAAAACGGTATGTGTTGTTTTGTGCTTGACATCTTATTATTTTAGCGTTAAACCAGATAACCATCGGCTCTGGGAGAGTCGGTGGCCCATGCAGGTGTTCAACTGTGTTTAAACATAATACGGTTTTGTTTGTCCCAGTGCGATGGAACCGTTCACGTATTACCCCGCTCCAGAACCTTGGGATTTGCTTGTTCCCAGGTCATGACGGGGTTGTCCATACCCTGTCCGGTTGATTTTGCCGTCAGCCATTTTTTACTCAACTCCTTTGTTCCGTCCATTGGCATTTTTCCATGAATTCTATTCCTCAAATTGATTGCAGTAACTGGTTTGTTTTATCTACAGTGCCCGGTTCGGAGAACAGACTTAAAAAGTCAATCCATCTCTTTGCAGGCGACCAGGTTTCGCTTTACCTGCCGTGCAGGGAGCTTTGCCATCGGGTCAATGGCCATTTCACCGTCGTAACCAAACCGATTTTCCCCGGATATCTTTTTTTATACAAGGAGCTTGAATCGCTCTTGATCAAGAGCCGGCATTCCCCCCTGGAAAGCCGACTCCATCCCATTCGTAATAATAACTCTTTTGCCATGGTGGAGAAAAATGAAATGGCCATTTTACTGGAGCTTGCAGGAGTAAAGGGGGTGGTCAAAACATCCCAGGCCACGGTGGCTGAAGATAACACCGTGGTCATCATCGCCGGTCCCTTGAAAGATTTTACAGGCCGGATTCTTTATATCAATCGAAGAAAACGGAAGGCAAGGATCATGGTTGAAATGCTTAACAGGCAGGTTCCCGTTACCCTGGGCCTCGATATATTGCAACCCGACAGGAGATCTTAATTCCCTAAAACAGGAGGGGGCAGGATCACTGGGGAGCCTAAAGAATTAGCAGGTATGAATTCACAAAACAATCCAATCAAAATTACAGGAGTTTATGATGTTAATCCCAGAAAATAATTTGGGCACCCTGGTCCTGACCTCTGAAGAGGAATACCTGGAAATACGAATGGCTGTCAGGGAAAAAATGACGATACCTGGCGACTTTGATGATGATGATAATCTGATCGAATTGGGCCTGGACTCTCTTAAAATTATGAGATTGGTAAACAGGTGGCGAAAAGCAGGTTCATCCGTGACATTTGTAGAATTGATTGAAAAGCCGCGATTGCGGGACTGGGTGGCTTTACTGGTGGCGAAAAAAACAGCCGCATTACCGGAAGGTGGGTCCTCCGAAACTGTCAAAATAAATGACCGCGCCCCCTTTCCGCTTACGGATGTTCAGTATGCATACTGGGTTGGAAGAGATGATGACCAGCCGTTCGGCGGAATCGGCTGTCATGCTTATCTTGAATTGGATGGAAAAAATGTTGATCCGGACCGGTTACAATTGGCCTGGAAAAAGATTCTTGACCGCCATCCCATGCTTAATGCCAGGTTTTTATCCGATGGCACGCAAAAGATTCAGGCCGGGAGGACTAACTGCACTGTGGTTGTCCATGACCTGATATCCAAAGCGGGCGGTCGTTTGAAAGTTGATCTGGAAGAGATCCGCAACAGGATGTCACATCGACGTCTGGCCGTTGAAAAAGGAGAGGTGGTCGGACTTGAACTCACTCTCCTGCCCCAAGGGATCACACGACTTCATTTTGACATCGATTTACTTGTGGCTGACGTCCAGAGCCTTCACATTGTTTTACGGGATCTTGCCTCAGAATATGCCGGGATTTCTCTTCCTGCGCCGCCGGATTGGAATTTTGCAAAATACCTGCACCATGAATCGACCCAGAGGGAGTTGGAGAAAAAACGGGCCGGGGAATATTGGCACGGACGCCTTGAGGCACTCCCCAAAGCGCCTGGATTGCCATTGATAATGAAACCGGATTCCATAAGAACACCGGTTTTTAAAAGGCGGCAATACGTTTTGGACAACACTGATTGGCAATGCCTGAAAAAACAGGCAGCCCTTCATCAGGTGACACCTGCCATGGTTTTACTGGCCGTGTATGCCCACGTTCTTGACAGGTGGAGTTCCCATTCCCGGTTCCTTATCAATATTCCATTGTTTGACCGACCGACAGGCGATGGAGGGGTTGAAGATGTCGTTGCTGATTTTACAAATCTTTTGCTCCTTGCTGTGGATTGCCGTCCCCGGCAATCTTTTTCAGAAAGAGTTAAAAGCATACAGGCACAATTTTACCGGGATAGCGCCCATTCAGCCTATTCAGGCGTTCAGGTCCAGCGTGATATGGCCCGGCTACACCAGGGAGAGCGCATGTTTGCCCCTGTTGTTTTTGCATGCAACCTGGGAACGCCGCTCATAAGCCGGGAATGCTCGAAAACACTGGGTAAGCTGTCATATATGATTTCCCAGACCCCCCAGGTATGGCTGGATTTTCAGACATATGAAACGGATGAAGGTCTTTTACTGGCCTGGGATTCGGTTGAAGGTCTGTTTCCCGACGGTATGATAAATGACATGTTCAGCGCTTATTTCAGCATGATCCGGAATCTTGCCCAAAACGCATCCGCCTGGGAGCAGATCGGATTCAACCTGATGCCCGAATATCAGTCACGCTTAAGGGAGAAGGCCAATGATACACGGGCGCCCATTTCCGAAGACTTGCTCCATACCCTGTTTTTTCATCAGGCAGATCGGAATCCTGAAAAAGAGGCCCTGGTAACAACCGGCAAGAGAATGACTTACAAAGAACTGGCGCTCCGGGCGGAACAACTCGGGCAATTGCTTCAAACACAGGGCATTGTGCCCAATGATCTGGTGGCCGTGGTCATGGAAAAAGGATGGGAGCAGGTTGTCGCGGTCATGGGTATCCTTTGGGCCGGTGCTGCCTATCTGCCGGTGGATGCTGCAATGCCTAAGGCTCGATTACGGAAAATTCTGGAAAACGGCAATGTACGGATTGCACTGACCCAATCATGGCAACAGGAAAAGGTCGACTGGCCAAAGGGTGTCAAATGGTTTGCCGTTGACAAAACCGGTGTCCCGCCGGGGAGAATCCCGTTTAAGCCCGTACAGCAGATCGAAGACCTGGCCTACGTTATTTATACCTCCGGATCCACGGGGGAACCCAAAGGGGTGATGATTGACCATGGGGGCGCGGTCAACACCATTCTCGACATTAACCGGCGGTTTGGCGTCGGGCCTGAAGAGCGTGTGATCGGACTTTCAGACCTGGGTTTTGATCTCTCTGTCTATGACATATTTGGTACCCTTGGGGCTGGCGGTACGCTGGTTCTTCCCGACTCGACATCTGTGAAAGATCCTGCCCATTGGCTGGGATGGATGGAAAACGAAGGCATTACCCTGTGGAATTCCGTGCCCCAATTGATGCAAATGTTGATCGAGTCTGTTTCCGGAGAAACAAACGTCCTGCCTGCCAATCTTCGCCTGGTCATGCTCAGCGGGGACTGGATTCCCGTTGATCTGCCCGGTAAAATCACAACTTGTTTTCCAAATGCCCGGGTCATAGGCCTTGGCGGTGCCACCGAAGCTTCCATCTGGTCCATCCTTTACCCCATAGATTCCCTGGACCCCCATGCCAAAAGCATTCCATATGGCCGATCCATGGATAACCAGCAGTTTTATGTGCTGAACCAGCATATGGAATCCTGCCCGGATTGGGTGACTGGAGATCTTTACATCGGCGGAATAGGCCTGGCCAAAGGGTACCGCCACGATGAAGAGAAAACACGGACAAGCTTTGTCAATCATCCGGTGTCCGGGATTTCCCTATACAAGACCGGGGACCTGGGAAGGTCTCTGCCCGATGGGACCATTGAGTTTCAGGGGAGGGAAGACCACCAGGTTAAAATACGGGGCTACCGGATTGAATTGGGAGAGGTGGAATCCGCCATAAAGCAGCATCCGAATATCAGTGATGCTGTAGTGGCAACAATCGATAATGGCCAGAAGGAAACGTCCCTTATGGGTTATCTTGTGGGTCGGCAAAACCGGTACAGGGGGGCCGGAGATGAAGACCCGGCATCATCCGGAAAACCGGAATTCTTTTGGGCGGATTTAAAACAGGCGGCTGAAAAGGCAAGGCTCCTTTTACCCGGTCCGGACAGGGACGGTCTGTTCCATCCGTTCTGGCGTAAACTGGACAGGGTGTATGAAAAATCCCTTTATGTCGCATTTGAGCATTTGGGTATCTTCAACCGGGCGAATCAAAGTTGCTCGTTGGATGAAATTATGCAGACCTTTGGTATCCAGCCCCGCTATAAACGATGGATGAACCGCGCACTGCAGTTTCTTACCCGGAAAGGGATCCTGAAGAAAAATGGGCAGTTTTTCAGTAATCCCGCTCCCTTGAACTGGCAGGCGGGGGTGTCCGTGAACCGCGGGCAGGACATTACCCGGTCCTCTTTATGTTCGGACATTAAACACATTGACGGGTTTACGGATGGGGTGGTGAATGTTATCTGGTTTGCCTCCCGGAATCTGGCCGACATTCTTGTCGGAAAAATCCATTCCGCAGAAATCTATGTGGGAGACGACGTAAAGGCCGTGTATAAAAGCCTGTTTGATCCCTGCAATGTCCTTTTAAGTGAAATCATGGCGTTTATCAGTTCCTCGGGCGGTCCCCTGGAAATCCTTGAGGTCGGGGCCGGTCTGGGGACTGCCACAGGCCATATCCTGCCCCGGTTGTCCGGAAAGGACACCCAGTATCGGTTCACCGATATTTCAAAGTACTTTCTCCGGAAGGCCGAGGAAAGATTCACGGATTATTCCTATCTGAAATATGATTTGCTGGATCTTGATCAGGATCCACGACAGCAGGGATATGAATCCCGAAGCTTTGATGTTGTGATTGCTTCCAGTATGCTGCACGATGTCAAGTCGGTCAAACAGAGTTTGAGATATCTTAAAAGCCTTCTTAAAACCGGGGGGATACTCCTGCTGCTTGAGGAGACCCGGTTCCATCCGTCCTTTGATCTGCATATGGGATTGCAGCAGGGATTTGATCAGTTTGAAGATCTGGAAATCAGAAAAACCCATCCTTTATTATCAGGGGATCAATGGCTTTCTTTTTTAAATGCCGCCGGTTTCGAAGGGGGGATGGTTCTGAACAGAAAGGGATCCCGAACTGATATTATGGGGTTTGATGTTATCATGGCAACAGCGGATGGTCAGTCTGCAGTTCCTGATTTTGGTGAATTGAAGAATTTTCTGACCGATTTGCTCCCGGCTTATATGATTCCCGGTTTTTTTATGGAAATTGACGCCGTTCCCATTTCAGCCAATGGCAAGGTTGACCGGAAAAAATTGCCGGTTCCCCATGTCTGGGAGAGTGAAAACTCTAAATTTCCTTCGGACCTGCCGGGTACCTATCAGGAGTCCGTCATTGCAGAAATATGGCGAGCGGTTCTCGGGATGGATCAAATCGGGGTGACCGATGATTTTTTTGCAATCGGCGGAGACTCTCTTATCGCCACCCGAATTGTCTCCCGTATTTCCAGGAGTTTTGAGATTCCCTTTACCCTTCCCATGCTCTTTGAAAATTCTACAATTGCAGCACTCAGCCAAAAAATCGATCTATTGAGGAATCATGAAGAGAACCAGGGCGGCAGCCCATTGCCCGGGATTGCTTTTCATCCCCGGGACCGGTGCCAGCCCTTTCCCATGACCAGCGTCCAGGAGGCCTATTGGATTGGCAGAAATACTGTTTTCGAGTTGGGTAATACCTCGGCTCAAATCTATTGCGAGATCGAAATTGCTTCGGTGGGCGTGGCGGTTTTAGAGGCTGCATGGCAGAAGCTCATTGAGCGTCATGGGATGTTACGGGCCGTGTTTCTTCCCGATGGTCAACAAAAAGTGCTGGAACAGGTGCCTCCCTATAAATTTCAAGTTGCAGTTCCGGAAGGGGTGGGCAGGGACGCATTTGAAGGAAAACTGGAGGATGTTCGCGCGGAAATGTCCAGTCAGGTCATTTCCGCAGATACCTGGCCCCTTTTTGATATTCGCGTTTCCATTCTGTCTGAAAATCTTGTCCGGCTGCACATTTGCATGGATGCCCTGATCGTGGATGCCTGGAGTTTTTTTTCAATTTTCAATGAATGGCATCAATTAATAGAAAACCCTGGATTGGCGCTTCCCCCCATGGATGTGACCTTCAGGGATTATGTGCTTGCAGAAAAACAGTTTGAGGGCTCCGGGCTTTTTGTCAGGGATAAAGCGTACTGGTTCGATCGCATCCCGTTGTTGCCGCCCGCCCCCGAGCTGCCGCTGGCCGTTCCCCTGTCTTCCATTTCCCGGCCGATATTCAACCGCCGGACCATGACCCTGGATAAAATAAAATGGGAAAAGATTAAATCCATTGCCATGGAACAGGGGCTAACCCCTTCCTGCGTTCTTCTGGCCGCCTATGCCGCCGTATTACAGAATTGGAGCCGGAACAAGAAATTTACCATCAATCTGACCTTATTCAACCGGCTGCCCTTGCACCCCCAGGTCAACGATGTATTGGGGGACTTTACGTCACTGACATTATTGTCCGTGGATGGTGTCACACCTGAATCCTTTGCAGAATTATCAAAACAGATCCAGCGTCAATTGTGGCAGGATATTGAGCACCGTCATTTTAGCGGCGTTCATGTCCTCAGGGAGATCGCAAAAAACGAGAACCGAATCGGAAAAGCCCTGATGCCCATTGTTTTTACCAGCGCCTTGAGCCTTGGTGCATTGGGCAGGGATGCGACATCGGTGTTGAATCGAATGGGAACTTTTGTATACGGCCTGGCCCAGACACCCCAGGTGGCCCTGGATCATCAGGTGATGGAACAGCAGGGGAGCCTGGTCTGCAACTGGGATGCCGTTGACCCATTGTTTCCGCCGGGTATGGTGGATGACATGTTTGCAGCCTATGGGCGCTTGATCGAGCAATTGGCTGAAGACACCTCTTTTTGGCTGGCAAAAGTACCGGAATTGATTCCTGAGCATCAGAAAAAACGCCGAATTGAGATCAATAATACCGCGACAGATATTCATCAGCCCTATCTGCTCCATGAATTATTTGCAAAACAGGCCCGGATCAATGGGGATAAACCAGCTATATGCAGTCCTAACAAGAAGATCCAATACGGGGAGCTGGACGCCATGTCGCGTATGCTGGGTGCCCGACTCCGGGAAAGCGGGGTCAAACCCAATACGCTTGTGGCTGTGGTCATGGAAAAAGGCTGGGAACAGGTTCCTGCCGTACTTGGAATTTTGTATTCAGGTGCCGCCTATCTTCCCATAGACGCTTCTGTGCCCAAGGATCGACTCTGGCATTTATTGAAAGACGGACAGGCAAACTTCATCCTTACCCAATCCTGGTTGAAAAATAAACTGGAATGGCCGGATGGTGTCACATGCCTGGCTGTGGATGGATTAGAAGCACCGACCCTGGATGGGGTTGCCGAACCGGATGTTGTTCAAACCCGGGATGACCTGGCCTATGTTATCCACACTTCCGGGTCAACCGGACGCCCCAAAGGGGTCATGGTCGATCACCGGGGGGCGGTCAATACCATTCTGGATATTAACAAACGGTTCGGGCTCGGGCCTGGAGACAGGGTGCTGGCATTGTCTGCCCTGAATTTCGATCTTTCCGTGTTTGATATCTTCGGAACCCTGGCAGCAGGCGGGACAATTGTTCTGCCTGATTCTTCGGGGGTCAAGGATCCGGGGCACTGGCTGACGCTGATGGCGCAAGAATCGGTGACCGTCTGGAATTCGGTCCCAGCCTTGATGCAGATGCTGGTGGAATATGCAGCCGGCCGTCGGGAGTCTTTGCCTGATTCCCTTCGCCTGGCGCTTCTCAGCGGCGATTGGATACCGCTTGACTTACCGGCTAAAATCAGGGCTGCCGCCGGCCATGCCGAAATCATCAGTCTGGGCGGTGCCACTGAAGCGTCCGTCTGGTCCATTCTTTATCCGATAGACGACATTGATCCCAAATGGAAAAGTATCCCCTATGGCCGTCCCATGGCCAACCAGAGTTTTTATGTCTTCAATGAAAATATGGAAAACTGCCCGGACAGGGTAACCGGGCAATTGTATATCGGCGGAACCGGCCTTGCAAAGGGGTATTGGGGGGATAAAGAAAAAACCGATGCCAGTTTTATACAGCATCCTGAAACCGGGATTCCCCTTTACCGGACAGGGGATCTGGGACGGTTTCTGCCGGACGGAAATATTGAATTTCTGGGAAGGGAGGATCATCAGGTTAAAATAAATGGGTACCGGATTGAACTGGGGGAAATAGAGTCCGCTTTAAAGCAGATTGACAGCATTGAGGATGCAATTGTTGTTACCCAGACGGATTTCCAGGGGAAACGATATCTTGCCGGACATGTAATTCAGGATAAGGATACCGGATATTCAAACAGTGAATTAAAAGGGCTTCTTAAACGGATATTACCGGAATATATGGTTCCGTCATTTTATTTCTTGTGTGAATCGTTCCCTGTCACGGCCAATGGGAAAATTGATCGTAAAAAACTTGCTGGTTCCGGCAAGGTCTCTTTTCAAAAAGAAAGCGCCAAATATATTGCGCCCGAAACCAAGGTGGAACAGGAAATTTCCGCAATGGTCAAAGATCTTATTGGTGTTGACAAAGTGAGTATCAAAGATGTGTTTTTCGATCTTGGTGTCACGTCCATGGATCTTGTGAAACTCCAAAACAAACTTAATACAACCTCTGAAAAAAATGTCTCCATTGTGGATATCTTTGAATATCCCACCATCTCTTCCCTTGCGGCATTCATCACCCGGGAAGATCAACAATCAACTGGGATTAACCGCGCAGATAAGCGGGGTGAAATTCGCATGAAATCAAACAGAAGAAGATATCGAACCGCTCAAAAAAAACCGGCCACACAAACCGTATAATGATCATTACGTAAAAGGACACACGAATATGTCTGCATCAGATGCCATTGCCGTTATCGGTATGAGCTGCCGGTTTCCCGGAGCCAAAAATATTGATCGATTCTGGAATAATTTGAAAAACGGTGTTGAATCAATTACAGCATTTTCAGACCGGGAGCTGGCTGATGCCGGCGTCCGTCCGTCGGATATAAATCATCCCGATTATGTCAAAGCGGGATATGTTCTTGGGGGTGAAGACCTCTTTGACGCTTCTTTTTTTGGTTTTTCTCCCAAAGAAGCGGAACTTTTAGATCCACAACACCGCCTGTTTCTGGAATCGGCATGGGAGGCCTTGGAGGACAGCGGGTACGCAACCGGGCAATATGATGGATCCATCGGTGTTTTTGCCGGTGCAAAAATGAGTACCTACCTTATAAATGTATTAAATTCTAAACGGCTCTCTGTGGGGGGGGCCTCCGATCTGCAGGTTCTTATCGCCAATGATAAAGATTATCTTACCTCACGGGTCTCTTATAAACTAAATTTAAAAGGCCCGAGCATTACCGTACAATCGGCGTGCTCCACCTCCCTTGTCGCCATCCATCTGGCCTGTGACAATCTTTTGAGCGGTGCCTGCGACATGTCCCTGGCCGGTGGGGTTTCCATTAGCATTCCGCAAAAGACAGGGTACTTGTTTCAAGAAGGGATGATCTTATCCCCGGACGGGCATTGCCGGGCTTTTGATGCGGATGCCAAAGGGGTAACACCTGGGAATGGTGTCGGCGTTGTCCTGTTGAAAAGATTAGAGGACGCTATTAAAGACCATGATGATATCCATGCCGTTGTCCTTGGGTCTGCGGTCAATAATGACGGTTCCAATAAAATTGGTTACACCACGCCTGGTGTTGAGGGGCAGGTTGAAGTGGTTCGCGAAGCGCAAGCTGTTTCGGGAATCGGGCCGGAGGCTGTTTCATATATTGAAGCCCACGGAACAGGAACCTCCCTTGGCGATCCCGTGGAAATAAAAGCCTTGAACAGGGTTTTTAAAACAGAAACCGACAGGAAGGGATTCTGTGCCATTGGATCGGTAAAAACCAATATCGGCCATCTGGATACGGCTGCCGGGATTGCAGGCTTTATTAAAACCGTTCTTTCGTTGAAACACGGGTATCTTTTACCCAGCTTAAACTATGAACACCCCAATCCTAAGATTGATTTTCAAAATTCTCCATTTTATGTCAATACACAACTGTTGCCCTGGGAGACCGGGGGAGAGCCGAGACGTGCAGGGATCAGTTCCTTTGGATTAGGGGGAACCAACGCCCATGTCATTCTTGAAGAAGCGCCGGCAAGACATCCAGGACGGACACCGTTTAAACGGCCGTTGCATCTGCTGACGCTTTCTGCAAAAACAGAAAATGCCTTAAATCGACAGATCCTGCAATATCAGTCCTTCCTTGATGAACGCCGTGATCTCGCTGTTGATAATATTTGCTTTACGGCAAACGCAGGCAGAACCCATTTTCCATATCGATTTGCAACCCTTGCGGATTCAACGGATACGTTACGGGCACAGTTGGCTGCCGCCCCACAAAAGGCTGAACGGCAAAACAGCTTTGAAGGCGTGGTTCAAAATGAAACAAGGCAAGGTGTGGCGTTTCTTTTTACGGGGCAGGGGTCTCAATATCCCGGCATGGGAGAGCAGCTTTATAAAACCCAGCCCTGTTTTAAAAAAGAGATGGATAAATGTGATTCGATTTTAAAAAGATTTCTGGGCTGTTCAATCTTGTCCATCCTGTTTGAAAATCAAGATCCGTCGATGCTGAATAAAACGATTTATAGCCAGCCAGCTATTTTTGCTCTGGAGTATTCATTGGCCCGAATGTGGGGTTCCTGGGGGATTAAACCCGATATTGTGTTAGGGCATAGTGTTGGTGAATATGTCGCTGGGTGCATTTCCGGTGTGTTCAGCCTGGAAGACGGGTTGAAACTTATTGCCGAACGGGGACGGTTGATGCAGGCCATTTCCGGTGACGGCGCAATGTTCTCAGTGTTTGCTCCGGAAGAAAAGATAAGAGAAATAATTTTACCCTATTCTGATGACGTATCACTCGCCGCAATAAACGGCCCTTTGCATACGGTCATTTCCGGCTCTTTGGCATCCCTTGGGAAGATTGTCGCTGATTTAAAGTCCCAGAAAATTGTCTCCCGTCGTCTGGCCGTTTCCCATGGCTTTCATTCGCCAATGATGGCGCCAATGGTTGCCGACTTTAAAAAAACAGTGGATGAAGTCAAATTCTTTGAACCCCGGATAAGATTGGTCTCCAATGTCACCGGTCAGGTTGTCGAAGCTGAATTCATCTCTACCCCCGATTACTGGTGTCGGCATATCCTGGAACCTGTCCGGTTCTTTTCAGGAATGATGGCGCTGGAACAGGCCGGGTATGAGCAATTCCTGGAAATCGGCCCGGCGCCTGTTTTACTCTCCATGGGGCAACAATGTCTTCCTGCTGAATACGGTTCCTGGCTTCCGACACTGGGGCGGAATTCCGATGACTGGCAGCAGGTTCTCAGAAGTCTGGGTAATCTGTATGTCTCAGGAGCCATGGTGGACTGGGAGGCCTTTGAACAAGGATATGACTCCCGGCGGATATCGCTTCCAACCTATCCGTTTGAAAGACAACGATACTGGGCTGGGCCCAGGGCAAAAGAATCAAATGAAATTTTTAACGATGACTCACCCGACCCTATGTTCTATGAAATTGACTGGCAGCCGGATCTGCTTCCAAAAGAAACGGAAGGGGGTGTAGAGAAAATTCATACGCCGGGGCATTGGTTGATCTTTTCAGACCATGGCGGTGTTGGACAGAAGTTAACGAACCTGCTGGCGTCCCAGGGAGATTCTTGCATACAAGTTTACACGGATACGCGTTTTTTCCGTATGGAAGAAGATAAATATGGTGTCAATCCGTCGAATTTAGAGGATTTTGATCAGATATTCCGATTAATGCCTGATACTGTTTCGGAACTTGGAATTATTCATTTGTGGAGTATGGATGCTGCACCAAACGAAACGCTCACGGCAGACGCGTTGCAAAGGGCTGGTTTGGAAGGGTGGGGCAGTCTTCTTAATATTGTTCAATCTGTAGCTAAAAAAAGCAGGAACATGGTATCAAGGTTCTGTATCGTGACCCAGGAAGTTCACGGAATAAAAAATCACTCTTCCAGTGTTGCCGTGGCCCAGGCGCCAATATCCGGGCTTGCCAAAGTTCTTTCAAGGGAACATCCTGAATTAAATTGCCTGTCAATAGATCTTGACAGGCTTGTTACAGAGGCCGATCGTTTGCAGCTGCTCGAGGCCGTCCGGTCTGTCCGGCCGGACAACGAATTTGTTTTCCGTGGAGGGGTTTGTTATGTGCCAAGATTGGTTCATTGTTTGCCGGATCTTAACGATGGAAAAACGCCTTCAAGCTTTAACCGTCACGGAACATATTTGATTACAGGTGCTTTTGGCGGATTGGGGATTGAACTTGCCCGCTGGCTTGTAAACAATGGCGTACGGTTTCTATTGATGATGGGGCGGAAGGCGCCTTCCGGTGATGTTCTGAAATGTATAAATGATTTGGAAAACACCGGTACCCAGGTCACCACGGTCATTGCCGATGTGTGTGATTATGATGACCTTTCCTGCGGGTTTGACAGGATTTCTGAAGAGATGCCTCCCCTGAAGGGGGTGTTTCATCTTGCAGGCATTCTTAAAACGGGTACAATCCTTGGCCATAGTCATGAAGACTTTTCTGAAATCCTGGCTCCGAAAGTCGCCGGGTCCTGGAATCTGCATCTCTTGACCCAACATCTCCCCTTAGATCTTTTTGTTTTATTTTCCTCGTCTTCTACGCTTTGGGGCATTCAGGGTGTTGGCGGATATACCGCTGCCAATACGTTTATGGATATCCTGGCACATTATCGTAAAGGGCAGGGGGTACCCGCTTTGAGTATCAATTGGGGCGCTTGGTCCAAAGTCGGTGCAGCCGCAAAATTGAACTTGGAAGATCGTCTTTCAAATCAAGGTTTCAACAGCATTCCTCCTGAAAAAGGCCTGGGTTGCCTTGGCGGGCTGTTACGATGTGATATCCGTCAGGTCGGTGTGATGGACGTTGACTGGGAAACGTTTTTAGGCAGATTTCCCTGGAATGCAAGACCGCCTATTTTTATTGAAATGGACAAAAGCAGGTCCTCCGTCACCCCGGCACCGTTTGAGAAATCGGCTTCAGCGGTTAGAAATTCACCCTCCCTTGATAAATTACAGAAACTTCCTGTTCATGCACAGCAAAAGTCGCTGGAATCCTATTTGCGCGGGGAAATCAGCCGGGTATTGCACCTGGAGAAAGATACGGTTGCCAATGACCAAAACCTAATACAGATGGGTTTGGATTCCTTGATCTTTATTGAATTATCCCGGACGTTGAGTGAGGATCTGCAAATCAAGGTTGTGCCGCATAAAATATTTGAAAATCCGACAATAACGGCAATGGCCGAGCAGTTTGTCCGTGATATTGCATTGGAAAAAAGAATATCTGTTTTTGATTACAGGACAAGCCAAGATTTTGTAATCACCCATGATGCTGACAATAGATATTCTCCGTTTGAATTAACCGATATACAGCAGGCGTACTGGATTGGCCGGAGCAATTCAATGGAATTGGGCAATATCGCCTGCCATGTTTACGTTGAGGTCGACGTTGTTAATCTTGATTTGGCCCGGTATAACCGGGCATGGCAGATTCTGATTAATCGCCATGAAATGTTACGCGCCGTAATCTTACCCACTGGAAAACAAAAAATTCTCGAAAGTGTTCCCGATTACCGGATAGCATCCACGGACCTTATGGAAAAATCACCTGAAGAGATCCATTCAGCCCTTCGGTTCATGCGGGATGAAATGTCACATCAGGTCTTGGACCCGGAGACCTGGCCAATCTTTGACATCAGGGTTTCCAGGATACACAATGGGAAATCCCGTATTCATTTAAGTCTGGACATGCTGATTATTGATGCGCTTAGTGTTGCTCAAATTAATCAGGAGCTGCATCAACTATATCTGGATGAAGAGACTCCACTGCCGCCGTTGGCGCTTTCGTTCAGGGATTATGTCCTCGCTGGAAAACAATTTGAGCAATCGGTTTTATACCGGCAATCAAAAGCGTATTGGATGAACAGGCTGGATTCGATACCGCCTGGCCCTGAATTGCCATTGATAAAGAATCCCAGTGGGTTGACCCGCCCCCGGTTTAAGCGCCGGAGTTTGAGGCTAGAACCCGATACCTGGAACCGATTGAAGGAAAAATCCGCTAAGGCAGGCCTGACACCTTCCGGCCTGTTGCTGGCATGCTATGCTGAGATCCTTGCCGCCTGGAGTAAAACTGCCCGATTCACGATCAATATGACCCTCTTTAACCGGCTGCCGGTTCATCCCCAGGTGAATGATATCATAGGGGATTTCACCTCGTTGATCATGCTGGTTGTAGACAATACCGGGCAAGATTCCTTTATCCGGCGGGCACAAAAAATCCAGAAACAATTCTGGGAGGATGTTGAACACCGTCATTTCAGCGGCATTCGGGCTTTAAGGGAGTTATCCCGGGCAAACCCGTCCGGAAATACCACCATGCCGGTCATCTTTACAAGTAACATTGTGTATGGTGACCTGGAAGGGGGGGGCTCGGAATCCCCTGCCATGGGCGATGTGGTTTACAGCGTCACCCAAACGCCCCAGGTCTGGCTGGACCATCAGATTACAGAACAGGGAAATGCCTTAATCCTTGATTGGGATGCCCTGGAGGCGCTCTTTCCTGCCGGTTTGCTTGATGATATGTTTAACGCATATCATTCCCTGTTAAATCGCCTGGCTGACTCCGATGATGCCTGGCATGCAAATCATCAATTGTTACCGGGCTTTCAATCTTCACAACGGGTTGAATTGAATCGGACAACCCCACCGATTTCCGCTGAAACACTGAACAGTCTATTTGCAACACAGGTTGAAAAACAACCGGATGAAACAGCCGTTGTTTCCGTTTCGGAAAAAATCAGCTACCGGGTTTTATTCCATCGGTCCAATCAAATTGCAGCGCTGGTTGCAAATCATGGAATTATGCCGAATACCCTTGTTGCCGTGGTCATGGAAAAAGGGTGGGAACAGGTTGTTGCGGTTCTTGGTATTTTAAATTCAGGCGCAGCTTATCTTCCCATTGATCCATCCGTTCCAAAAGAGAGGCTCTGGCACCTTTTAAAAGATTGCGAGGTTCGGCTGGTACTTACCCAGTCCCGGTTGGATCGAAAACTGGAATGGCCCGAAAATATAAAACGATTGCCGGTTGATGCACAGGATTTTACCCATAAAAATGGCCTGGGTTTGAAGGTGGAACCAACGCCCGACGACCTGGCCTATGTCATCCATACATCCGGATCTACCGGGCTTCCCAAGGGGGTCATGATCGATCACCGGGGGGCGGTCAACACCGTCCTGGATATTAATAAACGGTTCGGCCTCGGACCCGGAGACAGCGTTCTTGCACTGTCTGCGTTGAATTTTGATTTGTCCGTGTTTGATATTTTCGGAACCCTGGCAGCAGGTGGAACCATTGTCATGCCGGATGCCTTGTCCATCAAAGATCCGGGCCACTGGTTGACCTTGATGAAGCAGGAGAAGGTCACCCTCTGGAATTCGGTCCCGGCATTGATGCAGATGCTGGTGGAACATCTTGAAGGTACCCGGGAGCATGTTCCGGATCAGCTTCGCCTGGTGCTTCTCAGCGGAGACTGGATACCCCTTGATTTACCGGGCAAAATCAAGGCTTCCGCCAGGCATGCCGAAGTCATCAGCCTGGGGGGCGCGACTGAAGCATCCATCTGGTCGATTCTTTATCCCATAGGCGGGGTTGATCCCCAATGGAACAGCATACCCTATGGCCGTGCCATGACCCATCAAAGCTTTCATGTCTTAAATGAGAACATGGACGACTGCCCCGACTGGGTGACCGGTCAGTTGTATATCGGCGGGACCGGCCTTGCCAAAGGGTATTGGCGGGATAAAGAAAAAACCGGGGCAAGTTTTATACGGCATCCTGAAACCGGGATGCCCTTATACCGTACCGGCGATCTGGGACGGTTTTTACCGGACGGAAATATTGAATTTATGGGAAGGGAGGATCAACAGGTCAAAATCAACGGGTACCGGATTGAGCTGGGCGAAATCGAATCCTCGATTTCGCAATTTCCTGGAGTTGAGGAGGTCGTGGTGATTGCCACAGACCACGGGCGGGTCAATAAGCAGCTGATCGCCTATGTCCGGTTGGCTGGGGGCCTGGGCCTGGATTCGGACCCTATAAAAGCGTTTCTAAGGGAAAAACTGCCTTTTTATTTGATTCCGGCTCAAATCATTGCTTTGGATGCTTTCCCTTTAAACCATAATGGGAAGATTGACAGAAATGCCCTACCGCTGGAACCGGTTGACGCCCCACCACCAGGGGGCGAGGATTCGGGCAGCCAATCTCCTTTAACGAAAGAGATTTTGGATATATGTGCCGGGTTATTTAATGTCGCCGACATCAGCGGCAGGGATAATTTCTTTGAATTGGGCGGTAACTCACTGCTCGGCATCCGGTTTATAAATCAATTGCGGGATAAATATAAGATTGACCTGACGCTTCGGACTTTTTTTGAAGAACCCAACCTCCACGGGATTGTAAAAAAGGTTGAAACCGCATTGCAAATGGAGCCTGAAAATAAAACGATGGAAGAGGGAGTCATATGATTGATGTAAAAGAAAAAACGGGTAATCTGTGTGGGAAAGCGGATATGACAGGACCGGATTCAACATTGATTCAATTGCTGGAGAGCGTGGAAAGCCTGGGGGCCAAATTGTGGGAAGAGGAAGGAATGCTTCGTTACAGTGCTCCCCAGGGGATTATCACCGGGGATGTGTTGGCTGAAATGTCTGCCGGCAAGGAACAGCTTTTAGACGTATTACGCAATCGGACGGTGGAATCTTCAGGGGCTCCCCGGCTCATCCCTGATTTTGCCAAGTTGCACGAGCCGTTTCCCCTGACGGATCTGCAATCCGCTTATCTGGTAGGGCGGGACAGTTCCTTTGAATTGGGCAATATCTCCTGCCACGCCTATGTGGAAATGGCAAAGGATGATGTGGATGTACCGCGTCTGGAAACGGCCTGGCAAAGGCTCATTCAACGCCATGATATGCTTCGGGCTGTCATGCTGCCGGGGGGGATGCAGAAGGTGCTCAAGGATGTGCCGCCGTATGGGATCAAAGTTGAGGACCTGGGAACGCTTTCGTCGGGAAAAGCCCTGGAGCGGTTGGATACAATCCGGGATAGCATTTCCCATCAGGTGTTTGACCCAGGTGTCTGGCCGCTTTTTGAGTTGCGCGTTACCCATCTTTCGGATCAAACCAGCAGGCTTCATTTCAGCCTTGACCAGCTGATTTTGGACGGGTTTAGTATCCAACTCCTTTTTCGGGATTTGAATGGCTTTTATGAACATCCGGATACCGAACCGGAACCATTGGCGGTTTCCTTTCGTGATTATGTCCTGGCCGAGGCACAAATGGCCGACACGCCGGAATATCAGCGTTCAAAACAATATTGGGAAAAGCGGATACCTGATCTTCCCCCAGCCCCGGATTTACCGCTGTGCAAATCACCGGATACAGTGGAAAAACCCCAGTTCTCCCATCGTCGTTTCCGCCTGGATGCCGCCAAATGGAACCGTCTGAAAGACAAAGTCGCTGCACGTGGGCTTACACCCTCGGGAGCTGTTCTTGCGGCATATGCGGATATTTTGTCCTCCTGGAGTAAACGTCAGAAATTCACCCTCAATATGACCCTTTTCAACCGGTTACCCCTGCATGAAAAGGTAATGGAAATAATCGGAGAGTTCACCTCGGTAAATTTGCTGGCGGTGGATAATTCCCAACGAAATTCCTTTACCCAAAGGGCCAGACAGATTCAGTCCCGTTTCTGGGATGACCTGGATCACCGCCATTATAGCGGGGTGCAGGTTATCCGTGAGCTTGGGCGAAACATGAAGGGGGCAGGCGGTGCTGCCATGCCCGTGGTCTTTACCAGTACCCTGGGGGTGTCCGGGGCGGAGGAGGAAGAAAATGTTGACCTGACCCGGTTCGGACGGGTTGTTTATTGCATCACCCAGACCCCCCAGGTCTGGCTTGATAATCAGATATTTGAAGAGCGTGGTGCGCTGGTCTGCAACTGGGATGCCGTGGAGGAGATTTTTCCTGCCGGAATGCTTGATGATATGTTTGAGGCCTATGAAGCGCTATTGGATGTTCTGGCCACGGACGATGCCTCTTGGGATTCCGTCCGCCGTGATTCTCTGCCTGCCGGGCAATCCGCAACCCGGATAGAGGCCAATAACACAGGTGCAACCCTTTCCAAAGACCTTTTGCACACTCTTTTTGCGGAGAATGCCGCCCTTGCCCCAGACCGGACAGCGGTGATCTCTTCCGGCGAAACCTTGACCTATGGAGAATTAGCCAACATTGCCGTGGGTATCGGCAGGATCTTGCGTGAAAAAAATGTAAAAACAAATACCCTTGTGGCCATTGTCATGGAAAAAGGATGGGAGCAGATTGCTGCGGTTCTGGGGGTGCTCTACGCCGGTGCAGCGTATCTGCCCCTTGATGCGGCTGAGCCTGCCCAGCGGCTTGCCTCCGTGCTTGACGATGGCGATGTGGAAATCGTACTGACCCAGTCATGGCTTGAGGAGGCCGTATCCTGGCCTGAAAATATTGTAAAGCTCCATGTGGATACCCTGCCAAAAGAGGATGGAGGGGCCGGGCCGGAGATTCCGGCCCAGAAACCGGAGGATCTGGCCTATGTCATCTATACATCCGGTTCCACAGGAAAGCCCAAGGGGGTTATGATAGATCATCGGGGCGCTGTAAACACTATTTTAGATGTGAACAGGCGATTCGGGGTCGGCCCTGACGACAAGGTTTTGGGGTTGTCCAGCCTGAATTTTGACCTGTCCGTCTATGATATTTTCGGGACGTTTGCCGCAGGTGCAACCCTTGTTCTGCCGGATTCCGACAAGACCAAAGAACCCGCCCACTGGTCATCTCTGGTGGACTATCATGGTATCAGCATTTGGAATTCCGTGCCCTCGTTTTTGCAGATGCTGGTGGAATACACACAGAATTCCCGCAAGGATGATTTTTCATCACTTCGGCTGGCGCTTTTGAGCGGAGACTGGATTCCCCTTGACCTGCCATCACAAATTCAGAAACGGGCAAAAAATGCCGAAATCGTCAGCCTCGGCGGTGCCACCGAAGCATCCATCTGGTCTGTGTTTCATCCGGTGGGGGAAGTCCTGCCCGGGTGGAAGAGTATACCCTATGGTCGTCCGTTGCGAAACCAAAGGCTTTATGTCCTGGGTCCGTTCATGGAAGATTGTCCGGACCATGTTCCGGGCGATCTTTATATCGGTGGTGACGGGCTGGCTTTGGGATACTGGAAAGACGAGGAAAAGACGGCCGCAGGTTTTATCATTCACCCGGAAACCGGAGAGCGGCTTTACCGTACGGGGGATATGGCAGGATTTTATCCCGGCGGCACCATGGAATTTCTGGGCCGGGAAGATTTTCAGATCAAGCTTAACGGCTTCCGGGTCGAGCTGGGGGAAATTGAATCTGCTTTGAAAGGCCATTCCTTCATCCGTGATGCAGTGGTTACTGTTTCTAAAGAAAGCCTCAATTCCAAACACCTGATGGCCCATCTGATACCGGAACCCGATTCGGAGAGCGGGCTGCTGGAAGAAAAAACAGCCGGGAACACAGCGGATGAGCAGTATATTGACTGGCGCGCCCTGCTGCTGGCCACCCGGGCTCAGGCCAGGGAAATGCCCGAAGGGGTGACGGATATAAAAACCTTTTTGGCGTTTTGGAAGGGACTTGATAACCTGGCCATCGCTTATATGTGCCGTACCCTGGGCGAACTGGGAGTGTTTTCAGCCAGGCCCCAGACCCTTTCTTCGGATGAAATTGCAGAGCAGTGCCATATTTTGCCGGTGCACAAGAAGCTGTTGGTCCGCTGGCTGAACGTGCTCTCCCGGGAAGGATTGCTGGAACGGCCTGGGCAAAACTTCTATAAGAATGTTCGCCCATTGCCGGAAGTGGATATTGATGCGCTGTGGCTGGAAGTCCGGGAGTTTCAATACGGAATCTATGATATGGGACTGCTCATCGAATATATGGAACGTAGCTGTGAGAACCTGGCTTCCCTGTTCCGGGGGACGGTTGATCCCCGCCAGCTCCTTTTTCCTGAAGGATCCTGGGACCTGGCGGAGACCGTCTATCAGTACAATCCCATGGGCCAGTATTCATTTGATGTTTTCAAGGCCGGATTGAAAAGCATTGTTCGGGATAGGGGTGTTGGTATTCCCCTTCGCATCCTTGAAGTCGGTGCAGGTGTCGGGAGTTCTACTGCTGTGGTGTTGCCCGACCTGGATCCGGAACACACGCTCTACACCTACACGGATATTTCCCAGTTTTTTCTGGGTGCGGCAAAAGAGAAATTTCAGGATTATCCCTTTATTGAATACAGGCTTTTCGACATCAATAAACCACCGCTCGCCCAAGGATATATCCCCCACAGCTATGACCTCATCATTGCCAATAACGTGTTGCATAATGCAGCCGATATGGTGAGAACCATGACCTGGCTCCAGGGGCTTCTGGACAGAAACGGCTGTGTGTTGATTCTGGAACAGACCGAGGATCATCTGCCGCTGATGACAACCATGGAATTTCTCATTGATTTCAGTGAGCTGGAGGATGACCGTGTGGCAAAAGATTCGCCCTTTTTATCCAAGGAACAATGGGGAACGACGCTTGAAAAAAGCGGATTTTCTAAATTTACAGCTTTTCCTGAACCCGGTCATCCATGCAGCGCACTTGGTCAGCATATTCTTGTGGCCCAGACAACGAAGTCCGTGAAAACCCTTTGCCAGGATGGGATAAAAGAATTTTTGGCTTCCGAACTCCCGGCTTACATGGTTCCTTCCCATTATGTGCTTCTGGATGCGCTGCCCCTGACAGCCACCGGCAAGGTGGACCGCAAGCTGATAGCCGAAAGTGGCAGGCCCCTCTCTTTGGACCGGAGCAAAACATTTGTCGCCCCGCGTACACCCTATGAAGAATTACTGGCATCCATATGGGCTGATATTCTGGAAGTAAAAGAGGTTGGAATAGATGATAACTTTTTTGAGCTTGGCGGGGATTCTTTGCTTCTGACCAAGCTGCTGAACAAAATGCAGGCGCATTTTAATAAAGGGGATGTGGATTGGGAAGAACTCACCCTGCGTCATCTCTTTGAATCCCCTACGGTGGCCGGAATGGCTGAAACCGTCGCCCGCCAGTCCCGGTCCGCCGGAAGCTGGAGTGAAACCTTTCATTCGGATTCCCCCCTGGTCGCCATGAAAACCAATGGGCACAGAACACCGTTTTTCCTGATCAGCGATGGACGCGGACGGCTGTTTGTCTATGGGCATTTGCGGGAACATTTTGATGGGGAACGCCCATTGTACGGACTTCAGGTACACGATATTGACGGGTATGTGGCTTCCCAGAACCGTATTGAAACCATTGCTGGGGAGTATATCCGTGCCATCCGGACCGTTCAGCCCAACGGCCCGTATCTTCTGGGGGGATTCTGCATGGGTGGAATTATTGCCCGCGAAATGGCCCGGCAGCTTAACGAACAAGGTGAGGCCGTGGACAAGGTTGTACTCATCAGCTCCATGAAACCACCATTTCTCATGGATGACGATATTTTTATTTTTCACATGCTGTGCAAGGAAATGGGTATTCCCCTGGCAAAACGCGGCATGGAAGTAAAAAATGATGATTTTGTACGGGTGTGCCGCAGGCTCAAACACTGGGATATGGACCCCATACGATCCGGGAACTGGATGGAAGAACTGAAGGGAAAAGAACATGGGCGTTTTCTAGAGTGTTATCGAAAATTGGAAGCCATGGGTTCAACGGCGCGTTTGGCCCTGGCCTACGAACTGGCTGTGGATGAGGGACATCCCCACCTTACCCGGATGAGCCTTGATGAATTTATTAAAATGTTCAGTATCTACAGAACCAGTGTTACTGCAGTGGCCAGGCATCGTCTGGGAGAGTACTCCGGATCAGTTCTGATCATGAACCCGACAGAACCCGACAGTATCATGTCAGAGGTCATGGATATGGAGACCATGTGGGAAAATGCCGGTAATGCTGTGATGGAGATGGTGGATATTCCGGGGAACCATGTGACCTGCCTGGAAGAACCCCATGTGCGAAAATTGGTGTCAAGTCTGAATACGGCATTACGGGCCACGGACAGATAATTGCCGGAGACCCCTTTTATAAAATGAAATCAGAGAGGCGACAGTCATATGAATAAAAAAAAATATATCGGCATTATAGGAGGGTACGGGCTTGGGGGGAGGGAAACTGCAAAAGCGCTGCTTGACCTTTCCAATGATGGGATTCTGCTGGGAGGGAGAAATCTTCAAAAGGCAGAAGCGGTCGCATATGGACTTGGCCCTCGGGTTTTAGCTGATCAGGTCGACATCGGGAACGGGCGGTCACTGGAACGGTTCTGCCGTCGGTGCCGCTTGGTTATCAACTGTGCCGGGCCGTCCCGGCGTATTTTGGATACGGTTGCTCTGGCGGCTCTGAATACTGGAATTCACTATCTGGATATGGGGGGGGATGACATTCTTTATGGGCATCTTCTTCCGCTGCATCCCATAATTTGTGAGAAAGGTCTTAGCTTCATTGTTTCCACCGGGATGTACCCTGGATTATCAGGGCTTTTCCCCGCCTATACTGCCGATGGGTATTTTGACCGTGTGGATTCTTTAACCGCATATTTTGTCAACCAGGGAGATACCCTGTCCCATACTGCCGCCTATGATGTGATCCGCAGCATGGAAAACGATTACGCCCGGGGAATGTCAGGATATAAAAATGGAGAAATCATCCGTACAGGTATGGCCCCGGTCTTGGTAGATCTCCCTTTTTTTAAGGAAAAAATAGCAATGTATCCCAGCTTTACACAGGAGCTGAAGCTGCTTGCCCAAAGCTGTAACATTCAATCCATATATAATTACATTGCGCCTGGTGAGGCTGTAATGAAGGAATTGTTTTCCATTCGTGCAAACACCCGGCATATGACAGAAGAGGAATTGAAAAAAGCTGTGGATTCTTTGGTGCAGGCGTCACACAGGGATACTGGGGGTAAGAAAAAACGTACACTCTTTTATCTTGTCATGGAGGGCGAATTCAGGCAGACACAGCGAAAAATAAAGTCCTCTCTATTTTTCGAGGGGGGAAGTTCACGCCTGATGGGTATTGTCGCAGCGGCTATGGCCCATCTTACCCTTGAATCGTACAGTCGGGCAGGCAGCTATTTCATGTTCGATGGGGTTTGCCGGAAAGAGTTCATGGGCGTTCTGTCTAAATTCGGGATTGTGCCTGTGGAGAGTATGGAAGAACAACCCCAGATGGATTCAGGGGTTATTTTTTAACTACCGTTATTTTTTGCCTGCCCATGCAGTATCCCTATCGCCTATCCGGCTTTGTTTCTGGCCGATTAATACCATGAAAGCATTGAACCGGGATGAAAGCCCTTTTGGGTTATAAATAATCCCGATGCGGGTAGAAAACAGAATTCGCATATGTTAGTAGTGCCTAATGATTTTACAGTAGGGAAAACTTATTGAGGAGGGGAAATAAGAGGAGACATGACCGAATTCAAAAAAATATACCACTACGCAAAGGAATTCCGGGGTAAAATCCACCTTGCCTTTGTGCTTATTCTATTGAGCGTTGCCCTGGGCATTATTCCTTATGTTATTGCCTATTATATCATTCTGGGCCTGATCCAGGGCCCGCCCCTGACAGCCGGATATATCTTCATGATGTCCGGCCTGATCTTTCTTGTGCTGGCCGGCAAGGCCGTGTTTTACTACAAAGGCCTTGCCGCTTCCCATGAAGCGACCTATGACACCCTGATGGGCATGCGGGTCGCTTTTTCCGATAAAATGATGACCATGCCCCTGGGGGAGATCAACCGCAAAGGCCGTGGCAGTTTTAAGAAAAATATTATAGAGGATATCGACAGTATGGAGGTCCTGCTGGCTCATATGATACCAGAGGGACTTCCATATCTCATTGTGCCTGTGATTGTCTTTTCCATCCTGCTTGTTATGGACTGGCGGTTGGGGCTTTTGTCCATGGGCTCTATTCCCTTTGGCATCATCCCCATGTTCTTTATGATGAAAATAGGAACAGACCGGATGGACGGTTTTTACAAATCCGCCGAACGGATGAATGCTGTGATCGTAGAATATGTCACAGCAATGAATGTGATTAAAATTTTTGGCAGGACCACAGAGTCCTTTGACCGCTATGTTAAGTCGGTTAATGATTATAAAGATTTCACACTGGCGTGGCGCAAAGCGTCCTGGAACCATATCGCTGTTTACAGTGCAGTCCTGCCCTGCACACTGATTTTGCTTTTGCCCGTGGGCAGTGTGCTCTACCTGAACGGAACGCTTCCGCTGGACCGTTTCATCTTCAGTGTCATGCTGACCCTGGGGGTCGGGGTTCCATTATTGAAAATGCTGGATTTCATCCCCCTTCTCCCGACGCTTTCCTTTAAAATAAAGGAGTTGGAAAAGACCTTTCAGGGTGAAGAATTGATCCAGGGAACTGATAAGCCGTGTCTGACCCATCATGATATTGCCTTTGACAGGGTTAGTTTTGCCTATGATGAGACCGATGCGGTCACGGATGTCTCTTTCACGGCCAGGCAGAACCACTTGACTGCCATTGTCGGTGAATCCGGAAGCGGCAAGAGTACCCTGGCCAAACTCCTGGTTCACTATTGGGATATCAGGAGCGGTACCATAAAAATCGGTGGTAAGGATATCAAAACCATGCCCCTTGAAAGCCTTATGGGGCTGATCAGCTACGTTTCCCAGGATACCTTCTTGTTTAACACCACTGTCCGGGACAACATCAGGGTGGGAAATCCAGATGCCACGGACGAGCAGATCGTCCATGCAGCCAAACTGGCCAGGTGCCATGATTTTATATCGAGGTTTGAGCATGGATATGATACCCGGGTCGGTGATGCCGGAGACAGGATGTCCGGTGGAGAAAAGCAGAGGGTTACCATTGCACGGGCCATTTTAAAAGATGCGCCCATCATTGTGCTTGATGAGGCAACCGCATTTACCGATCCTGAAAACGAGGACCGTATTCAGGAAGCGCTGATGGAACTGATCTGGGATAAAACCGTGATTATCATTGCCCACAGGCTGTCCACCATAATCCAGGCGGATTCCATTTTAGTCATGCACCAGGGGAAACTTGTGGATCACGGCTCCCACAAAAAACTGTTGACCACCAGCTCTGTTTACAGGCGGCTTTGGGAATCCCACCAGGCAGCCCAGGATTGGCGTATCGAAGTGACGGAGGCGGCCCATGCTTAGATTTGTCAAGCGAATGCTCGATTTTGCAGGACCGTACAAAAACAGGCTGCGATTCGCTTTTCTTTTCAGTTTCTTTGAATCCCTGTTTGTCCAGGTACCTCTTTTCCTTGTGTTGTATACCCTGCTTAAGATCAGCGCCGACCGCCTGGTTGTGCAGGATGCCTGGCGAATCGGGGCGGTACTTGTGGTCAGCGTCGTTCTGCGGGCCGTGTTCCTACGGTTGGTGGATACCTTTGAGACCACCACAGGATACCAGATGTTTGCAGATGAGCGCATGCGCATGGGGGATCGGCTTAAACGGCTGCCCATGGGTTATTTTTCAGAAGGGGCCATCGGGGATGTCACGGCCGTCATCACTTCGGACATTACATTTATCGAACAATACGGCATGATTGTACTGGCAAAAATCGTATCTGCCGGATTGGGTATGGTCATCACCGCCTCCATGCTGATGGTGATTGATTTTCGCATCGGCATGGTGGTCGCCGGTGTTGCCATGGGGGTATTTGCCGTGCAGAGCCTGCTTCAAAAAAAAGGTAGCCGGCTGTCATCCCAAAAACAGGAGATTCAGTCAACGCTGGTTGGTGCGGTGCTGGAATTTGTCAGCGGTATGCACGTTATCAAAGCCTTTAATATTACGGGAGAAAGGGCAGAGGCCACCCGGAAGGGGTTCCGGAAAACCCGGGATATCCTGATTCAATTTGAAAAACAATTCATTCCGCCCTTTATTGTGCTTGACATCTGCCTTGCCGCAGGCAGTGCATCCATCATCTGCCTGTCTGCAATCTTTGCCATGAACCGGACCATGGATCCGGTCTTGGCTCTGGTCTTGATTGTTTTTTCCTTTGAACTGTTTGCCCCGTTTAAAATCATTGCCGGCTCCATTGCCCAGACAAAGGTTGCAGAAGCTGGACTTGACCGGTACGAAGCTGTCATGGGAGCGGAAATTATTGATGAAAATGCCCCTCCCAGGGAGTTGAACCGGTTTGATGTTGAATTCAGACAGGTCTGTTTTGCCTATGATACAACACCCGTTATCCATGACATGTCCTTTACGATTCCTGAGAACAGCATGACCGCCCTGGTGGGAAGGTCGGGCTGCGGCAAATCCACGGTGGCCAATTTGATCACAAGGTTTTGGGATCCTGGAGCCGGGGAGATCCGCATCGGCGGGATCAACATCAGGGAGATGTCCTGTGACAGCCTTTTAAAGCACATCAGCATGGTGTTTCAAACGGTTTACCTTTTTAACGACAGCATCTTAAATAATATCCGGCTCGGAAAACCCGAAGCCACCATGGAAGAGGTGATTGCTGTGTGCAAAAAGGCCCGCTGCCATGATTTTATCACGGCCCTTGAAAAGGGGTACCACACCATGGTGGGTGAAGGCGGTTCCACCCTGTCCGGCGGTGAAAAGCAGCGGGTCTCCATTGCCAGGGCAATGTTAAAGGATGCGCCCATCATTCTTCTGGACGAAGCAACAGCCAGTGTGGATCCGGATAACGAGCGCCATCTCCAGGAGGCCATCAGTGAGCTGGTTAAGCAGAAAACCCTGGTGGTCATTGCCCACCGCCTCTCCACGGTGAGAAACGCAGATCAGATCCTGGTGATGGATCATGGCAGAATCGTGGAATCCGGTCGCCATGACCAGCTGGTCAGCAATAACGGACTCTATCAGGACCTTTGGGATAGGCGCATCCAGGCCAAAAGCTGGAAAATGCTTCCCGGTTTTTCCAACGACCGGGCAATCTCTTCTAAGGCAGGTTAACCCTAATCAGACAAAGCAGACCCAGGGCCTTGGTTTCCTTGAATCGGGGTTATTGTCGATCCATTGTTTGAGTTATTATTTTATAGAATCACTGAAGAAGCAAAGGACATTAAAGATGAAACAGTTTGTAACAGCAGCCGTTGGCAGGAATCGGATTTATAGGTTGGGCTTGATCATGTTATTCCTTATCTTTTTTTCTTCTCCGGCCATTGGAAAGGATTCCCCGGAATCTTCCGTCAAAAATGAAGATATCGCTTCTGCTAAGCTTGAGGCCGTGACGGTGACGGCACAGAAAAAAGAGGAGAATGTTCAACAGGTGCCCATGAGTTTGTCGGTTTTTTCGGACCAGATGATTGAGGCGTCAGGCATAAAAAATAATATTGAGTTAATGCGTCTGGCACCAAATGTTTATGTCAGGGATGCAGGTTCAAACTATCAGACCATTATCCGGGGGGTGACAGGGTTTGAGAATGCCCTGCATTCAGTCGTCGGGTATTATATTAATGATATCAATATCCCTCTGGTTTATATGCAGAACCCTGATCTGCTTGATGTGGAAAGGGTAGAAGTCCTTAAAGGCCCCCAGGGCGCACTCTATGGCCGAAACAGTGAATCAGGCGTTATCAATATCGTGACCCGGCAGCCTGACAATGAACAGCGGGGAAAGGTCTTCTGTGAGTACAATTCCTATGACACTGAACATGGCAGCGCACCGGGTCATCAGGTCGGGGGAAACTTTTCAACTCCCCTGGTTAAGGATACCCTTTATCTAGGCGTTGCCGGGAAATACAGTTATACCGACGGATTTATGAAAAATAAATATGACAACGACGATAAAGCCGATAAGGGCGAGCAGTTCAATGGTCATATGAATCTGCGCTGGACGCCCACACAGGCTTGGGATGTGGCGCTGATTCTTGATGCCCTGGACAGTGACGATGGTTTTTCCCCTTTTCGTAATCCACAAACAACCGGCAGGCATGTGGTGAACTATAATGATGAACATGATCGTGAGCAGAATGGAAACACCCAGGCGCTTCGGATTAAATACCAGGGCGATACAATTGATGTTTTGTCCGTGACCGGCAGAAATGATTTTGATGATAAGGTTCTTGCTGATTATGATATGACTCCGATGACGATACTTCCCAGTACTCAAAAAGAAGAAGATACCCTTTACAGCCAGGAATTCCGGATCTCCTCTTCTGCCAATTCCCAGCACCCGTACAGCTGGCTTGTGGGTACCTATTTCTTTAAGGAGGATATCGGTACGTTTTTCAATATGGGAACAGTCAAAACAACGGATATTGATATTGAAGGGGTTGCCTTGTTTGGGCAGGGAACCTATACCCTGTTCGGCAAGCTCCATTTAACAGGAGGCGCCCGGTACGATTACCAGACGATGGACGGTACCCAGCATTGTAACAACGCTGAATATGATGGTGATTCCAGCAAAGGCGAATTCCTTCCCAAGCTCAGCATTGCTTATGACCTCACAGACGCAGCCATGGTCTATGCAACCGTTTCTAAAGGATATATGTCCGGTGGTTATAACTTTACCACGGCAACGTCTAAAGATACTTTTATGTATGGCCCTGAGTATTCGTGGAATTACGAAATTGGCCTGAAAAGTTCCTGGCTGGATAACCGGCTGATTACCAATTTGTCAGCATTTTATATTGATATGAAAGACAAGCAGGTTTCAGAGGTTGATGCCGTGACCCTGTCTGCAAATACGTCCAATGCAGCCAAAGCCCGGTCCATGGGCGTGGAACTGGAGGTTCAGGCACGTCCGGTCAGGGGGTGGAATATCTATGGTGGCATTGGATACTCCAACACCAAAATTAAGGACTGGATCGCAACGGAGTTCAACAGCGTTTATAATGGAACTGTTCAGTATGACTACAGTGGTAAGAAATTGCCCAATGCACCCAGTTATACCTACAATATCGGTACCCAGTATATGCATGAAACCGGTTTTTATGGACGTGTTGATCTGCTGGGTACGGGGGCTTTCTATCATGATTCGAAGAATACTGTGCGCGAAGAGTCCTATGAACTGGTAAACCTGCGATTGGGTTATATGATGAATGATTTTGAAATAGCTTTCTGGTGCAAGAATCTTTTTGACAAGGATTACTATACGGTCCACTTTGCATGGGGCGGAATGGAAGGTGGTTTTGACAGTGAGCCCAGGCAGGTGGGTACAACCCTGACCTATCGATTCTAAAACCGTAAAACGGCCGCTATGCTGTTGCGATCTGCACCATTTACATTGGGTTGAGAGCACAATGTAAAATAATAATGTTAGGAGGTGAAAAATGGAATCAAATACATGTTTTTCAATTGAAGCCGCTCAAAAATATGAAGCGCTTGGATATTGGGAGCCGTTGACATTGGGAGAGCATTTAAAGGAATGGAGTCGGCAATTTAAAAATAGAACCGCACTGGTTGAAGGCGATAAACGGCTTACCTATTCGGAATTCCACCAGAAAGTCAACGCGCTTGCCGCCGGTTTTGTTCACATGGGGATAACAAAGGGAGACAATGTTGTGGTTCAACTGCCCAATTCAATCTCCTTTGTTGTGACCCTTTTTGCAATGTTTCGAATCGGAGCGGTTCCTGTGCTGGCAATGCCTGCCCACAGGGAGGCGGAACTTGCCGGGATTTTTGAAATTGCCAAACCCACGGCCTATATCATTCCTGAAACCTATCTTGGATTCAATTATGTCAATATGGCCAGAGGGCTTCTTGAAAAGTATTCCAGTGTTAAATATTTACTCAAGGACAGTATTGACCAGGATATCTTTACAAGGAACGGTCTTGTCCTGAAATCCCTTAATGTTGAGTTTCCTTCCCACAGGGATATGGCTGTTCTTCTGCTTTCCGGGGGGACAACCGGAACCCCGAAGTTGATTCCCAGGACCCATGCCGATTATGCTTATAATGCCAAAATGTCGGCCCAAAAATGCTGCATGGATTTGAATTCGGTGTACCTGGCGGTTCTTCCCATTGCCCACAATTTTCCCCTGGCATGCCCCGGCATCATCGGCACCTTTTTTTCCGGAGGGAAAGTAGTGCTCAGCAGGACCACCAGTTATGATGAGGCCTTTCCCCTGATCGAAAGGGAGAAGGTGACGATAACCGCAGTTGTTCCTGCGATGGCAAGCCTTTGGCTCCAGGCGCTGGAATGGGACACAACGGATATTTCAAGTCTTGAGCTCCTTCAAATCGGTGGCTCCACCCTTGACGAAAACCTGGCGCGGCAGATCATGCCCATGATGAAATGCCGGCTTCAGCAGGTGTTCGGCATGGCTGAGGGATTGGTGTGCTATACCGATCTTCGGGATGACGATCATACCATTATGACATGCCAGGGAAAGCCCTTGAGTGTCCATGATGAAATTAAAATCGTTGATGAAAATGGTGACGAGGTAAAAAAAGGAGAAACCGGGGAACTCCTTGTCAGGGGACCGTACACCATCCGGGGATACTACCGGGCTTTTGAACAGAATCAAAAGGATTTTACCCGGGACGGGTTCTACAAATCCGGGGATACGGTTTCGTTCACGGATGATGGAAACCTTTGTGTAAAGGGAAGAATAAAGGAACAGATAAACCGGGCCGGTGAAAAAATAGTTGCAGCGGAAATCGAAACCCACCTGAATTCATATCCTGGAATAAAAGATTCGGCATTGGTTGCGGTTCCGGATGAACATCTGGGTGAAAGAAGCTGCGCATTTGTGATCTCAGATCGTCAGGATATCCCTCTTCCCCGGATTCACGATTATTTTAGAACCCTGGGAATCGCTGGATTTAAAATGCCGGACCAGCTTGAGTTTATTGATTTCTGGCCCCTTACCAGCGTCGGAAAGATAGACAAGAAAAAATTATTATCCCTTGTATTGGAAAAAGAAAAACGATCCTATTATGAGACCCGGCTGCCGTTCAATCATGACCCCCTGTTTACTGCCTGCCGGTTGATAGAGGTCGTGCCCCATGATAATTATCTCCTTTATGAAAATAAGGAGGAATGGTCCCTTGGGCTTGGAATTGATTCCTTACTCAAGGTGGATTTTAAAAACACGATACTCGAGACACCAAACAAAACCCATGTCTTTGAAAACAATGATCTTAGCCGAACCCTGGAAAAAGCGCTTTCCGGCTTGCCCTATGAGGATTGGAGGGGATATGGAACGGCTGATTTCGAACTTTCCTACCACAATCATCGGATTGAATTTCCCAATCCGGATAAGACTCTTTTAAAGCTGTTTATTCCCAAAGCGGAAATTCGGTTTTCAAACGGAGAAGTCCTGCTAAGGGCATTGGAAAAACAGGATCTCAAGGATCTGGAGGTAATTCTTGGGTCCATCGTCTCAAAGTGCCCAAAAGTTATAAACACAACCGACCTGGGACAAAAAATAGAAGACTGGGCATCAGACATACCCGAAATCAATACATGCAATAGTGAAACGTACAAAGATATTGTCAGGTGCGCTGTGGAAGAAATTCGAGAACCCCAATACCAGAAAGTCATTCTTTCCAGAAAAATTCCCCTTAACCGGGAAATCGACATGGTTGCAAGTTATTTTGCCGGTAGGAATGCCAATACGCCGGCAAGATCCTATATATTAAAAATAGGCGATTTCAAGGCCGCCGGATTCAGTCCGGAAACCCTTGTGGAAGTGGATGAAAACAGGATCGTAAGCACCCAGCCCCTTGCCGGAACAAGATCAATTGGAACGGATGATCAAGAGGAAATAAAGCTTCGTGAAGAGCTTTTAAACAATTCCAAAGAGATTGCAGAACATGCGGTTTCTATTAAGCTTGCCTTTGAGGAGATGCGCCAGGTGTGTGATAAAGATTCTATTTCTCTGAGCGATTTTATGACAATTGCCAGACGGGGAACGGTTCAGCACCTGGCATCTCGCCTAAATGGAAAACTAAAGGAGGGGTATAATCCGTGGCACGCATTTAATGCACTTTTTCCTGCTGTAACCGCAACCGGCATTCCTAAAAAGGAATCCATCCAGGCCATTGACAAATATGAAACAGATCCCCGTGGGCTTTACAGCGGCTGTGTCATAACCTATGACGTCCATGGGAAAATGGATGCGGCCCTTGTGCTCAGGTCCTTCTTCCAGGAAGGCCAAAAGGCATGGCTCAGGGCCGGTGCCGGGATTGTTGACCTGTCAGACCCTGCCAGGGAGCTTGAAGAGACCTGTGAGAAATTGAGAAGCGTGTCCAACCAAATCGTATACATCTAAAGTTACCAACATCAAAAAACTCAATTCTTAAATCCGGAATGCTTATAGATGTTTGCACTCGAATTGATATCCCATAACCTATTCTGATAGGAGATGGGATCTATTCATATGCGATGAGCAATAACTCCCCCAAAGTATGCTTACCAAGGAGAGCCCACTATGGAAACATCCAAACTAAAAATATGCGACTGCACCATTCGGGACGGAGGGCTGGTCAACGATTCCCGTTTTTTTCCGGAAACAGTACGCCAGGTCTACAAGGCCGCTGCATCTGCCGGAATTGATATTATTGAGCTGGGGTATAAAAACAGCCGGGAACTACTGGGAAATGATCAATACGGCCCCTGGCGATTCTGTGACGAAGAGGTGTTGCGCAAGGTCGTTTCAGGTATTGAAACCAAAATGAAGATCGCCGTGATGCAGGATGCGCACAAGGCCCGGGCCCGGGATCTTCTTCCCCGGAAAAAAAGCGTGATCGACATTGTCCGTATCGCCACCTATGTCCGGGACCTGGACAAAGCTGTCCACCTGGCGAATACAGCCACGGATAAAGGGTACACCACCTTTATTAATATCATGGCCATCTCCCATGTCCGGGATGATGATCTGATCCGGGCCCTGGAGAAAATCAGATCGGAAACCCGGATGGCAGGCTGCTATATTGTGGACAGTTTTGGTTCCTTCTACCCCCGTCATATTGATCATTATATGAAGCTGTTCCGGGAGCATCTCGGAGACACGGATATTGGAATACACTGCCACAATCAGCAGCAGCTTGCCTTTTCCAATACTCTCAGGGCCGCAGAAAAAGGTGCGCTTTATTTAGATGCCTCCCTCTACGGCCTGGGAAGGGCCGCAGGGAATTGTCCCCTGGAACTTCTGGTCGGAAGCCTTGATAAACCGGGCATGGATATCCGCCCTCTGCTGGATGTGATCGGACAGCATATCCTTCCGCTGAAGCAGACAATAGACTGGGGGTACTCCATTCCCCATATGCTCACCGGGCTTTTGAATCTTCACCCCAAGGACGGGATCCGGCAGATGAATCTGAGGGAAGACCATTCGGAGAAATACGCATTTGGGAATTTCTTTGGGTCCATTTCAGGCATTGATCACATGGCGGCCCCAGCGCTTATAAATATTTTTGAGAAAGGAAATCAAATTATGAAATCTGACGTCAGTTTTTCGTCCGGTCTTGTCAGCAGCAGCAACAAGACGGATGCCCGGATGCGTCTTTTTTGTTTCCCCTATGCCGGTGGAGGCGCTTCGGTTTACCGGCAGTGGGAAAAGTGTCTGCCGGATCAGGTGGACGTCTGTGCCGTGCAGCCTCCTGGCCGGGAAAATCGTATCTCTGAGACGCTTATCAGTGATCTCCATGAACTTGTGGAGGCTTTGTTTCGGTCATTGACCCCGTTTTTAGACCTGCCTTTTATCTTTTTTGGCCATAGTACGGGGGCGCTGGTGGCGTTTGAATTTGTTCGGGAACTGCGTCGAAGGGGAATGCCTCTTCCCGTACATCTCATTGTGTCAGGCAGCAGGCCTCCCCATGTCCCGGAACCGACCCCATTGCATCATCTGCCGGAGAAGGAGTTCATCCAGGGGTTGCGCTGTTTTTCAGGGACCCCGGAGGTGGTTTTGCAGAATGAAGAGATCATGCAGTTTTATCTTCCTATTCTCCGGGCAGATCTTGCCCTTGAAGAAACCTATGTCCACGGGAAGGCGCCGGCCCTTGATCTTCCGGTTTCGGCTTTTGGGGGCAGCCTGGACAGTGAGGTGCCAGGGTCGGTGATGGAAGCATGGGGAGAGCATACAACGGGTCCATTCAATTGTGAAACGATAACCGGGGGGCATTTTTTCATACGTACGGAACAGGATCTTTTTTTGAAATCCGTCTCTGACATTCTCAACAATTACCTTGAAGGAATTGATGAACCGGTCAGCATTTCCGCCCGGACGGCTTGATGGTCCCATGGAGAAAGGGTGAAGATTGTTGCAGATAAAATTGCACCGTATTGAAGAGCCGCAATTGGATTTTTATCCTCCATTCTTCCTGGAGAGGGAAACCATTCATGTCTGGCAGGCCTTTGTTCCCCATTTAAAAGGCCGGCTGGAAGAACTCGAAACGCTCCTTTCAAGGGATGAACGGTTAAAGGCAGACCGATTTTTTTTTGAACAAGACCGGGCCCTTTTTGTGGTTGCCCACGGGATCCTGCGAAAACTTTTGGGCAGATACCTTGATCGTCTTCCAGATCATGTTCTGTTCGATTACGGTCCATATGGTAAGCCTGAAATTGTTGGGTTGTCCAGGCCCGCAGCTCCGTTCTATTTTAACCTCTCCCATTCCCATGAACTGGTTGTTTTTGCATTTTCAAAGCAGTACGGCATTGGCGTAGACGTTGAGCATATACGCTGCCTGTCGGATTTCCTGGGCATTGCTCAAGGATATTTCCACCCCAAGGAGGTTGAGCAGCTGACAAAAACGCCGGTAGGCCAAAAATGTGACCTGTTCTATGAATGCTGGACAAAAAAAGAGGCGTTTCTCAAAGGAACCGGAGAGGGCTTAAGCCGTCCCCTGGACTCCTTTGCCGTTTCCCTTGGGGGTGGGGATGTCCCTGGCGGAATTTGTATTTTAGGCGGAAAAGGAAAGAGTAAAAACTGGTCTGTGCAGTCGTTTAAACCGATCTGCGGATATGCCGGCGCCATTGCTGCCCGGAAGTTTACCAAAAAATGAGAGGAGATAAAATTTGATGAATTCGTGGTTTAATTTTTGGATGCAATGGACCGGAGCGTTGGGCATTTCCCTTGTTCTGTCTGCATCGGCCCTGGCTGAAACCCAGGAATATAAAATCGACACCCTGACTGTCACGGCCCAGAAACGGGAGGAAAATATCCAGGACGTGCCCATGTCCATGGAGGTGTTTACCGGGGATAAGATCGACGACTCGGGCATTGGGGACATGCAGGATCTGGTGCCCCTTGCATCCAATATTTTCATCAAGAGCAACAATGCTGAAAACATTATCGTGATGCGGGGGGTCTCTTCGTTTAAAAGTGCCATCTATTCCCCGGCTGGCGTTTATATCGACGACGTTCCCGCCGCCCTGGCCCACATGCACAACCCCGCCCTCTTCGATATCGAACGGGTGGAAATCCTCAAGGGCCCCCAGGGGACCCTCTACGGACGAAATACGGAGTCGGGCCTGATCAATCTCATTACCCGCCAGCCGGATAACACGTTTCAGGGAAAATTGTTTGCCGAGTACGGCATATATGATTCCGGCCAGGGCAACAGCCAGCTGTGGCGGGGGGGCGGGTCGGTCAGCGGTCCCATCATGGCGGATACCCTGTTTCTCGGGCTCAGTTTTGTGGGGCTCAATTCCAACGGTTTCATGACCGACACGGTCACAGGTGACGACGATGTCGCCGACAAGGAACATTTGAACGGCCGGGGTGTTCTTCGGTGGACCCCCTCTGACGCCACTGATGTTTCCCTTATGATGGGCGCAAACCGGGAATCCGACGGGTTCGGGGTGTACCGCCTGGCCACCGGTTCCAACGCCACCGGGCAGAACGAAATCCAGAGCGGGGATCCGGGCCTGGGAAATGACGCATCCGGCGATTATCAGACCCTGCGGGTCAAGCATCAGGGGCCGGGCTGGCAGCTGGTGTCGGTCACCAGTCGTCAGGTCTATGATACGGATTTCACCTCGGATATGGATTTTAACGGCGGGCCCATGTACGCGGATTTCGGCTATGACGACGAGCAGTACAGCCAGGAGATCCGGATCTCCTCGGACACCGAAGGCACCCTTGCCTGGGTGGCAGGTGTCTATGGGTACAAGGAAGAGGTGGGCACCAAGCTGAAGGTCAAGGCGGACATGGCGGGCAATACCATGGAATTCTGGAATCCGGTGGGGGAGATCGATATGGAGGGCTACGCCTTTTTTGCCCAGGCCACCTGGAGCCCGGTTCCCAGGGTTCACCTGACCGCAGGGCTTCGATACGATCACCAGGAGCTGGACGGCCGGGTGGTGAACTCCAATACCGCCATGATGAAGGGGTCACTGCCGGATACCCAGGCTTTCAAAGACAGCCTCTCCTATGACGAAGTGCTGCCCAAGGTGGCCCTTTCCGTGGATCTTACCGATGATATGATCACTTACGCAAGCGTTGCCAAAGGGTATCAGATCGGCGGGTTCAACTACTCCATGGTCATGTCCCCGGACACATCCTCCTATGATCCGGAATATACCTGGAACTATGAAGTCGGGGTCAAGAGCCAGTGGTTTGACCAGCGGCTCACGGTCAACGGCGCACTCTTCTACATCGACATCCGGGACAAACAGATCGATGTGAACAACCCCGACGCCGTGGGGGTACCCATGGCGCCGGACATCAACAATGCCGGAGAGGCCCATACCTATGGTGCCGAACTTGAAATCAACGCCCGGCCCATGCAGGGACTCGACCTTTTTGCCGGCCTGGGGCTGACCGAAACCGAAATCGACAGCTGGGTCGACCAGACCAAGACCGGCAGGGTTGACTATAAGGGCAAAAAGCTGGTCTACGCCCCGGATTACACTTACAACCTCGGTGCCCAGTACCGGCATCATACCGGGATCTTTGCCCGGGCGGAACTGTCGGGCACAGGCAGGTTCTATGGCGATACGGCCAACACGGTCAGCCAGGACCCCTATGAGCTTGTCAACCTCCGGCTGGGGTATGAGGCTGAATCCTATGATGTCGTCTTCTGGTGCAAAAACCTCCTGGATGAGGAGTATTACACCGTGGTGGACAAGATCATGGCCACCGGCGACATGAATGTCGTGGAAGGCGACCCCCGGTTGATCGGGGTCACCCTGACCTACCGTTTCTAACGTTCCTGGGGCATTCGTCCCAGGCCTGCCCGAATCAATATCTTAAGGAGAAAATTATGAAACCATTTCCAAATACGAAACACACTTTTAGTCGGCTTTTTGAAATGAACCAGGGCATGTTTTATTCCAAGTTGCTCCATGAAGCCATTGTGCTGGGGATCTTTAACCACCTGGAGCAGGAGACCACCTCTCCGGAGGTGGCCCGCAGCCTCGAAACCCATCCCGGAAATACTGAATATTTCATGGATGGGTTGGTTTCCATCGGTCTTGTGGAAAAAAATGGAGGTAAATATCAAAATGCCGGTATCAGTCAGGAATATCTGGTTAAAGGATCCGAAACATACCTGGGTGACTATCTTCTCTACCATGACCAGTGGAACACCCCCCTCCTTGAAAACATGGGGCAGGTGCTCCGGGACGGACCGCCGGACCAGGTCAAAGGGGCGGATGACGAAGCTATCTGGGCCCAGGGGGCTTCTGCCATGGCCAATTTCCAGAGGGCCTGCACCGGTCCGTTCCTTTCCGGTATTGTTTCGGATTTGCCGGAATCCGGATCCTTCAGGCGCATGCTGGACCTGGGAGGCGGTCCCGGACTCAATGCCCTGGCCATTCTAACCGGCCACCCTGGTATGGGGGGGATCCTTTTTGACCGTCCAGCGGTGGTCCGGGTGGCCCGGGAGTATATTCAGGAATATAATATGGAACAAAGACTGGAGGTCATGGAAGGGGATTTTCGGACCGATTCCCTGGGGGACGGTTATGACTTGGTGCTGGCCAGCGCCTGCCTGAATTTTGCCAAGGAGGAAATGGTGCCCATGGTGAAAAAAATCTACAACGCCCTCAATCCCGGCGGGGTATTTGTCAGTATCCATGACGGCCTCACCCATGGGCGGACCCGGCCCGAATCCATCGCCATTAGCTGGCTGCCCGTGTCCATGATGTGGCAGAACCTTGGCCTAGACCGGGGCGTTATTGCAGGGGCCATGGCTAAGGCCGGTTTCAGGACGGTCTCTTCGCGTACCGTTTCCTATGGCTTCGGGGCCATGGACCTGGATATCGGCAGAAAAGAATGATGTCGTCCCATGAAAAACGGAGGGGATTAAAGATGAATTCAAACGGAATTCTGAATCAGATAGGCGCGACTCCCATGTTTAACATGGGCCTTGGGGAAAATGGTGACATGAATATTTTTGCCAAGGCTGAATACCTGAACCCCGGGGGATCAATCAAAGACCGGGTTGCCCTTTTTATTATCCAGGAGGCGGAAAAGAGGGGGGAGCTTAAAAAAGGGATGACCATCGCAGAAGCCACTAGCGGTAATACCGGTATTGCCGTTGCCATGATCGGACTGATCAAAGGCTATGATGTCACGATCATCATGCCAGAGAACATGAGCGAAGAGAGAAAAAAGATGATCCGGGCGTTAAACGCTGAGCTGATATTGACCCCAAAGGAAAAAAATATGAGCGGCGCAGTGGAAAAACTCAATGAACTGAGGAGGGAACGGGAGAATCTCTTTGTCCCGGATCAGTTTGAAAACCAGGATAACAGCCTTGCCCACTATTCTTCAACCGGCCCTGAAATCTGGGAGGCCATGGACGGCCATGTGGATGTTTTTGTGTCCGGAGTCGGCAGCGGCGGTACACTCATGGGAACAGGCCGGTATCTTAAGGAAAAAAATCCTGACCTGAAAATAATTGCGGTGGAACCGAAAAACAGTTCCGCGCTTCTCGGGCATCAGCCCGGGCTTCATAAAATAGAAGGCATCGGTGACGGCTTTATCCCGGCGATTGTCGACCCCGGTATGATCGATGAGATCCTTGAAATTGACGATGATGATGCGGTTTTTACCGCAAAACGCCTTGCATCTGAAAAAGGGTTCCTTGCGGGGATTTCATCCGGCGCAAACATCAGCGCCGCCATGAAAGTAAAGCAGATGTCCGGGAAAGATAAAACCATTGTCACGCTGTTGCCGGACGGTGCGGAACGATATTTCAGCACGGGCCTGTTTAAGAAACACTGACACTCAATTATCAAAAAGATCGAAAAAGAGCCTCTGTCTGACAGAGGTTCTTTTTTTTTGTAACCCACAGACTGTTAAAAAGAGCTTAACCTGGGAACAGAAATCATGTATGTTGCACTGATTTGTTTTATAAAACGGGGTCATAACCCGGAGTCAGGTTTTACGTAATTAAGGGTCAGGTTACCTTATTGTATGTTAAAGCGGGGTCAGGCTTAGCTTATTGTTTTCTTTCTATCATTAACGCAGAATAACGACAATAAGCTAAGCCTGACCCCATGTACAAGCGACAATAAGCTAGGCCTGACCCCATATTTTGGATCGTAGGGAATGGGATTTAACAGGGAAAAATTTAAACGCACCGAACTGCTTCTCGGGGAAGCGGCCATGGAGCGTCTTGAAAACGCGTGTGTTACGGTAATCGGGCTTGGGGCCGTGGGGTCCCATGCCATCGAGGCCCTGGCAAGGAGCGGGGTCGGGACCCTCAGGATCGTGGATTTCGACGAGATCGGTGAGAGCAACTTCAACCGCCAGCTTCTGGCCGTTGAGCCCAATCTTGGCCGCCTCAAGACCGATGCCGCCGCAGAGCGGCTCCGGCAGATCAATCCGGATATGAAGGTGGAAATCTTTAACACGCTCTGCCACAAGGACACCTTTGATGAGGTGTTTAAAGAGCGGACAGATGTGGTGGTGGATGCCATCGACAGCCTCAACCCCAAGGTCAACGTGCTTTTTGAGCTGGTTCGGCATAATATTGATGTGGTCTCCTGCATGGGGGCTGCACGGAAAATAGATCCCACCAAGATTACCACCGGGGATCTGTCCGACACCCTCTATTGTCCCCTGGCACGGTCGGTGAGAAAAAGGCTGCGGCGAATGGGGGTTGATGACGGTATTCACTGTGTCTACTCAACCGAGGTCGTTGCAAAGGATACGGTTTCCGATACCATGGAACCCAACTATTTTGATGCTGGCAGGCTCAGGAATCCCATGGGAAGCCTCTCCATGATCAGCGGAATCTTCGGCTATGTGGCAGCCCTTGAAGCTTTGAAGCGGGTTGTCGACTCTCCAGTTTTTAATTGTAGCGCTTCACACATGAATTAAGCCCATTTCTTGTAACAACAGGGGAAATAGGTTTTGATTCGAGTGTGAACGTCTATAGGTGCTTAAATTTACAGGAAAAATGGATAAAGACAACATATTCGCAGCAAAACGAGAAAGGGTGTCGGCCTTTGAGTTCAACGAAGCCGTGGCATCCGTGTTCAGTGACATGCTGGAACGCTCGGTTCCCAACTATGTGGAGAGCATCAGCCGTCAAGCCCAGCTTGCCGTGGATTTTTACAGGGAGAACACCCGGATCTACGATCTCGGCTGTTCCCACGGAAACCTCGGCATCCTCATGGGCAAGGCCTTTGGCAAACAAAACTTCTCCATGGTAGGTGTGGACAGCTCAAGACCCATGATCGACAAGTATGAACAGCGACTCCAAAGCGAGTCCTTCCGGGAGAGGGTCTCTCTTGTGTGCGACCGGGCCGAGAATGTCGCCATGTCCAATGCATCGGTGGTGGTGGTGAACCTTACCCTCCAGTTCCTTGATACCGATCTGAGGGACGCCCTTGTGGCGGATATCCATAAGGCCCTGGTGCCCGGGGGGATTCTGCTGCTCACTGAAAAGGTGGAGAGTGTCCATGATACGGTTTCAGCACTTCAGATCGACTATTACAAGCGGTTTAAGCGGGAGAACGGCTATTCCGAGCTTGAGATCAGCCAGAAGCGGGAGGCCCTGGAGGATGTGCTTGTGCCCGAGACCCTTGAGGCCCACCAGGACAGGCTTAAACGGGCGGGTTTCGAGACCATGGATGTTTGGCTCAAGTGGTTTAATTTTGCTTCAATGATCGCTGTTAAATAGGAAAAGTTGTGGAAAGAATAGATCTTTTTAAAGGATACCGGCGCCTGGAAAATGAGTTTGCGCTTTCAGGCATGAATGACGTGCTCACAGGGCTTGCCCCTGCTTTTGAGAATCCCAAGGGAAACACCCTTAAGTATACAAGGGCCATGGAAGCGCTGCCCAAGGCGGTTGCTTCAACCATGGATCTTGACCGTGACACCCTCAACATTGGCGTTGGATCTGATCTCACGGAGGCCGGGCAGGAGCGATTGCGCCAGGCCCTGTTCCAGCTCTGTCCCTGGCGAAAGGGACCCTTTGCCCTCTTTGGCATCGACCTTGACACCGAGTGGCAGTCCTACATCAAGTGGAACCGGTTTGCCGGCAAGATCAGCTCGTTAACCAACCGGCGGGTGCTGGATATCGGCTCCAGCAACGGTTACTACATGTTCAGGATGGCGGCCCAGGATCCGAAAATGGTGCTCGGCCTCGAACCCCAGCACAGTTTTTATTTCCAGTTCCATGCCCTGCAGCAGTATATCGGGCTGGACAACCTTTTCTCCCTTCCCATCCCCTTTGACGCCCTGCCCGTGACACGGTCAGGGTTTGACACGGTCTTCTGCATGGGCGTGCTTTACCACCGGCGCTCTCCCCTGGACATGCTCAAGGGGATCCATGACTGCATGGCAAAGGGAGGGGAACTGGTGCTGGAAAACCTGGTCATTGACAGCCATGACGACCTTTGTCTCTTTCCCGAAGACAGGTATGCCAAGATGCGGAACGTGTTTTTTCTTCCAAGCCTCAAGGCCATGGAATCCTGGCTGAAACGAACCGGGTTTGCCGATGTCAGATGCATCGACATCTCTTCAACAACCCCGGAGGAGCAGAGAAAAACCCCCTGGATCCAGACGGAATCTTTGGATGATTTCCTGGATCCCAATGACAGGTCAAGAACTGTGGAGGGCTACCCTGCCCCGGTCAGGGCCGTGTTTGTTGCCAAGGCGGTCTGATAGGTCCGAACCTGGATAAGCCAAAACTCAAAAAGACGTCAGATTGCCTTGTCAAAATAACAAGACAATCTGAGTTAAGAAGCTAAAACGTAACGCTCCAGCTGGCATTGGCAAAGGCGAACCGTTCCTTGAACCGGTTGTAGCAGATGGCTGCGGCTTCGTTGCCGGTGCAGTGGGACACGGCAATCAGATCCACCTTGAATTGGTCAAAGGCGTCCATGGAGCGGTCAAGCTGCTCTCCCACTTCCATGAAACCCAGGTGGGTGCCGCCGATGACGGCATGGAACGCGTCGTGTCCGCTCTGTTTTTGAAAATGGTTCATCACGTTGACAATGCCTGTGTGGGCGCATCCCGTTAGGATCACCGGGCCCTTTGCCGTCTCAATGAGAAGGGAGGCGTCGTCCAGCAGGGGATCCGTTTTGAATTCATCCCCTTCTTTAACCAGAAGGTCGGTGGCCGGGTGCTCAAAATCAGTGGTTCTCGGCACCTGGCCTGAAAAGAAGATCCCGGGTGCGATCTCCTTGTATTCGGTCTCAAAGATGAATCGCGCCCCAAGGCCGGCTTCCAGAAACGCCTGCCGATGCTTGATGCCGATGAAGAACTGATGCTTGCCCCGGGGGGTGTCGATCTCGGCATACTTTTCGTCAAACACCCGGGGATGGGCGATGATCTTGACGCCCCTGGGGGGATAGAGCACGTCGGGCAGGCCGCCTGTGTGGTCAAAGTGACCGTGGCTCAATACGATGGTGTCAATGCTTTCAAGATCAATGCCCAGGGCATCGGCATTGGGTTTCAGGGTCATGCCCTGGCCCGTGTCCAAAAGGATCTTGGTGTCTCCCTTTTCGATGAGGGCGGCAAACCCGTGCTCCCCTGTGATTCCCCTGACGCCGCCTGCCGTGTTTTCGCAGAGAATCGTGATTCGTGTCTGGTCCATTTTTTTTGCTCCTCGCAGATGAATTGAGCCCATTTCGTATTGCACTTAGTGAAACTGGCATTAATTCGAGTGCAGATATCAATAGCGCTGGTGGCTAAATTTCTCTGGGTTCTCGCTGGTGGTTCATGATGAAGTGTTTTCCCCCTTGTTCAAACACCACGACGCTTTCAAGGAACTCTACCCTGCCGTGTTCTTCAAAGGCAAGGTCGAGCTTGTGTTCTCTTAACGGATAGAGGTTCCAGTCGTGGGAGACGCACAGGGCGATCTGCCCGGGGTCGAGTTGGTCAAGCCTGTCCGTCAGAAAACCGGTGAGAACATCGGCGGCTTCTTCGGAATCCTGCATCATCTCCTGGGGGAGCTCCTTGTTGAACCAGGCCCGTAAAAAGGTGTCGTTGCCCATCTGGTCAAAGGCAGTGAAGGCCTTGGTCATATCTTTTATATAAAAGGGAGCCAGTTCCAGGGCAAGGGTGTTGTGGCCGTTGAACCGGCAGTGCTTATGGGTGTATCCCTTGTCCATGAGGTAGGCGGTTTCGATGCAGCGGCCAAAGTGGCTGGAGAAAAAGAGGGGGCCGGGCGTATTCGGAAGGGTGGCCCCGAATTCCATGGCATAATCCTTGCCGATATCCGTGAGCCCCATGAACGGCTCCATTTGGACCGTTTGGTGAAAATGCCGGGCTGAGTGGCGCATGATCACGGAGATCTTTTCAACTCCCTTGTTGAGAAGATCGTTGATGATGGTTAAGGTTTCTTTGCTACGGGTGACGGGGTGGTCGGTCATACGGGTAAACTCCTTATATTGCACTGATTTTGTTTTTTGTTTGAACTCGATTCATACTGTATGATATAGGGGCTGTCAATACTCAATCATAATTCCGGTTTTATAACAATAACTAAAGGGGCTGGGGATGAACAAACGGATCAATATCATCGGTGTGCCAATGGATTTCGGCCAGCTCCGAAGGGGACTTGACATGGGGCCTGCGGCGGCGCGGTACACAGGACTTGTGTCAGCCCTTCGCACCCTGGGGCACAGCGTAACGGACCTGGGAGATGTCAGGGTGCCTGTGAGAAATCCCGTGGAAGAGGGTGAAAAGGCCGATTACTACGAGGAGATCCGGAGCATCTGCGAAGAGGTGTATGAGGCCGGTAAAAAGGCGGTTGCAGACGATGTGTTTCCCTTGTTCATCGGGGGGGACCACTCCATTGCCATGGGCACCGTGGGCGGCGTGTCCCATGACCGGACAACCGGGCTGATCTGGATCGACGCCCACGGGGACTTTAACACGCCTGGGACCTCGCCTTCGGGAAACATCCACGGCATGCCCCTGTCCGTGCTCATCGGTGATGGGGACGAGGGACTGGTCAACATCGGCCGGCCCGGGGCAAAGATCGATCCGGACAACATCGTGATGATCGGGATCCGGGATCTCGATATCCAGGAGCGACAACGACTCAGAAACAGCGGGATCACCGTCTACACCATGCGCGATATTGACGAGCAAGGAATCAGCACCATTGCCAACAAGGCCCTGATGAAGTTTATCCACCTGAAACGTGTCCATCTGAGCCTTGACATCGATGCTCTGGATCCGGTGGAAGCCCCGGGTGTGGGTACCCCGGTTCCCGGGGGGCTCACTTACAGGGAGGCCCACCTGTTCATGGAGATCATGGCGGACTCGGGCAAGCTGACTTCCATGGATATGGTAGAGCTCAACCCCATTCTGGACCAGGCCAACAAGACGGCCAAGCTTGCCGTGGAACTTATCGTTTCTGCTTTGGGAAAGAGCATCTTGTGAGTCTTGACGAGTATCTTCAGTCCCTGAAGGGGTTTAAGGGACTTGCCCCGGATCTTGTCTGCCACAGGACCATTGCTGAGAAAAAAGCCCGGTATGCAGAAAATTTTAACCGTGATCTGGTCTGGCGCGTGTTTGAGCGCCAGGGCATAGAACGGCCCTACCAGCACCAGGCCGAGGCCGTGGACCTGATTGAACAGGGCATCCACACCGTGGTGGCAACCCCCACGGCCAGCGGTAAGAGCCTGATTTACAACCTGCCCGTGCTTCGCTCCCTGGTGGCGGATCCCACCTCCCGGGCCCTCTATCTTTTTCCGTTAAAGGCCCTTGCCCGGGATCAGCTGAATACCCTTGAAATCCTCCTTGCCGGGGTGGGCATGGAGACCGGGCATACGCTCACGGCCGCTGCCTACGACGGAGACCTGAGCCCTTACAAAAAGGGTAAGGTTCGCCAGAATCCCCCCAATGCCCTACTTACCAACCCGGAGATGCTCCATCTGGCCATGCTGCCCCACCATCATTTGTGGGCGGAATTTTTTGCCAATCTGAAATTCGTGGTCGTGGACGAGGTGCACACCTACCGGGGGGTTATGGGGTCCCATATGGCATGGGTGTTCAGGCGGCTTTTGCGCATCTGCAGTCACTATGGTTCAGCCCCTGTGTTTGTCTTTTGTTCGGCAACCATTGCCAATCCCCAGGCACTTTCAGCTGAGCTTACCGGCCTGGATGTCCGGGTGGTGGACGGAAATTCCGCCCCGGCCGGAAAAAAGGAGGTCCTGCTCATGAACGGCAGTGCAGGGGCGGCCCAGACAGCCATCCTGCTCATGCATGCCGCCATCCACCGGGGGCTTCGCACCATTGTCTACACCCAGTCCCGGAAGATCACGGAACTCATCGCCATGTGGGCCTCCCAGCGGGCAGGGGAGCTGGGGGATAAGATCAGCGCCTACCGGGCCGGATTCCTTCCGGAGGAGCGGCGCAAGATCGAGCATCAGCTGGCAGATGGAGAGCTTCTGGCCGTGGTGTCTACAAGCGCCCTTGAGCTTGGCATCGACATCGGCACCCTGGATCTGTGTATCCTTGTGGGATATCCCGGCACGATCATGTCCACCTGGCAGCGGGCGGGCAGGGTGGGCAGGAACGGGTCTGATTCCGCCATGGTGCTGGTGGCCCACGAGGACGCCCTGGACCAGTATTTCATGAACCATCCTGGGATGCTCTTTGACATGCCGCCGGAGCAGGCGGTGATCAATCCCTCCAACCCGGTGATCATGGAGCGGCACCTGGAGTGTGCGGCCGCCGATCTAAGGCTTGACGCCGCCGAAGGGTTCATGGCAGACTCCAGGGTCAAACAGGCCGTCATCCGCCTTGAAGCCGACGCCCGGCTGTTAAAGACCCGGAGGGGAGACATGTGGTACGCCTCCCGCCGGGATCCCCACCGAAAGGTGAGCCTCAGGGGAACGGGCCGGAGTATCCCCATTTTCCTTGAAAACCAGAAAAAGAGCCTGGGGGATGTGGACTGGTTCAGGGCCTTTTATGAAACCCATAAAGGCGCTGTCTACCTCCACCACGGCAACACCTATGTGGTGGAGGAGTTTGACCATGAAAACGGCAGTGTGGAGGTGGTCAGGGAAGAGGTGCGCTACTTTACCCGGGCCCGGTCAAACAAATCCACCGAGATCCTTTCGGTGATCGATACCAAAAAGGTGTGGAACACCCGGATCGGTTTTGGAAAACTCAAGGTCACGGACCAGGTCACGGGATATGAGAAAAAGCTTGTGGCCAACCAGCGATCCCTGGGCATCTTTCCCCTGGATCTTCCCCCGGTAACCTTTGAGACCGAAGGGCTTTGGATCGAGATTCCGGAGACGGTGAGGGCGTTGATCGAGGAGCAAAAAAAGCATTTTATGGGGGGCATCCATGCCATGGAGCATGCGGCCATCGGGATTTTACCCCTGCTGGTCATGACCGACAGGAACGATCTTGGTGGCATCTCCATTCCCTTTCATCCCCAGGTTGAAAAGGCGGCCGTGTTTGTCTATGACGGTACCCCGGGGGGGATCGGTCTTGCCCGCCAGGCGTTTGACCGGGCCGGGACCATGCTGGAACGGACCCTGGCCACCATCAAAAACTGCCACTGCGACAATGGCTGTCCTGCCTGTGTCCACTCACCCAAGTGCGGGTCCGGCAACCGGCCCATAGACAAGGAAACGGCCCTCTGCCTTCTTGAAATGCTACAACAGAACCCGCCCACGGAACCCTTTGGCGCCATTCGGATCCAGGTGCCGGAACACGCGCTGGAAGAGGGGAAAAAGACGGATGTACCGGTCAATGTGCAGCGGTTCGGCGTTCTGGATATCGAGACCCGGCGGTCGGCCCAGGAGGTCGGGGGATGGGGACGGGCGGATCGCATGGGGGTCAGTTGCGCCGTGCTCTATGATTCTGAAATCGATGATTACAGGGTCTATCTCCAGGAGGATGTGGACGCCCTGGTGGCGGATCTGCAGCTGTTTGACCTTGTGATCGGCTTCAACATTGAACGGTTCGACTACAAGGTGCTTTCCGGGCTTTCCTCCTTTGACTTCTCCTCCCTTCCGACCCTGGATCTTCTCCTTAAGGTCCACCAGCGGCTCGGCTACCGACTCACCCTGGACTCCCTTGCCAGGCATACCCTGGGGACGGCCAAGAGCGCAGACGGACTCCTTGCCCTCAAGTGGTGGCAGGAAGGGAAACTTGATAAGATCATCAAATACTGCACCCAGGATGTCCGGGTTACAAAGGATCTCTACCTTTTTGGACGGGATCACGGTTACCTGGTTTTTCAAAACAAGGCTGAAAAAGAGGTTTGTATCCCGCTCACCTGGTAATGCCTGTTTAGGGTTGACGATGTCAACTTTTAGGTTGACACTTTGGCGTTATCCTTATAGGTAAATACGCTTCGTATTATGAAAATAATTTGAAATAACGATAGCACGGAGGTTTTTTAAGAAATGAAGCGGTTCATGGTTTGTGCTTTTGTCTGTTGTGTCTGGCTGATGGTTGCAGGGGTTACCCTTGCAGAAGAACGGGTCTATGTGGGGTCAAAGGCCTGTGAAGACTGCCACGACAAGGAGTATGCAAACCATGTGAAGTTTTCTAAGAAAGCCTCCTCTTTTGAGAGCATTCGGGTCATGCGGTCGAAACTCACTGCCGCCGAGTACAACGAATGCCTTGAGTGCCACACCACGGGCTATGGCAAACCCGGCGGTTTTGTTTCTGAATCCCAGACCCCGGACCTTAAGAATGCTGGTTGTGAGGTGTGCCATGGGCCCGGAAGTCTCCATGCGGAATCCGGGGATCCCGATGATATCGACCATGATCTCACCGTTGAATCGTGCAGCACCTGCCACAACGCCGATCGGGTCCAGGCCTTTGACTACAAGCCCCTTCTCTTTGGCGGGGCCCATTAATATTTTTTTTATCGAATCTTAAATAAGAAAGAGATCCCCATGCCTTCATTTATCAAGAATCGTCTCTGGCTTCACCTCATGGTCTGGATATCCGGGGTGGTCATGGCAGTGCTTGCCTCGGTCATCTTTTCGGGCATCCTGTCACAAAAAAATCTATCCTCCAACCAGATGGTATTGCAGAACACCATGCTGGCGGGTACTGTGGAGGGGGGGATGTTCGATGCCCTTGCAACAGGGGACAACGATGTTGTCAGGGCCCAGTTCCAACGGCTCCATGAGACCCTGCCCAAGCTCAAGGTTTTTGTCTATGATTTTAACGGGAAGATCTCCTTCAGCACGGAAAGCGGGGCTGTGGGAGAATCTGTTCGTTCGATCCTCGGTGATGGGGCAGCAGGGGCCGTTGAAACCATGATGGCCGATAACCGCAATGACGACCAAATTGTTCATACCCGGTTCAGCGATGAACGGTTTGGTGTGGCAAACCGGGTGATTCCCAATGAAACACGGTGCTTTCACTGCCACGGGGGGTCAAGGGCTGTCCTGGGAGGCATCTCTGTCTGCTCTTCTGAAGAGGAGATCCTGGCGTCCATGGATGCCAGCCGGAACCGGAGCATTCTCATCGGACTTGCTGGGATCGTTGGAACCATTGTTTTGATCTGGTTTCTGTTCAACACCCTGGTGAATAAAAAAATTGCGCTTATGTTCAAGGCCACAAGAAAGCTCAGGGAAGGCGATTTTACCTGGAAGATTGATGTGGATGGGCAGGATGAGATCAGCCGCATCCTGTCACGGATCAATCTTGTGAACCAGGACCTCAGCACCATCATCAGCCATGTGATCGACGAGAGTTCAAGCCTTTCCAACGCCTCCGCGGGATTGAACACCATTTCCCAGGATCTTCTGGAAACCAGCGGAGATACATCGACAAAATCCCATGCCGTGTCAGCGGCAGCCGAGGAGCTATCCTCCAGCCTCAATTCCATTGCGGCCTACGTGGAGCAGGCCACCTCCAATGTCACCTTCGTGGCGTCGGCATCCGAAGAGATGACCGCCACGGTTAATGAGATTTCGAAAAATGCCGGGGTTGCCAAATCGATCATTGCCAAAACTGTGGCCGGGTTCGCCCAGGTGGGCGATGTGGTGGACGAGCTTGGCGCTGCGGCAAATGAAGTGGATATGGTAACCGATGAGATCAGGGCCATTGCAGACCAGGTGGCCCTCCTGGCCTTGAATGCAAAGATTGAGGCTGCAAGGGCGGGTGAGGCGGGAAAAGGGTTTGCCGTGGTTGCCCAGGAGATCACCGAGCTTGCCGCAGCAGCCGGAAAATCAACCGTTACGGTGGATGAAAAGCTTCGATGGATGAAGGACAAGGCCGCGAACACCGCTGCAGGGATCAAAACGCTGACAACCATAGTGAACGATTCGGACGAGGCCGTCACGGCCATCGCGGCAGCCGTTGAGGAGCAGGCCATTACCACCCATGAGATTGCGGACAATATTGCCCAGGTGGCTGAAGGGTTTGCCAATGTGAACGACAACGTCTCCCAGGGAGCCGTTGCCGCAGAAGGCGTCGCAAAAGAGGTCGTTGCCATTGATGAGTCCGCAGGAACCATGGAGGTCAACAGTCGTGAGGTGAACGCCAGCGCCGCCACCTTGAGTCGCATGGCTGACGAGCTCCAGGAGATGATGAAAAAGTTTACCGTCTGATCCGTTTTTCCGTCTCTTTGGCAATGGTTTTGGGGAGAGCGCCTGCGCTCTCTCCGGCATTATTCGGCCAAATGAGACGGTATCCGGCTTATACCCGCCGCCACCTAATCCATTTCCCTTCTCATTCTCTATTCCTTTTGAAAGGTGTCCGTTTGATCGGAGTATCCCTTTACAGCCCTCATTCTTGTTGATATAGACTCCGTGCCAATGTTTTTTTTGTCGGTTAGACCGCATACCATTCGATGCTGAATAATATGCGGATCTAAATTTAAGTGTTGTTTGTTCGTCAGGAGGGGGGCGCATGGAGTGGATTTATTTGGTGGTGGCGGGTTTGTTTGAATGCGGTTGGGCAATTGGACTCAAATATACCGATGGGGTATCGAAAATAGTTCCGTTGTTTCTGACCATCGCCGCCATGGGCATGAGCGTCTGGCTGCTGTCAGTTGCAATGAAGACAATTCCAGTGGGAACTGCCTATGCGGTATGGACGGGAATTGGCGCCGTCGGAGTCGCGATAATGGGTATGGTACTGTTTGATGAATCCAGGGACATCCTGCGGGTCATCTGTTTACTTTTAATCGTATCAGGAATCGTGGGGCTTAAATTGGTCTCTTCATCGCAAGGGGCCTCCTAATTAGCCAACGACTGATTCGCGGAGTTAAGTGTTAAATCAAGTAAAGGGATTAAAATGGATTGTCTGGTAAGAGGTATAAAAATTCATTACAAAGTTTTCGGAGAGGGGAAACCCATCGTCTTTATCCATGGTTTTGGTATTGATCACCATGCCATTGCCGGATGTATGGAGCCGATCTTTGAAAATTTGAATGGATGGAAGCGAATCTATTTTGACCTGCCGGGTATGGGACTGAGCGAATCAAAGGCGTGTATTTCCAATTGCGATATCATGTTGGATATTATATCCCAATTCATAGACACGGTCATACCCGACCAGAAATTCGTTCTCTTCGGACAATCCTATGGCGGTTATCTGGCAAGAGGGCTCGTTCGTAACAGGGCAGACGCCATTGATGGGTTGTTTTTACTCTGCCCGGTAATTATTCCTGAGCATGGGAAAAGAACCGTGCCGGCGCATAGACCATTGGTTAAGGATGACGCTTTTCTGATGACGTTAGACCCCGAGGAGAAAGCAGACTACGCGTCTACTGCTGTGGTCCAGACACAGCAGACATGGGAACGAACAAAAAACGAAATCCAGGTAGGGTGTGAGCTTGGCGACCAGGTATTTCTAACAAAATTTGCGGATGAGGGGTATTCGTTTTCTTTTGATGTTGACGCGCTGCCGTCACCGTTTGAAGCACCGGCATTAATTGTGACCGGTCGTCAAGATGCTGTTGTCGGCAGTCAAGATGCCTTGGCTGTTCTCAATAACTATCCGCGAGGGACCTTTGCCATGTTAGATCGTGCGGGTCATAATCTGCAAATTGAGCAGGAAACCCTGTTTGGCCACCTCGTAACCGAATGGCTTGATCGCGTTGAAGAAA
>JAEINR010000185.1 GCA_016342325.1 Desulfobacterium sp.
TTATTTGGATGGGATGACCACGATGATCTGAGAGATCGGGAAATTCTACCACATAGTCTTAGGGCACTCTCACTGCCTTCCAACGATTGGTCTTTGTGGGCAGGTTATTGGCCAACTCCTTGACAAAACTAAAATTTAGTGTTTCTTAGAGTCTTTGCAGGCTGATTCAATCTGTCATTTTCCATATCCACCCCGATAGCCATCCAAAAAGGGGCACTATGGGCAAAAAGCCAGATCTGATAAAGGCTGGAATCCAGCTGTTTGCACGCCAGGGGTACGATGGGACCACCACAGCCCAGATAGCTGCCGCCGTCGGTGTCTCCGAGCCGGTGATCTATTACAACTTCAAGAACAAAGAAGCGCTATTCGTCCACATTCTGGAATCGATCTTTACAGAGTATTTCGCTCGACTGGATGCCCTGGAAGCTCAAACCTCAACCCAGTTCCAAAAGATCGAAAACCTCATCGGCCTGCACTTCGCTTTTACAACTGATTTCCCCGACGAGACCTATATTATTGCCAGTGTCTGCCCGGCTAAGCTTAGGGAGTCAGCCCACGTATGTGCCCGGCTGATTGAAGAGCAGAGGAAGCGGCTGACCATTTTCATTTCCGGTGCCATAAAGGCGGGCATCGCCTCCGGGGAATTTTTCAAGGTCCCGGTATCCTCCACCACTGGGCTCATCCTAATTATGGTCAACGGGCTTATGCGGCGAAGGGTAACGAAACAGGGCGGGATCAAGGGATTTAGAAAGGCCACCATTGAATTTTGCCGACGGAGTCTGGTGAGAATGTAAAAATGAAAAAAAGTTTTGTACTTTGTCCGGATCTGACAATTGCGTGTGATACAATATGTCTGATTTGGCGGAATGCGGCCTTTTCCCTTGAAACGGATCGGCTCCGGCCGCTCGATTCGCTCTTCCAAATCGTGTGACCATCCGTGAAATCCGTGCCAAAACCGTAGCGTCGTTGCGTGAGAAAAGGTTTTTTATGGAAGCTTTAAAACAAAAGCTCAGAGAATTCGCCAAAGCCAGGGACTGGGACCAGTTTCATTCCCCCAAGAACCTGGCCATGGCCCTGAGCGTCGAAGTGGCCGAGCTGGTGGAACACTTCCAGTGGCTCACCCAGGAAGAAAGCTACATCACCGAACCGGAAAAACTGGAGGCGATCCGCCAAGAGATCGGCGATATCCTGATCTATCTGACCCGCCTGTCGGACAAGCTTGGCATCGACCCGCTCCAGGCGTCCAGGGATAAGATCGAAATCAACGGCCGCAAATATCCGGTGGAAGCGGTCCGAGGCAGTGCCAGGAAATATAATGAGGGGTTAAAGAAAGGTCAAACGATAACCTGACCCAAATTCTAAATCCAGAGGTTAAAAAAATGAAGAAGCCGATCCTGGAAGGAAAAAAGACAACACGATTAAGTGCGACTTTTGTCTCGCAGATGAAGCAATCGAATCAGGTAAACCTGAACGTAAAGAAGTGGAAATTGATGGTACCATATGGGATACATGGTGGGTGCCTGTAGATAAAGATTTGTATCTCCACTATGCAATGGACATAACTGATATTAGGAGAACACAAAAGGAATTGGAGAAAGCTGTAGATGAAATCAAAACATTAAAAGGAATATTGCCAATTTGCTCCTACTGTAAAAAAATTAGAGATGACAAAGGATATTGGAATCAAATAGAATCTTACATTCATGAGCATTCGGAAGCGGAGTTCAGCCACAGTATTTGCCAGGAATGTGCGAAGACACATTACCCTGATATGGATATTTATAACGATGATGGCCAAGTTGCACAAGGCTGACAATGAAGAGGCCGGCAGATAGGAGTAGGATCATAAGCAATGGATAATCGGGAAACACCTGTCATTCTTGTGGTCGATGACGAACCTGCCATCCGCCGTTTTCTTGAAAAACGGCTTCTATCCTGGCATTATAAGGTGGTAACCGCGGAAAGCGGATCCCGGGCCATGACCTTGATTGAGGCCCAACCCCCGGAGGTGGTGCTGACCGATCTGTTCATGCCGGACGGGGACGGTTTCGAATTGCTTGACCATATCAAGAAAACGCTCCCGCAACTGCCGGTGGTCGTCCTGTCCGGCCAGGGGGAACGGGGGGATGTGATCCAGGCCCTTCGCCTGGGGGCCTGGGATTATCTGTACAAGCCCATCGAGGAGGCCTCTTTTCTTCAGATGGCCATTGAACGGGTATTGGAAAAGGCCCGGCTGCTCAAGGAAAACCAGGCCTACCGGAAACACCTGGAAGCGATGGTGAGGCAAAAAAGTGCCCAGTTGCAGGACAGTGAAAAACGGTATCGCACCGTGGCCGAGTTTACTTACAACTGGGAATACTGGGTCGCCCCGGACGGTGAGATCATCTACATGTCGCCCTCCTGTGAACGCATCACCGGCTATTCCATGGAGACGTTTGTTCGCAACCCAATGCTGTTGCGAGACATCATCCATCCTGAGGATCGGGATGAATTCAACCGGCGACTTGATGCGTGCCATTCTCAAAAAAAAGTTTTCAGCATGGACTTTCGGATTACCCGGCGTGACGGCGAAGAACGCTGGCTCGGCCATAACTGCCAACCGGTGACCGATGAGGGGGGAAACTATCTCGGCCGGCGCTGCAGCAGCCGTGACATCACCTACCAGAAAGAGATTGAAAGGGATTTGATCCGGCAACGGCAGGCGCTTTTGGACAAGACGTTCAGCCAGGCAAAAACCAACGAGGCACTCAAAGCCCTTTTGGACCAGCGGGAGATCGAAAAGCGAGCCATCGAGCAGACCATGATCAATAACCTGAAGCGATATGTTTTTCCGTATTTGGATGATATGGAACATCTCAAGAATGGCGAAAGTGTCCAAGACTATACCCGGATCATCCGCACCAACATCGAGCAACTGGTTTCCCCGGCTTCAAAGAGTCTGGCCGGGGCTTATCAAAATCTGACCCCCTCCGAAATAAAGGTGGCCGACCTCATCCGTCAGGGACGGTCCACCAAGTCCATTGCCGACCTGCTGGCCCTTTCCCCCAGCACCGTGGAAAAACACCGCAACAAAATCAGGAAAAAACTCAATATTCTCAAACAGAAAGTCAATTTATACACCTTCCTGAATTCTCTCACCTGAACCAATCCGCCATAGGCTGGCAAGAAGTTTGAAGTGAGTCCCGCCGTGGCGAGACCTGGAATTCTATCCACATACCCATCCTCAGTGTCTAATCGGCATAGACATTCATTGGACAGTTTTTTCCTGTTAAGCCCTCCCCCATATCGGCCGATGACCCATTCAGATGAACACTGGCGGTCTTGGCCTCATCGTCGGGGCAGGTCATTGGGCTTTAACCCGGACAATTAGAAGAAGGTTGCATCTGGTAATTTGAAAGAATCCTGAACCCGCATTTCAAAGGAGGAAACATGAGAATCACGACGAATCTGTTGGCTATGGGGGTATTGTCCATCGTTATTGTCAGTCTTGCCGTTGCCAGTGGTTTGGCGACCAAGGACGAATGCGTTTCCAAAAGTGCGGAAGTGGCGGATATAATCAAAACGCAAGGTCCCGATGAGGCGATCAAACAGGTCAATGACAAGAATGGTCCTTTCGTCTGGAAGGACACCTACGTTTATATTATGGATCTCGACGGGAAGATCGTTGCTCACGGTCCACAGCCTAAATTTATCGGGAAGAACCTCATGGGGCTCAAAGATCCCGTGACCAAAAGCCCCTGGTATCCAGCCCTGTTCGAGAAAATCAAGGCCGGCAGCCAAAGCGGTTGGTTCGACTACCACTGGAGCAAACCCAACGCCAAAGGCGTTTACACCAAAAACTGCTACTATCAGCAGGCTGGCGGCCTGGTCGTCTTTGCGGGCATCTACGGCGACAAGGTCAATTAGGAAAATGATAAGCTCCAAAAGTCTTCGCTTTCTGGCGTGTCGGTGTGCGTTCCACCGGTGAAGGGGACGCCGTTATGTAGATGGTGTGTCCTTCGCCGGGCAACGGCGGAATCGTGCGACACCGCCGGATAGACGTTTCGAACGGAACCAAATGCAGGTTCGGACAAATCGAAATGGGTATGAATATGAAACGAATGAATTTTCATCTTCCGTCGATAGGGCTTTTCTACAAGATACTGCTCATATCCTTTATTGGAACGGTGGGCATCGGCATTCTGGCCTCGATCACCTTTCACAATGCATCCAATACCCATAAAATGGTTGCATATAGCCAGGCCGGCAACAATATGAGCAAGCAAATCCTGCAAATCGTTTTGCTGGAAAATGCGTTCATCGACCAGGCTGATGGCCAGCTTGTTTCAAAAATCGAGGAAAAAATTAAAGCATTGGAGGCTTCGCTCACCGCTGCCAGAGAAATCGATCCTGCCAGCCAAATCAATTTTGTTATCGGGGAGGTAGAATCGCTGAAAGCGGCTCACCGAAAAGTTGTCGATCGTCTGATTCCAGAGGCGATGGGTTTAAAGAAAACGGTGGAACGCATCGGAGAGCATTTTTCGGTCGCCAG
>JAEINR010000035.1 GCA_016342325.1 Desulfobacterium sp.
AGAAAAAACCACGATATTTAACCAAGAGCTTTTCCTACACATTAGCAATTTTACCCACATGAAATGGAAAGGAGCCAGGAATGTGTGTGCAAAAAGGAAGCACACATCCTGGGGAATGGCTGCAACAAGCCTCGGGAGAGCTGCCTTGGCATAGCCCCTGTACCGGATGGTTTTAAGGATTCCAACTGGGGACGTCCCATCAGTAAAAAGGAAGCCTATGAAATTATCGAAAAAGCGGAAGCTTTCGGACTCGTCCACATGATCTATAATTCACAGCAAGACCATTATTTTATCTGCAACTGCTGTGGATGCTGCTGTAACGTGCTGCGGGGAATCAATAAATTAAACATCCCGGCAGGGTGGGTTGTCAGCTCGAACTACTACGCTGCAATTGATATGGCCGAGTGTTCGGAATGCGGAATCTGTACCGATGAGCGGTGTCAGGTCGCTGCCATCGAAAAAGATCACGAAGCCTACCGGGTGGTGGTGGAAAAATGCATTGGGTGCGGGCTTTGTGTAACCACCTGTCCTTCGGATGCCATTTGCCTGGTGCGTAAAAATGAAACAGATTGCGAAATTCCGCCAAAGGATGAAGAAGAGTGGTTTAAGATGCGTGGGGTCAACCGGGGTGTCGAGTTCAGCCGTTATACGTAAAATCCGGTGAATATAATGCACTCCTGCCCCAAAATATACCGGAGGCGGCTCAACTCTGCCTTCATCGACGCCCCTTTTTGTATGCCAGGGGCGTCTTCACGACTTCCTTCAGAATTCTGATGCTGTAAATGCACAACGTTCCAGAGCTGTTTCGAATTGGGGGCCTGCATTTGTTTCGAGCACTTTTTCTATACGGTCAATCCTTGATTGAAGCCCCACTCCGCTTGCAATCTGTATGGCAAGCCCTGGCCTGGCATTCAATTCAAGTATCTGGGGGCCTTTCTCCGCGTCCAGTACGATGTCCACGCCAAGGTATCCAAGGCCGGTTATTTCATAACACCTGGAGGCAAGTTCCGTAAATCGGTTCCATTCCGGAACTGAAAAACCGGTAAGGTCTTTTCCTGTATCCGGGTGGTTAAGAACAGGTCTTCCATATTGAATCGCCCTGAGAGAGTCGCCTGACGTAATGTCGATTCCAACGCCCACCGCCCCCTGGTGAAGGTTTGCCTTGCCGTCGGATACTTTTGTGGACAGGCGGGTCATGGCAAGGATTGGGAACCCTTTATAAACGATGATCCGTATGTCCGGAATACCCTGGTAGGAGTATCCGTCAAAATGATCGGAAAAATTAACCATCTCTTCGAGCATTACAACATCATTATTGCCGCCCAGGCTGAAAAGACCGCTCAGGGTATTTGAGGCATGGCGCTTTATATCGGTTGAGGTGATAATCGATCCGCTTGATTTTATGAACTGCTTTCCTGTTCTCTTCTTTATGACAAGAATCCCTTTTCCGCCGCTTCCTTTGGCGGGTTTCATTACAAACGCGTTATGGTGGGAGAGAAAGGATTCAAGTTCTCTGATATGTGCCTGGCTATGTATTGATCCAAGAAGGCTTGGTGTGGCTATTCCTGCTTTTTCAAGAAGTTCTTTGGTCTTAAGTTTGTTGTCCGCAAGCGGGTAGAGCCTGCGTGGGTTGTTTTGTGCGATCAGTACAACGTTCCGTTGGTTCATTCCGACAATTCCGGATTTACGAAGACGGAAGGGGCTTGCAATAAACATGGCTTATTTCCTTATCATTGGTTCAAAACGACGGAGTTCCGTGAGCCGAAATCCAGAGTAACTTCCGATCAGGATTATTACGGCAAGAACAACGAGCAGAAGCTCGGGAAACGAGTAGGTCAGGTGTCCAATATATTTGTTCTCCATTGCCATACAGATGATTGTTGCGGCAAACAATGTGCCGCCGCTCTGGATGAAGACATCCCGTGGCCCCTCTTCTTCCCAGATGATCGACATTCTTTCGATGGTCCAGGAGATGATGATCATTGGGAAAAACGTGACCTGCAACCCTTGCTTAAAGCCTGTTTTTATGCTGATTACGCTGATGGCCACATAGATGATGATCACAAAAACAAGCACTGCGGAAATACGCGGAACCAGCAGAAGGTTCAGGTGGCTCAGGTAGGATCGAACGACAAGACCGAGGCTGACCACGATAACAAAAAGTGTAACCCCGGGCAGGAGCTTTGTATGTAGAAACACCAAAGCGATGAGAACAGGCATGAAGGTTCCGGTGGTGGTGATTCCTACAAGATTACGGAGAACCACGATTATGAATGCCCCTATGGGAATTAGCAGAAGCAGTTTGAACGTGTTCTGGGCGGAAACGGGCAGGCTGTATATGGAAAAATCCACAAGCATCGCTTTTTCCCTTTTTGCATTGGCAATAATTGATTTTCTGGAGGGAACGATTTCTGCGAGGGTGGAAAAGGATATTTCACTTCCGGATCCTCCGGTGACCTCAAGCAGGGATTCGTCCCCCTGTTGCCATATGAGAAAAATGTCCAATTTTTCCGGCGTTGAGGTCCTCGGATTCAGGAGGACCTGATTGTCCCGGTCCATGATGACAATATAGCCGTCAAGTTTTTTGTTGTGCCTGTCCGAGTCAATAAACAGGCCTTTGACAACCTGTGCCTGAATCCCTGAAAAAAGGAGAAGATCACGGGCCAGGTAAACAGCGCCTCCGCGGTCTTTGGCATTGGCCATGAGAAGGGCTGCTTCTCCGCCATTGTTGTGGGTAAGCTTTTTCAGGAGAGCAACTGCCGACTCGGTTGCCGTCGTCAGACCGGGTGCAGTTGTTTTGGTTATGTTGGTCGCAGCCGCTTTTAAAGCGCCTTCAAACAGGGGCTCAACAGTTTTGAACGGACCTGCTAGGGTTGTCGAATCCGAGCGGTTTTTCCTGAAAACCTTTGTGCTGTAGAAAATTTCCTGTAATCCCTTTGCATTGTCCTTTTTCCAGGTGAATCGTCCATTTTTTATCCTGCTTTCATAACCGGGTGAAATATTGCTGACAGATACGGCGCACAGTTCTTTGCTGTTGCTCGGCAGGTTGAGTGACACGGATACGGGACCGCCGTCTGCTTTGAATGTGATTTTTGTTTCAATGGTCCATACGGTATCTTTTTTTTCAGGAATAAAGGAAAATCCAAGCATCTGATTCTTGTATATGGCGGCGCCGAATCCTGCCGATGCAAGTAACAGCACGATAAGGGCAAGCTGAATGTTATTTTTCATTGTTTTGCTTCTCGCTGAAGGGGGATGTGGAATTTTTGAGACTTACGTCGACAAGAAAGATGCCATCCAGAAAATTACGTCCGATCAGGACGGGGTATTTGAAATTTGATCTGTCGGTAAGTGTAAAATCACGGACCTGTTCAATGTGTCCCAGTACGGTTCTGAGCTTCACTACATATTGAGATCGGCTTTTACTAACATGGGTTTTGATTCTTACTGTTCGGGAGACGGGTCTTTTCATCTGTTTTATTTTGCTTGAATCGGATGATTTGACGGTGAAACTCACCCATTTTTTACCATCTCTTTCATAGGGGGTGATATCAGCGGCAGACAGGGAAGATGTCGTGGCTCCGGTGTCGATACGTGCGGGAAGTGTGAATCCCGCTTGTTTTATCATAACCGGTTCCACCTCTCCGATGATATACCGGCGGCCATGGATTTCAGGTGATGGTTTGGGACGCTTCTTTTTTGTCTGTTTCTTTTTCGCCTGTTTTTTTATCACTGGAACAGGTGTTTTCTCCTTTGCTTTCAGAATTTCCACAGGAGTGTGCTGGCCTGATGGTTTGGGAGCAGGTTCAAGGTGGGTACATCCACCTGACAGGATTGCCAAAGAAAATAGCAGAATGGTGAGTGCAACGGCGGTAAAACCTGCTCCGAAAGCGCGTGTTTGTTTAAAATAAATACGACAGTACTGTCTGTTTTGAAACATTATATCCTCTGGAATATTGAAGCCTGGGTGGGAAGACGTTTTTTAAAATACCTTTGCCTGTCAGGTAATTTGCGACAGCATTGGCCCGCCCCATGGAAAGGCCCTTGTCATAATTAAAGCGTTCCAATACGATTCAATAAAGATTTTTGGTTCATTTTTTTCCTCTTATGCCACCATTCTTGTGGCAATATCTGAATAAATCAGGTTAATACCTATCGTAAAAAAGGTCCCCCGAAGCCGGATACTGCATCCATGACGCCACGGGTGATATCGTTTGATAGCAATCTGTGTGCCATGGTTGTAAGTGCTTGAATTGTAAGAGATGATTTAAAAGAAGGGGAGGGCGGTCGGTATTTGAGTTACGATATTTGCATCTCTGGTTACGATTCTTGCACACGAAATTATTCCGGAAAACGGCTGGGGACTCGAATGTATTAAAAGATGTTTTTCATTTCAATAGGATTTGGATCAAGCCCGGTACACGCACAACAGGGTGTGTTTGTGCCGGGCTTGGTATACGTTTGTTGATAAAAAATAACGTCCTATCTTGTTATTCTGCCCGGCCGGCCTCTTCCGCCTCAGACACGCAGTACATGAGGTGGCGGGGACTCTTGGCATCCCCGATGAGGTGGAAAACGGCGCGGGTCTGTTTTTCCAGTTTTTTAGCCTCCCGTACCGACAGATGTTTTTCAGATATAACAACCGTCTCAAAACCGGTCAGGGAAAAGGCATCTCCATTGGCGGTAAATTCAACCCCCCCATCAGTGAACTGCTGAATGGCCACCTCCTTATACAATTTGACCTTCCCCTTTTTCAGGCGTTCCCGCAAATAATACCGGTCATTGGAGGACATTTCTTCGGCAAAGCTCTTTTTCCGGTTCAGGACCACCACTTCTCTGCCCTGTTCAGCCAGGGCGTCGGCCGTAATCAACCCGGTCATACCGCCCCCGAGAACAATTACTTTTTTACCCGGAACCTCCTCCCCGCTGAACACATCCACATTGGTGACCAGGTCCATTGCACTCTTGAACAGCCCTTTGATAACCGGCATATCCGGCATGGAGCCTGTGGCCATAATCACGTGGTCCGGGGAAAATTCATCCAGAATTTTTTTGGACAGGGGGGTATTGTATTGAACCGCCACACCCAGACGGACCAGCTCTTCCCTGAAAAATCTGAGGATATCCCCCAGCTCCCCCCGGCCCGGCGCCTTTGATGCCAGGGCGAGAAGACCGCCCTGTTGCTCACCCTTTTCGCAGACCCGCACCTCATGCCCCCTCAGGGCAAACATCCGGGCCGCAGCCAGGCCCGAGGGACCGGCACCGGCCACCAGGACCTTGAGTTTCTCTTTTGCCGCCTCTTCCTGGGCCAGTTTATACTCCCGGCCCACATCGGGATTGACCACGCAGGAACCCGGCTCTTTGGCCAGGACCGCATGGATACAGCCCAGGCAGCAGCCCACACAGGGACGGATATTGGAAATCAGACCGGCTTTGGCCTTATTGGGGTATTCAGGGTCTGCGATGATGGACCGGCCCAGGGCCACCATATCGGCTTTGCCCTCTTTGATGATGGCATTGGCCATGGCCGGGTCCTTGATCCGGCCCACCGTAATCACGGGGACCTTGTCCACCACCTTTTTTACGGCCTCGGCCAGATGGATAAAACAGCCCTGGGGGGTATACATGGAGGGGATGGTCAACTCGGTGGATCCGTATACCCCGCCTGAAATATGAAGATAGGCGACTCCCACTTTTTCCAGAAGCGGGGCCAGGCGGACCGTATCCTTGAGCTCCCATCCGTTCTTAATATAATCGTTGCCGTTGATGCGAATGCCCACGGGATATTCCGGTCCGGCGATTTCCTTAATGGCCTCTATAATTTCAAATAAAAACCGTGTTCTGTTTTCAAAATTGCCCCCGTATTCGTCTGTCCGTATATTGCAATTGGGCGCCATGAACTGATTGATGAGATATCCGTGGGCCCCGTGGAGTTCTATGAAATCAAAGCCCGCCTCCTTACACCGCCGGGCCGACTGGGCAAAACAGTCCACCAGCTCTTTTATTTCATCAATCTCCAGGGCCCTCACCTCACCCTTGACCACAGCCGGGGCGGGAATGGCCGAGGGTGCCACCTTCTCAGGAAGATAGGACTGGCGGCCCCCATGCATGAGCTGGACCCCGAAGCAGATATCATATTTTTTTACCCGTTCCACCATGACCTTAAGGGAGGGGATACAGGCGTCATTGTACATCTGGGGCAGGTCCGGCAGTTCCTGTCCTCCGGGGTGAACGGATCCCCCTCCTACCAGCATCATTCCCACTCCGCCCTTGGCCCTTGCCACAAAATACTCAATGAGCTGGTCCGTGACATGGCATTGGTCATCCACACCAAAATTAATACTCATGGCAGACATGAGCAGACGATTTTTAACCTCCATATTTCCGATCCGGATGGGACTGAAGAGATCTGGCAGCATAAACGAACTCCCGTATGAGTGATGGTTGAGAAACCTGACTATCATTTGTACGCTAAATTTAATGGGAGTTACAAGTTTTTTCTGGGAGGTCCTTTGCTTAATACGGCTCGAATCCGATGGCCACGGCAATCTGACCGGGTCAAGTAAAAGGGGACACGTTTGTTAAGCCGCTTTTTCGGAAAGCCACAGAATTTCAAATCCTTTAGGGTTCACATGGCCCAGATAAGAACGACGCCAAATGGCCATTGGCAAGGCATCCATGGTCAGTGTTGGGGGTGTCCTGCTTTTCAGGACTAAAGGGTTTTTAACTGGGTGGGAGTCTTCATTTTCAGGACTATTTCCTGATAATCCCATAATCGCTTTTTTTATATTATGGCTAAAACCCAGGTGAAAATTGGACCATTTATGTTGTCCGGTTTACTCGTGAAACCTGGTTGAGGAGCGCTTTATGCCAGGATCCCGTTCTTATTCCGCCGGAGATATATGAATTGCATGGGGAGACTCCAAAAAAGATGGCACTATTTTTGCTGAACAAGCGGGGGGTATGTTGGGGGGTAGAGAGTGGTTAAGCCAGTTCATCACCAAAAAACTTGAACATCGCGTTTTAGTATTAGGAGAATCTGAAAATGTTTACTCGAATCGGTTTGAAAGTAAAACTTATTACTGGATTTGCACTGGTTTTGTTCATTTCCGCTGTGGTCGGAACGACGGGTTACGTAAGTTTGGGTACGGTGATTGAGGTTACAGATACAGAGGTTGTGGCCATGGATCTGGAAATGGAACTCTTGAAAGTATTGACGCTCCAGGAACGATACAAACACAGCGGCGCCCGGGATGACTACGATGCCATACAAGAGACCGTTTCTGGTATCGGTGGTAAAATTGATACTTTAAAGCGGGCTGCTAAGGGCAATGTCAATGTTGACCCCCTTTATGATGGTAAGGAACAATATTTTAAGATCGTTTCTCAACTGATGGAGGTCACCGATCAGAACAAGTTGCTGCTTAAAGACCTGAAGACCCATGCCACCCTCATGACTCAAATTTCAAATACGGAGACCTTAAAGGCAGAGGAGAGAATCCGAGAAGCCATTTTAGTCGACAGCGAGAAGAATTTAAAAGCGTTCTCCAACGATGCCCTGGCCGACATCGTAAATATAGCCCTGGATACCATCCGATTCTATCATAAGACTGGAAAGACAGAGGCAGAGGCCCTGGAAGCTGTCCGAAATCTCCATTTTTCCGGGGGTAATTATTTCTTTGCTGTTAAAAGCAATTACACGCTTGTGGCCCATGGATCCAGGCAGGAGCTGGAGGGCATGGATTTCAGCAAAATAAAGGATAAAAAAACCGGCGCAACCTTTATGAAATGGGTTGTGGACGGTGCGGTTCGGGACGGCCTGTCTACCACTGAATACTATTGGACCAAACCGAACATGGGGGGTGCTGTTTTTCCCAAGGTCACCATTGGCCAATATTTCAAGCCCTGGGACCTGATCATCTGTGCGGGTGTTTACATTGAGGATATTGAAAAAGCCGGGGAAGCCATGGACGCCATCGTCCAAAAGGGCCTGGATTCGTTAAAAGATATCGGCCAGGTTGAAAAATTTCTGATGAGAGCCCGCTTGAGTTCCCTTTACCACATGCACTTTAAAACCGGCGCCCAGGAAACCCTGGAACAGCTGAACCAGGTTTTGGGATTGGCTTCCGCCACGGACGGTATTAAAAACGCTGCCACCAATTATATAAGTAGCTGGACCGCCTATGCAGAGAATCTGGCGGCCGCAGAAAACTATGCCAAAGCGGCCGGTACCACGGTTGAGACTGCCAATCGTCTGATGCACACGATTTCGTCTGAAACGAAAAGCCGCCTTAACAGCGCGACCGGAAACGGAAAGCGCATGATCCTTTTGTTTATTCTGGCGGGTTTTGTGCTGGGAATAGCCGCCTCTTTCTTTTTGATTCGTTCCATTACATCCCCCATCAAAGCGACCAGTTCCATGTTAAAGGACATTGCAGAGGGGGAAGGGGATCTGACCCAGCGCCTGAATGTTGTTACAAACGATGAGCTTGGGGAACTTGCCGGATGGTTCAACACCTTTATGGACAAGCTCCAGAATATCATCGGGGAGATTGCCAAAAATTCCAAAACACTGGGTGGCTCGGCCCAGGATTTAATACGCCTTGCAAGCCAGATGTCAAAGGGGGCCGGAGAGACCTCTGACCTATCCGACTCTGTGTCGGCAGCTGCAGAGGAGATGAGTACGAATATGACCTCTGTTGTGGCGGCAACTGAGCAGTCCTCAACCAATGTCAACACCATGGCCACTGCCACGGATGAGATGACGTCGACCATCAATGAAATTGCCGTAAATTCAGAGAAAGCCAGATCCATTTCGTCTGATGCCGTTCAAAAGTCCCAGAGTGCCTCCGAAAAAATCAATGCCCTTGGAAAGGCGGCAACACAGATCGGTAAGGTGACAGAGATCATTGCCGATATTTCAAAACAGACCAACCTCCTGGCGCTTAATGCCACCATAGAGGCCGCAAGGGCCGGGGAGGCGGGCAAAGGTTTTGCAGTAGTCGCCGAAGAGATTAAAACCCTGGCCAATCAGACGGCCTTATCGACCCAGGCGATAACAGAGAGCATTGAAGTGGTTCAAAACTCAACCAAAGAAAGTGTTGTCGAAATTGAGGTGATTACCGGGGTCATCGGCACGGTAAATCAGGTTGTTGAAACCATTGCCGCAGCCATTGAAGAGCAGTCGGCAACCACAAGGGAGATTGCCAGCAACATTTCCCAGGCATCCATGGGTATCCAGGAGGTTAATGACAAAGTCGCCCAGAGCTCTGATGTGGCAGGCCTCATTGCCAAGGATCTTGCCGATGTGAATCACACGGCAGGCGATATGACTTCTGCCAGTGACAAGGTGAATACCAACGCCAGGGAGCTGGCGGATCTTGCCAGCCAGTTAAAAGGTCTGGTGGGAACATTTAAAATTTAACGATTCAAAACCAAGCGCATATTGCATTGGAAATCATTTTGAAGGGATGGAAGGGGCCAGGGAGGACATGCATCCTCCCTGACGTTTACGCTTAAATCAGTTCAGGGGCTAATCTCTGTATGGTTTCATCCACATAGATAGACGGAAAGTGCCCGCCCCGGTAGTATAGAAGCGCTCTGGGAAGACAGTTTAAAAAGGCTTGGGCCACTTCAGGGTCAAAATGACTGCCGGAATCTTTTTTCAGGATGGAAATTACCCGATCCAGGGGCATGGGTTCACATGACATGATTTCTTCGGAATCATATTTGGGATAATCTCTTCTCGAGGTCAGGGCATCAAACACATCGGCAACGGCAAGGATTTTCGAGCCCAGGTGCATTTCATCACCTGTTAATCCGTCGGGATAGCCTTCCCCATTGACTTTCTCATGGTGATGGGCGGCAATGCCTGGTACTTCTGTTAATTTGTTTGGGAAGTGAAATTTGTCTAGAATTGACTTTGTTTTTACCGTGTGAGAATTCATTTCTTCCCTGTCTTCATCTGTAAAACGTCCGTCTTTCAATAACACCTTATCACGGATGCCGATTTTACCGATATCATGCAGAAGGGCAGAATATTTGAGAATTTCCATCTCTTTTTTAGTCAGCTTCATTTCCCTTGCGATCATTAGTGCGTATTGGGTAACCCGTTCCGAATGGCCCGCAGTAAAGGGGTGTCTTGCATCAACAATGGCCGAGAGGGTCGTGATGGAGCTGTCAAATGACAATTTGATCTCTTCGTGGAGAAAGGAATTTTCAAGGGATATGGCCACCTGGGATGCAAGGCCTTTCAGGAAGAGTTCATCCTCCCGGGTAAACCGGGGATAGTTCTTTTTGTTGATGATCTGGAGCACGCCGATTTTCTTCCCGGTCTTGTTTGTAATTGGAATGCACAGGACAGATCTTGTCCGGAACTTGTTTTTTTGATCAAAGGTCCGGTTAAAATAGGGGAGATCCCAGGCATCTTCCACATTCACCAACTCACCCGTCACAGCCACATGTCCGCAGATGCCCTGGTCCATGGGAAGGCGGATCTGCTCTACTCCTTCCGAGACTTCAGTCCAGAGTTCCCTTTTTGACCAGTCGATAACATAGAGACTGCTCCTTTCAGCAGACATTATCTGGGTTACCTTCCCAATGATCAGGGGGAATAATTTTTTATAGTCCAGTTCGGAAGTGAGAGCATGGGACACATCAATCAACTCGGACAAGCGCTTATTGAGATTGGCCTGTTCCTGCTGCAGTGAGTTGTTTTTTTCGATTAAAGACTTCTCATTGAGGAAACGGACCAATTTGATGTTAAACTCATCTGTGGTCACCGGTTTTCTGATAAAAGCTTTTGCCCCGCCGCCGATAATCCGCTTATAGGAATAATCTGTACTATACCCGGTCATTATAAAATCAGGGGGGTCGGGTTCTTCTTCAATAATATCTTCCATAAGGCTTATTCCGTCCATGCCGGGCGCATTGATATCTGCAATGACAATATCAAAGGCGTTCGTACGTGTCAGATGGCAGGCCTCACTTCCGCTGGAAGTCACCTGGGGTTTTTGATGTCCAAGGGATTGGATCACCATGGACATCATTTTAGAAACTGCGGGTTCGCCTTCAACGATGAGAAAAGATATTGATGCCATATCATCCTGAAACTGTTAAGTTTAATTTTCTTGAATAATAAATTCAACCACTGCTTTTTCGGTCATTGATAATGCTATAATATAACCGTTATATTTTCAATACATCATTCATTGCGGCTTTGAAAAGAACCATGCAATGGCCGGATTTCTATCTGTCGGGTGTGTTATGCCCCAGAACCGGAACCCTGCAAGGACAGAATCATCGTTTGGGTTGATGTTGCCTGAGCGCGTCATCAAATGCCCTAGGGCTGTTCCTCCCCCATGGTCTTTGACGATTGTATTGCCGGAAATAGTGTGGCATAGTATGGGTCTATGGAGGTTTAAATCCAGGTAACCATGATAGAGGAAAGGGTGCCATGAATTTACAAGGAGATTTTGAAGGGTTAACACTTGCCAGTATTCTTCAACTGCTGTGTAATGATCAGAAAACCGGAATCCTGACCGTTACCCGGGAGAGTGTTGAAAGCCGGGTATTTTTTGACCAGGGAACCATTGTCTATGCTTCTGCTTCTCTTAAGCAGTCGAGGCTGGGGTTTTTAATGCGTGCAGATGGCATCATCTCTGCCCAGCAGCTTCAAAAATGTCTTGCCTTTGCCAAAGAAGAAAAAATCCATCTGGGTAAAATCCTGGTTGAAAAAGGGTATATTTCCTTGGAAACCCTGAAAAAATACAATACCAAACAGGTGGAGACCATCCTGTATGACCTTCTTTTCTGGGAAAAAGGAAAATTTGAGTATAAAGATGCCCGGTTGAACCTGAAAAACATGATTGTTACCCAGCTCAATCCCATGAAGTTGATCCTTGAAGCCTCAAGGAGAATCGACGAATTATCCGTCTTGAAAAAAGTGATACCCAGTGACAAACTGGTATTTAAAATGTCAGGAAAGGTTCAAACCAAAGAAGAAATTAAACTCAATGCCAATGAATGGCGGGTGCTTTCCCTGATTGACGGATCCCGGTCTGTGCGGCAGGTGATCACGGAAAGCGGCTACGATGAATTTGCCGTTTATAAAATATTCTTCTCTGTGATATCATCGGGGCTGATCGAGCAAAAAGAAGAGATCCAGCTCAATAACGGGGAAACCGGCAACGGGTTGTCCGCCATTCTCACGGTTTTCAACGACATACTTCAGACCATTAAAAAAAACATTGCCGACGAGTTGGGGGAAAGAACCCATTCGCTTTTCCAGGAAAGCAAATCCGAACTTGGGACCCCAATCAAGAAAATATTTGAAAGTTTTCATCCGGACAATACAAAAAATGAGAATCTCCAGGCCATTGAGACCACCTTAAAGTCCATGGACGAAATTAAAAACCAGAAAGAGTTGATCATCTCAGGCTTTATCGCGTATTGTGAGCAGGTGCTGATACGGGTGGGCAAGATTCTAGGCGCCCAGCCACTGACGAAAACCCTGAATGATATTGAAAAAGTTTTGGGATATGTTCAGAAGTATCAAACCGGATCAAAAGAAAAGGATAGAATCGTCATTGACATGAAAACCGCCATGGACGGTATCCGTTCACAGTTTAATATAGGCAAAAAACAGGACAAGCCCAGAAAGGGGTTCCTCTCCCTTTTCACCTGATCCTCCCACGCCTAGGAATCTGACAGTTTTCCCCCCCCGTAGGCCAGGAAGGAGAGGGCAGCGGTTCGGAAAAGGGCACGGATAATATCCAACACCTCTTTGTCCACAAACGGATTAAGAATCGCAACATAATCGGCAACAAACAAAAGGCAGACCGTGACCAGGATCAAATTAATCACCTTCCCGACTTTTCCACCGGCGTACTTGACCCGGCCCTTGTTAAAGACAAAAATAATAATTAAATAGATTACCAGAGTAAAAACCGATATGATCATTTGTGCGGTCATTGATCCTCCATTTTAGCCTTTTTTATCAAGATGCGTATTGAGAAATTCCATAACGGCGTCTGCCACTTCAACGGTCACGAAACCCTTTTGTTCTACCACTCCAAGATAGTACTTGCCAACAGGAAAAATTAAAAAATTATTTTTGTCTTTCCTTAAAAATACGACATATTTAAAATTTTTCTTTCCCAGGACCGACAGACGCTGGCCGCAGGACCATACCACTCCAGCGACGTTTTCGAATTCTGTCATATCATGAATTACGATATTTCCCCTGTCATCCACCAGAACGTACTGATCAACGCCCCTGATCCGGCCAATATCCGAACACCGATCCATGAACGCCATCGATTCCTCCATTTTTATGCAAGGTCGAGGATGAATTTATGGACATCATCCGGCAGGGAAGGTGTCCGGGTGACAATGACAACCCACAGGTTGTCCTGCACCCTGTGAATCATGAAATACTTATCCGCAATCCGGATGTACATGCCTAGGATATCCGGATAGGCGGATTGGCCGCTGGTATAGCTGTGGGAGAACGCCCTGCCAAGGGTTTCAATATCTGCCCGGGTTAAACTCGTCGGCATTCGGGTCTCTCTGACCCCATTTTTCGTATCGTATAAAAATCCGCCGATAACTTCAGAAAAACAGCAGATGGATTTCAGTATCCTGTCTTTTTTCCGGTGGCGTTCCTTTTCCTGGGGGCAAAAAAAATAGGCATTACGATAACCGCATGCATGGCACTTAAAGACGGCTTTCCCATTTGAAAAAGCGGATCCTTCCAGATCGTTTTTTTCCCCGCAGTCTTCACAAAAAAAAATCATATCAGCAAGGGAACAGTGATTTTATTTTGGCCCAAACCCCTCCTGGGGAAGGTTTTACCGATTCCGTCGCCTTCTCTTCTGCCACTGTTTCCATTTGGCTTTCAGGATCCGACCGGGGGGCCAGAAGGTCTCCCTTTTTCGGGGCATGGCTGTATCGGGCAAGGGAGGCCAGCAGTTCTAAGAGTGAGATCTTATCCGGATCATCCCGCCATTCCGCTTTTAAAAGGGACACATCTGCAGTAAACGCCGTGAAAACCGTTTTCGCTGTTAACCCGCCCGGGTTTTTCAGGCAAGTCCTTAACCTTTCCAGGAGACGCGACGCCTGATCTTCTTCCTCTTCCATAAAGGATTCATCTTCATACTGAAAAGGGACAATGGCATCCTGGTCATCAGGCGGGTCATTCTCCACCCCACTGGTGGACCGGTCATTCTCCATGCGTTGGTCCGGGTTTATGGAAGGCTCCTTTATTTTCTTTTCCGAAACATCCAGGTTGAAAAATGCATCAAGGCTACTTTCGATTTCCGGTATGGGTTCCTTGTTCATTCGTTGGGGAGTAAAATTCTGAACCCCTTCTTTCTGATCCTTTTCTTCTGCCGCTCCGAACGCCTCCATGCCATATTCCTGTTCGGGTCCGTGAATTTCAGCCAGGTGGATGGCATCCAGCAGCTTATCTGCAGGAGACTCTTTGGCCATGAAAAGGTCATCTAGCATATCCCTTGAATCAGAGACTTTTTTTCTATTATCGACTAGGGCCGGGGGGATGTCATCATCGGCTCGGCCGGACCCGGACAAAGAGATGTCCTTCTCCGGTAGTCTGCTCAGGGGAACCGAATGTCCGGTTGAGGGTGCGGATTTAATATGCGACAGGGCCGGTGCCACCTCTTCATCCGCTGGATCCTGGACTGGCTTGGAACTTGCGGGTCGGGCAATTTTACGCTTAAACTCTTGAAATGCACGGATATCCGCTTCAAGCATCTGTTTTTGATCCGCAGCCGTCAGATCCGGATGCTGGACCATCCGTTCAAAATTTTGAAAAACAGACTGCAAAAGCACCAGGGAGTCCTTATGGGCATCGGCCTTATTCCGGGCGACATATTCCCCGATACTGTGCATGATTTTCAAAAATGAATGATGAATTTTATGGGACTTCATTTTTGAAGTCAGCGGTTTAATCACAGCGTTAAAGCTTTTCAGGGTGATGTCTGAGATTTCCCAGTCGATGGAAAGGATCACGGCCTTGAGCGCCTCTAGGTCCTTTGGGGACACCAGGGGGGCTTCAGCTATTCCGACCTTGAGGCGTTTAAAGGATTGGATTCCCCAGGCCAGCATTTCATCGGCTTTCCCGGGGTTTTCCCGGGGAAGGTGAACGAGACTGTCCAGGAGTTCTACCAACTCACGGAGGACCGGCAGGGTGTCTTTATGGGCGTTATTTATTTCAGATGCCAGGTATTTGCCAATGGCGTGCAGCATTTTCGCAAAAGAGGCTGCGGGGGCATTGCCCCTGACCTGGGTTTCAAGGTCTGCGACCTGTCTTTCAAATTCATTAACATCATCAACCGTTACGCCCGATTCCATGGAATCAATGATCTGTTTGATGTTCGCAAGGGAATTCAAAACAACCTCCTTAGAATAGATGCTCCTGGATGGATGCCAGTGTAATGGATATGATCTTTTTCAATGTGGGAATCACGTTCCCTCCGTTTAAAGCGCTTGCCTCAAATGCAGGAACATTTAAAAGGCCGTTCAGGTCCTTTTGCAGGGTTTGTGAGGAGAGGGTGGGAATATCGGTTTTATTTAAATCAATTTTATTATATTGCATAACCAGTGGGATGTTAAACAGATCAAGCTTATAGGTTTTCAGGTTTTCATATAATTGATTTAAAGACTCAATATTTTTTTTCCGCTGGGATTGCTGAACGTCGGCCACAAAAACAATACCGTCTACCCCCCTCAGCACCAGCTTGCGGGTGGCATTGTACTTTACCTGACCGGGAACGGTGTACAATTGGATGGCCACATCAAATCCCTTTATCTGTCCCACGTCAAAGGGCAGAAAATCAAAAAAGAGGGTTCGGTCGTCATGGGTTTTAAGACTGACCATTTCAGTCTTGATCTGCTCCCGGTAGGTCCGGTTGAGATACTCAAGGTTTGTTGTTTTTCCCCCCCTTCCCGGACCATAGTAGACAATTTTGATCTGTACTTCCTTGGTCTTTACATTGATGAGCGCCAAATTTTCCCCCTTAAGGTTCCGGGTTTGGTAAACCGGTTTTGCCCTGGATGATTCCTTGTCTCAATATTTCATGGGATATCCGGGTCGGCCAGCACCTGAATTATTTCCTTGATGGCCACAGCTACTTTCAGTCTCACAATGCCAAGTGAAATATCCTTGTTGAACATGGAAACAAGCAGGGTGTCATTGCTGACCTTGCTGAAATGGATGCTTAATTTTTCGCCCTTATGAAACAACAGGGAAAATTCGGATTCACCCACCAGTTTGGCCATGGCATCTACGGCTGCGAAATTGCCTGCTGCCAGGGCTGCAAAGGCCGTTGAATCCAGGCGGGTCTTTCCATTGTCATGCTTGGCAATGGTGTTTCCGCTCATTTCCATGTAGATCACATGATCAATTCCGGCGGCGATTAAATGGGTTTCAATCGCATGGTCTATGGCATCAAGTTGGTTTTGATTTAACATGTTGGGATGTTATCCCATATCTGGGAAATGTGCAATATACCAACCCCATATTTCTCAGGTATTATTTCCGATGCGTCATGGCTTTTGGATCAATCTTTCGATCAGATTTTCGATGATTTTAGGCAGGTCGTTCATTTTTTTCTCTATATTTGTAATATCAAAGAGGTCGGCATAGCCGGTCAAATCATCGCTGAATGCCGCAAGCTGTGGTACATGATGTTTATCAGCCAGTTGCTGCAATGTTATTGAGAAATCCTTTATCTGCCCGATAATCATGGAGTTTTTATGTAATAGGCAGGATGGAAGAATTTCATTTTTTAATTTTATAATAAGGTCGGAAGGATTCAAGACGTCCGACCTTACAATCGTGTGAAGTGATTGCGCCTGTTTTTTCTTTTGTTTATCAAAATGTGCCTCACCTATATATTTATATAGTTCATTTATCAGTTCTCCAATTTTGACCGGTTTGGTAATATAACTGTCATATCCTTTTTCAAAAGCGCTTGTTTTGGTCTTTGCCACCACATCGCCGGTAAAAGCGATAATGGGGATGTTTTTTGTATCCGGGGCTGACTTGAGTATCTCCGTGACCTGATTCCCGTCCAGCTCCGGCATCCGGATATCCATAATAATGATATCCGGTTTGTTTTCCCTTGCCATGGTCAGTGCTTCCTGGCCGTTGCAGGCCTCAAGGACATCCTGGTTGAATCTGATTAAAAGTTCTTTCAGCATAAAACGATTGGATTCAATATCATCGACAATGAGTATTTTCTTTTTTTCAAAACAAGGCAAACCACTTTGGGTTCCAGGGGATTGCTTTTCCACAGTTCTGGTTTCATCTGATAAAATGCTCACATTTTTTAAGCAGATTGTAAATGTGCTGCCGACATCTTTTTGGCTGGTAACGCCTATCTGACCACCCATTGCCTCTGTAAGTCTTTTGCAAATTGCAAGCCCAAGACCTGTCCCGCCATACCTTCTGTTTATTTGTCCATCCGCCTGCTTGAAAGATTCAAAGATTGAATGCAATTGGTTTTTTTCAATCCCAAGCCCTGTATCCTCGACCTTGATGATCAGATCAATCATGTTCAAGGTTTGATTCTCTTTTTTTTCTGCTGTTAATTTAATGGATCCTTTTTCAGTGAATTTTACTGCATTGCCCACAAGGTTTAAGAGGATCTGCCTTGCACGGCTTTCATCAAGATTCAATAAGGGCGGAATGTCACTGGCTATATCCACAGCAAGGCTGATACCCTTATTGCAGATTTTATCCTTAAAAATAAATTCGATTTCTAAAAATAAAAGTTTCAAATTCACCGGTTCATAGTTAAAGACTATTTTGTCGGCTTCAATTTTTGAAAGATCCAGGATATCATTAATTAATGTAAGAAGGCTTTTTCCGGCAGCCCTCATTGCCACAATATAGCTTTCCTGCTTAGGATCATTTAAATCAACGGACAACAATTCGCTGAACCCGAGTAATACGTTTAATGGCGTGCGTATTTCATGGCTCATATTTGCTATAAACTCAGATTTTGCATTGTTTGCGGCCTTGGCAGCTTTCCACTCTCTTTGGGCTTTTTGTTTTTCTCTGCCCTCGGTAATATCAATGACAAATCCTTCATAATAATCCCCAGGACTTCCTTCATCATGTATTTTATTGACAGAAATAGAGCTCCAGAACCAGCTACCGTCTTTTTTTAAAAGACGTGTTTCATATGCAACGATTCTTCCTTCTGTCTCCAATAAATGTGTGATTTTTAGACTATCCTTTTTTGAGACGGGGAATTTTTTTTCTTTTTTGCCGGCAAACATCTCCTCCACTGAATTATATCCCAGTATTTTGGAAAAAGAGGGGTTTGCATTGAGAATTACACCATCAAGCGTTGTTTGAAAGATTCCTTCCACGGCATTTTCAAAAATTCCTCTGTATTTTTGCTCAGCTATTCTCAGTTCAGAGGTTCGTTGGTCAACTCTTAATTCAAGATCGTCCTTGGCTTTTTCAAGGAGAATATTTTGCCGTTTAATTCTTAAATCTGAGATTTCAAGATTTTGGGCCATTCCATTCAGTGCATGACCGATTTCGCCGATTTCATCCCTGTTTTTTATGTTGAGACGAAAATTCAAATGCCCTGCGCCCATTTTTTTAAGCCCTGAAACCACTTCCTGAATCGGACGGGATAAAGAATTCGTAATAATAAAGATCACCAGGCCAACGATCAAAGCGACGACAACCGTGAACATACCGTTCAGGCGGCCCAGGTTTTTGATTGAAAAAAAAATTTCATCTTTAAAGGCGGTAACCACAATTGTTCCATTTATTCGGGGAAGCTTTTTAAAGGAAGCAATCATTTCTTTACCATTCAACTCACACTCGAGGAGCCCGTTTTGAATCTGCAGCATCGTTTGGCCAAAGCAAAAATCCTTAATGTTACGCCCGTATTTTTTAAGGTCCTCCCGATTGGAAACAATTAAACCATCATTTAAAAACATATAGGCATAACCGGTCTTTCCGATCCTGATCGGATCAACAAATTTCTTTACAAGGGTATTCAAGTCAAACACAGCAAAAAGAACGCCCACAACTTTTTCTTTATCTTTTACCGGAGCTGAAATCATGAATATTGAATTACCACGGGCCCGGCTTTTAAATATCTGGTTTGACACATAAATGTCGCCCTTTAATGCGTTTATAAAATATTCTCTGTCCCCCACATTAAATTTGCCTACGACATCCGGATCAGAGTTGGCCACAATCTCACCCGATAGGTTTGCCACTACGATATCATCATAGAATCCATAATCCTGCTTTATCTGTTTTAATTGCTCATTGGCAAAGGTCCTGGCAGTTAATCCCAAAAATGAATTCAGCAAAGCCTTTTTATAAACCCCTTGTTTACTCCAGTTGCCAATATCAATCTTACGATGATCAATCCACGAAGACATGGACAAGGCAGTTGTATGGGTCATATTCTCAATTTCATCAACGATCACTTTTGTCAGGGCATTTTTTGCCTTAATATGCGAAACAACAGAAACGATTCCCATGCCGGCAATGAGCAGGAACACCGCTGGGATAAGAAATTTGTATTTTATACTGATTCGCAAAAGAGAGCCTTTACTTGAATATTCTTCATTTCCAGGCGATTCATTGGGTGACCGCAACAAACCAAGACCGAATTATTTTCTTTAAGCATAACGGCAACCCTTATTTGACTTGTTTTCATTAATACGAGTAACACTATCAAATCTTGAAATGGCTGTCTATAAAATCATTGGGACAAATAGACTAAAGCTGGACAGATACAATGGCGCAATGAAAAAGGGGGTTATTCAATCCCCATGGCATTCAAAATTAGTTCTAACTCAGCTAATCGTTCTATATCCGGGCCCATTAGAATCACAGCAAAAGCACCTGTTTTATCCAGATTGTCGCAATTATAGGGAAATACGGATTCTGACAGTTGGCCATTAAAAAGGATGGGGCGCAACCGCTTTGAGAGCATATTAAATGAACACGGTTTTGTTTTTACTTTTATAAATTTCCAACAGGGAACGATGCCTGTCAACGCCTCAATGTTATTTACGATGAGACTGACATAGGAGGATCCGTTAAAACGGGCATTGTTTTCAACGGGGTAAATTCCTGAATCTGTAACAATATAATCAATGCCAATGACACCCACATACCCTTGGTCTGCCATATCATTAACAAGGCTGAGAGACGTTTTTTTTATATATTGCAATTCAGTTGAATCCGGTTCTCGCTGTTTAATTGTCGCAATATGACAGGTTCCATTTTTACAAATCTGATCCCGTTTACCGAGATGCCGGATTTTCTTCTCCCTGGTAATGATCCACTGGTCATTTGGAGACGAAGTGACATTCAGGAAGGGTTCAATGATTATCTTTGTTACGCCAAGTTTCAAGATTTGATTGTACAGAACATGGATATCATCTCCGCTTGTTTTAAATACAAGCGACCTCCCTGTGTTATCCAAGGTTCCGCGTATCAGAACTGTAGAGGTGTCAGGCAGGTATGATTGAATGATTTCATCCATTTCAAGAACGTTTTTTTTCTCTTCCGGGTGCAAAAAAAAAACGGTATCATCAACCATTGGAATATCCAATTGCCGGCAAACGTTTTTAAAAATTGATTTCTCGTTATATTTCCAAGTCAAAGTGGCAGGGGCGCCAAAAAGGTCAGCCCCAATTGATATAGCAGCCATTTCTTCTGCCTCACTTGAAAACCATGGGACATATACGGGTTTTTTATTCATGGCTTGAATGATTCGTTGAACCGGTTCAGGATTTTCCACAATCACCTGGGAAAGTGTTTTTTTTCTGGATGATTCACCATACGCTAGGATATGGTCGGTTCCAAGCCCCAAGGAACGTAACCAGCTCTGGTACTCCTGATCCAGATTTCCTCGCAATACCACGACATCATTTGATCGTGCAGCGGGAAGTGCCCGGTCACATTTTGAAGCAATCAGACCATTCGCCAATGTGAATTGTGATAAATTGTCCGTGCCATATACGAGACACTCATTGTCATCATCTGATATGCATTCTCTGAACAAATTAAGCCTGTTTCTCATTCTTTACTTAAAACTCCACTGGTCTGCCCTGTAGGGATATGCATAGCCAAAAGTATAGGCATTGTTCTTCCATTGGGGAATATTATCTAATTTGTTGGATATCACGGTTATCAATGGCACTTCGGCCAAGGTGCTTATGACGGACAGGTTTTCCAGGTTGATGCGGACAATCTCTTTTCCAATGGCGTTGTACCAGTCAGATCCCGGCACCAGTGTGATAAATTCATCTCCTAATTCCCAGAGGTTCTTTACCCATACCGGGGGTTCTTCCCCCCTTTGTCCGTTGCTGTTTTTCCACTGCCACCAGGTTATGCCGGTTGTTGGATAGGCCGTGCCATAGGGCGGCATGAACGTGGTGGGAGAAGCAAAAAGAGTGTGTTCAAAAGGATTGAAGTGTGAATTTGAGATATCAAGGTCATTGGCAATCTGTTTTGCCCGGGATACTTTGGTGGTGACCTCTTTTAAAATTACCCGGATGCCGATTTCATCCCAGTATCCGGCAATCATTTCAGGTAGTTCATGGGACCATACGAATTGTAACGTATATTCCCAGTTAATAATAAATGGCTTGCCGTCCGGCCGCAGCCTATAGCCGTCCGAACCTCTTTTCAACCCGAGTCCATCTAAATATTTATTGGCCCTTGCAGGATCATACTGGACCATAAAGTCCTTGTCCGCGTCTGTTGCAAAAGGAATGTTGATTGGGATAGCCTGCTGGATCTTGCAAAGATTTAGGAACAGTCTTTCGTTGATTTGTGCCCGGTTAATGGCCAGGGAAACGGCCCAGTTGAATTCCGGGGTTGCATAGATCTTTTTTATGACCTGATCTTTATGGGTTTTGTTAAAATGGATGGCCGGTCCAAATCCTGAAATGGGCATTTGAAGGTAATAATCGCCCTTTGCCTGGTTTTTTTTGAGCAGGGGATAAGATTCCAGGGGCATGTTCTGGGATTTCTGGTCAACCCTGGCTGCAATGATTTCTTTGACCCATTCTTTTTTTTCAAAGAACCGCTCGAGGTGATAATTAATATAGGGCAACTGATTCCCCGCCGTATCAATTTTAAAATAGTATGGGTTGGCCACAAAGACCCTCTGTTCAGGAGTGGGAGACTCTTTTAAAATGTGACTTTCAAGGGTCGGGACATCAAGCCCTGATGGCTTGTTTACAACTGCGTCCTTCCATCGGTCCCAGTAATTGCGAAATTGGGCAACCCAGTTGTCAAACCCCCGGGCTTTCGCCTGCTTGTCCGCATCAGGATTATATTTGATGTGAAACTGTTTTAAAAAATGCCCAGGTGCAAAAGAATCATAATAGGAGCCGGTCCCACCCAGATAAAAAAGCAGTGATGTAAACGGCTTATCAAAAACGAATTGAACCGCGGTGGCATCAATTTTATGAACCCTGGGGTTAAAAGCCTTCCAGGGGTCGGGTGTGTCGGGATGAATGTCTTTGTTTAAGATAATATCATTGAGGTAGAAAAGGATGTCATCTGCGGTAAAAGGGACACCGTCTGACCATCGGTGCCCTTTACGCAGGTAAAAAGTGATCTTGGAGCGATCCTGGTTCCATTTCCAAGATTTGGCCACATTGGGGACAATGGTCCTATTGTCCTTACTGAATCGTACAAGATTTGCCTGGCGCCATGATAGAATTTCAGACGTCCCTGATTCATATGAGAGCGCAATCCCCCTAAGCGTTCCCCCGTACTTTCCAATTACTTTTTCAGGTATCACCACCAGGGGCTCTGCTGGGAGGCGGTCTTGAACCGACGGAAGAATTCCTTGGGTCACCTTTTCATTGAACAAAGGATTTCCCATAAACCCTATTTTTTCACCCAATACCTTTTCATAGATTGCAAGCTCCAGCTGCTGGGGAAACGTTGTCACAAGGCCGTTCATGGATTGGCTTGTGGGGTACGCTTTGGCTCCGGCCTGGGACGGCTGGCCTAAAAAGAAAGAAACAAACAGGATCAGCAAAAAACCCGAGATGACAGGGTTATCGTTTATTTTTTTCATCACCCCCCCCCCTTTTTTGCGATAAAATGGAACCAAGACATCCCTATCAGATGCCAAAGCCCATTCCTGACTAAATGATTTTTAATAATTATACAAGTTTTTATTGAAACAAATACATCGGTTTCACGTTTATATCTCTATCTCGATGATGGTGTCTTTTTTTTTAGTATCCAGGATACAGTTTAACGTTATTTGTAATAATATTAAAATCATTTCTATCTTTTTTGAAAATAAATTCCCAGGGCCAATATTCAAGACAACCCTTTTAAAATATGTTATAGAGCCTTTCTAACGTTTCAAATGAAGATCAAATCGGCAATTCTAATATGTTTGATTTCAAAATAGAGGAGATGCTCCATGAGAACTGACCACGCAACCGATTTGGAAATAACGATGGAGAACCCTGTGTTAAGGGGGGATCTGTCATTTGAAGATTACCATGAAATTCTTTCTTCGGAACCGCGAACAATCTCTGTCTCCTATCAAGACCGGCATCTTTTTGAAATTACCATTCCCCCTTCCGTTTTCAATCCAATTATCTCCCGTTCGGCACAAGCCCTGATCGATATTATTTTAAAAGGAGATATTCCCGTGGCAGGGAGTCGGTTTGTGGATCTTGGATGTGGCTGCGGCATTATCGGATTGGCTGCTGCAGAGAAGTCATCAAAATCGGTTTTATATACTGATATTAATCCTAATATTGATTTTTTACAGTCACACCCCAAATTCAGACCCGATATCGATCGGGTGATGACGCAATCTTTTTGCGAGAAAGAGAAAGAAAATTCAGCTGATATTGTCGTCTTTTCATTACCGTCCCGGATCAGAGATCAAAAGCCAAGTGATGAAAGTGTTAAAGCAGCCTATTTAAGAGACCTTGATTTTATCCCGACCATGATTAAAAAAATATCCCATGTGCTGGTTTCAGGGGGGCGCTTTGTTTTTTGGTATGGTATTCATCCCAATCAAATGCATTACTTTTCTCAATTTATAATTGAATTAAGCGAATTTTTTGATCGCAATTCTTTGGCGTGTCTATTAGAGTATCAGTTCGAAGACGGATATACGTCAACCATATATTCCATAGTAAAAAAATAAAAAGGATATTAAACGGGTTGAAAAAACGTGGGCCATCCTCCGGAAAAAATGGATGCATAATTTTCGCAGTTCTTAACAACTGGTGGATTCAGGGATAATATTTGTTGACAAAATCTCGTTACTATTTTATTTCATAAAATAATTCCTGTAATCGCAATTGGCTAAATAGTGTGATTGTGATCCATATTGATAGAATCGCTTGATCTCGTATACCTTTAAAACACGCAAAAATCTCCGGACAGGAATAAAATTCGCTATTTTCAACCAGATAGGAACAATTTCAAGAGGTTTTTTTCATGATAAAGATCAAAGCCAGACGCTTGTTGCAACTTATTATCTTTTCGTCATTCTTTATCGCTACATGTCAGATGGCCTGGTCATGGGAGTTTTGCCATTCTGATACGGATTATGATCAGGACGTGGATGGGGGCGATATTTATCAAGTTTCCCGGGATTTCATTTCCCAGGCAAATAGTGAAGCATTGGGACATCTGGCAAAGGAACTTGGACGCTGTGGCTGTGGTGCTTCACCTATAACGATAACTTCTCCATCGGACGGGGAAATAATTAATGCAAGATGGATTATGGTTGAAGGTACCATTGTCTTACCTTCTGATGGTGAGGCAGGAATCACCATAAACGGTGCTCCGGCAATGACTTTCAATGATCGTTTCGTGCTTAATCAATTACCTTTAAGCCAGGGAAACAATATTGTTACGGTCCGGGCGGCAAATGTGACTGGAGAGACGATAACGCGTTCAATCTCCGTAAATGCCGCATGGCCGGAGCATTATGTCCGACTTGATGCGGATGTGGACTCCGGTCTTTCTCCTTTCGTATCGAAATTATATGTTAACACGGATTTTGATTTTTCAAGTGCAGCTGTTATCACGCCCAGTGGTCCGGGACCGGTCACCTTCCTTGAAAACGATAAAGATCGTTTCAAAATTGAAATGACAACACCGGGCGTTTATTATCTCACAGCGTCTGCTCCAGGTCCGCAAAGCACGACTTATTCTGATACCCTGTGCATGATCGCAATGGATGAAACGGCTCTGGATACTTTACTCAGAGCCAAATGGCAGAAAATGCTGGGAAGTCTGAGTGCCGGAGATACAGGAACTGCCGCTGCCTGTATTGCATCGGGTGTCAGGGGTACATATCAATACAATTTTGATCTATTAAGCAGCCATTTAGGTGCTTTTGCGGACAGCTTTCATGATATGCAGTTGATTCGCATTGCCGGATCAAAAGCAGAATATAATGTCCAGGGAAATCAATCGGGTACAATGTATTCCTTTTATGTGGTTTTTATAAAAGATAATGATGGTATTTGGCGGATAAGTTTTTTTTGAAGATTTAAATTGAGGTGTTCATATAAAAAAAACTCTATCAAATCTTGTCTGCTTTTGTTTCCTTTTAACCAGTTTTCTTATGCTTGGGTGTGGCGTTAAGCAGATGGTTAAAGGTATAGTTATAGATGCAAAAACAAAAATGCCTTTGTCAGGTGCTGCTGTCGGTATTCAGTGGACGCATTATAAAATAGGACCTCCGGGTTTGCCAACTCCCAAGGATATTATAGACACCGCACAACGTTTAACAGATTCCAGGGGTTCTTTTGAAGTCCCCAAATATTATGGCCTTGGCCGCAGCTATGATATGGGTATTTATAAAGAAGGGTATATTTGCTGGAGCAGTTATGAAATCTTCAATCCTGAGGGTGAAACCTATGAAGCGATGTATAAAGAAAGAGCTAAATATCCTTTGAATGATGGAATGATCATTGAACTACAACCCATCGAGGGGCCCATTCCTTTGTTTGAACATGCAAATTTTATTGGCGTGGTGGGAACAAGGGTGACCTTGGGATCAAAATTTGGTCCATTTGATCAAGCGATACAGCCGGAAAAAGAAAGATTTAGAAGGATGCAAAGACAAAGAAAGAAAAATAGGGAAAAATGATATGCAACTTAAAAATTTTCTCACATTGTTTATACTCTTTTTCTTAACATGCAATGTCTGGGCATGGAATGATACTCTGACTCATCCTGAAATTACTGAAAAGGCAATTGATGAATCCGGAATTGATGCGTATTTGAAAAATAATTTAAACCTTGAAGATGGTGTCAATGAGCAATTCAATGGGTTGTCTGTCACACGTATCATGAAGCGGGGCTCAAAGCTTGAAGATGAACCCAATTGCCGGGCAGCCAATCATTTTCATAATCCTCATTTGGACTGGAACAAGGCTGGATTGACCGACACCCTGTGGTTCGTTAACCTTTACTGCCTTTTATTCAGCGACTATGATCCGGATTCGGTTGTTTCAAATTTAACATGGGGAACCGGATTTATTTCAGCTGAACCAAATGGAAATGAATGGACCTTTCAATACGATGAAAAGATAAAAAGTATCAATGAAAATGACTGGGCGAGCGGACGGGAATACTATCATGCTTTTTTAACAGGAACAGATTTCCAAGGATCAGCTGTGGCGCCTGATGAACAAAGCCGTAAATTTTATATGACAAAGGTATTACAATCCCTGGGCCAGGTCACGCACCTGTTGCAGGATACTTCTGTTCCGGCACATGTAAGAAATGATTTTGCCCAGGGACATACAATGGTTGTGCCGTCGTCCCAGGATTGGCCGTGGAATTGGACGGGTAACGGCTTTGAAATATTTATGAAAGGCAAAGAAAACAAATCCTGGTTTATTGATTCGTCCAAGTATGTCAGAATCAATAAAACAGATCTGAAATTATCAGATCTGTGGGATACAAATGATTTTACAGGCGACACTCCCGGCGTTGCCCAGAATGCACTGGGTTTATCCGAGTTCACAAGTACTAATTTTTTAAGTGAATATAAGATGTTCACCCCTGGGTCTCCCTATCCCAAAGAAACCCATTGCCAGGTTGTGCTGAAAACGCCTTTAGATCTCACCGGGCCGAATCTGGATCGACAATATATTTCCAGTACAAACGGTCATCCTGGAACCCAGTTGGATCATCTTGCTGTGATCAGTTCCATGAAATATTTCAGAGATGTTTATTTCCCCAACATTAGCAGTGACCCCTTACCCCTGGGAATGGATAGAAATTGCTATGAAGAATACGGCTCATATATAATTCCCCGGGCGATTGGATATTCTGCCGATTTAATAGATTACTTTTTCCGGGGGGGGATGGACGTCTCTGCAACACCCTTCTTTTTTGATAATTATGGGACTGATCCCAATGCGCTTTACAATATCATTGTAAAGGTGAAAAATGTAACTCCCGGAGAAAAAATGAAGGATGGTTTTTTTACGCTTCATTATCGTTTGGATGATAACGGCACAATTATTTATGGGGATGCCCTATGCGGTACGAGACAATGCACTGCCCCATGCATTAGCAGCATTGCCAGTGGTGAAATAGAAGAAAACCAGGAAGTGGTCATTCAGTTTTATTTGCCAAGCGACAGCCCGATCACTACGGATAATTTTGAACAGGTTCAGTGGTCTTTGGTTTTCAAAGGGACCCTGGGGAATGAAGAAAATGCTGTGGTCGGAAAAATCTTTCCAACCACGGAACAACAAAATGATAATTGGGGTACACTCCTGTTCAACGAAGAGTGGGAAACATTGGGTGGCTATCCTGAAAATAATTGGGGCCATGGAAGCTGCTGGAAAAGTGCGGGCCTGCAGGGGCATCACATGTTGGATACCTCTTCCGGTTGTCTTCGTAATTATTTAGTTAGAGTTGCAGACTGGTCGCCGGAGTCCGTTTCATGTGCAACCGTGGCGCAACCCAATATCCCAGTGTCCCCCAATACCTGGATCCAGTTTCTTTTGCACACGAGTCAGGAAAATCCAATTCGGTTAACGGGTAAAGATATGCAATGCCAATATATGGAACTGGAATTTTCTAACGGGGTAAGTCTCTATTTTTATGATGGGGATTTGAATTATTGGCCCAATGATTTGCCCCTGGACCCGAATCACCTTTTTGTGCCCATATATTCCGGAGCCCTTGCAATTGAGAATATCCATGCATTATTGGAAAAGAATGGTTTTACAATTTCCGGGCCTTTGTCTCTGGATAAAATTATGTTCAGCCAGGAGATGATAGAATTACCCAATAAACCCAGCGCCACCCAGACCCTGAATATGTGGATCAATTCCCTTCGGTTTGTGAATACGGACCCTGATTTCAGTATCTGTCAATAGCAGGCACTGGCATACATGCTAATACTACTCGCATATACCTTATGTGCATCATTTTTTATATCAACAGGAACTCATTTTCTTATCAAATGCTATATTTGTATAAAAAAAGAAATAGTATCTAATACCGTTCGTGATTTTTCATTGTTAGGAGTATATATTTTATGGCTTTTGATCTGTATAATTTTGCCATTCTTTATATATTATTACCTGGCGAACGGCCTAATGAAAGATGAAGTAAATCTGAATGTCTCAATAAATGCTATACTTAATATCATAATGTTGATTCCTGCTATTGTTTATAGCCTGTCTATAAAAAATCCATTCAAATAAAAAGCAAGCGTCCTTGGGGGCGATATTTTTCATTTGCGTTGAACCGTTGCGGACGGATTTAAGGCGGCGCTTGCCGAAGTGTCTATTTTACTTTGTTACAAGGACCGTCAGTGGTACACTCGAAGAAGGTCGGCCTTTGAGGTGGGATCTGACATCGTAACAAAAGGGGGCAGCCATGGAGAAACATAATACCGTATCCCCAATGCCGGGAGAAACAAAAGAAATGAATAAAGTAAGCACAAAGAAACAGGGATTTGTTGCAAGATTCTTTGCCTGGATTGCCAAGGGGGCTGAAAAGGCCAAAAAGGCAGGCACACTCTGCGGCAAGTGAGGCGGATAATAGAACAGCCTGCCGGTCGGCAGGCATGCACAGGGGTTATCAGCAGCAGATGGTTTTTCTGCTGCTGATAAACAACGATTAAGGTTAACCCACGGCGCTAGGAAACCGAGAGGTTGGCCAGTTCTTCTTTAACGGCGTTAAGTTCGGTTTCCAGTCGATCTGCCCGTTGCTCCAGCGTCTTCCTGGTGACGGGTGGGGGAGGGGCCGCGCTTTCCCGGGCATAATCCCTTTCCCAGTCTTGCCCTTGGCAGAATCCTCTGCCTCGTCTGAATCCTGATCCAGCTCCTCTGGATTCGAACCCAGTCCCTCTATTTCCGAACCCGGGGCCCCTGGATCGTCCACTTCCAAACCCGGCTGAACCTGGCATTGGGCCATTGGCGCAACTGCCCCGGCGTCCTCCTGTCATGGGTCCCTGGTTCATGGGGCCTTGCTGATTAAATCCCGGCATAGTATTCCTCCTTGACTGATCATTGGTTTGTATTGGGTCAGCGGTTGCCTCGTTTGCAACCGCCGGCTCCCTGGCCCTGACCTCTGCCTTGGCCTTGACCTCTGCCTTGGCCTTGACCTCTGCCTTGGCCTTGACCTCTACCTTGGCCTTGGCCTTGTTCGGTAGCGGTTTCGGTATTTCGGACATTTTCGCTGTTTGCTGCCTGTTCCTGGATCATGGTCTCCTCCCCAATCTGTTTGTTGTGTGCGCCCCGTCTTCTGCGGCCTCTCCCCTGCATTTCATAGCATCCGCCGGTGACCCTGAGGCGCTTGCCGGTCACCAGGGCTTCGGAGAGGTTGTACCTGGCCTGCTTTAGAATCCGTCCAAAGGTCTGCCTTGAGACATTCATCTGTTCGGCTGCCCCGGACTGGTCAAGCCCCAGATAGTCGCTGAGTCTGATGGCTTCGAACTCTTCAAACGGGAGAATCGTCTCGCCGTTGTGGGGGATCCCGTCCGGGGTGAAGCCTTTGATGTCTGGATGGGATTCGATGAATCTGGGTCGTTTCGGCCTTGGCATGGTCTCTCCTTGGGTTCTGATGCAAAATAGATATGAGCATTTGATTATAATTATAGGCGTGGTATGATTCCTTGTCAAGCATAATAATGGTCATATGATCAAAATGAATGGAGAAGTGATGATGAAGACATACAACGACTGTATTCCCTGCCTTGTGCGCCAGGCACTTGGGGCGGCAAGACTCGTGACCGACAATGGGGAGGACCAGAGCAAGGTACTTAAAAAGACCCTGGCCGCCATGGCTGTCATGGACATGAACCAGTCACCTCCGATGATGGCCCGGCATATCCAGGACATCATCGCCGAAGTGACCGGCAACACGGATCCCTACAAGGCGCTCAAACAGCAATTCAACCGATTCTCCCTGGAGATCTACCCGGATCTTGAGGCCAGGGTCGGGGAATCCTCCGTTCCCCTTGAGACGGCTGTTCGACTTGCCATTGCCGGAAACATCATCGACTTTGGTGCACTTTCAAACCTGGACAAGGATACGGTGTTTGCCACCATTGACCATGCCGTGACCCACGATGTCAAGGGGGATTTGAGCGGTCTGATCCAGGCCTTTGCTTCAGCCGAGCGCATTCTCTGGATCGCCGATAATGCCGGTGAAATCGTGTTCGACCGACTGGTATTGGAGCGGATCGACCCCACACGGGTGACCTTTGTGGTCAGGGGAGGGGCTGTGCTCAACGATGCGACCTTTGAGGATGCCGTTGAGACCGGTATCAGCGATCTTGTGACCACCATGGACTCCGGAGCCGCCATCCCGGGAACCGTCCTTGATGAGTGCTCAGACGCCTTGGTGCAGGCCTTTGACCGGGCCGACCTGATCATTGCCAAGGGCCAGGGCAATTACGAGACCCTGCCCCATGACGACAACCGGATCTTTTTTCTGTTTAAGGCAAAATGCCCGGTTGTGGCAGCATCTGCAGGAGTGGAGTTGGGAGACATGGTTGTTCACAATTTCTGAAATACCCAGGTAAGAAATATTTCATCGAGGTGAAAAGATGTGTACTTCTGATCGTCCGGGCTTATACGGTTTCTTTTTTTGAGGGGCAGATTTCCTGCAAAGGACAGTTGCCGCATTTGGGGCGTTGGGCGTTACAGAACTCACGGCCCAGATAGATCATCTGCAAACACAAATCGTTCCAGGACGTTTTGGGAATGATCTCCATGAGGTCGAATTCGACCTTGGCCGGATGTTTATTATTACTCAGGCCCAGCCGCCGAGAGACCCGTTGAACATGGGTATCCACCACAATGGTGTCCATGCCGAAGGAAACAGACCTGACCAGGTTGGCGGTCTTCCGCCCCACACCGGGCAGATGGGTCAATTCGGTCATGGATGTGGGGACAATGCTGCCATGAACGTTTTGAATTTCTTGGGCACAGGCCTTGATATTTTTAGCCTTGTTGTTGTAAAACCCGGTGGAAAAAATGATGGATTTGATTTCATCCAGGTGAGCCCGGGCCAGTTTTTCAGGGGTTGGAAAACGGTCAAATAACACCGGCGTTACCCGGTTGACCTGGATATCTGTACATTGGGCAGACAGGATCGTGGCAATGAGCAGTTGAAAAGGGGTCTTGTGCGTCAACTGGGTCTTGACCACCGGGTATTGCCCTTGTAATGTCAGGAGTATGGTCTTGATGTATGCGGCCTTTATTTCCATGGAAATTTGTATACATCAACCAAGAAAAAACCACAAGATTTCCCCCTGTAAATCCCCGGAACGCTTTCCCAAGACGACAACCGGATCCTTTGTTAAGGGTTCGCATTATCGGTTTCCACTTTCGGTTTCCTGCCACTGTTTTTCATCACCTGAAATATTCAGGTCAGCAGGATTTCATCGAGGTTGGCAGGATGGATCAGTCGGTCTCCCGCTTCGATCTCCTTGATCATTCGGTGGATCTGGCTGTTGACCGGGGTGCTCATGTTGTGTCTTTCACCATTACCTGTGATATAGCCGGTAAGGAAATCGATTTCGGTTGGCTGCCGGCGTTCAAGGGATTGAAGGGTGGAGGATTTGAGTTTCCTGAACTTGAACCCGAGAATCCTGAGGAACAGGGTGCGCTTGATATCGGAAAAGATTCCTTTATTTTCAAGGAAGCGGTAGTAATCCAGCTTTCCCCCATAAATCTCCACGGTGATGCCCATGGCCTGGGCCACATCCATGGCCTCCTCCATGACCTTAAAGAAGATATTGCGAACCTGTTTCAGCTTGAGCATCTCTCCGAGGTAGAGGCCGCAGACGCCCCCCACCGAGGTGATGCAGGAGTTGATGATCAATTTTGAGTAGAGGCTTCCTTTGATGTTGCTGGAAATTTCGCAGGGAACCACGCAGCTCAATATCTCCTTGACTGCATTGAGGCGGGGATCGGGCTGGTTTTCCAGGTTGCCGATGACAAATTCCCCGGTGGAGGTCATCTCAAGCGCAAGGGGAGCGTGGAGGGTGGCGCCCCATCCGGTAACGCATCCAAGGACCCGTTCCTTGCCGAATATCTCTGCCAGGGCCTCTTCGCAAAGCCCGTTCTGGAGGGAGACGACAGCGGTGCCTTTGTTGATAAGGGGAACCAGTCGTTTTGCTGCTTCGATCATGTCCGTGGCCTTAACGGCAAAAAGGACGATGTCCGGTGCAGGCGTTATCTGTTCAATGGCGGCAACGGCGGGCATGGTAACCTTGAACTCCCCTCGGATGCCGGTGATATGGATCCCTTTGGAACGGATCGCCTCTGCCTGTTCCTTGTTCCTGCACACGGCCTGGACATCAAACCCTGCTTTTTTGATGAATCCCGCACAGATGCCTCCAATGGCTCCGGCTCCCACGACAACGATTTTGTTTGCTTTGGCTTCTGCCTGCATGGTTCCTCCGTTTGTGTTGACTTGTCGGTTGATATTTATCGCATTCCCTGTCCGTGACGGGATGCTATCCATATAAGCCTACATCCGTCGCCGAGTCAATCGTTGGGGAAATCTTTTGCTGCATCAGGAGATGGACGGGGGGGGGTGACGCCATGGGAAAACAGCCCGCCCCGAACGTATCGTTCCCTAGGTCCTGAACCTGTTCACCATGGCTTTTAAATTCTCAGACTGGTCAAACACGGCTTCGGAATCCCTGTTCACCTGGCTGCACAGGTGGGAAATTTCATTCATGGAGGTGCTTGATACGGAGACATTTCCTGAGATGTCCCGGGTGGTCCGGGATGTGCGGGTCACCTCCCGGGAAACCGCGTGTATTCCTTCAAAAACCGTTGAGAGGTTGCCTGTAATTTCATTGGTGGTTGCGGACTGTTCTTCCACAGCGGCGGCAATTTCCCCCACCAGGGCGTCGACATCCTTGATCACCAGGGACACCTCCCCCACGGTGGAGATGGTTGTATCCATGGCCGCTTTTACGCTCTGAACCTGGTTGCGAATGTTGAGGGTCGCCTCCTGGGTCTGGGTGGCAAGGTCCTTGATTTCATTGGCCACAACGGCAAACCCTTTTCCTGCATCTCCGGCCCGGGCCGCCTCAATGGTTGCGTTCAGGGCAAGAAGATTGGTCTGCTCCGAGATATCCCGGATGGTTCCGGTGATGCCGTTTATCCGTTCTGCAACGGTTTTAAAGGTGGCCAGTTCCATGGTTACATGGGAGACCTTGGTCACGGCCTGGTTGGAAATGGCCGTGGTTTTGCCAGCGTTTTCGGCGATCTCTTTTATGGTGGCCGACATCTCCCGGGTGGCAGTTTCAATGATTCCAACGCTTTGGTTGGTGCTGTTCATCTGGGTTGCGACCGAATCCATGGCAAGGGTCATTTTGCTGACATTGGTGGATACGTCGCATGCCAATTCCGATGTGTCTGTGGCTTTTTTGTCCATTTCCCGGGTTACCCGGGTGATGCCGGAGGAGGATCGGTTCAATACGGCAGTGTTTTCGGCCACCTCTTTTATGATCACCTGAATTTTTTCAATAAAGATGTTGAACCACCGGGAGAGTTCGCCGATTTCGTCCCTGCTTTGGACATCCAGGCGAACCCGGAGATCCCCGTCACCTTCGGCAATGTCCATGAGGGTGGTTACCACGGCATTGACCGGGGTGATGATGGACCGGGTGATAAGGAATCCGATAACCGCTATGAGGCTGACGCTGACAAGGCAGATGACGACGATGTTCAATTTGAGGCTGAAGATCGCACCCAGGGCTTCACGCTTTTCTACCCTTGATACGATGCCCCAGCCGAGTCCCGTAAGGGTTAATCCGTCAAAGACCACGATGCTGCCGTCCCTGTCCGGTGTGATCAATTTTCCGGACTCTCCTTTGATGGCCTGCTTTACCCAGGGGGTGTCTGCAGGATCCCCAACGGTTGCCCCTGTTGTGATGCGGTCACTTCGAAGGGTGGGGTTGGCTGGGGAACCGTTGGAACCCGCCAGAAATGTTTCGCCGGTTTCACCCATTCCGTTTCGTTTGTTGACAATCAGGTCCACGGCTTTAGGAGAGATGCGCAGAACAATCACGGCGATCAGTTCATCAAACGCGTCGTAACAGGGTGCACCGGCAAAGAGCGCCATGGCACCCTTATCCAGGGCATAGGGTGCAAAATCGGTCATGGCGCTCGTCCCTGTTTCAACCACCCGCCGCCATAGTGCTGCAAGGGAGTTGGTTTCATGGGCGCCCTTGGCCAGGTTGATCCCTGAATCCGCCCCTTGGACTGCGGTAAAAATTACATGGCCTGAGTCCGGTGTGATCATCATCAGGTCGTGGTAACCGTAGTTGTTCCTGAAATTTAAGAGATAGGTGCCGCTGTCTTTCCAGATCTTTTGGAACTCGCTCTTTTCAATTGCGAGATCTTCGGTCTCTCCAGGGCTCTCGGAATTGATAAACATCTCCATGGTGTCAACATAATCGGTCACGGCGGTTGTCGTTGACAGGGTTTCAATATCGATGTTGACCCGCTTGAAAAACGCCTCAACTTCCTCTTTTTTTATTGCCTGAACTGCGGTGAGTTTCTCCAGGGCCTGTTCTTCCAGCCCTTGGCCTGCGACTTTGACGCTGATGATGCTGAGAACGACGATGGGAAGAATGCCCACAAGGAAAAAAGCCAGTAGTAATTTGATTTTTATGGTCAGATGGTTCATTGCCCTGCCTGGTAAATGATTGCATGGTTTGTCAACGGTATCGGGACGGGTCGCCAGGGGTGAGATTGAATGGCGATCCGTCCCGATCTTTGGATGCCCGGGTGTTAGCCGTATACCGAGGCCGGTGGCCAGACAACGACCTGGGGCCGGATGGCGATGGGCAGCCATCCGGTGTTTTTGCTGGTGTTAGCCGTAGACATAGGCTGGCAGCCAGACAACGATCTGGGGCCAGATGGCGATGAGTAAAAGTCCGGTGATCTGGAGGATGATAAAGGGAATTACCCCCTTGTAGATGTCGATCAGTTCAATTTCCGGTGGGCACACGCCCTTGAGGTAGAATAGGGCAAACCCCACCGGCGGGGTGAGAAACGAGGTCTGCAGGGTGACGGCGATGAGGACCACGAACCACAGGAGGGTGGGGTCGGTGATAACCCCGTACCCGTTGATATTAAATCCCAGGGAAGAGATGACCGGTGCGATCAGGGGCAGGACGATGAGGGTGATCTCGATCCAGTCCAGGAAAAAGCCGAGGAGAAACACGCATCCCAGGACCACGGCCATGATGCCGTAGGGGCCGAAGGGAAGGCCCGTGATGATGCCTTCGATGAACTCGTCCCCGCCGAGCATTCTCAGCACCAGGGCAAAGGTGGTGGCACCAAGGAAAATGGCGAATATATAGGCGGTGGTGTTGTAGCAATCCTTCAATACCGTGACGACCACCTTAAAATTCAGCTTCCTGTTCACGCCGGCAAGGATGGTTGCGCCAAGGGCGCCGACACCGCTTGCCTCGGTGGGGGTGGTGATACCGGCAAAGATGGAGCCCAGCACCGCCAGGATCAGGAGGGCAGGGGGCAGGATCGTTTTGAACACATCCAGCACCATCCTGAACTCGATGGGGCGGCGGTTGGGATCAACCGGGGCCGCAGCGGGATTGAAAAAACAGTAGATAAAGATGTAGGAGATGTAGAGGAATCCCAGGAGCAGGCCCGGTCCCACGGCACCCATGAACAGGTCGCCAACCGAGAGGCCCAACTGGTCGGCCATGATCACCAGCATGATACTCGGGGGAATGAGAATCCCCAGGGTTCCCGAGCTTGCAATGGTGCCGAGGGCCAAGGTCTTTGAATAGCCCTGGGCCATCATGGCGGGCAGGGAGAGAAGCCCCAGGAGCACCACCGAGGCACCGATGATGCCGGTGGATGCGGCCAGGATGATGCCGATGAGGGTCACGGTAACGGCAAGGCCGCCGTGGACCTTCCCGAACAGTTCCTGCATGGAGCGCATCATTTTTTCGGCAAGGCCGGAATGGTCCAGCATCAGCCCCATGAAGATGAACATGGGCAGGGCCACCAGCACCCAGTTGTCCATGTATTTGTAGATCCGGTTGACCGCCATGCCGAGGGTGACGTAGTCGAGGCCGATCATGGTATTGAAAAAAGTGTCTGAAATCGTGGCGATGAAGGTGTAGAGAACGGCAACACCGCCCAGCACCCAGGCCACGGGAAAACCGGTGAACAAAAACCCCACAAAGGTCAAGAACATTGCAATGACAAAATAATTATTGATTTCCATAACCTATCCTTTCCTCAGTGAGATCCAGATGCGAACGGCACGGGATACGGTTGCGGCGATGAGTAGTCCGAAGGAGACCGGGAGCACCCCTTTGATGGCCCAGCGGCAGGGCAGGCCCAGGGGGGCCACGGAGCTTTCGCTTACCCGCCAGGATTCGTGGACAAAGCCTAAACTCTGGTGAAAGATGACGATGAGAAACGGAAGCAGGAGAAAGATGATGCCAAAGAGATCCCATCGTTTTTGCCAGGTCGGGGAGAGCCGTGTGTGGATGATATCGACCCGGATGTGGGAGTCCTTGACCTGGGCATAGGAGGCTCCGAACATGATCCCGATTCCGTAAAGATGCCATTGCAGTTCTTCAAGTGTTACCATTCCCTTGCCAAAACCGTAGCGCAGGACCACTTGGATAATGATGGCCGCAATCAGGAGAATGCTGCCCCACATGATAACATGGCCGATACCGAGAATGGCCCTGTCCACGGTGTCGCAGAATCGGTTCGGAACCTCGTGTTTTTCAGACGTCATGTTGATTGTCCTTACATTCAAAAGTTACAAATAAAACAGCGATTAAATCAGCAGGCACGGAAGGGGCTCCCCCCGTGCCCGGGAAGTGTTATTTGTTCAGGCCCCTGGGGAGGAAGGCGTAGTCTTCCCAGAGATCATAGGTCTTGCGGAAGGCCGACAGATCGTCCCAGGCTTCCTTGAACATAGGGCTTGTTGTCGACAGTTCGTCGGCCACCTCGAGCCATGCCTGTTTAAATGCCTTGAGAAGTTCCTTGTTGTAGTACTCGTTATTGACACCGTGTTTTTCGGCATTTTCCTTCATGACCTTGGCCTGGAGGGACTCGGTGTAGGCAAAGGCATCGCAGGTGGCGGCCTTGCAGATCACCTCGAGGATCATCTGCTGGCTTTCGCTCATGCTGTTCCAGGTGTCCTTGTTGATCAGGAGCTCAAAAAAGGTGGCTTGCTGGTGCCATCCGGGAAAGTAGTTGTATTTTGCGATTTTGTAGAACCCAAGTTTAGTGTCGATGGCGGGCATGGAGAATTCGGTTCCCTCGATGGCGTTCTTCTCAAGGGCGGGGAAGATCTCGCCGCCGGGGATCAGGCTGACCGAGGCGCCGAGTTTCTGGAGCACCTTGCCGCCCAGGCCGTAGTAGCGGATCTTGAGTCCGTTGATATCTTCCAGGGTGTCGATGGGTTTTTTGAACCAGCCGCCGGTTTCAGGTGCGATGATACCGCAGGGAATCACATGGACATTGTAACCGCCCTTGTCGTACATCTCCTGGTAGAGTTTCCTGCCGTTGCCGTAGTACATCCAGGCCAGGAACTCACCGGCTTCAGGACCAAAGGGTACGGTGGAAAAAATAGAGGATCCCGGCATTTTGCCTTCCCAGTATCCGGAGATGCTGTAGCCGGCGTTTACCTTACCGTTGGAGACGGCATCGAGGATTTCAAAGGGAGCAATGAGTTTGCCCGGTTCATACACCTTCATCTTCAGGGAGCCGTTGCTTACGATGTGAAGCCGTTCTGCCACCCAGGTGGTGGTGGTGCCAAGGCCCGGAAGGGCTGAGGCATAGGTGCTCGGTACCTTGAGAAGAATCGGTTTCTGCTTTTTAGCAAAGGCTGAACCCGAGGTCGATACAACAACGAAAGACAATACAACCAAACCAATCAAAAATCGAATCAGTGTTCTTTTCTTGTTCATGATTTTTTCCTTTTTGTGTGTTGTTATTTCTAAAGCATTGACGATCAACAGTCCGGGACGGGTGGGCAATTGCCCCAATCCCCCGGTCTGATCATAGCTCTCCTCCCTTGAAATTGACTGCAAACCTGGAAAATCCAAAGATAAACATGTTTGCAATGTCCAGATAGTGGTGCCTGCTCCTCCCCGGCAGGCATTGATGTGAAGATTCTCTGTTAAGGGGGTTATCAGCGTTGTTTGAACCACAGGTTTCGTCCGATGCCGGGTTAAACAGGCTGTAATTACTTGTTATGGTAAAGTCGCGGATGTTGGTGTGCGCCCGGGTGCCGAAGGTCACGATCCCCGGACTGCCCGGTAACTGAAGGGTTTCCGGGGCTGGGAGTTTCCATTGGATGTTGCCGATGACGGCGGTTTTGTCATGCTGGGTCATCATATGGCGAAGGATCCGCCGGCTCAGGAAAAAGGGCATCCGCATCATCAACTTGTATTTGTAGTCGTACTCTTTCAGGGACATTATTTCGGAACCGTGGGGCTCGGGCATGGGGGTGATGTTGGCAAGGTATCGGATGGCACCCATCTTGGCCGCCTCGTTCACCGCAAATTCGAGTTGTTGGTCGCTGCAATAGTCAACCTTGATGAATATGGTCTGACCGCCCATCTCCCTTGCGATTCTCTGGGTCTCTTTCCCTCCGGCTTCGTCCATATCAATGCCGACGGTCATGAGGTTGTTGGCCGCGGCCGCAATGGTGATCGCCCTGCCGGCCCCGGATGCCGACCCCGTGACGATGCAGACATTATCCGGGTTAAAGGAATCATCATTAATGAAGAGTATTTCCTGCTTCTCGATCCCAGGCGCAACTTCCATTATTTTTCTTTCCATTTAATCGATTCCCTGTTATTTCCTGTTAATCATTGCTTGCGAGTAATTGCTGAAGCAACATCAATGCCAAACCGGGTTGAATATCAGTTCTATAGCGTCAAACCCCTTAATTGAAGGGAAAAAGTATGATTGAAAGAACGCTGTTTACGTTTTGGTGTAACCAATCACGAAAGAACCATTGGTTTTAGGATGAGAAAGTGTAGTAAAAAGTCAACATGTAGACAAAATGGTACAGGGGGATGGGGATGGACGGAACCGGGGAGTTGGTCAAAAAAAAGAGAAAAGTCGTACAAGGTAAAGGGACAGCGTTAAAACCCGGGGTAAAGGAGATGACCCATCGCCTGGACGTATTCGGCCGAATCCTTGACAGCATCCACGACGGTGTCATGGTCATCGATGCTGACGGTTTGATCACCCATTTTAATCGCCATTACTATAAGTTCCTGGATCTCCCAGAGGGATCCGTCATTGGGAAGCACTGCACGGAAATCGTTGAAAACTCACGGCTTCACATCGTTGCAAAGACCGGTATTCCTGAGATAAACCGTACCCACCAGATCAAGGGCCAGGAGATGATTGTCCAGCGGATACCCATCCGGGAAAAGGGCAAGATCGTTGCCGTCTATGGCCAGATCATCTTCAAAAATGTCAAGGATATCAAAAAGCTTGCCTCAAAACTTTCCCAGCTTGAGTCCAAGGTCAAGCTCTACGAACAGGAACTCATCAACCTGCGGTCCACCCGGTATACCATGGCGAGTATCATTGGCGAGAGCCGGGTCGTACAAGGGCTTAAAAAGGAGGCGCTCAAGGCCACATCAAACAAATTTTCCGTGCTGATCACCGGAGAGTCGGGAACGGGCAAGGAGCTGTTTGCCCAGGCCATTCACCATGCAAGCCCCCGTAAATTGCATCCCTTTGTGCGCATCAACTGTGCCGCCATTCCGGCCCAGTTGCTTGAATCAGAGCTGTTCGGCTATGAGAAAGGCGCGTTTACCGGGGCCAAGCCCGGGGGGAAACCGGGGAAGTTTGAGCTTGCTGACCGGGGATCGATCTTTTTGGATGAGATTGGGGAGCTTCCCCTTGAAATGCAGCCCAAGCTGCTACGGGTGCTTGAGGAGAAAGAGTTTGAACGGGTGGGGGGGAACCGGATTATCCGATCGGATTTCAGGCTTATTGCCGCAACCAACCGGGATCTTGAGGAGATGATGAAAAAGGGGGAATTCCGGCGGGATCTTTTTTACCGACTGAACGTGATCTCCCTTCATATTCCGCCCTTGAGGGAGCGCAGGGATGATATTCTTCCCCTTGCCGGCCATTTGCTTAAGAACATGGCCTATGACGTCTCCTTTGATAATATTGAGGTGTCCAAAGAGGCGGAACGGGTGCTGGAAAACTATGACTGGCCGGGAAACGTCAGGGAGCTTACCAACGTCCTTGAGAGAATTATCTCGTCAATGGAGGGCGATGGGATCAGGCTTGAGGATCTGCCGTTCTATTTGCAGAAAATTAAGGCCAGACGACCGAAAAATCCGCTGTCCACATTGAAGCAGGCCCAGGTGCGGGCTGAAATAGACGTCATTACCAGGGCCCTTGCCAAGGTCGGCTACAACAAGACCCGGGCGTCAGACATATTGGGAATTCACAGGACCCTTCTTTATAAAAAAATGGAAAAATACGGCATTCCCCTTGAACCGGAGCCGCAGATATAGCAAAAAGAAATACGTGTTCTCTCTGGTGCATGTCCCCATGGCATTCCTATCTGTATCTGTTTTTCTACATCTTGACCGGGTGGGATAGGCAATGGCCGGATAAACGGTGGGGAAGGATGACTGTTTTTGACGAACCAGGTATAAATGGCTTGGCGATGCATGGGAAAAGTCCTAGGAAAACACTGTAGTAAAACAGATACATTGGGTTGTCTCCGGATGCTGTCCATGTATTGTTTCTGCTACACCTTGTATGCTTCGTAATTATGAATGTTGTCAATAAACCGTGGAGAAAAAGTCCGGGGGGGCGGCCAGGCCGGCAGTAAAAATCTGCCGGCCCGGCATTAAAGGGGGGAACTCCCAAAGGGCGGATCAAATGGTCGGGTTATGCTCAAGCGGTCTGATACGGGTGGTCGTGGCGGATTTCCATGGGTTCGAGCTGGAAGATCCTTGGGTCCATTAAGCGGGGCGGGGTCTCCATGGTCGGCTTAAACTCCATGTGGGCAAGGATATCGGTTTCAATATCTATTCCCGGGGCAACTTCAATGAGTTCCATTCCCTGCTGGGTGAGTTCGAAAACGCATCGTTCCGTGATGTAGAGCACCTTTTGGCCGTTTTTTCGGGCATATTTCCCACTGAAGGTGACATGCTCCACATGGGTCAGGAATTTGATGAATTTTCCTTCCTGGTCAATGGAAAGTCGTCCCTGGTTGATGGAGACCTTTAATCCCCCTGTGGTAAAGGTGCCCATGAAGATCACCCGTTTTGCGTTCTGGGTGATGTCGATGAAGCCGCCGGCTCCGGCAAGCCTGGGTCCGAATTTACTCACATTGAGATTGCCCAGGCTGTCTGCCTGGGCAAGGCCGAGAAAGGCGATATCCAGGCCGCCGCCATGGTAGAAATCAAACTGGGCGGGCTGGCCGATGATGGCCTGGGTGTTGGTGGCCGTACCAAAGTTGAGCCCCCCTGCAGGAAGTCCGCCGATCACGCCGGGTTCTGCCGTGAGGGTGATGCGCTCAAGCAGCCGCTCTTCAAAGGCCACCGGCGCCACCCCCTCGGCCATGCCGATGCCAAGGTTGACGATGTCGCCTTGTTGGAGCTCAAATGCGGCCCGTCGGGCCACGATTTTTCGTTCGGTCATCTCCATGGGGGAGAGGGTATTCATGGGCACCCTGACTTCACCGCTAAAGGAGGGGTTGTACTCCACGGCAAAGGTCTGCCAGTGGTTCTCCGGTTTTGAGACCACCACATAATCCACCAGTACCCCCGGAATTTTGACCTGTTTGGGATTCAATGTGCCGCTCTGGGCGATCCGTTCCACGGCGACAATGACGATGCCCCCGGAATTGTGGGCGGCCGTGGCAATTTCAAGGGATTCCAGGGTCAGGGCCTCTTTTTCGCAGCTGATGTTGCCGTTTTCATCGGCCGTGGTTCCCCTGAGAATGCCGACATTGATGGGAAGGGTTTTATAGGAAAGGTACTCCTTCCCGTCGATCTCCACCAGTTCAACGATCTCCTCGGTGGTGATGTCGTTGATTTTCCCCCCGGCATCCCTTGGATCCACAAAGGTGCCCAGGCCCACATGGCTGACGGTTCGGGGTTTGTGGGCCGCGATGTCCCGGTACATGTGGGAGATGATTCCCTGGGGAAGATTGTAGCCGATCACCTTGTTTTCCATGGCAAGCTTTGCAAGGTTGGGGGCAAGGCCCCAATGGCCGCCGATCACCCGTTTCACCAGGCCTTCATGGCCGAAGTGGTTGAGCCCCCGCTTGTCGCTGTCCCCCTGTCCCGCCGCATACATGATGGTGAGATCCCGGGGGCGGTTTTCATTGACAAAGGCCGTTTCAATGGCCTCGAAAATCTCCTCGGGAATCCCCGTTGCAACGAATCCGCCAAAGGCGATGGTGGCTCCATCCTGGATCTGGTTAACGGCTTCTTGCGCCGAAACAATCTTTCCTTTGGTGACATTGGTTTGCGCCATGATAATACTACTCCTTTCTCTGGTGATGGGTCTTCGTGGATAAACACTATCGACAATATGGGGCAAACCTTTCAAGTTCCATGCCATGGGGGGTAACGCCGTTGTTCCATGGCGGTAATTCTCTCATCAATGATTTTTTACTCTTATGGGAAAGTAATGGTTCGCTATTTGCAATGGGGTCAACGGCAGAATGCGGTTGAATCCGGAAACCATAACCAGATAAGGAGACGATATCATGTTGGAAATTAAGAATAGTGTCGCTGTGATAACCGGCGGCAGCGGCGGCATCGGCTTTGCCCTTGCAGAGTACTGGACATCCCGGGGGGGCAAGGTGGTGCTGGCCGACATCGCAAAAGACGCCCTTGAAGAAGCAAAACAACGGCTGACCGGGGATGTTCTGGCCGTTGAGTGTAATGTCACGGATGAAAACGACTGTGCCATGCTGGCGGACACCGCCATTGGAACCTTTGGTAAAATTAACCTGGTGGCTCCCTTTGCCGGCATCATCATGGACGGACTCATGGTGTCCCCGGACCGGGACACGGGCAAGGTGGTCAAAAAGATGTCCCTTGGGACCTTTCAAAAGGTTGTGGACATCAATCTCACCGGGGTGTTTCTCACTGTTCGTGAATGCTCGGAGCGGATGATCAATAACAACTGCAAGGGGCTCATCTGTCTCATTTCTTCCACGGGGTCCCTTGGCACTGCGGGCCAGATCAATTACGCTTCCACAAAGGCTGCCATGTCGGTTATGCCAAAGGTCATCACCGCTGAATTCTTTCGCCGGGGCCTGTCCGACCGTATCCGCTGTGCCGCAGTGGCGCCCGGCTATGTGGGAACCCCCATGGTCAAGGACATGAGCCAGAAGGCCTTGGATAAGATCCTCTCCGATGTCCCCATAAAAAGGCTCATCGACCCGGAAGAGGTGGTCTCCCTGGTGGGAGAGATTTATCGGAACGAGGCGCTGGCAGGGGATACCTATTTCATCCATGGCGGACTGAGGCTCGGATCAAGGGGATAACACCCCATTACAAGGGAGAACGGACTATGAAAGAGGCAGTGATCGTAAGCGGCGCCAGGACAGCCATCGGCGCCTTTGGAGGCGGGTTAAAAACAGTGTCTGCAAGGGACCTTGGGGCACTCGTCATCAAGGAGGCCATTCAACGGGCAGGGGTCAGGCCCGGTATTGATGGAAGGGTCGGCGCCCTTGGGCCGGAAAAGCTGAAGGGTCAGGAGCAGCTTGGCATCGAGGCCCCCCTGGCGGCGTGGCCTGATGCATCGCCGTCCCTGTATATCGACGAGGTGATCATGGGAAATGTGCTCCAGGCAGGCCAGGGCCAGAACCCGGCGCGCCAGGCCATGATTCGGGCGGGTGTGCCAAAGGAGACCCCGGCTGTGACCGTGAACAAGATCTGCGGCTCCGGCCTCAAGGCCATTGCCATGGGGGCGGCCTCGATCATGGCGGGCCAGGCCGATGTGATCGTTGCAGGGGGCCAGGAGAGCATGAGCATGGCGCCCATGGCCCTTCCCAAGGCCCGGTGGGGCCACCGGATGGAGCTAACCGGCACGGGGGAGGTCCGGGATCTCATGGTGTTTGACGGGCTCTATGAAATCTTTTACGGGTATCACATGGGCGTTACCGCGGAAAATATTGCACACCTCTACGGCATCGGCCGCAGGGAGCAGGATGAGCTTGGGGTGCTGAGCCACCAACGCGCAAGACGGGCCATCCAAGAGGGGCTGTTCCAGGAGGAGATCGTGCCTGTCACCATTTCTTCCAGGCGGGGGGACGTGATTTTTGATACCGACGAGCGGCCCATGGATACCACGGTGGAAAAGATGGGAAAGCTGAGGCCTGTGTTTAAGAAGGAGGGTACGGTCACTGCGGGAAATGCCTCAGGACTCAATGATGCGGCTGCAGCCGTGCTCATGATGAGTCGGGACCGGGCCAGAGACCTTGGGCTTGAACCCATTGTGACGATCAAGGGCTTTGCCGCAGGCGGGCTTGATCCGGCCTACATGGGGCTGGGTCCGGTGCCTGCGGTGAAACGGGTGCTTGCGGCCACCAACATGACCATTGATGACATGGATATGATTGAGCTCAACGAGGCCTTTGCCTCCCAGGCCATCGGCTGTATGCGGGAGCTTGGCATTGAAACGGACAAGCCCAACGCGCTTGGATCCGGCATCTCCCTTGGCCACCCCATCGGCTGCACCGGCGCCCGGCAGATGGTGACTGGTATGCAACAGATGAAGCGAAAGGGGTATTCCACAGGCTTGTTCACCATGTGCATCGGCGGGGGCATGGGCATGGCAATGGTTGTTGAACGCAATTGAAAAAATAGTTTCAAACCCACAGGAGATCGCTCCATGACCGCGTTTTCATCCAGGCGTTTTGAGTTCACCAGATGGCTCATTTTTATCATATTGGTACTGTCGTACATCCTGGTTTATTTCCATCGCATGTCTCCGGGCATCATGGCCGATGAGCTCATGGCCGCCTTTGATGCCGACGGGGTTACTCTCGGGTCCCTTGCTGCCACCTACTTTGTTGTTTATGCCATGATGCAGATCCCTTCCGGCGTGCTGGCCGACACCCTTGGCACCCGGAGTGCCATCATCCTCGGCAACACCCTGGCAGGCGTCGGCTCCATCCTTTTCGGCCTTGCGACCTCGTTTTCAATTGCAAGCTGTGGCAGGCTTATGGTGGGGCTGGGGGTTTCGGTTGTGTTTGTGAGCATCATGAAAAGCAACGCCATGTGGTTCAGTGAGCGGCGTTACGGGGTCATGGCCGGCCTGACGCTCTTCGTGGGGAACATGGGGTCCGTGCTGGCCGCAGGTCCCCTGGCGGCCATCCTTGATCTTATGTTGTGGCGAACCGTTTTTATCACCATGGGAGGGGTGTCCCTCTGCCTTGCCGCAGCCGGCGTTCTCTTTGTCCGGAATCGGCCCGAAGATCTGGGGTTTCCCTCCATCCGGGAGATGGAGGGGAATCCTCCCATGGCCAAAAGCGAACAGCACTGGATCAGGGATCTTGTGGGGGTGGTTACCGTTCCCAGGCTTTGGCCCGGATTCGGAGTCCAGTTCGGGATGATCGGCGGCCTCTACGCCTTCATGGGACTCTGGGCCATCCCCTATCTCCGGGACATGTACAGCCTGGACCGGGGGGAGGCCGCCCGGTTTCTCACCTTGATGCTGGTCGCCTTTGCCCTGGGCTCCCTGGTGCTTGGCGGGTTGTCGGATCGCATGGGACGGCGTAAACCCATCCTTGTCTGGGGTGCCATTGTCTACACCCTTGTCTGGGGGGCCATGATCGCCTTTCCCTGGTCCCCCCGGCCGGTGATCTACCTCTGGTTTTTTATGCTCGGTTTTTCCGGATCGTCCCTGGTGCTCACCTTTGCCTGTGCCAAGGAGATCATCAATCCCCATCTTTCCGGTATGGCGGTGAGCGTCGTAAATACCGGGGCTTTCATCGGTACAAGCCTGATGCAGCCTTTGTTCGGGTTTGTCCTGGACAGGGGGTGGGACGGCAGCCTGGTCAACAACGCCCGGGTCTACGCCCCGTCCGACTACCGGAACGCCCTGGTCATGATGCTTTTTTTCGGTATCATCGGGGTGGTGGGGGCCGTGGGCATCACCGAAACCCATTGCAGGAATATTTCAACAGTTCCATCGCAGATGGAATAATGACGGTGGGTAAATCTTAATCGTTTCTTTTTGTTTTTCGTGTAAATTATAGTGAATAGCTGGATTGTTCTTTGTTCAATAAAGCGGGTAAGAGTTTTTTCTTGATTTTTCGTCAGGATAATGGTTAAGGAGAATGTAGCAACTCATTAACCATTATCCTGACGAAATGATACAGTGACGCGTGCGATGACTGAGAAAAAACAGACCGAGGTCGTTTTGGATCAGATTACTGTTCTTAAAGATCAGGTCGAGCTCTATCTTCAGATCTTCGACAGTATTCAGAACGGCATCATCATAACGGACCCAAGCGGTTATATCACCTACCTGAACCGTTCCTACGGCAGGTTCCTCAATCTCGATCCCGACGAGCAGATCGGCAAGCATTGCTCAGCGGTCATTGAGAACAGCAGGATGCATATCGTGGGGAAGACGGGCCGGGCTGAGCTCAATCAGATCCAGCGGCTCAGGGGGGTGAATATCGTTGTGGAGGGAATTCCTGTAAGAAAAGCAGGTCGGGTGATTGCCGTGTTTGGCCGGGTGATGTTCGACGATGTCCGGGTCATCGCAGCCACCAATAGAAACCTTGAAACCATGATGCACGAAAAAACCTTTAGAAGCGATCTCTTCTACAGGCTCAATGTGATTCCCCTCCATGTTCCCCCATTGCGAGAGAGAAATAGTGATATTTTGCTTTTGTCCGATGCCCTTCTTGCAAAAATCGCTGGGCAGACCAATAAACTCGATATAAAGCTCGGTAAAAAAGCGGGGAAATCCTTGTCCGGTTATCACTGGCCCGGCAACATCAGGGAACTTGCCAATATAATCCAAAGAGCCGTTGCCAATCTGGATGGGGATACCATCCATGCCCGGAATCTTGGTATCCACCGATCCATGCTTTACAGGAAACTCAAAAAGTACAACATCCTCCCGGCCTAGAATAAGGGGAGGTGTAGTAAAACGACTACACGTTCAGGCTTCGGCGCGACGGCGCGACATTGCCTTGTTCATATCTAAAACCGTGGTTCTGCTTGCCCCTCTCCAGGGGGTGATCCGAACCTGCAAGCCATGTTCACTTGTTGTTAACTTAAAAATGGAGGCTTTGGAATGAAACGAAATGGATTGCTGTTCATCTTGGCTCTTGTGGTTGGTATCTCTTTTTCTGTCACGGCAAATGCAAAGGTGATCAGATGGCGGATGACCTCTACCTGGCCACCGTCGATTTCACTGATTGAAGCGGATCAGGCCTTTGTGAAAGCGGTCAACCATCTGTGTAAAGGCAAATTGAAGATTCAGTTTTTTTCAGGCGGAACCTTGATGCCGTCCTATGAGGTGTTCGATGCCGTGAGCAAGGGCACGATCCAGGCCTCCGGGGACTGGCCCAACTACTGGGCGGGAAAGGACAGGGTGTTTGATTCCCTGGGATCCTATCCCATGGGGTTGACCCCCATGGATTACCTGTTGTGGATTTACAGTGCAAACGGCCTGGATATCTATCAGGAAGCCTATGGGAAATTTGGGATGCACTATCTTGTTACCGGCATAACTCCCATGGAGTGCGGCATTAGAAGCAATAAACCCATCAAGCGCCTGGACGACCTTAAGGGAATGAAGATAAGGATGTCCGGCAAGACCCAGGGCCATCTTTTAAAGGATCTTGAAGCGGCCCAGGTGGCCATGGCCGGCCAGGAGATCTACCAGGCCATGCAAAAGGGTACCATTGATGCCTGTGAGTTCAGCAGCCCTTCATCGGACTGGGGCATGGGATTTGGGGAAGTCACCAAATTCTGGGCGGTGCCGGGCTGGCATCAGCCAGCCTCCGTCATGGGCGTGATGATCAATAAAAAAGCGTGGGAAGCGCTGGATCCCGAGCTCCAGCAGACCATTCGGTATGCCGCCAAGGTGGCCACCCTGGAGTTTTTGAGCAAGCAGTATTATGATGTGATTGAATATACGGATAAATTTGTTGATAAGGGCATTGAAATCAACAGCTACCCTGCCGAGGACCTTGACAGGGTTCAGACCCTTATTAACAAGCATACCGAAGAGATCGCCAAAAAAGAACCCCTGTTTAAAAAATCGATCCAGTCCCAGATAGAGTTCAGAAAGAAGTTTGCGAAATGGCGTGAAATGGAAGGGCCTTTTGGATTTGGTTACAATCCCAAAACCTATCCTAACCTGGATTAATGATAATGTGATTCTTCCCATGGGCAAGGGAATTACAAAGGGAAACGTTACTTTTGTAATTTCCCTTTGCCATGGATGGAGGCCTTGTGATGAAATTCCTATTGAGAACAGGCAAACTCTTCGATGCCATCAACGACTGGATCGGTCGTGTGCTGTGCTGGCTGATAGTTCCCCTTGTGCTTCTTACCGTGATGGAGGTGATACTGCGGAGATGCTTTGGTGCGCCCACCATCTGGAGTTTTGAGGTCCTGAAACAGATTTATGCGGTGCATTTTATGACGGTTGCAGGCTATGGGCTGCTTCATCATTCCCATGTTTCCGTTGATATCTTCACACAATTATTAAGTCCCAAAAAAAAAGCGTTCATGGAGATCCTCGGGTATGTGATCTTCTTTTTTCCATTCTGTATCATCTGTGTCTGGCAGGGATTTATTTTTGCCAAAACCTCATGGCAGATGCTGGAGCACACCTGGAGTGTTTTTGCGCCTCCCCTCTATCCCATTAAGACAATCCTCGTCATCACCTTTATTCTGCTTACGCTCCAGGGAATCAGTGAAGTGATAAAAAAAGTCTTTATAATCAAGGATTGGAAATATGATTGATATTAGCCCTGAATTGCTGACGATACTGATGTTCTCCGGCCTTTTGGTGGGTCTGTTCATGGGCCATCCCCTTGCGTTCGTGCTTGGCGGTCTTGCCGTTGTTTTCGGGTTGCTCGGCTGGGGCCCCTCCATCTTTTACCTGTTTATGAATCGCATCTGGGGCGTGATGGATAACTATGTGCTCCTGGCCATCCCCTTGTTTGTCTTCATGGCCCAGCTGTTGGATTCGTCCGGGGTTGCAGGGGGGCTTTTCAAGGCCATGCGCTATCTTCTGGGACCCATGCCCGGCGGCATCGGCTTGACCGTGGTGATCGTGTCGACCCTGTTTGCCGCCTGTACCGGGATTGTGGGGGCATCGGTGGTGACAATGGGACTTTTGGCCCTGCCCATGATGTTGCAATACGGTTATCAAAAAGAGCTGAGCTGCGGCGCTATCTCGGCGTCCGGCACCCTTGGCATCCTGATCCCTCCCAGCATCATGCTGGTTGTCATGGCAAACCAGGCAACCATATCCGTTGGTAAATTGTTTGCCGGCGCTGTTTTTCCCGGTGTGATCCTCTCCGTTCTTTATCTGGTCTATATCCTTATCCGCTGCTTCATAAATCCGGAGCTTGGGCCTGCCATAAGCAAGGAAGAGCTTGCCGGGGTCACCTATACCCAGATCTTTATGATGGTGATGAAGTCCCTGGTGCCGCCGATGATTCTTGTACTGGGGGTTCTCGGCAGCATATTTACGGGCATTGCCACACCCACGGAAGCCTCGGGTGTGGGCGCGTTCCTTGCTTTTTTAATGGTGATCGCCTATGGAAAGTTTTCCTGGGCCATCTTGAAAAAAGCCGCCTTAAACACCGCTAGAATAAATACAATGGTCATTTTCCTTTTATGCGGCGCCACCTGCTTTACGGGTGTCTTTCTCGGCATTGGCGGCGGAGAGGTCGTGACCGGATTTGTGCTGGGCCTGGGCTTTGGGAAATGGGGCATCTTCTGGGTGATGATGGCCATTGTCTTTATCCTGGGAATGTTCATTGACTGGATTGGAATTGTTTTGATCTGCTTTCCCCTGTTCCTGCCCATTGCCAAAGAGCTGGGGTTTGATCCTGTCTGGTTTGTGGTGATGATCGCGGTGAATCTCCAGGCCTCGTTTCTTACCCCGCCTTTTGGATATGCACTCTTTTATATCAAGGGGGTGGCTCCCCAGGAGGTGACCCTCATGGACATCTATCGCGGTATCGTGCCCTTTGTTCTCTTGATGCTCCTGGGACTTATCCTGTGCGCTGTTTTCCCGGAGGCGGTCCTGTGGCTGCCATCCATGCTTGTTAATTGATAGTTTGCAGATATGGACCGTTTAAAACAACATGTAACTAAGGAGGTTTGAAATGGAAATCAGGGAGCCTGAAATAAAAAAACAGGAGATCCATTTTGTGACTGACGATAACTTCAATCCCGGTAACGTTTGTATCGTAACCGGTGCGGGAAGCGGGATCGGAAGGGCAACGGCCATTGCTGTGGCTGCAAACGATCTCACGGTGGTGGGGGTTGATATCAGCGAAGAAAATGGAGAGATGACCCGGAAGATGGTTGGGGACATGGGGGGAAAGATGCGGTTTATCAGGGCGGATCTCACCCGGGACAGTGATATGGACGCGGTCGTGGCCGAGGCGGCCACCATGGGAAGCGTCAAGTATCTGGCCAACATTGCCGGGATTCAGCACATTGATTCCATTGAAAATTTTCCCATGGAAAAATATGACTACATGCAACGGCTCATGGTCCGTGCCCCCCTCTATATGTCCAAGCTCACCATGCCCCACATGAAAAACAGCAGCGACGGCACCGGGGTTATCGGGAACATGGCCTCGGTCCATGCCCACATCTGCACCCTTAACAAAGTCTCCTATAACGTTGCCAAGTTCGGGCTTCGTGGGCTGACCCAATCCATATCGGCCGAAGGAAAAGGCCGGATCAGAGGGTTTTCCGTGAGCACGGGCTTTGTCAAGACCGGCCTTGCGTTAAAGCAGATCCCGGCCCAGGCACAACAACTGGGGATCACCCAGGAGCAGGTGGTGACCGATGTGATGATGGGGTTTTCACGGAAAAAAGAGATGATGGCCCCCATTGAGGTGGCCAATCTATTTGTGTTTGGTTTTTCGCGGTTTGCAAACTATCTCGTGGGTGGTGACCTTCTCTTTGACGGAGGGATGGTGCCAACCTATGCGGATGATTAACGGATGATGTCCATGGTTCGATATTTGCTGTTCAATCCCATAACATATAGGAGACGATACCATGTTGGAAATTAAGGATAGTGTGGCGGTGATCACAGGCGGCAGCGGCGGCATCGGGTATGCCCTTGCAGAGTACTGGATCGCCCGGGGGGGAAAGGTGGTCCTGGCCGACATTCAGACCGAGGCCCTTGAAAACGCGAAACATCAGCTCAAGGGGGATGTTCTCACGGTTGAGTGCAATGTAACGGATGAAAACGACTGTGCTGCGCTGGCGGACACGGCCATTAACACCTTTGGAAAGATCAACCTTGTGGCTCCCTTTGCCGGAATCATCATGGACGGACTCATGGTGGCCCCGGACCGGGACACGGGAAAGGTTGTGAAAAAGATGTCCCTTGGGGCGTTCCAAAAGGTGGTCGACATCAACCTCACCGGGGTGTTTCTCACCGTCCGGGAGTGCTCGGAGCGGATGATCAACAACAACTGCAAGGGCCTGATCTGCCTTGTCTCGTCCACGGGCTCCCTTGGTACGGCCGGCCAGATCAACTACTCCTCCACCAAGGCTGCCATGTCTGTGATGCCCAAGGTGATCACGGCGGAGTTCTTCCGCCGGAATCTTGCCCATCGCATCCGGTGTGTTGCCATTGCTCCCGGATATGTGGGCACCCCCATGGTCAAGGATATGAACCAGAAGGCCCTTGACAAGATACTCAGCAATGTTCCCATCAAACGGCTCATCGAACCGGAAGAGGTTTCCTCCCTGGTGGGGGAGATCTATCGAAATGAGGCCCTGGCCGGGGATACGTTCTTCATCCACGGCGGCCTCCGGCTCGGATCCCGGGGATAGCAATTATAGCTTCTCGCCCATGAACCGATCCCATTTCTTATTACAATGGGTGATCCGGTATCCGTTGGAGTGCAAACATCTATAGGGCTGTTGTTTGTGTGGCGGTTGATCCTGGGAGGGTGATATGATATTTGATACCCCCAAAGGTGGAGGCAGGTACAGTTATGGATGTTCGCACTTGGGCGGGTACTCGCTTTTCCTTTGTTAGTAAGAAATGATATCAATTCATATGCGAGACCTATAAAACCAAGCAGGAGACCGTTGCATGACCCCGTTTTCGTCCAGGCGTTTTGAATTCACACGATGGCTTATCTTTCTCATCCTCGTATTGTCGTATATTCTGGTTTATTTTCACCGCATGTCGCCGGGCACCATGGCAGATGAGCTCATGGCCGCCTTTGATGCCGACGGGGTGACCCTTGGGTATCTTGCCGCCACCTATTTTGCCGTCTATGCCGTGATGCAGATCCCTTCCGGGGTGCTGGCCGACACCCTTGGCACCCGGACCGCCATTATCCTGGGCAACACCCTGGCCGGGGTAGGCTCCATCCTCTTTGGCATGGCCCCGACCTTTGCAATGGCAAGCTGCGGCAGGCTTCTTGTGGGACTGGGGGTGTCTGTTGTGTTTGTGAGCATCATGAAGAGCAACGCCATGTGGTTCAGCGAACGGCGCTACGGAATCATGAGCGGGCTGACGCTCTTTGTGGGTAACATGGGGTCGGTCCTGGCGGCGGGCCCCCTGGCTTCCCTCCTTGATCTCTTTTTGTGGCGGACGGTGTTTGTCACCCTGGGGGGGGGCTCCCTTGTCCTTGCCGGTGCCGGATTTTTATTTGTCCGGAACCGGCCCGAGGACCTTGGATTTCCTTCCATCCGGGAGATGGAGGGAGGCAGATCCATGGCCCGGCGAAAGCAGCACTGGATCAGGGAGTTGATGGGGGTTATAACCGTTCCCAGGCTCTGGTCCGGCTTCTGGGTTCAGTTCGGGATGATCGGCGGACTCTACGCCTTCATGGGGCTATGGGCCATCCCCTACCTGCGGGATATGTACTATTTTGACCGGGTGTGGGCCGCCCGCTACCTTAGCCTGATGCTGGTGGCCTTTGCCGTGGGTTCCCTGGTCCTTGGCTGGTTGTCGGACCGCATGGGCCGGCGCAAACCCATCCTTGTTTGCGGCACCATTGTTTACACCCTTGTCCTCGGTGCCATGATCGCCTTTCCCTGGTCCGGCCCGTCCATGGTCTACCTCTACTTTTTTCTGCTCGGTTTTTCCGGGTCTTCCCTGGTGCTCACCTTTGCCTGTGCCAAGGAGGTGATCGATCCCCATCTTTCCGGTATGGCGGTGAGTGTCGTAAATACAGGGGCTTTCATCGGCACAAGCCTGATGCAGCCCCTGTTCGGTTTTGTCCTGGACACGGGTTGGGACGGCAAGTTGGTCAACAACGCCCGGGTCTATTCCCTGCCTGACTACCAGAACGCCCTGTTCATGATGCTCTTTTTTGGTATCATCGGTATCATGGGCGCCTTGGGCACCACCGAAACCCATTGCCGGAATATCTCAAACGGTGACACCCGTCATCCCCCTGTTACTCCTGGTTGGACGAAGCCGCTACGCGGCGGAAAAAGCAAAAATAGTGTATAACTCCTATACTTGCCCAATACCGGGTAAT
>JAEINR010000186.1 GCA_016342325.1 Desulfobacterium sp.
TCAAGACATTAAATCCGTATGTTGAGGTTAAGTAATAAAGATGACTTACCCACATGAAACGGTAAAGAGCCATAAAAAAGGCGCCCAGATTGCGGCCATGTGTACGGGTACTTTTTTTTTAGCTGAAACAGGTCTTTTGAATCACAAGACAGCCACCATCCACTGGGGGGTCGTAAATGAATTCAGGCAAAGATATCCTGAGGTAAACCTGATTCCAGAGCGGCTGATCACCGATGAAGTCGACCTTTATTGTTGTGGTGCCTCAAATGCATGTTTTGATCTTTCCCTTTATCTGATTGAAAAAATGGCAGGCCGGGAGGTGGCATTGCAAACCGCAAAAGTGTTTCTCTGTGATATGGACCGGAGCCATCAGTCTGAATGGGCGGTTTTCCGTTTTCAGAAATCCCACAAAGATGACCTGGTGCTCAACGCTCAGGAGTTGATGGAGGCCTCCTACAACAGTCTCGATACGATCGAAGAACTGGCCCGCCGTATCGGTATGGGGAAGCGGACCCTTGAACGGCGGTTCAAGGCGGCAACAGGGGAGACCCCCCTTAAATACCTTCACCGGCTCAGGGTAGAGGCTGCCAAACGAATGATGGAAACAGAGAATTTGACCTTTGATCAGATCACCTACCGGGTCGGGTATGAAAGCACCAGCTATTTCAGGCGGATATTTACCCAGATTTGCCATATCAGCCCTAAAACATACCGCCACAAATGGGGTCCTTCGCCCATTGGACAAGCTGGTGAATCAAGTCGTCAAACAGATGTATGATCATGTTGTTATGGGGAAAATATGCGAACCAGGATGCCTTGCAAATGGCGAGTTGGCGTCGTTCGTCTGTGCTGGGCCTTGTATTTCATTTGGACAAAGGACGTCAGTATGTAGTATCAGTAATGGTAGCGGAGTTGTGCAATTTCAATTGCATCTTCAGATATTTTATAAATAAATCTGTGTTCTTCGGTTATTCTTCTGGACCAATATCCGGAGAGGGCGTGTTTTAATTGTTCGGGTTTACCAATACCCTCAAATGGATTGCGTTGGGTCTCTTTAATTAGGGTATTGATACGTTGAAGAATTTTTTTGTCAGTTTTTTGCCAGAAGATATAGTCATCCCAAGCATGGTCGGAAAAGATGAGTTTCACTCGAGAAGGTCCTTTTCATTCCCTTTGCCATTCTCAAGTTGGGCGATTGACTCTAACAAACGTTTTGTGTTTTTGGGTGACCGCAAAAGATAGGCTGTCTCTTCAAGTGATTCATAGTCCTCAAGTGACATAATCACAACAGAATTTGATGATTTACGTGTTACAATGATCGGGGCTCGGTCATTACAAACTTTTTCCATTGTTTTTGCAAGATTTTGCCTTGCAGCTGTATACGTTATCGCTTCCATTTTTTTGTGCCTCCTGTACAGAATATTGTACATGTTTGTATTGAATTGTCAAGTTATGATAAATGCATCACACAAATCCTTTTCCTTGATTTTGAATTGATTATTTACAGGGGACAGAGATCTCTTGTTAAAAATATCGGCGGGAAGGGTCGGCAGTCCCGGAAGTGAAAATCAGTCCACTGCGCTGGCCAGGGCCACCTCAAACCGGTAGTCAATGTCTGCAAGGAATGACTCCCACTGGATGCCATATTTATAGAAGGCCAGGGATGCTATTTTTTTGGTCAGGATGGCATCTCTGTAAGGCTTGAGTTCCCCTGAGTTCAGGATGTCCAAAATGGTGTTTTTACCCAGACGTTTGATCAGAACGTCGGGAATATAATGTTCCAGAACCCGCCACACCAGTTTGTGGTTGTGTGTGAGTTCGGAAATCCGTTTAGAAAGGGTGGCCTGGAAGGCGAAAATCTGTTCGCTGGTCTGTTCGGACAGAACGAACAGGGGAATGGACCGGTCGGCCTCATGGAGCCGGATGAGTATGACGGTTTCCTCTGTGGCGTACTCGTCCACCAGGAGCATGATGTCCCTGATCAGTGCCCACCGGGTGGTGGTGTCGTTGAGGAGCTTTTCCTCGTAGTCGTCGCCAAGGAGAAAGGCGGTGAGGACCTCGGCAATGGAACTGGAGAACACACCCCCCTTGTTTGCCGTTGAATCCTTGATCTGGCGGATGGCGGTGTGGGTGGCAATATACCGTCTGGATGGGTTGTCAAAAAATACGTTTGCACCTTCGACAATGAATTCAAGGTCCTTGAACAGGGAGACAAACTGTTTCACATTGCCGTGGTGGATCGTGTCCTTGAATCCGCCGCAGGGGATAAAGGCCCTGATGTTGGCCTGGCTGATTCTTTTACGGTTGGCCGGATCGTACAGAAAATTTCTGTGGAACAGGGTGCCTTCTTCCACAAACGTGCCATCCGGAAGGGTGATGTTTTTGGCTGAAAGGGGGACCCTGAATCCCTGGGCGCTCAGCTTTTCGGCAGGATAGGCAAGGGAGTTGGCCCTGGGAGAGGTGTGGCGCATGAAAGCGATTTTTATGAGTTCTCTCTTGTCCAGTCCATGGGGGTCGAACAGTATGGATCCGCCGTCAATAACCAAGCAGATCTTGCCTTTGTAGCATTGGATTACGTTGGCGCCCAGATCACCGTCGGGTCCGCCGGTCATCATCAGGTTGAGCGCCTCTTCCCCGTGTCCGGAATGACGGATCAGCGCCCTGAATGAGCTCATGATGCCGGAGGTGGTCATTCCACTGGTTTCGATTCGGCCGCCGATGGCATCAAAAATGTCATCCATATCCTGGGTGGTTGTCACGGATTTTTCATTGATCTGGAGTTCAACACCCTTGCTGCCGCGGTTGAAAAGGCCGAACAGGTCGTTGTTGTCCAGTATGCCATAGGTGCCGTGGGGAATGCCGAAGCTTTTGCCGGTGGTGATGGTGCGCCAGTGCTTGTAGCCCCTGTCCCTGGCTCTGAATGAGACCGCATCCATGAAGGGGGCGGTTCCTTCGTCCGGATCGAAAAAGACCATTTCCGGCTCTCCGAAATAATCGATGATGGAAGGGTCTCCCAGTACCAGGTCCATGATGCCTTCGGTATAATCTGAAATGGCATCCTCGCTGTAGTCTGCATACAGGGAATGGGGCACCACAACGCCCTTTGAACCGCTTTCGCAGATGTCTTTATGTTTGAGACGCTGGGTTTTGGGGCCAAGGGCGTAGTTGAGAAGCACGGCATTATCCAGCTCGGTGGCGTGGTTGGAAGCGGAGACGCGGATCAGCCGGAGTCCGCCCCGGGCAATGTCGCCGGCCCGGAGATGGGTGCCGCAGGCATAATGCCCGTTGACATAAAAAATGCCATAGACAAATTGGCTGAAAACAATGGGGTCCAGGATCCGGTTGTCGAAGCGGAAGGCAAAGGAGCGTTTCTCCGGCGTGTAGAAATTGGTTTTCAGGGTGCAATCCACCATCTTGAACATGAAATTGAAAATGTCGTATCCAAGACTTGAGTCCATGAACCGGGTTGAGATCAGCTTTTTGAACTCCTGGCGTTTTTCTCCAAGCGCGTTAGGGGTCAGCCTTGCTTTAAGGGCAGGGTTAAACCGCTGGCCAAACAGGTTGTAAAGGAATTTGATTAGGTCCGGGTGTGATTTTGCCGTTTTCAGGATCAGGTCCGAACCATAGGTGGATTTGTTGTAACTCTGGACCCGTGATGCAAAGACATCTTTCTGATCCATGGTGGCAAGGCCTTCAATGATCTCCCTGTCCGTGGCATTTTCTCTCTCCTTGAAAATGAACAGATGGGTGAATCCTACGGCATTACTGGCAAAGAGCATTTCCTGGAACGTAAGCTTTTCTGTGACGTACAGATTTTCCATACCGTTGACGCCAAGGCAGAGAAACGCCCCCAGATCGGCCCGAAGCGTCGCTTCCTTGCGTCTGGGCAGCTCTCCCTGAATATAGAGGGAGCAGATGGACGAGGGAACATTGGATTTCGTCCGGTAGGGTTCCCAATACGCCCGAATCAGTTCATAGCCATGGGTGTTCATCAATTTTCTCAGGGCAGGTAGTTGGGGACAGGCAAAATCGCTGTTGAACATCAGGCGGGTTTCACCTGTTTCCGGAAGATTAAAGACCTCAATATAGGGCGTAACGGATTTTTGGCAAACATCCAGGAGTGATTCGTACCGTTTGCGGGTGGATTTGGGCGTGGCTGTATAATCCCCGGCCAGGGAAAACAGAAACCTGGACCCGCTGAAGTCATCCCCGGAGAAATCCTGAACGGTTTCGGGGCGAACAATGTATGTGTAATAATTATTTTCCGGGCTGTAATAGTATTCTCTGCGGTGGCCGGAAATAAGATTCTCCAGGAGTTTTTCCATGTCGTCCCGGGTCTCCAGGGTGG
>JAEINR010000036.1 GCA_016342325.1 Desulfobacterium sp.
TGAAGGAAGAAGCCGGCATGCGGGATTCAGTGAAGGCTTTGTGTAAGGAAAACTGTTTTGCAGCACTCCTTGACAACAAAGGGCTTATACCAGTAAATTCAAGCTGAGTCAATTATGATATGGATGGGGACATGGGACGCGTTGCTCCTGACCCGCTTCTGAACACCTATGCAAAGGATGATATGGAGAGCAGAGATCCGATAATCAGGCTGTTTAACGTATCCAAACGTTTTGGCAAACATTACGCCCTCAAAAACATCACCATGGATGTGGATGCTGGGGAGTTCATCTTTGTTACGGGCTCTTCGGGGGCTGGAAAGTCCACGTTGATGAAGATGATCTATCTTGCGGACCGAGCCAGCCAGGGCCAGATCATCGTGGACGGCATGAACCTTGACAGGATCTCCCACGACAGGATTCCGTTTTTGCGCCGCAGCATTGGCGTGATCTTCCAGGACTTCAAGCTGATTCCAAACAGGACCGTCTTCAGCAATGTGGCACTGGTTCTTGAGGCTGCCGGTGAAAAGCCCGCCCGGATTAAAAAGCGGGTCATGCAGGTGCTTGAGACCACGGGGATGGCGGACAAGGTCAATGCCTTCCCTCTCTCCCTCTCAGGTGGCGAACAGCAGCGGGTGGCCGTGGCAAGGGCCGTTGTCGGGAACCCTAAGATCATCCTGGCGGATGAACCCACGGGCAGCCTGGACAGCGAGGCAGCCCAGGCCGTTCTCGATTTTCTCATGCAGTACCATGACAAGGGGGCAACCATTCTCATTGTAAGCCACAACATGCAACTGATCAGCAGCACGGTCAGGGGACGAAGCATCTCACTGGCTGACGGATCTTTGGTGGGAACTGCCAGAATGCTTTAAAAAAATGCGGGGGACCATGTTTCATTACTTTAAACGAGCGGTTTTAGATATCCTTTCCAACCGGTTCCTGAACGTCATCACCATTGTGACCATTGCCCTGTCTATCCTTGTGGTTTCCACCTTTGTTCTTTTTTTTGAAAACATAAGCCGGGTGATCGATTCCTGGAACCAGGGATTCAGGATCGTGGCCTACCTCGGGGAGGGCTTCACTCCCTCCATGCTGCCCAGCCTCACGGCTAAAATTCAGGCCATGGACGGAACTGGTGATGTTCGATTTATTCCCAAGGAGGAGGGCCTGGAACTGCTCAAGCAGGAGATGAAGAACAGGAGCGCCTTTCTGGAAACCCTGGCGGAGAACCCCCTTCCCCATGCCCTGGAGATACGGATGAAACGCTCAGGCCTGGAATGGGATGAGATCACGGCCTTTGCAAAGGCCGTTGAACAGTTGCCCCAGGTGGCGGATGTGGAGTATGGCCAGCGCTGGCTTGGGCGGTTCCTCAGTCTGTTCAATCTTTTCAGGGTCACCGGCTATGCCATGAGTAGCCTTTTTTTCATGATCGCCCTCTTTATCACGGCAAACACTGTGCGCCTGGCCCTCTACTCCCGGCGCCAGGAGGTGGAAATTATGCGCCTTGTGGGGGCCACGGACCGGTTCATCATCACCCCCTTCTATATCCAGGGGCTGATCCAGGGAACCCTGGGCGGGATGGTGGGGCTGTCGATTCTTCTTATAACCTTTTTGGCCATCTCTTTTAATCTTGACGAGAGCGTTGCTTCTTATATGTTGTTTGACATACAATTTCTGTCTGTTAAATATTGGGTGATCATAATTCTTGGCAGTTCATTTTTAGGTTGGCTTGGATGCTATCTATCGTTAAAGCAGTTCTTAAAATATTAGGCCGTATTTTCCTGGTCTGTTGGATGGTTCTTGTTGGGGTGGGCGCCTGCCTGGCCTTGGAAAAGGGGGCGTGCGGCAAGGGCGTGGTTACGGCCTGGCAGCTCAACATCAGGACCCAACCCTCCAATGACGCAAAGGTCGCCGGCACCCTTAAAAAGGGAGATGTGGTCAGTGTCATGGATCACCAGGACGGCGAGGGCGGTTGGCTTGAGATCAGGTCGGCAAACGTCAACGGATTTATCCGAAACCGGGCCAGGTATATTAAATGGGAATTAGCGCCTAGGCCGGTAAAGAAAAAGCCCCCAGTTTTGGTAAAGAAAAAGCCCGCGGTTTCGACAAAGGAGACTGAAACCATTCGCCGACGGATCGCGGTTCAGGAAAGCGAGGTCCGGGAGTTCACCGAGAAAGAGACGGCAATTATCGAGGGGCTCAACGACATCGAGTTGATGTTGAACCGCATGCGCGCACGGATATCTGCTTTGACCCGGGAGCTGGAAGCGATCCGGGAGGGGGTAGCCGACGTGGGCCGGAAAAAAGAACGCCTTACCGGCACCATCGAAAAAAACAAAGACTATGTCGCAGCACGGCTCAACGCCCTTTACAGGATGAAGATGATCGGGCGGATGGAGCTTGTCTCCATGCCGGATTCCATGTTTGATTTTGTTCTTCAGCAGAACGCCCTTGGCAGAATCCTTGCCTCGGATTTGGATCTCCTGGAACGACAGATGGACGACATGAAACGCCTGGCAACGGTTTCTCTGGATCTTGAAGCACTGGAGGTTGAGAAAAAACGCCTCGATGCCACCTTGAAGGAGCAGATGCGGGTGAAAACAAGGGAGAGCCTGAAGCGAAGTGCCATCTTGAAGGAGATACGGAAAAAAAAAGAGTTGGGGCTTGCGGCTGTGGCTTCGTTGAAGCTGGCAGCCAAGGGGCTTGAAAACAAGATTGCAACCCTTGAGCCCAGGGGAGGGGATGACCAGGTGGGCTTTTCCCGGTCCCTGGGGCGTCTCAAGATGCCGGTGGAGGGGACGATTATCTCAAGGTATGGTCCTTCCCAGAATAGTAATTACTCCTCCTTCACATTTCAGACAGGAATTGATATAAGTGTGGACAAGGGAGAGCCTGTCCGCTCGGTATTCAAGGGAGAGGTCCTCTATGCCGAATGGCTCAAGGGATACGGAAACCTTATCATCATCAATCATGGAGACAGCTTTTACACCCTCTATGCCCATGTTGAGGAGTTTTTCAAGAAAAAGGGAGAGCTGGTCGATACCAGCGAGGTGATTGCACTGGCAGGTGACACCGGATCCATCAAGGGGCCCTGCCTTCATTTTGAGGTTCGGCATCATGGGAAACCCGTGGATCCAATGAAATGGCTCAAAAAAGGAGCGTAAAATGGGAAAACGATTCGGAAAACTAACCAGGCTTTGGTTGCCTGTGATTGCATCTGCCCTCGTAATAACCGTGGGGGCCGGTTTTTACAGCTGCTCCATGGCAGGGGACGAAACCACATATAAATCACTCAAACTCTTTTCCGATGTGCTGGAGGAGATCGAGTCCAACTACGTGGACGAGGTGGACAGCGAGAAGCTGATCCAGAGTGCCATCAAGGGGATGGTATCAAGCCTCGATCCCCACTCCACATTCATGCCCCCCGAGGCCTTTGACGAGCTCCAGGATGACACCAAGGGAGAGTTCGGTGGTATCGGCATCGTCATCACCATGAAGGACGGGATACTCACCGTGATCTCTCCCATCGAGGGAACCCCGGCCTACCGGGCGGGTATCATGGCAGGGGACGTGATCGTCGGCATAGACGGTGACAGTACCCGGGACATGGCTCTGTGGGAGAGTGTGAAGAAGATGAGGGGCCCCAGGGGGGACGAGGTCGTGTTGACCGTGGTGAGGGAGGGAGAGCCCGATCCCCTGGAGTACACCTTGAAACGGGACATCATTCCCATGGAGAGCGTCCGGAGCACCAGTCTTAAACCCGGATACGGCTATGTCTGGGTCACCAACTTCAGGGCCAACACCGCCGATGACGTGATAAAGGCCCTTGAGAAACTCGGGTCGGGAGAGGTTCCCCTCAAGGGATTGATCATGGATCTGAGGAACAACCCCGGAGGGCTTTTAAATCAGGCAAGCGAGGTGTCGGATATCTTCCTGGACCAGGGAACCATCGTATCGATCAAAGGGCGGCTCGAACAGCACACCGAGGTGTTTGAGGCCCATGCCAACACCACGGTCCGGGATTATCCCATCGTGGTTCTGATCAACGGCGGAAGCGCCAGCGCATCTGAGATCGTTGCAGGGGCGCTCCAGGACCAGAAACGGGCCCTGATTCTCGGTACCACCTCTTTTGGCAAGGGGTCGGTCCAGAGTGTCAAGCCCCTGAAGGACGGCTTTGGCCTCAAGTATACCATTGCCAGGTACTACACCCCCAGCGGCCGGTCTATCCAGGCTGAAGGCATCAAGCCGGATATTGAAGTCGAGTTCGAGCTTATCAAGGAGAAGAAGGAGAAGCGGACCGAATCCGTCTTTGACCGGATGGTCCGGGAAAAGGACCTGAAAAATCACCTGGAACCGGAAGGCGATAAACCGGGGAAAGAGAAGGATAAAGAGAAGAAAGTCACTGGCCACGGACTGATCAGCCTTGACAGACTTAACCATGATTCCCAGGTGCAGCGGGCCCTGGATATCCTGGTCAGCTATGAAATTTTTAACGGTCTGAATAAAGGTTAATTCGTACAGGAATGGCAGCAAAAAAAAAGCAGGCGGCAAAGACGGTAAAAAAAACTGCAAAACGGCCGACAAAAAAGACAAAAAAGAAGCGTCCCAAGAAGCCGAAGGTCTCCATCACCAATGAGCTGAAAAAGATCGCCACAGGAATCGCGATTCTTGTGGGTGTGGTGGTGGTGTGCGTTATGGTTGCAGATCATTTTATAGCCAGGGAGGAATCCGAAAAAAAGGGGGTCATTACCCGGGCTGTTGCCCCGGAGGCCACCGTCACAAGCCCGGTTACGGTCAAGAAGCGGATATCGAAAAAGCCCGATGCAGTGATCCATCCGGTTAAACGTCCGGTGTTTGAGGTGTTCGACGATAGGGCTCACCATGCAATACCCGAGAGGAAACCCACGCCCACGCCCGTTCCAAAGGACATGACCCCCAGGGTGGCCATCATCATCGACGACATCGGGTTTGATAAAAAAATCTCCGCGGCCCTGGCAGATCTGGACCGGAACATAACCCTGTCCATACTTCCGGGAGCGCCCCATGCAAAGGCCATTGCCGAGTCCCTCCACGCAAGGGGGTCTGAGATCATGCTCCATCTTCCCATGGAGCCCATGGAGTATCCCAAGGTAAATCCCGGGCCCGGGGCCCTTCTCTCCACCATGACCCCGGATGAACTCCTTGCTCAGCTCCGGCGTGACCTTGCCGCCATCCCCCATGTCAAGGGGGTGAACAACCACATGGGGTCGAGGATCACCTCCCTTTCTCCCCAGATGAACCAGATTTTCACTGTCTTAAAACAGAAGAATCTTTTTTTCATCGACAGCATGACCTCAAAAAAATCCCTGTGCAAGCAATCGGCACGGCTGTTCCAAATCTCGTTTGCCCAGAGGGATGTGTTCCTGGACAATATCCAGGAACCCGCTTATATCAAAAAACAGCTCGAGCAACTGGTCAAGGTGGCCAAGCGCCATGGCACGGCCATCGGCATTGGTCATCCCTACAAGGCCACCTATGCAACCCTTAAATCGGAAATGGCACGGCTGAAGTCCAGGATAAAGATCGTTCCCGCATCGACCCTGGTTTCGATATCGGGATAGGCTTCCTTTCTATAGCGTCACGGCCATGGCCACCCACTCGCCCCGGGTTTCGGTCTTGAGAACGGTGAATCCGTTGCTGTCAAGGGCGGCTGCCACCTTGTCGTGCCAGAGGTTGATGATGCCGGAGAGGATGGCGATGCCCCCCGGGACCAGCCTGGATTTGATGTCGGGCAGGATGTCGATGATCACCTCTGCAAGGATGTTGGCCGCCACAATATCGAATTTTTGGTCGGGATAGCGGTCAAGGGTGGTGCAGGCGGTCTTGAATTCTGTTGGGGAGATTCCGTTCTTTTCAATATTTTCCCGGGCGATGATCACAGCGGCTTCGTCGTTGTCCAGTCCCTCGAGTCTGCCGGCACCCAGTTTGCCTGCGGCGATCATGAGAATGCCGGATCCCGTGCCCACATCCAGGAACGATGCCCCGGGCTTCATATACGCTTCCACCAGGCCGAGGCACATGGCCGTTGTTTCATGGGTTCCGGTGCCAAAGGCCATGCCTGGATCGAGATCGATGACAACGTCATCCGGTCCCGGGTCAAACTCACGCCATTCCGGTCGGATCACCATGGTGTCCGTGATTCTTGTGACAAAGAAAAAATCTTTCCAGGATTCCGCCCAATCTTCGTCGTCAACGGTTTGGGTGGTGATGGTGACACTGATGCCTTCAAGGGAGGACGCCTGCTTGTCTAAGGCGGCAACAAGGGATTGGGACGAGTCGATGTCGGGAAAATAGCCCGAGATGGAGTAGTCTTCGGGCTGTGCCAGGGCATTGCTGCCAAACCCCTCATCCGGTTCCGGCAACGGCACCTCGCACACCACCCCCTTCAGTCCAAGGTTAAAAAAAATCTCCGAGACAAGCGCCTCTGCAAGCTCCATATCGTCCGATTGAAAACAGGCTTTCACATGTATCCATTTCATGGTAATTCACTCTTATCTTGATTTGTTGATGGGATTCAGGTTACAAAAAGCAAAAAAAAACAGTTAAGTCTATCAGGATCTTTTGTATGAAGGAAGGGTTTAAGAAAAAAATAGCGGTTATGGTGGTTGTCCTTACCGTGGTGGTGCTGCCAGTTTGTGTTCTTGCCGCGCCTGCCGTCACCATCATCCGGCCGGAATCAAGGGGGACCTCCGCTGTGGTGGTGGACATGGATGCCATGAAACCCTTTGCCAGGACCATGGAGACCATTGATCCCAACTTCAAGGCCGACGGCCGGGTGAAATTTACCGGAATTTCGGTCAAACAGTTGTTTGAGATTGCCGGGGCTCCCGTTGACCAAGGCGTCACTGTTCTGGGCAGGGACCAGTATGCTGAATTTATTCCATGGGAACGGGTGTCGAGGGAACGGGTGATCCTCTCCTTCAGCATGAACGGCCATGGCATCTCCCGGTTAACCGGAGGTCCCTTGAAGATCATCTACGATGCTTCGGAAAAGGTCCACGGAAGCGGCTACACCTGGTATGTTGAAACCCTGTTCAGCGGAAACCCGGAAAACCCGGGATTGATTGTCGAGGCAGAGAACAGCCGTCAACTTTTCTTTAAAGATTTTCTCGAACCCTTGACCAAGGCGCTGGATTTCTCCCGGGTATCGATCCCCTCGGGATTTCGCCACGATTTTCCAGGCCGGTTCACCACGGCGTCAGGCATTCCCTTGAAACGTCTCCTGCAGTCTGCCGGGGTCACCAAAGGAGATGAGATCATCCTGACCCCTTATGCCGGTCCGGTGATTACCCTGGATATGGCCCTGCTCGACTATCCCATTGTCATGGTTACCGCCATGGGGAACGCTCCCCTTCATCCGGTGCTTGGGGGGCCCTTTTCAATCCAGTTTCCCCTGGAGGCTCATCCCGAGCTTGCAGGGATCGTCCCCGAGTCCGGGGCTTTCTTTTTCCTTAAAAAAATTTCCATACGTTGATGGGCTGCCATGAAACAGAAAATTAAACTACAGACCCGGCTCCTTGTCTCCGTTGGCCTGGTGGTCGTGATGGCCTTTTTAGGGACCGCTTGGTTTGTCTCCTCCATTGAGGAGAAAGAACTTGAGGCAGGGGAGTTGAAACGCATCTACCTGAAGTCCGAGGTCCTTACCCGGCGTATGGGCCATCTCATGTACAGTTCCAACTGGCGTTATATGGTGCTGGCCCTCACGGGCGATATGAACAACGACAGCTCAATGCTCTACTTTTATATCACTGATCCCGATGGGGAGATATTGCTCTGTGATGACCCGACACGGGTCGGAAAGATCGCGCCGTTGCGGGTTCCCCTTGTGCAGCCCGGGGCCGAACCTGTTTTCAATGATATCTTTTATTCCCAAGGCGGGAATGATGCCATCACCTTCAAAGTCTACAGAACCCGGCTCAAAGAGAATGTCAGTTTTAACGGCACGCTCCGGGGAAGGCAAGGTGAGGCGATCTTTGATACCGTATGGGAAATTAGATACATGGGGGAGCGCCTTGGCACCCTGAGAATGGGGTTTTCCAAAAGGGCGCTGACAAGTAAGCTGGACCATATTCGGTTCAGTATCCTGGGGATGGGATTTCTTGTTCTTATTGTTGTACTGGCCATGGTGGTGGTTGTGGTGAAGACAAGCATGGCGCCCCTTGAGGCCTTTACCCGGTCCCTCACTGCCATCCGGTGGCGTCCCGGTGGCGAGGACCTGAAGCAGTGGCTGGAGAAGATCTCCATTGATAACATTCCCCGGTCCACCCTGGAGATGGAAAATCTTAACCTTGCATTCGGCAACCTGACGAACATGGTCATTTCCACCTGGGAGGAGCTTGAGCAGCACAGGGACTCCCTTGAATCCATGGTGCTTGAAAGGACCCGGGAGCTTGAAGCGGTCAACCGTGAGCTTGAGAAGCGGATTCTTGAGCGCCAGGATATCGAAGAAAAGCTCCTGAATGCCCAGAAACTTGAGGCGTTGGGAACCCTGGCCGGCGGTGTGGCCCACGATTTTAACAATCTTTTGATGGCGATCCAGGGCAATGCCGGATTGATCCGGCGGTGGACCGAACCCGGGGAGGTCTGCAACGAAAAGGCTCAAAAAATCACTGACCTTGTGGACACCGGGGCCAGGGTGGTCCGCCAGCTCCTTGGGTTTGCCAGGGGAGGGAAATACGCGCCGGCTCCCTTGAGCATCAACGAGATCCTGGAGAGAAATTTAGACATGTTCAGCCGGACGCGAAAGGATCTGGAGTTCCGGAGTATGTACCAGGAGAAGGTCTGGCAAGTGGAAGCCGACAGGTCCCAGATGGAGCAGGTGGTTCTCAATCTTTTCCTAAACGCATCCGAAGCCATGCCCTCAAACAGTCTTCTTTCCGTTGAAACCCAGAATGTCGTCCTCGATGGTGATGATCCGGAGCCCAATGGACTGAAACCCGGCAGGTTTGTGAAATTTTCAGTCACAGACAGTGGAAAGGGCATGGACGACGAGACCCGAAACAGAGTGTTTGATCCCTTTTTTACAACGAAACAGATGGGCAGGGGCACGGGACTCGGTCTTGCCTCCGTCTACGGCATTGTAAGGAACCACGGTGGTGCTGTCACCGTCCAGAGCCGTCCGGGGCAGGGCTCGACCTTTTCCGTGGTTCTTCCTGCATTACCCCTTGAGGAGAATTGATGGACCCGACAAGTTTAACCGCTAATCCCTATGAGCAACTCTACATCTACTATCTATCCGGAACCCCGGATGCTATCCCGGCAGAGCTTCACAGCATGGGTTTTATTGGAAATTGGGAAGAGGAGGGGTTCTCGTTTCTTTTCTTCTCTTCACCTGTGGACTATGAGGTGGAACAGCTTGTCAAGGCCAGTGACGGGCTGACCCTGGTGGATTCCTACCAGATGACCTGTGACGAGTGGCACGGAGATGCCATTGAGTCCTATACCTCAGGAAGCCTCTGCATTTCACCGCCCTGGAAGATTCCTTTTGTGAACAAAGCCGGAATTAAGCACATACTTCTCGATCCCGGGGTGGTGTTTGGAACGGGCAGGCACCCCACCACCGAGGTCTGCCTCCACTATATCGAGCATCTCTGCGCAAATGAGAAGATCGAAACCGTGCTGGATATCGGCACGGGAACGGGCCTTCTTGCCATGGGCGCCGCAGCCCTTGGATGCCAACGGGTGCTTGCCCTGGACTTTAACCTGCTTGCCGTTAAAACGACCCTGAACAACGTCCGGATCAACTCCTTTGAGGGGCAGATACTGCCCATCCAGGCAAAGGCCCAGGACTACATGGGGATTGATGCCGACCTGGTGGTGGCCAACATTCACTATGACGTGATGAAGGATCTCATCGATGACCCGGGATTCCTTGCGAAACCATGGTTTATTCTTTCGGGACTGCTCCGGAGCGAGGCTGAAAAAGTGCTTGCCAGCCTCAAAAAGAGTGGCGCCCTTGTTCTTGAGACCACTTGTCCGGACGGGGTGTGGACCACGATCTTTGGAAAAGGTATTTCCCGCGATTGATTTTTGCCCTGGACTTGATACCTGCTTTATCTATGGTGCCAAGAAAAGGGCTCAATTCATATGCGAGGCGCTTCAACCCGTTGTATCAGCGGCCGGCAGTGGCGATGAAACGCTCCCTGGGGGGATTGAAATAGCCGTGGATGAGGTCGGGAAACAGCGTCTTCAATTCGGTTATGATGAACGCCATGCCAAGGGCAGGGCTTGCGCCACCGGCTGCCTCCATGATTTTGCAATAGGCCCTGGGATCGAAATTCATGTTCCGCCACTGGATCATATTCACCGGATGGTCGGAAAGGAACTGTTTCAATGCCGTGAATTCTGCCTCTGAATCGGTGACACCGGGGCAGTTCAGGTAGTTGATGGAGACGAATTTTCCCATTCTGCCCGCCGTGTCAATGCTTTTGACCACATCCGCGTAGGTGAAGCTTTTGGGTCTGAAATAGGCGGTGTAGCAGTCGGGTCTCACCGAGTTCATACTGGCGCGCATGGAATCAAGGCCTGCTTCGAATAGCTGTTCAAGGCGGTCCGGCATGCCGGCGTTGGTGTTCATATTAATGGTGCCCTGGTCCGTCTCTTTTCGGATGATGCGAATGGCCGGTTCGATCACGTGGAATGCGGTCAACGGATCGCCTTCGCATCCCTGGCCAAAGCTGACCACGCTGTTCTCCGTCTTCTTGATGTGCTCCAGGGAGACCTGGGCGATCTCTTCCGGGGAGGGGGTGAAGGAAATTCTCTCCTGGCAGGCCACAAGGTTGTTCTCCTCCTGGAAGGAGATACAGCCAAGACAGTTGGCGTTGCAGGCCTTTGATGTGGGCAATGGGGCTTCGAACCGGCCGAGGAAGAAGTTCTTTGCGGCCGGGCATCCATACTCCAGGCCGCACCGTTCCAGGTGACGCATCAGCCTGTTTTCCGGATACAGGGCGCGCATCTTATCCACCCCTTTGACCACGCCTTCCCGGGGCATGAGCCGCAGGTCCTGGCGTTTTTCTTTGTCGACCTCGATGGCGGCGGACCTGAATCCTTCGCCTCCCCACCCGACGGCACCGTAGGAGAACAGGGGCAGCAGGTCCTTATCCTCGTCCGTGTCATAGGCGCAGAAGTGCCGGTTGACATTGCCGGGGGAGTTGAATACGGCAACGGCAAAGAGGGGTTCTCCCGGGGCATAGGGGTTCTCACGGAGGGTTTCGAAACAGTCTGTTTCAAGGTTGAATACCATGGGGTGCCGGTCCGGCAGCATCATCAGTTCGCTGCCAAAGGGCATGTCAATGGTGTTGAGCCGGGTCATGAGCAGGGGCTCCTGACCTCCCATTGCCGCGGCTGCAAAGCCGGGCAGTTCAAAAATTTCGCCCTTGGCGTTTGCCACCACAGGTTCCATCAGCATGGGTTGATTGGTTTGTATTTTCTGTTTCTTAGCCATTGTGCTCCCTCCTTGATTTCAAGGGGGGAGTTATATCAGACCCGGCCTGGGATGTCACCCGTTTCTTTTCTCTTACGGCAGATCGTTAAGGCCGTGTCCCAGGGGACGGACAAAGGTGTAGACGCCGGGGGCCACAATAAATTGATTTCCTGCTTCACTGATTCTCTGCTTTGACCATACGGTAAAGGGAAGGGCCGCAGTGAAGAGTACGCATCCGACGGTTGTTGCCACAAACCCCAGGGGCTTGAGCAAGAGGAGATCTGCGGCCATGGCCTCCACGGGCGGGGCTTCGTCTCTGTCCAGGGCAAAGGCCTGGGGGGTGAGCGTTGTCATGGAAAACAGGGCCGTAATCAGAATTGTCAAAAAAGCGCGTTGAAATTTTTTCATCTTATTCCCCTTTTGGGTCTGTATGGTTTGCGTTTACTTTCTCATTTTTATCATACCATGGTGTTTAATCAAGTCGAAATATGCCCGGGTCACTTCCTGGCTGCTATCAATGCTGTCAATGACCGGGACGCTTCCTATCCATAATAACGATTTGTCTATTGGGGGCGCTTCATGTACAAGCTTGATAAAAGAGTCGTTAACCCTGTGTTGAATCGTTAGGTTCTTATCTCTGATTTTCCTGTCATAGAGGCAAGAAAATTCGAAACCGTTTTTCTCCGGCTTGTCCGGATTAGGAGTCGTTGATGTATCCCTTTCCAAGAAGGCACTGACATAATAGTGGCTGCGCTGCCCGTGACCGGCGGCTGCAAAAGAGTTGGGAAGGGAGGGGACGCCTCCGATAGTACAGATGTTTGCGCTTCATCTGCGAAGCGCTAAAAAGTGTTCCTTTCTTCCCTGGTCGGTGTGGGCTCCGGGTCCATGCGCCATTTCAATTCAGTTTGGGGAGAAGATCGCTTATGTTGGATGGAATAACCATCAGGAAAAGAAAAACGGGTATCAGGGAGCGGGTTGAATCCCTTGTACCGAACGGAAACTTAAACGCCTGCCTCACTTGCGGTGCCTGTTCCAGTGGCTGTCCTGCCACGGGCCTCATGGGCATGGATCCCAGAAAATTTGTCAGAATGGCAGTGCTCGGTATGGACGAAGAGCTGGAACGCCACCCCTGGGTGTGGGCCTGCACCATGTGTAAACGGTGCCAGGATGTCTGCCCCATGGAGCTGAACATTCCCCAGCTCGTCTATTACTTGCGGTCCCTGTGGCCCCGGGAGGAGCGGCCCAAGGGAATCCTTGGCTCCTGTGACCAGCATCTTAAGTCCCAGGGCGGCGCAATGGGGGTTCCCTTTGATGATTTCCAGTTCACGGTGGAGGATCTTGCCGAAGAGTGCCGGGAGGAGCAGGAGGGATTCCAGGGATTGACCGTGGATATCGACCGGGAGGGGGCCTTTTTCGCCCTGAATCAGAATTCCAGGGAACCTGTGACCGAACCCGATGAGCTGCTTCCCCTGTGGAAGATCCTCCACACGGTTGGTGCAGACTGGACCTACTATTCAAAGATGTGGGGGGGAGAGAACTACTGCATGTTCCTGGCCGACGACCCTTCCTGGGAGAAGATCGTCAGGATCCAGGCCGAAGAGATCGACAAGCTCGGTTGCAAGGTGTTTGTCAACACCGAGTGCGGGCATTCTTTTTATGCTGTTTATGCGGCCTTGAAGCGGTTTAACATCCCCCATAACTTCGAGTTCAAGAGCATTGTGGAGTACTATGCCCGTTGGATCCGGGAGGGCAAGCTTCCGGTCAATTCGGACTGGAACGTCACCGGGATCAAGTTCACGGTCCAGGATCCCTGCAATGTGGTACGAAAATCCCTGGGGGACCCACTGGCCGATGACCTGAGGTATGTGGTCAAACAGGTGGTGGGAGAGGAAAATTTCATCGACATGAGCCCGAACCGATCCAACAACTTCTGCTGCGGCGGGGGCGGTGGTTCCCTCCAGGCGGGGTACAATGAAGAACGCCGTAATTATGGTCAGACCAAGCTCGACCAGATCCTGACCACCGGCGCCACCTATGTGGTGACTCCCTGTCACAACTGCCACGCCCAGATCGAGGACCTGGCCCACCACTACGAGGCGGATTACCAGACCGTTCATCTCTGGACCCTGATCTGCCTCAGTCTCGGCATCCTTGGCGAAAACGAACGAACCTATCTGGGGCCGGACCTTGCGGAATATGGCCTTAATAGCTCTGGTCAGACCAATTGATACCGCTACTTATTAATAATGGCAGGTTGGTATCAGTTTATTTAAAAATAAGAGGAGAAAATCATGATTGATGTAACTATTGCGGCCCAGGAACAGGTCCAGGCCTATTTTGTGGATAAGGAAGTTTTGCCGGTGCGTATCTTTGTAACCAGCGGGTGTGGCGGGTCCCAGTTGGCAATGGCATTGGATGAAAAAAAAGATACGGACCGTGCCTATTCCCACAACGGTGTGGAGTATGTCATGGACCAGGAGCTCCTTGAGCAGGCCCAGCCGGTACGGATTGATTATTCCGGTAAGGGGTTTAGCCTTGAATCGAGCTTGAACCTTTCGTCCGGATGTTCGTCTTGCGGCACCAAGGGATCCTGCTGCTCCTGATCCCATGATTTGTCTGAACAGTGGGGAGACGCCTATGATCGAGTATATTCATATCAATCCCAGGTTCCTGAAAAAGCTCGAGGAGCTCAAAGAGTTGGAAAGTGCCACGGCATTTGCCGCAAAAAAGGCAGACACCATCATCCAGGCCCTGTTGCACGGCAAGAGACCGGCCAGGGCCGGCAAGCTTACCCGGCACGGGGACGCCAGGATCAAGAAGTGTTTAAAGTATGATCTCGGCCAGGGGTACAGGCTGGTTTGCGTCAAGGATGGCAGGGATCTCTATGTTCTGTTCTCGGGCAGCCACGACAGCTGCGACACCTGGATGGACAAGAACCGGAACCTCAAGCTCTCCAGGGTCAGGGAGACCATGGAGCGCTGCCCGGTAAAGCCCTCTGTCAATGGGGCTGGGCCTGAGCCTATCTCCTTTACAGAGCCGGAGGAGTACGATGGGATCCCCTTGGAAACAATTTCCCAGAGCGACCTGAGGGCGGTGTTCCAGGGGCTTGTCAAGCCTTGATAAAGGGGTCGCACAGGCCGGGAAGTTCCCGTGTGTGGCCATACCTGAGTGCCACGGTTTGGCCGGAATATTTGATCTCCCGTTGCCCTGGCGGCGGGAGTTCCCGGTCTGAATCCTTATAAAAAACGAGAACCGTGCAGGCATTGGAGAGCATTTTTTCGGCAGCAGCGTCCAGGGGCTCTTTTGCTGCCGGGCCGCAGGGGATGATGACGCCTAATTGCTCTCCTTTCTCCTGGAAGAGAAAGAGGCCGTCCACACAATCCGGCACAAGGGCGATGACCTTGAATTGGTTGCCCAGCACCATGGGTTCATGGCTGCCGCCGGGAACCTCCATGGTTTCGTTGTTTACGATGGTGATCTTCCGAAGCCGTTTGTCTACAATATAAGGAACCACAATGCCCTGGGGTAACACTAGGGCAGGGGTGTCATCCGTGGGTTCAATGCCCCAGAGTGCGGGATTCCTTGCCTGGCCGTGCTTGTTCCATCCCCAAAGCTGAGTCCTTACAAACGGGTTGCTCAACCCCTGGTTGAAGAGCCAGGCAAGCATCTCTTCGTTGTTTTTTCCCCACAACTGCCGGAAGGATCGTGTGACAAAGGCCATGGCCCGTTGTTCCCACAGGGGGCGTTCCCGGTTGTCTGTTTTATTTGTGTTATGTTCCATGGGAAGGGGAGTATACCAGGAGGGAAGGTCAAAGTAAACAAGTGGAGCAGTTGTTTTGACGGCAGGCCCATCTGGTATGGATCACATAGCAGATGGGCCGATTGTGCCGTTGCAGCGCCCCGGTCCATGGGGGGCTCTACCTTGCCGTTTTCACCAACCGATATTAATCGTGGATCAGGCTATTGATAAAGCAACCGCTTCCTCCATCGGAACCATCTGTTGCAGGAGTGGCATCCTGGTTTTTGAAAATACTGATGCCGTCTGTTCCTTCCGCAACATACAAATACCCCTCTGAAAAGATGATATCTTCGGGTTGGCCAATTGTTTTAAGTCGTGATGCTTCATGGGGTGTTTGAGGATTTTTGATGTCAATAATCCGGATGCCGTTTGCTTCATGTTTATCCGAGAGGTAAACATACTTCTCTCCCATCTGGAGTCTTATATTTTTTAGGTAGCGGAACTGATTGGAATATTTTTTTATCTCTGAGATGACACAAGTACCTGCTACAACCGGATGGGCTGGATCAGAAACATCCAAAATTTTCAAGTCCAAAGAGATGACCGGCGGGGATACGTCGGTTTTTTCGGAACCCTCGATTTCGGAAACAACACAGGCATAGCGATTGTTTACATGTGCTTGTAATATTTCGTTATTGAGCTCAATACTGCCGATTGTTGGTTTTTCCGGAGTTGAAATGTCCAGTATGTTTAATATTGACCCGTGAATAACATAACCCAGGGTGCCTGAAACAATCATGCTGTTACCTGGGATGGGATCACTCAAAACAGGTTTTGAAAGATCCGAACCATCGATCACCTCTATTTCCGATCCGCCACGGCTTATGAAGCATTCATCCTTGTAAACTTCGAATCCAGTCATGAACGTGCCCAAAGACTTCTGAGGGTCAAAGTCTTGATCTATCTCAACCGGTTTTAACGGATCGGAGATGGAAATGATTTTTAAATGACTCCCGGAAAGTCCGAAGGCATGTTCGTTTTGTATTTTGATGATTTCAGGGTTATTGTATTTGGATTCATATTTATAATAACTTTTTTCTTCAGGTTTTTCTTTGTCCGTAATGTCGATGATGTGAAATCCTTTGGGACCGGATCCTTCCATTCTTATGATTCCATCGACCGCATAAATGTAATTATTTGAAAGGTCGATATGAGATATAGTATCCGGCGTTTCGAAAAACAATGGAGAAGAATAGTTCCCTGGAGCTGATGTAGAAAAGACCTGTAGACCTTTCGAACCGGCAAAGAATGCTTTTTGATTGCCCATTTTAAACTTGTTCCGGGGGGCCAGACTTCTCCAGGATGCTACAAAATTTAGATTGGACGGATCTGAAAGGTCGTAGATATGCATTTCCGTTGAAGTTGACAAATAAACCGTGGTCTCTCTGATCTGTAAATCGTTAAAGATTCCGCTTATGGGATAACTTCCGGATTCCGTGATATTTTCCGGATTTGAGATATCATAAATATAAAGCGTGTCACTGGTCAGTACATGGAGTTGGTTTCCTACAAGTTCTAAATCCTGTACATTGTTTGGGGAGTTAAAAGAAACATTGATGGGTTGTGACGGATTTGAAATGTTGACTATTTTAAGTGTTCCGGAGGGCTGGGAATTAAAATATTCACGAAGGTAAACATGGTTTTCGTGGATGAGAATCTCACTGGCGGCGCCATCCGATAATTTTGAGAGCTCTTTTAACTGGTTTTTATCCGTAAAATCAAAGGCAAACGTGCCGGCATCCGTACCCAAAATGGCAAGATTCTCAGAGAATGCCGCATCTAACAAATAAAAAGAGTTTTCAATTTTATGGGTGGCCAGGCCTTGGTCCAAGGGAAGGGACGGATTGGATACGTCAATGGACACAATTGTTTTGTCTCCCCCATACTGCTGACTGACAACAAAAAGATGGTTTCCAAAACGTCGCAGCTTTGGTGACCCATAGGATTCCTTGACTGGGAAGCGGCTAAGGGTCTTCAGGGTCCCTGCTTCAGAATAGTCCAAGATCTCAAGTTCATCGTTGCACAATACATGGGCCACAGTCTCTGTAACTTGAACATCAGAAACTTGTTTTAAGGTGTAAAATCCATTTGTCGGATCCGTAACATCATAGGCCCAAAGCCCTTCCCCCCACGTTGACGCATATGCTCTATTCTTCGCTACGTATATCCCAATGGTCGTATACGTTGGAAGCAGTCCCGTCTTTACAGGTAAAGAGGGGGTGGAAATATCAAGAATCCATGTATTGCCCCAGGTGCAGCCAATGTATGCAAATTGACCGGATATGAAAATCTTATACGGAGAATTCGCTACCTCCGACGTCTTTTCTGTGATCTTTACAGGTACCTTTGGGTTTGAAATGTCTAAAACATCAAGTCCATTTCCGTTCACTAAATAGGCATTCAGGCCTGAAATCTGAAAATCGTTTGCAGCTATTTCCGTTGAACTCTCCAGAATCAATTCCGATGGATTTGAAACATCATATATGACAAATTTATTTGTGTTTATATTCGGAAGCATATACAGGAAATTATTTTCAACTGCAATTTTTCCCGATCTGTATTTATTATTAGGAGCCAGTATACTGTTTTCTTCTATAAAGCCTGTTCTATTTATGGCCCCAGGGGTGGAAATATCAAAAACAGTGACCCCTTCATATCCTAATGAATACAGATTATTTCCGTCAACGGCCACGGATATGGAAGGGAGAAGGTATTCGCCCAATAGCGCGGGATGTTCCGGGTCGTTGACGTCTATTGACATCACTTTTTCTTTGTTTCCCAAATAAATCCTGTTTGAATCTGAAACAAGTGATGTGATCTTCGAGCTTGTAACAAATTGGGAAACTTTGGTCAATTTGTTATCCAGAATAGTCAAAACAGAACCGGTCCCGACGAAAACAAGATTTCGATCAGCGTCCCCGATGACAGGTCCGGCAGGCCCATGGGGCCAGCGTCCAACCAAAGTCATTTCTGGAATGTCTGCTGCAAAAACAGGAAAAACGTAGAGCAAGGTGAACAATAGTAACAAGCGAATCTTCATCTGAATTCCTCTCCATTTATTTTTAATTGATGCCATATTTATAAAATGTTCAGTAGCACTTTATGGGCATATGGTCAAAGTAAACATCTGGACATGGAACGATTAATTCCTTGATCATATGGGGCATGTTGTTATAATCAAGGATTGCGTAGTGGTTTGAATGAACGTTAGCTTAGCAGATAGGAAGACAGTATGTGCCTTGCAGTTCCATCGAAGATAGTCGAGATTAAGGATCAAGTTGCAACCGTGGATGTCGACGGGGTAACCCGGGAAGCGAGCCTGATGCTCCTGGATGATATCAGCATCGGGGATTATGTGATCGTCCACGCAGGATTTGCCATTGAACGGATTGATGAGGAAGTTGCCCAGCAGACCCTCCAGGATATGCGGGATATGGTTCGGTTCGTTACCAAGGGTGGCGAGGCCTGATCCATCGCCATGCATCAAGTAAAATCAGCAGTCAGGATTGAGATTTGCGGGGTTGTACAGGGCGTGGGGTTCCGGCCCTTTGTTTTTCAGCTTGCAAAACGGTACGGGTTCATGGGCGAGGTGCTGAACACCCCCCAGGGAGTGACCTTGATCCTCGAAGGCGATCCGGAAAAAATAGACCTCTGCTGCCGGGAGATCCGGGAAAATTGTCCCCCCTTGGCAACGGTCTCCTCCATCCAGGCCCAGAAGATTGAGGTGACAGGCTATGACGCGTTCAGGATCGTTACCAGCACCGCCGTTGATGCCACAAGGTCTGCCCTGATCCCCCCGGATGTCTGTGTTTGTCAGGATTGTCTTGATGAGATGAACGATCCCGGCAACCGGCGCTTTGGTTATCCCTTTATCAATTGCACCAATTGCGGGCCCCGCTACACCATCATCCAGGATGTTCCCTATGACAGGGCCAAGACCTCCATGTCCGTGTTTCCCATGTGCCCTGGGTGCCAAAAAGAGTATGATGATCCGGAAAACCGGCGCTTCCATGCCCAGCCCAATGCCTGTGAACGGTGCGGGCCAAGGGTTGTTCTTGTGGACAACCAGGGCGTTTCCCTTGATGCTGGGGATCCCATACAGGCCGCAGGCCGCCTTTTGAACCAGGGGGCCATCGTCGGGGTAAAGGGGCTTGGGGGATTCCATCTTGCTGCAAATGCCTTTGACCCGACAGCGGTTGAAACCCTTCGAACCCGGAAGAACAGGCCCCACAAACCCTTTGCCCTCATGGCCAGGGATCTTGAATCGATCAAACCTTATGTGAAGATCTCAGGACCGGAGCAGGAACTGTTGACCTCCCTTCACAGGCCCATTGTGCTCCTTGAAAAGCACGAAGCGCCGGGCTGTGATCTTGTTCCCCTTCCCCGGGCCCTCTCTTTTAACAACCCGCGTCTCGGGGTCATGCTGCCCTACACGCCCCTGCATCACCTGCTCCTTGACACCGGGCCCGGCATCCTGGTGATGACCAGCGGCAACCGGAGCGGGGAACCCCTTTCCATTGATAACGACGATGCTCTTGACGCCTTTGCCGACATTGCCGACTATTTTGTTCTCCACAACCGGGACATCTATTTCCGGGCGGATGACAGCATTGTCCAGCATCAGGAGGGAACCCGCTTTCTGCGTCGCTCCCGGGGGTATGCCCCCCTTCCCGTGACCCTGAAAAAAAAGTTTCCCCCAATACTTGCCTGCGGCGGCGGGCTCAAGAGCACGGTCTGCCTCGTCAAGGAGAACCGGGCCTTCCTGAGCCAGCATATCGGGGATCTTGACAACCAGAAGACCTTTACGTTCTATAAAAAGAGTGTGAAGCACCTTAAAACCATCCTGGACATTGCGCCTGGGATTGTGGCCCACGATCTCCATCCCGGCTACATGAGTACCGCTTTTGCCGGCGACCAGAAGGGGGTTGAGACCGTGGGGGTTCAGCACCACCACGCCCATGCCGTATCCTGCATGGCCGAAAACGGCCTTGAAGAAGAGGTGATTGCCATCACCCTTGACGGCACTGGGTTGGGGTCGGACGGCACCATCTGGGGCGGTGAGATCCTCACCTGCACGGAGGCCCGTTTTGAGCGCCAGGCCCATCTCGTGCAAGTGCCCATGCCGGGGTCTGATTCCGCCGTGAAAGAACCCTGGCGCATGGGAATTTCTTGGCTCTACCATGCAATGGGAGCAGATGTTGTCGATCTCGACATTCCCTTTGTCAGGGGCATTGATCCATCGAAGATCGCGTTTTTGACCCAGATGATGGATAAAGGACTCAATTCGCCCATGACCTCCAGCTGCGGTCGACTCTTTGATGCCATGGCAGCCATCGTCGGCATCAGGAGCCGGGTCTCCTATGAGGGCCAGGCCGCCATGGAGCTTGAGGCGGTTTCCGGAACCCTGCCCGAAAAAGGGTATGGTGTGGAAATGGCAACCCAGGAAAGCGGCATGATAACCATGGATTTTTCACCCTGTATTCGCAGGGTGGTTGCCGACCTTGGGCGTGGAGAGACCCTATCAACCATGGGCGGTCGTTTTCATAGGGCCGTCGTCCAAAGCTTTGTTGAGGCGGCAACCCTGGTTAAGGCGCGTACCCGGATCAGCAAGGCCGTCCTGAGCGGCGGCGTTTTTAACAACCGGATTATTTTAAACGGGATTTCCGTCGGGCTTGAGCAGCGGGGATTCACTGTATACACCCACACCCAGGTCCCCTGCGGAGACGGTGGCATCTCCCTTGGCCAGGCAGTCATTGCCGGAGCGATGAAGTGATTGCAGGAGCGATGAATAGGAGTCGTAAATGAGTATCAAACATGTTGAGGAATATAGGGACGGTGGACTTGCAAGGGAACTTGCCGCAGCAATTAAAAGTGTCACCACCCGAGAGATCAGACTGATGGAGGTGTGCGGAACCCACACCATGGCTATCTTCCGCCATGGAATACGAACAGTTCTGCCCAAAGAGATCACCCTGTTGTCAGGGCCGGGCTGTCCCGTATGTGTAACTTCCCAGAGGGACATCGACTGCTTTATTGCGCTTACCTCCCTTGAGAACGTCATCGTCGCCACATTCGGAGACCTCATGCGGGTGCCGGGAACGGTCTCATCCCTTCAAAAAGAGAAGGCAAAGGGGTGTGATGTCAGGATTGTCTATTCGGTGTTCGACGCTGTGGAGATTGCGGCAGAAAACCCGGACAAGGAAGTGGTCTTTTGCGCCGTCGGGTTTGAGACAACCACCCCCACGGTGGCCGCCTCCATTCTCATGGCACAGCAGCGGAAGGTTCCCAATTTTTCCATCCATTCGGCCCACAAGACCACTCCCGCGGCCCTTGGAGCCCTCATGGAAACCCCTGGGGTTGCCATTGACGGATTCATTCTCCCCGGCCACGTTTCGGTGATCACCGGAACCGATGGTTACCGGGAGGTGTTTGAGCGCTACCAGGTGCCTTCGGCCATTACCGGGTTTGAGCCGGTGGACATTCTCACGGCCATTCTTATGCTGGTACAGCAGACCGCGGCAGGAAAGCCTGCCCTTGAAAATGCCTATCCCAGGGCTGTTTCCCAGGCGGGCAATACCAAGGCAATACAGATCATGGCCCAGGTGTTTGAGACCTGTGATGCCACCTGGCGGGGCATCGGCGTCATCCCGGAAAGCGGTATGACCCTTAAACCTGAGTTTCGATCGTTTGACGCACTGGAACGCTTTGACCTGGAGGTGCCCCAGGGGGGTGAACCCAAGGGGTGTGCCTGCGGCGAGATCCTCATGGGCCTGAAAACCCCGGAGCACTGTCCCCTGTACAAGCGCAGCTGCACCCCGGCCCATCCCGTCGGTCCCTGCATGGTCTCAAGCGAGGGATCCTGCGCCGCCTATTACCGCTACAGCAGCTAAACCTACTTGGGGTCACGATAGACGGGGTCAGACTTAGCTTATTACAATGACAGACGCAATATATAAAAGAGGTGCTAATATTAATATGAAACAGGAAACAGTCGTACTGGACCACGGAAGCGGAGGTAAGATTTCCCACTCCATGGTTTCCGAGATGATTCTCCCGGCATTTGACAATCCATTGCTGGCAACCCTTGATGACGGAGCAGAGCTTAATATAGACGGCCGTAGGCTTGCCTTTTCCACGGACTCCTATGTGGTGGATCCCATTTTCTTTCCAGGGGGTAACATTGGTGATCTTGCCGTCAACGGCACGGTCAACGACATCGCCATGTGCGGGGCAAAGCCCCTTTATCTCAGTGTCGGACTCATCATCGAGGAGGGGTTTCCCACTGAGGATTTAAAGACCATCCTTGCCACCATGGGAGAGGCCGCCAAAAAGGCCGGGGTTATGGTGGTGACAGGCGATACCAAGGTCGTTCCCAAGGGCAAGGCCGACAAGATCTTCATCAACACCTCCGGGGTGGGCGTCATTCCCCCTGGCGTAAACGTATCCGGCCAGATGGCAAAGCCCGGTGACAAAATCATCGTCAGCGGCACCATTGCCGACCACGGCGTCACCGTCCTGAGTTCCAGGGAGGGGCTGAAGTTCGGCTCTGATATCCAAACCGACAGCGCACCCCTGGGTGCCATGGTGGAGAAGATCATTGGGTCGGGCGGGGACGTCCATGTGCTTCGGGATCCCACCCGGGGCGGGGTGGGAACCACCCTCAACGAGATCGCCTCCCAGTCGGGCGTCGGCATGCGGATTCTGGAAGATGCCCTTCCTGTGAAGGGCGCAGTCGCCGGCATGTGCGAGCTGTTGGGATTCGATCCCCTCTACCTTGCCAACGAGGGCAAGCTCCTTGCCATTGTGGCACCCGAGGATGCGGACAAGGTGCTTGAGGTCATACAGCAGGACGAGTTCGGCGCTGATGCCGTTATCATCGGCGAGGTGGTTGCCGAGGATCCCGGAAAGGTCTTCCTGGAGACAACCATCGGCGGATCGCGGATCATTGATATGTTGACAGGAGAGCAGCTACCGAGAATCTGTTAAACAAGGAGGGGCCATTGGAGACAATAACGTTCAGACCCATCGGTTATGTGGAAACCCAGGCCACCACGGTTCCCCGGCACTGGTCGGTTTCAGATGAAGTGGGGACGCTTCACATTGACCATCAGTATCAGGAGGGCCTCGGTAACATCCGGGCGGGCCAGAAGATTGTGGTGTTTTTCTGGTTTAACAAAAGTCCCGGGTTTGAGCCCGGCTATCTTGTGCAGACGCCTCCCAAAACAGGGAAGCGAACAGGTGTTTTCAGCACCTGCTCTCCAAAGCGGCCCAACCCCCTGGGGATGAGTGTTGTTCAGGTGTTGGACATTGAAGGCTGTGCGATCCGGGTAAAGGGGATCGACATGCTGGACGGGACACCGATTCTTGACATCAAGCCCCATGTGGAGGCAGACCCGGTCAGGGAGTGATTCCGACCCGGTTGCGTCCGCTCTTTTTGCTTGGCAGCCCTATCCGGGAAAAGGGCGGACCGCCTCATGGTAAGCTCTGTTTTTCGATGGGTGCAGGTTTCATTGCGTACTGTTTAAGCAGTTCCTGGATCGATCCGCTTTTATAAAGCCTTAGATAGGTTTTGTTAAATCGGTCCACAACCGCATTGTCATTGAACTGTTTTGAAAAACCGATATAGTACTTCACCTTGAGGTGGCACCCGCTGTATCGAATGTTGGTGAGCGCAAGCTGTTCAATCAGTTTATAACCGACATCCCTGTTTGAATATACAGCATCGATACTTTGTCTGCCGGACAGTTTTTTAAAGGCAGATTCATCCTGGGGAGTCATCTCAATGGTCAGATCCTTGATCTCTTTTTTGATCATTTCAAGATTGATCGACGTATTGGAGGGGCCATATACGCATACGGTGTAGCCTTTGATATCGTTGACCTCCTTGAAGGCAAGGGGGTTGTCCTTTCGAACGAAGAATCCGTATTCAGCAACAAAAAGAGGGGGGCTGAAATTCAACGATTGGGAGCGTTCCCGGTTCCAACCGATAACAAACATGGCATGGGCCTCTCCAGTCCTTACTTCATGCGTGGCCCGGGGCCAGGGCAGCAGCCTGAACGAGCAGGCTGAGTCCATGTTTTCACAAACCCTTCTGATGATATCGGCTGCGGGCCCTGAAACAACACCGTTTGCCTCGTAACTATAGGGCTTAAAATCCTGGGTGTTGAATATCAATGTTTCAGCCCCAGCCCGGGATGAAGGGAGTAACAAAATAAAGAGGGCTCCGAAAAGCAGAATTCTTTTCATAAATGCTCCTTGGGTCAACAAGCGGTTTACACTTTGAACCTGCCCACGATGGCGCTGAGCTGGGTGGACATCTCGTTCAAATGTTCCGCACTGATTTTCACCTGGTTGCTGTTGCTGGACATCTCTCCGGCTTCGGTGTTCACCTGGGTGATGTCCTGGGTGATCTCTTGTGCCACTGAGGCGCTTTGGTTGATGTTTTCGTTGACCTCCTGGATGCCCTGGGAGGCCTGGTTGATGTTGCTTGAGATCTCCTCTGTTGCCGATGACTGCTCTTCCACTGCCGCAGCAATGGTGCCCACGATGTCGTTGACTCCGTTGATCACGGTTGAGATCTCGTTTATCTCATTGAGGGACTGGGTTGTGGATTGCTGCACCCCTTCGATCTGGGTCTTGATGTCCAGGGTTGCCCCGGCCGTCTGAAGTGCCAGATCCTTGATCTCGTTGGCCACCACGGCAAATCCCTTGCCGGCATCCCCGGCCCTTGCCGCCTCGATGGTTGCGTTCAGGGCCAGCAGGTTTGTCTGCTCGGAGATATCGGTGATGGTTTCGGTCACCCTGCCGATGGCCTGGGCTGCCTTGCCCAGTTCCGCCATTCTGCCGGAGGCGCTGGCGGATTTCTCCACCGCTTCCGTGGAGATGCTTCTTGCCTTTTCCGCATTCTGGGCGATCTCGTTGATGGTGGCGGTCATTTCTTCCGAAGCCGCTGCCACCATGGTTGTGTTGGTTGACGACTCTTCCATGGCAGCTGCCACTGAGCTTAAGTTGGTGTTCATCTCCTCGGTAGCAGCAGCCACGCTGGTGGCCCGGGTGGCCGTGTTTTCGGCCCCGGTAGACATCTGGGCCGCAATGGCCGATAGCTCGGTGGATGATTCGCTCACGCTTGCGGCATTCTCTCCGATCTGTTTGATGATGTCCTGGAGTTTCTCGATAAAGGTGTTGAACCAGGTGGCAAGCTCCCCGATCTCGTCCTGGCTTGTCACCTGAAGGCGCATGGTGAGATCCCCTTCGCCTTCTGCAATGTCCTTGAGCCCTTCCACCGCTTTGTTCAGGGGGCTGACAAGGGCCCTGGAGAGAACGAGGATCACGGCAACGGTGATGGTGATGGTGATGGCGATGAAGCCGATGAGAAGGGATGAGTTACGGATGGCCCGGGCCGTAGCCAGGAATTCATGGGCGTCCTGGGTGGTGGCGATATACCAGTCGTTGATTCCCACGGCAGCGTAGCCCGCAATCTTGTCTACCTTGTTAAAGGTGTACTCTTCCACCCCGTTCTGGCCGGAGAGCAGGTGCTCGACAAAGCGCTCCATCCCTTTGAGGTTTTTTATGTTGAGGGTCAGGATGTGCTTTTCAAGGGGGTGGGCGATGATGGTGCCGGTTTTATCGGACATGAAGCCGTAACCGGTGGTGCCGATCTTCCGGCTTTCGATCAAATTTGTAAAGGATTTGGCCTTGGTGACGACGGCAACCGTTCCCACCAGATCCCCCCCAGAGGAGCGGAGCGGAGCGCAGGCAACGGCGATCAATTTACCCGTGGACTTGGAGCGGACCATGTTCCCCATGGCGGCCTTGCCCGAGCCCACCGCTTTCTTGAAGTAGTCCCGGTCTGCCACATTAAAGCCTTTATATTCAGCGCCCCCCTCTTTCACTCCGGTGAGCCCGTTGCCCTTTGAATCGGTCACAAAGATTCCGAAATAGTCGCTTCCCATGTGGTTGAACTTGGCCTTGAAACTCTGGTACAGCTCGGAAAGGATCAGGGACGGATCTTGTGCATCGCCCTGGTCTATCCGGGTCACTGTCTGGACGATCTCTTTCTCTTCCGAAAAGAGCTTTACCTGGGTGAGATTGGCGGTAAGGATGTTGTTGGTGAGCTGGGCCAGATCCTTGGCCGCATCCTGCACCTTGGTCTTTGACAGGGTTGTCAGGGCATCACCCGCCTTGTTGACGGCGACAAGGCCCACGAAGAAGAGGGGGATCAGGACAACCAGGATGCCTCCGGCCACAAGTTTGAAACCAATGGATTTGAATCGTTTCATCTCTTTTTCTCCTCTATTGGGGATTTGATGGGTATTCCTTTTGGGATACGGGTGGTTTTAACGATCCCAAGGGCGGTTAAAGCTCAAGGCGCCATCCCAGATGAACGCCGAAATCCGGGCTGTTGTCCATGGTGATGATGTTTTCGATGATGGAGAGATCCATTACGCATCTTTTTCCGATCCTGAACTTCAGGCCCAGGTGCACCTCATGGGAGGGCTCGTTAAGTCCCTGGATCGTTTCAACCACCGAGGTGGAGTATAGGTATTGTCCCAGGATGGCCGTATTTTGCGACAGGGTGTATGCCATGGCAAAGAGGCCGGTGAACTGGTGTCGTTTTAACTTGATGACGGTTTGCTGTGTCTCGTCCTGGTCATCGTACAGGGTGTATCCGGCGATGCCATAGGTGTAGAAGCTTGAATGCCACTTTTTTGCAAGGCCGATGCCCAGGCCCAGGTCCAGCCCGTTTCCGTTGGTGACGATATCTGCACTTTCAAAGGCATACCGGGCAACACCGTAGATATTGACTGCAGGCAGTACTCTGTTGTCGTGGAGGAAGTTGTAGTTGACAAAAAGGTTCAGGCCGTTGTTGTTGAGCTCATTGGCGGAGCTTTGGCTGATTAGGTTTCCTGTTACAGGATCGTATTTGCTGATGACGGCCCTTCCTTTTGGGTAGTCATCCCGGCCGTTCTGGCCGATGCCGAAAAGGTCGTGGAATCCCTGGATAAAGCCGTCCAACTCCCCGCCGAAATAGGAGCGGGAGTCCACCACAACGCCAACCCCCAGCCGTTGGCTGAACCCGTAGCTGACGCCCAGGGTGGCGTCGAGCATCTCATAATCGAGAAGATAGCTCTCCTCCTGGGCCCAGACATTGGTCCAGGTCGCCTGGGCAAAGGATTTCCATCCCTGTTTGATATCTCCGGGTACGAGAAGCGGCAGTGTCAGCCTGAAGCTTTGGGCAACGGACTGGGACCGGACGTTGAGGATACCCATGCCGTAGTTTAACTCCAGGGAATTTTCGCTGCCAAAGGCCCTAGGCGTGGCCATGACCAGGAGAAAAACGATTAACCGAGCAATGAAGGGGACTCTCTGTTTCACAATCCACCTTTTTAGGTACCAGTATAATGGTCCGACATGGAATAGTTTTTACAGATCCTCGTTACAATCGGTGATCAGGTATCCGTTGCTATTGCAATATCTATCGTTATTTATCCCATGATTTTCCTCAAAAAGGAAAGTTTATTTTTATAGGGGGGGTAGAACAGGGGCAGGTCGATCCAAGTATCTGATTTTAAAATGGCTTTTTTGTGGGAAAAACACTCGAATCCTGAAAAACCGTGGTAGGCTCCGATCCCGCTTTGTCCGACGCCCCCAAAGGGAAGGTGGGGATTGGCAAGGTGCATCAGGCTGTTGTTGATGCAGCCGCCGCCAAACCGGATCGTGGATGTCAGGGTATCCTGGAAGGTTTTGTTCCCACTGAAAATATAGCAGGCCAGGGGGTGGTGGGGCAGGGCTTGAACGGTTCGGTAAATATCTTCCAGGTTTTCGTATTCGATAATCGGCAGTACCGGTCCGAAAATCTCCTCTTTCATGACCGTGTCGTCAAGGGTGACGTTGTCCATCACGGTGGGGGCAATGAACCGTTCATTTTCATGGGCCTTACCGCCCACTATCACCTTTGCGGGGTCGATCAACGCCATGATCCGTTTCAAGTGGTCGTGGTTGACGATTCTGCCGTAGTCCGGGCTGGTCCTTGCATCTTTTCCAAAGCAATCGAGGATTCGCTGGGTCAGTTTCTTTAGAAAGGCTTTTTTGATGCTCTTGTGAACCAGGAGATAATCCGGAGCAACACAGGTCTGGCCCGCGTTGATGAACTTTCCCCGGACGATTCTTTTAACGGCGATGTCAAGGTTGGCATCGTGGTGGACGATGCAGGGGCTTTTTCCGCCCAGCTCAAGGGTGACCGGGGTAAGGTTTTGCGCCGCAGCCTGCATGACGATGGTGCCCACCCGGGTGCTGCCCGTAAAAAAGATGTGGTCGAATTTCTGGGCCAAAAGGGCTGTTGTCTGCTCCACTTCCCCTGGCACGGCAGCCACCAGCCCAGGGTCAAAGGTGTCGCCAATAATCTTGCAGATGATGTTGCTTGTGTTGGGGGTCATCTCAGAGGGCTTGAGCACCACGGTATTTCCTGCGGCAATGGCCGCCGTCAAGGGTGCCATGGCCAGCTGGAACGGGTAGTTGTAGGGGGCGATGATGAGGTTGACCCCAAGGGGGGTGTAGAGAATCCGGCTCTTGCCCGGCTGGACAAGGATGGAGGTCGGGACCCGTTTGGGACGCATCCATTTTTTGAGATGCTTCAGGGTCTGGGTGATATCATGTATGCAGATGCCGGTCTCGGTGCCATAGGCTTCGAATTCGGGTTTCCCAAGATCCTTTTTAAGGGCACTGTGAATCGCTCCTTCATGGGTTTTGATGGCGGTTCGAAGCCGTTCCAGGCTATTCTTCCGGGATTCATAGCCCAGGGTCTCCCGGGTGTTGAAAAAATGATGCTGGTTCCGGACAAGGAGATCGATCTGGGGGCGTGGTGTTGGCGTCATTATTTTACCTCGTGATCGTTTATAATGGTGGTGGGTTATAAAATCGTATCTATCATTGATAGTTTTATTTTTAAATAAGATCAAGAAAAAATAAAGAACATTGTTCTGTAAATTTAACGTTTTTACCATATAAAATGAAAAAGTTCTTGGGTTGAACCAAAATTTATGTAAGGTATAATCTGATATGAATTCTTAAGCCCCCTACATCGAGGTGATTATGAGAAACGTGCTCTGTCTGGCAGTGACCCTTTGTCTTGTCTCTATTCTCTACCGACCCGGTTCTTTGGGTGCCGAAGAGGTGACTGCATCAGATTCCTGGGTCGAACCCAACACCGGCATGGCGTTTGTCTCGGTTCCCGGCGGCTGCTTTATGATGGGAAACAATTCGGGCGAGTCCGATGAAAGGCCCAGCCATGAGGCGTGTGTCTACGATTTCTGGATCGGCAGGTACGAGGTGACCCAGGGCCAGTGGAAGGCGATCATGGGGTCTAATCCCTCACGGTTCAAAAAAGGTGACAATTATCCCGTGGAGATGGTTTCCTGGGATGATGTAAAGGTGTTTTTGAAACGATTGAACGAAATCTCCACCGAAACGTTTCGTTTGCCCACGGAAGCCGAATGGGAGTACGCCGCCACCTGTGGGGGGGAGGGGTTTACCTTTGCCGGCGGGGACGATATTGATGCCGTGGCCTGGTATGACGGCAACAGTAATGAAACCACCCATGGGGTGGGTACCAAGGCGCCCAACAACTATGCCCTCTACGATATGAGCGGAAACGTCTGGGAGTGGTGCGAGGATGTCCACGCATGGAACGCTTACTCCAACACCGGGCGCACAACGCCTCTGTTTCTGGGCAAGGGGTTTCGTAAGGTCGATCGCGGAGGCAGCTGGGTTAACTTTAAGGGGGATGTCCGCGCCACCCGACGGGATCGCTACAATCCCGAAGATAAGAGTAGCAACCTGGGGTTTCGCCTCATCCGGGAACCGTGATTGACTGCAATTGGAATCGGCTCAACTTTAGCTTCTTAGCTCTGAGTTTCGTGTTATTTTGCCACGAGCGTCAGAAAGGTTTTTTTGGGTTCTGGCTTGTCCAGGTTAAGACTTACACCCCACTCTGAAAGTTGAGTCATCTATTAACCGTACAGGAGTGTTTCATGACGATTTTATGTAAGCGATGGCTGGTCTTAGTGGCAGGTTTGTTGGTTATGATAACCGGGTGTTCCAAAAAAAACGTCTCCCATTCCGAATTTATGGGAAAATATGAGAATCAACAAAATAGCGCCGATTTTGCCTATGTGAAACCTGCGACGGATTTTTTTTCCTATGACAAGGTGATGATGGATTACCTGATCCTGTTTTTGGATGAAGACACTGATTACAGAGGCATACAGGCCGACGAACTTAACGAGGTCGCCCTTGCCTTTCACCAGGCTGTGATCGACGATTTCTCTTCCTCCCTGATCCTGGTGGAAAAGCCCGGCCCCGGTGTGCTGAGGGTCCGTCCGGCCTTGACGGGTGTCACCTTTACCAAGCCTGAACCCAATTCAATCACCTCTGTTTATGCCAGGAACCAGGCCCGTTTGGTTCGCAAGATTCCGGGCAATCCCCACCTGGACCTTGAAGACGCTTCCATGGAGTTTGAATTCCTTGATTCCGTGACCCAGGATCGATTGGCCGTGGCCGTGGATCCCTGTCCCGAAATCAATCCCAAGGGCCGGCTAAGGATGGAGGTGTTGACCGAAACCTTTGAGGCCTGTGCAAAGAGCCTCCAGCAAAAGCTTGAGAAACTAAGGAACAAATAGAGGGCTTAAGCCGAATGATGTGCGGGGTCAGGCCTAGCTTATTTAAGGACAATAAGCTAGGCCTGACCCCGTTTCTATTATTCCGGTTGAACCCGGTAAAAGAGCCGGTAGAGAACCGGTACGAATATCAAGGTGATCACCGTCGCGAACAAAAGCCCGAAAATGATGGTGATGGCCATGGGCCGCCATAGGATGCCACCCCCGATCCACAGGGGAACAAGGCCGAAGGTGGTGGTGGCAGTGGTGAGCAGGATGGGCCTGAACCGCTGAACCCCGGCATTGATGATGGCCTCTCCGGGCCGGTCTTCCATGAGATCCGTCTCGATCTTTATCCTGTCCAGAAGCACGATGGCATTGTTGATCACGATGCCGGAGAGGGATATGAGACCGAGGAAGGCCATGAATCCGAAGGTAGAACCGCAGAGGAGAAGCCCGGCACTCACCCCGATGAGTCCCAGGGGAATGGTCATGAGCACGATCCCGGGTTTCTTGAACGAGTTGAACTGGGCGATGAGGAGCAGCACGATGATGAATCCTGAGAGGGGAAGATTATTTGCCACGGCCCCCATGGAGTCGCTGCTGTTCTCGGCATCTCCCCCCAGTTCATAGGTGTAGCCCGGTCCCCAGCCCTGCTGTTGCTTTTTGAGCCAGGGTTGGATCTGGTCGGTGATCTCCTTTGCCGTGACGGTTTTGCCAAGTTTGCAACTCACGGTCATGGTTTTGTAGAGATCCCGTCTCAGGATTTTGGTGGCCTGCCAGGTCACCCCGATATCCGCCACCTGCTTTAAGGGCACGCTCACCTGTTTTGTCTGGGAAAAAATGGGCAGGGTTTCCAGGCGGTTGATCGTCATGCTTTCCCCCAGCCGACTTCGCATGACAATGGGGATCTCCTTGTCTCCCTCCCTGAAATAATCCACGGTGGAGCCGGAAAGCGTGGTTTGAAGGGCGGTTGCCACCTCCTGGTTGGTGAGTCCGGCAAGCCGGGTCCGGGTGTTGTCCAGGGTGACCACGAGCTTCTTGCCCCAGACCCCCCAGTCGTCCGTGACGTTCCGGGTGCCGGGGATTGCTGTGAGCCGGGCCTTTACCGCTTCCATAATGTGTGAGAGTTTTTTAACGTCTTTTCCCGTGATCCTGATGGCCACCGGGGTAGCGGAACCGCCGCCCTCGGCCAGGCGGTCGATGGTTGCCGTGAGATCCGGGAACCTGTCAAAGCAGAATCGGTCCAACAGGTCGATGACCCGCTGGTTGGCTGCATCGTCCGTGGTGTTCATGAGAATGTGGGCCGCGTTGGGGCTGGATTCCGGGGGCGTATATCCAAGGTCGTACTTTGGGGCGCCTTCGCCGATATAGGTGGACCAGCTGGTAATCCCACCTTCTTTATTGTCCTTTGCCAGAAGGGTTTTTTGGATAAAGGCTTCGATCTCTTTTACCACGGTATCGGTGCGTTGGATATCCGTTCCCAGGGGAAGCTCAAGGTTTGCCGATACAAGGGGCCTTTCGCTCTGGGGAAAGAAGACAAAGGGGATTTTGGTAAAGGCTGCCACCGATCCAAGGAACAGAATCGCGATGACGAGGCAGACACTCTTCGGCCATCTGAGTCCGGTCGTGAGTAATCGGCGGTAGACCAGGGCCAGGCGATCGAACATCCCTTCCTTTTGTTTTTTTTCGGGATCGATCCGGATGAACCGGATGGCCAGCAAAGGAATGATGGTCAGGGAAAGTACCCAGGAGCTGATGAGGGCGATGGCCACCACCACAAAGATCTGGCCCATGATTTCTCCCATGGTGGATTCGGCCAGATAGAAGGCAAGGAACGCCGCAATGGTGGTGAGGGATGAGGTGAGTAGCGGCACCATCAGTTCCATGGCAGCGGCAACGGTTGCCTCCACAGCCTTAAGACCCGATTCCATTTTCACCATGATCGCTTCGCTCATGACAATGGCGTTGTCCACCAGCATGCCCAGGGCAATGATCAGGGAGGCGAGGGAAACCTTGTTGAGGCCCAGGCCGAGCTTTGACATCACAAGAAAGGTGACGACAATGGTGGCCGGGATCAGGGCCGACACCACCACGCCGGTTCTCAAGCCCAGGAATAGGAACATGGTGACAAGGACGATGACGACACTCTGGATGAGGTTGCTGAGGAAGTCGTCCACCGACTTTTCCACCACCTGGTCCTGGGAGGCCACCCGGAACAGGTCGATGCCGATGGGATAGGTCTCAAGATATTCGTTGATCTTCCCTTGCACCTGGTGGCCCAGGGTGATGATGTTGCCCCCTTGTTTAAGGGAAACTCCCAGGACGAGTCCGGGTTCTCCGTTGATCCGGACCAGGGTTTTCGCAGGGTCCACATAGGCCCTGTATATGGTGGTTACGTCCCCGAGGTGGATGATGTTGTCGCTGTTATCAGGGGATATGATGGTTTGGCCTAGTGCTTTAAGGGAGGCAAAACTACCGGTGGGTTCAAGGATCACCCGCTCGTCCCCAAGCTTTATATCCCCGCCTGGAAAGAGGATGTTGGTCTGGGTGATCACCTGCTCCACGCTCTTTTTAGAGAGGCCGAGCTGGGCCAGCTTTGCATCGTCATACTCGATGAAGACTCGCTCCTCCTGTTCGCCGGCGATCTCCACCTTGGCGGCATCCGGTATCTTGATCAATCCGTCCCTGATCTCGTCGGCAATATCCTTGAGTTCACTTGGGGAATAGCCGTCCCCCACAAGGCCGAGGAGGATACCGAACACATCCCCCATCTCATCGTCCACCCGGACGCTGGTGCCGGACGGCAGGTCGGGTTCCACCGCCTCCACCTTTCGCCGGATATTGTCGAAGATGGGTCTGAGGTCGGTCTCACTGTCTTTGATCATGATGGTGACGATGGAGAGGCCGGTCCTGGACTCGCTGTTAATATAGTCCACCTCAGGGATCTCCTGGATGATCTTTTCAATCTTGTCCGTGACAAGTTCCTCTACCCTTGCCGGGGAGGCCCCGGAAAAGGTGGTCACGACACTGGCGGCCCGGATGAGAAAAGGAGGCATGTCGTCCCGGGACATGGTGTTGTAGCCGGTGATGCCCATGAACACTGCGGCAACCAAAAGGGCTGCAAACAAGGGTTTGTTGTTGATGGCGATCTTTGTGATATTCATGGTCGGTTGAACCTCACCTTCTGCCCGTGGATGATCCGGCTGACCCCGGAGGTCACCACAAGGTCTCCTGTGGCAACGCCCTCCAGGATTTCAAACCCATGGTCTGTGAGGCTGCCGATGGTGACACTGGTTTTCATGACCTTGGCAAAGCCTTGCTCTTCCAGGGGGGTGACTACAAAGAGATAGTGGCCGTCCGGATCCTCTCCCACCGCGCTTGCCGGTACAACCAGCCGTTCTTCCTTTTTTTGAAAACTGAAGGTGACGTCGGCGGGCATGCCCGGCCGGATGCCCTTGTACTCTTTGTCCAGGATAACGATCACCGGGTAAACCGAGGCGGCCGACCCCACATAGGAAATTTCTGATACAGTGCCCTGGAAGGTTTGCTCTCCCTTTACGGAAAATTTCGCATCGACCCGGTCACCGGGCTGGATCCGGGTGATATAGGTCTCGGGCACGTCCACGGAGATCTTGAGTTTTCCGTTTGAGCTGATTTCCGCCACGATGGTTCCCACGGATACGTTTTCGTCATTTTCCATGTGCACCGCCGATACAACGCCGTCCACCGGGGTGGTCAGAACCGTGTAGGCCAGCTGTCGCTCCTGGAGATCAAGCTGCCGGTTCTTGGCGTTGAGGTCGGCCCTTGCGCCGGCATACTGGGAGCGGGCGGTTTCATAATCCTGGAGGGGCAGGTTGTTGTCCTCGTAAAGCTCGCTGATCCGTTTCAAGTTGGAGGCGCTGGACTCCTTTTGGACCTTGGCTGCCATGACTGCTGACTTCAGCTCCTGGAGCTTGAGTTTTGCGTCCCTGTCGTCCAGGGATGCCACAAGGTCTCCTTTTTTCAACCTGTCCCCGACTTTGATCGGGATATCTGCCACAACACCGTTGATGCGGAAGCTCAGCTTGAGCTCGGTTCCTGAACGCAACTTTCCGGAAAAGGTGCGCCGGCTTTCCGGGGTGCCGATTTTCACCTGGGCATATCGAACCGGCCTGATGAGTTCCGCTTCTTTTTGTTCCGGGGCACTGGTGCAGGAAAACAGGAGCGTTGCGGTTGCCACGGCTGCCAGTGCCAGCTTCATGGGGTTGTATCTTTTCATGGTCTATCGTACCTCTTGGTTGGTTTTAAAATAGGTGTCGATCTCTTCCATGAGCTGCTGCTGATCCTGGTGGGAGGACAGGGAGATGAATCGTCCGTTTTTCCGCTCCAGGGTCATGATGCTCATGAGATAGTCGTAGACGGCGTTGGCCGCTGCAAGATCGGCATTGATGGCGGCGTTCTGGGCGTCCAGCAGATCCACCACCGAGGTTTTGCCCTTTCGGTATTCGTCCTGGGTAATCCCAAGGCTTTTTCCTGCGGCCTTGGCAGCCTGTTTGGACAGTCCTAGCTGTTCAGACCGGGTGAGCAGATCCAGGGCCCCATCGATGATACCTGTGTCCAGTGTGTTGACCAGGTCCTTTCGCTGTTTGTCGAGCTTTGCGATTTCGAGGAGCTTTTTCCGTGTGTTGATCCCGTCGGTTCCGCCGGTGTAGAGCGCCCAGGAGGCATTGAGGCTCACCGCCCAGTTACTGTCCTCGGGATCCGGGGTGAAGTCCGCGCCTGTGCCGTTGGTGTCAAGGGTCTCGTTCCACTCACCGTTGAGGGCCACCCTGGGCAGGAGTTGTTTGCGCTTAAGGGAGGAGAGCAGCCGTTTGTTTGCGGCAAGGGAGGCGTCCACCTGTTTGAGTTCCGGGTGGTTGCTGTGGGCCCGGCGGATCATGAAGTCGATGAGCTTATCAAAGGAGTTGTGGCTGTCGATAAGGCTGGAGATTTCAATGTCGCTGTAGGTGGAGAAAAAATCGGTCTCAAGGGTGGTCTCCTGGACCTCAAACTCGGTTCCCGGGGAGAGGTTCAACAAAAGCCTCAGACTGTTTTTTGCCTTCAGGACACCGGTATAGGCTCCAATGGCCTCGCTTTCTGTGGTGGCAAGCTTGCTCCGCCATCGATAGATATCGGCCATGCCGGCAGCGCCCACCCTGTTTCTCACATGGGCGAGCTCCAGGTTCTTCCTGCTCAGGGTGAGGGCCTCCTTTTTGATGGTCATGTCCGTCTTTGCCTTAAGGATGTTGAAGTAGGCCCCGGCCACCGAGAGAAGGGTGTCCAGTTCCTCCTGCCTCAGCTTTTCGGTGGAAGCGTTTTCAAGGTGTTTTTTGGCCGTGATATCTGCAAATCCGGGTTCGGAAAACAGGGTCTGGGAGATGCTGCCCGTTGCCATGGTGGTGTTGGATGCCTGGCCGCTAAGGGCCCGTTCGTCGTTGATCTGGGTGTTCTGGAACCGGGCGTCCAGGGTCGGGCGAAAGGTGCTCCGGGCAAACTGCACATCCTCTTTTGCCATGGCCACGGTGTCCCGGGTCGAGGCAAGGGTCAGGTTGTCGGCCAGGGCCATCTCCATGGCACTTCTGAGGTCGATGACCCGATCCGAGGCAAAGGGCTGAAAGTTGATCAGTTCGGCTGCCGACATGGCGTCCCAGGCCGGCTGGAACCCGATGGCGTCAGCCGTGGCCATGTTGATGATAAAGGTTTCGTCAAAAGAGAGGGCAACGGAAAGCTCGCCGGGGTCGATCTTGTTTGTGATCTTTTCGATCATCAACGCGATCCGTCGCATCACTTTGGTTTCAAGGTTCACCGGAACCGTTCCGGCAAGGATCCCCAGTTCTACGAACTCTCGCTGCTTCATGGCAAATGAGGGGAGTTTAAGGCGGTTGATCTCGCTGATCAGCCGCTTTATGGTGGGCGCGTCAATGCGGTAGAGTCCTCCCAGAAGCACGGCGTCCACCCCTGTCTTATCGATGTCAAAGTGCGCCATGCCCGGGGTCACCGGAATCAATCGAAAGTTGATATTTTGTTTCTCCAAAAAGATTTTAAGCCGGGAGATATCTGCCGCTGACCCAAGGAGCTTTTCTCCAGTGGCGATGCCAAGGGTTTTGAACCGGAACAGGGATTGAAATTGGGTGATGGCGGCACCCAGGGGTATGTTGTTCTGAAGATAGGCAAGATTGTGTTTTCCCGATACCCCCGGCTCCTTGTAAGGGATGTCCTGGATCGTTTTGTCCCATACGCCCAGGAGGATCAGGGGCTTGGGATAAAGATGCTCATAGACCAGGGTGTTGGAGGTGAGCATGCCGATACCGAGGATGATGTCAACGGTGTTGTCTTTGACTAGGGTTTGATAGGCCTGTTGAATGTCCCGGGCCTCCCCCGAGGTCCAGAACACGTTCTGTTCGGCGATCTTGACAGAGACCCTGGAGGATAGAAGCGCCCTTGTCTCTTTTTCAACGTCCCTGACAAAGGCCTGGGAGGTAAACGGAGTATCAAACACCATGCCGATGGAGAGGGTCTCCTGGCCGTAGGCGGCTGGAACCGCGCCTATAATAAGGAAAAAAAGAGCTGTAGTGATCATTGATTTAAAATTCATTTGTGTTTCCAGGGGTTAAGGTCATGTGAAAGAACCTTGTAAATAGTATAGGTTCGCTGGCATCCTATCCCTTTTACCGTGAATTTGGTGTGAAACAGGTGTGAAAAGTATGTGAAATATGTCCACAGTTATGGGGGGCGTACCGGTCTCTATAAATATGAGAAAATCAAAATATTGTCAAGGCAATCGTCCTTCCCTATACCCACCGCCTGATGCACCCAGGCGGCTCCCAGTGCGTCTTGGGATATTTTGTTCTCCTGGCATTGGGGTGAAAATGATATGGGAGTTTTTGATTCTTGGGGGGGCGGTTCGCAGATTTGAGTAAAACGTGTATGGATGAATTTAAAGCCCGGGTATTCTCTCAAATACGCCAGGCTTGGGGCGCTTTATCAGGCAGGGGGGGGCGTTTCAAACCGGGCAAATATCTGTTCCATTTGATGGGCATCCTCATGCCATTGGGGCCATTCCCGGGCCCAGGGGGCAACCGTTGCATCCTTTACCCGGTCCGCCACCGGGAAATAGGGCTTGATATCGATGATGGGACTCTGGTCAAGGGCGTCCATGTATGGAACCCGGATAATGCCCTGGTCCATGTCCACGCCGAGGCAGGCCGTCAGGGTCACGGCAATGGGATTGGGCCTGAATGGAGACCGGCAGGCAAAGACACCGGCTGTTGTTCCCGGGGCATAGAACAGTTCCGTTTCAAGGGTTTCACGGCTCTGTTTGTTGTCTTGGCCGGTGGCCCACCAGAACACATGGATGTGGCTGAACTGATCCATCTGGGTCAACCCCTTTCTGTAATCGTCATGGATCTGGAGTGAGAATTTGTCATGGGATGCATTGACATGGCCGATGGGATGGATCGAATAGGATGGGTTTTTCAACATTATTTCTCCTTCATTTATGTAGTTAAACACTGTCGGGCAGTATAGGAGATGTCCGGAATAATATCTTGACCCAGGTTGCTGTTGAGTTGACCCATATTGCTTTTTTGAGGTTGGCCAGGCATCTAAGCTTCTTAGATCTGATTTTCGTGTTATTTTGGCAAGAGAATCAGAGAATCTCTTCGATTCTGGCTTGTTCAGGTTAAGTTAGAGGGGGGTGACTGGAATGCAGATGTCAACGGTCATTTTACCGTCCTCTTTTTCCTCCAGTTCCATGGGGGGATAGCGTTCAAACCGGGGGCCGTCATCGGGCGCATACCCGCTTGAGGGCAACCACTGGGAAAAGAGCCAGTTCCAGGCTTCGTAATAATCGGAGGGGCCGAGCTTGAACCGGGCGGAGGCGTATTTTCCCTTGCTCAGCCGCATTTTTCCCACCTCTCCTGCCACCCGGGTCCCTGGGGGGACGGTGATGCAGGCGCTGACCCTCAGTTTGTCCAGGGCCGTGATGTCGATGCTGTCGTGGTAGACCGCCAGGCACTGGGTTTTATCGGTGATAAGATCCCTTGGATTGGCCCATTGGTACAGTCTTGAAAACAGGGATTCAAAAAGGGCTGCATTCCCTTCATAGGGGCCGATGTACCTGACATAGGCAAGGGGTTGTGATTCTAATTCCCTGATCCTTACATCCCGGGTCAGAAACCGCTTGCCAAGGGATTCAGGCGCGCCCGCTGTTTCTTTTCTCCCCGCCCTGCCGTATACGGATTGCTTGCGTTTTCGCCACTGGGTGGCCGTCATATTAAAACGGGCCTTGAACGCCCTTGCAAAGGCGGAAGAAGAGGTAAAACCGCAATCCAGGGCGATATCCGTGACCGGTGTGTGGTGGTTGGCCACAAGGAGGGTTGCGGCTTTTTCAACCCTTACCCTCTGGATAAAGCCAAACAGGGTCTCGTTCACCAAGGCATTGAAGATCCGGTGAAAATGGAATTTGGAAAAACAGGCGATTGACGCCAGTTCTCCAAGGCTGAACTCCTTGTCCAGGTTGGATTCAATGTGATCGATGACCCGGTTGATTCTTCCCTGGTAGTCATTGCGTTTCCCGGTGTTCAATGGTTCCATTTTCTTTATGACCTTTTTTCGGTGTTTCAGTCTTTGCCCTAACCTGGACAAGCCAGAACCAAAGCGTTTTTATGATTCTCTTGCCAAAATAACACGAAAATCAGAGCTAAGAAGCTAAAAACGATAAAAAACCGTCTCTTGTCAAGGAAAAAACGGGGAAGAGCAAGGGCGCGGGGAGCTTGACCGGGCCCAGGGGATCCACTGCTTCGGTTTTGTTTGACAGTCCATGGGTCTTGATCCTATTATTAGGGTATCGCGTCATAATACAACAGTTCTTGCCCCTAGGACGGGAAAAGGAGGAGGAAATGCCAAACAGTGCGATTGTCATTTGCAGCAGCTGCGGAACCAAAAACAGGATTCCCGTGGCGCGTATCGGCGAAAGCCCGGTATGCGGCCAATGCAAAAGCCCCCTGAACACAGCGGCGGTCACAACAGCGCCCGTGATCGTCACGGATCAGACCTTTGACCGGGAGGTCATGGCCCATAACACAGGGGTGGTCATGGATTGCTGGGCACCCTGGTGCGGCCATTGCAAATCCATGGATCCCGTGTTAACAGCCCTTGCCTTGGCCTATGCTGGCCGGATCAAGGTCGTGAAGCTCAATGTCGATGAAAATCCGGCAACCACCTCAAGATTCAGGGTGATGAGCCTGCCGAGCCTGCTCTTTTTCAAGGACGGTAAGGTGGTTGATACCACGGTGGGGGCCCTTTCCCGCCATGAGGTTGAAACACATCTAAAAGCGCTGTTGTAACTGCCCCGGGCCCTTGTCCGGGAAAAGGAGGGGATATGAAAGTCGTGATCACAGGCGGTTCCGGATTTGTGGGGTCGTTTCTGGCAAGGCATTTCCTTGCCCGGGGAGACCGGGTGACCGGGGTTGGCAGATCCCTTGAACACCGGTTGAACGGACAAGAGGGTTTCACCTGGATCTCTGCCGATACCACTCGTGGGGGAGCGTGGCAGGAGAGCGTGGCCCGGGCAGATCTGGTGGTGAACCTTGCGGGGAAAAACATTTTAAGCCCATGGACCCAGGCCGTTAAAGCGGAGATATACAACAGCCGTATCCTGACCACGGAAAATGTCGTGGCCGCCCTTGTTTCCGGCAAAGGAACCCGTCTTTTCTCCGCCTCTGCCCTGGGGGTGTACGGGGATCGCGGGGAAGAGATCTTGACCGAGAATAGCCCTTCCGGGGATGATTTTCTGGCCGGGGTGTGCGTGGACTGGGAAGCCCGGGCATCTGCTGCCGTTGAAAAGGGGAGCCGGGTGGTGATCATGCGGTTCGGGGTCGTGCTGGGAAGACAGGGCGGTGCCCTTGGAAAGATGGTACCGATGTTTAAAGCTTACATGGGGGGGCCCCTGGGAGACGGGAACCACTGGTTGCCTTGGATACACATCGCCGACCTTGCCGGGGCCGTGGACTTTTTCCTGGAAGAGGAAGGGATCCACGGGCCGGTAAACTTCTGTTCCCCCGGTTCGATCCGCCAGGGGGAGTTTGCATCAGCCCTTGGCCGGGTGCTCCATCGACCGGCCGTTATGCCGGCGCCTGCCTGGGTGGTCAGGATGATGATGGGGGAAATGGGTCGGGCGCTTATGGCAAGTACAAAGGGAATTCCGGAGGGTCTGGAGACCGCCGGATTTGAGTTTCGATTTCCAACGATCCAAGGGGCCTTGGGCGACCTTTTTGCCTGATTTTTTTAATTTTTTTGTTTAAAAAATCCTCGTCAAATGGGGCTTTTCTCCCGGTGGGGTATTTGTTTTGGAAAAAAGAGTTGACTCGGGTTGGGGTTGGGGGGTATACGGTCCTGCTCAATGCGAATTTGAGCAAACCTGAACAACTTTTTTTTACGGAACGATTTTCCATGAGTTATTTTAAACAAAGACTAAAATCATCAGTGTTGTGGAACTTGATTCTCTTGACCCTCGGGGCTGCATTATTTTCCCTGGGACTCACGGGGATTGCGATTCCTTACGGTTTCATCACCGGCGGTATGTCAGGCCTTGGGCTGTTGCTTTACTATGCCACTGATGTTCTGTCCCCGGGAATATGGTACCTGATCATCAATGTTCCCCTGTTTATCGTGGGATGGATCTTCATCAGCAAGCGGTTCTTTTTTTACAGCCTCTACGGTATGCTTGCCTGTTCGATTTTCATGGATCTTTTCACCTGTCAGATTTTGATTAAAGATCCGTTCCTGGCGGTGCTTGCCTGTGGTTCGATCCTGGGAGCGGGTGGCGGTCTTGCCCTGCACAGCCTGGGATCCCTCGGGGGAATGGACATTATTTGTATCATCGTTAACCAGAAACTGGGTATCCGGATCGGCACGTTTCTCTTTGGTTTTAACCTGGTGCTTTTTACCTTCAGCTTCGGCTTTCTGGAGAACGATCTTGTGCTTTACTCCATTGCCCTGAGCTTTATTGTATCCCAGGTGCTGGAGAATGTGCTCACCATGTTCAACCAGCGGAAGATGGTGTTGATCGTGTCTGAGTTCAGCGACAGGATCGCCCCTGTTATTTACAACCGCCTGAAACAGGGGTCCACCTTTTTGAACGGCATGGGCGCCTACTCGGGAAAGGAGAAGAAGATTCTCCTGACCGTGGTGCATAATCACCAGATCAAGCGGCTGGAAGAGGCGGTGCTGAACATTGATGCCAATGCGTTCATGATCACGGAAAATACCTTTGATGTGCTTGGCAAAGGGTTTTCGAAACCCAAGGTTTACTAGGTGGTCAACCGAGAAGCCGTTTGACCTCCTGGCGCGTGATCTCAAGATAGTGGGGAAAGCGCTTTTTCAGTGTGGGGGTCAACTCCATGTCCCAGTCAATTTTTTCCGGCTCGATGCCAAGGACATGGAGTTCGGGCTTATGTCCCATGAGCTCGGTCATGCTGAGTGAATCCAATAGATCTATGTCGTGGAGGGAGAGGGTCTGGCTCTCATCCTTTCTGAGATCATCTTCGCCAAGGCGATAGATGGTGCCGGGTTCTTTGCCTGCCTTGACAATGTCCAGGACCAGGATGATCTCATACTCCTGGAACAGGTAGAAAATGTCCTGGGTAAAGGTGCCGCCGTCGATAAAGTCGACATCCTCGGGCCAGGTCTCCTTCATGAGTTCATGCACGGCATGGACGCCGATGCCTTCGTCCATCAACAGAATATTTCCAACGCCCAGTACCAATAGTTTTTTCATGACATGTTGTTCCAAAATTGTGTGGTTAAACGTCAAAGAGGGGATGGAATATCCATCCCCTCTATTATGTTCAGTGTCGGTCAGCTGTTAGAGCGGAAGCTCAACAACGTTTTCTTCACCGGTTTCTGCGTGCAGCACGTGCACGGCACAGCCCAGTCAGGGGTCGTAGGAGCGTATTAAACGCCCCACATTGACCGGATTTTCAGGATCGGGAACCGGAACCCCGATCAGGGCCTCTTCAATGGGACCCCGCTGACCCATGTCGTCCATGGGGTTGGCGTTCCACAGGGTGGCCGAAACGATCTGGTAGTTGGCGATCACACTGTCCTTGATGTTTATGTAATGGAGAAGTGCGCCACGGGGTGCCTCGGTGAGGCCAATGCCTTCTGCGCTCTCCGGGATATCAGCCGCAACGAATGTCTCCGCACCGGGTTTGGCTTCACTCAGCCATTTTTCCACCTGCTGGGCGATGAGCAGCGTTTCTTCTGCCCTTGCCACATGGCGGCCGAGGATGGAGAAGGCGGCGTCGCCGATCTCCTGGACGGTTTTAACACCCAGTGCCTTTTGGCCGATGGCGGAAAGCTCGGGGTTGGTGATCCACATCCTTGCAAGGGGGCCGACCTCATGGGGTTTGTCGTTGTAGCGGGTCGACTTGATGAAGCTGTAGCCCGTCGCTTTTTCAGGATCCGGAATGGTTTTGCCCTTGCTGAAGTGGAGACCGGTTGTTGAATCGTCAAAGAAGGAGTGTTTCACATATTCTTTGATCTGGTTCGGATCAAAGTCAGAGAATTTTCCATCAGTGTAGACACCGGCTTTCAACAGGGGTGTTCCCTTGGCATCCAGGGGAAACACGCCAAAAGAGATGCAGTTTTTGTGGCCGGCACCGGTCTTGAGAAGATCGCCGTAGGGACCTGCCAGGGTGTAAACCAGAGGCAGATACTTCTCTTCGATGAATTTCCTTACCTTCTTGAAGCGTTTGGCAAACTCATTGAGTTTTTCCCGGGTGGGGATCTCTGTGGTTCCGCCAACAACGATTCCCTGGACATGGGGCATCTTTCCACCGAGAAGGGCGACCATCTCGTGGCAGATTTTCCGGATTTCAAGGGCTTCCAGGTACTGGTCGACGCCAACCTGGTTGGTGGCCTTGTCAACACGGATATCGTTGTTTTTGTATCGGGGAACAAAGGGAGCAACGTCCGGACCATTGACATAGTCCAGGGCTGCCAGGTGATAGAAATGAAGAATGTGGGACTGGAGATAGTTGGCGCCGAGGATGAGGTTCCTTGCCACCCTTCCGTTGTTGGTCAGCGTGACCCCAAAGGCGTCGTCCAGGGCAAGACTTGCTGCCGTGGCATGGGCCGTGGGGCAAACACCGCAGATCCGCTGGACGATCTGGGATGCGTCCCTGGGATCCCGTCCGGTGAGGATGTTTTCAAAACCGCGGAACATGCCGCCAAAACATCTGGCATCAACGACCTTGCCGCCCTTTACTTCTACTTCGACTTTCAGATGTCCTTCGACCCGACTAACAGGATCAATGGCCACCTTTATCTTTTTCCCGATGGTTCCTGCTGGAACCGCTGCTTCTTTCCCGGCAGTTCCTTCTGGAACTGATTCAGGTTTACAACCTGCCATATTAAAACCTCCTTGGCTTTATTGGGTTCTTTGCGTTAAGCACTTTCATAGAATGGGGATGCTGAGTCGGGGAAACCGGGATCCACACAGTTGATGCAGACCGCATTTTCAATGCACCAGTTCAGACCGCCGTTCCAGCGACGGCTGAAGCAGTCGGCATTGGCGTCCGGACCCTTGCAGCCTATTTCCATTCTGCAACCTTTTTTATCGGTAAAGGTCGCGCTGAAAATCTCTTCGTCAAAGTAGTCAAGGTAGGGACAGTTCTCATGGATGTTCTCCCCGAAAAAGAGGAGGGGACGTCCGTCATCATCAAGTTCCGGCAGACCCTTGGTGAGAAGGTGGACAATGGTACCCACGATCCAGTCGGGATGGGGCGGGCAGCCGGGGATATTGACCACAGGGGTTTTGATGCTGAATTTGTCGAACATCGCCTGCACGCCGGTGGCCTCGGTGAGATTTCCCTTGGCTGCGGGAATGCCGCCGTAGGCAGCGCAGGTGCCAATGGCAAGGACGCTTCCGGCTTTCTCACCCAGCTCCTTGGTCATCTCCAGCATGGTTATCTCATGGTGGTCCCGCTCGCCCACGATGCAGTATTTTCCATTGGCAGCCATGGGAATGGCTCCCTCAACGACCAGGGAGAATTTTCCCTTAAACTCGTCGGCAATTCGATATAAATTGTCAAGGGCAGTTTCCCCTTCACTTGCCATGACCGTGGGGTGGAACTCCAGGCTGATGACGTCGAGCAGTACTTTGGCAATGCTGGGTTCAACGCTGTTGAGAAGCGATACCGAACATCCCGTGCAGCCCTGGCCCTGGACCCAGAGAACCGGATGTTTTTCAAGCCCTTTTTTCATGGCAGAGACAAGGGCGGGGTTGATCATTTGGGAAAGACCGATTCCAGCGGCTGTTCCGGTAAGGGCTTTGAGAAAGCTCCTTCGGGAAACACCGCTGCTTTCCTGTTGCTCTTCAGGTAACTTCAGCTCTTCTTTCAATGGCACCTCCTTGATGCTGTTAAAAGTTCAACTATCTACAAGCAAATCGTAAAATATCAAATAATTGATATCTTGCTGGTTAGTTGGCAGACATTTGTAACTCGTTTGTAACCTCGGGGTGACTATATCTCACCGGAATCTTTTCTGTCAACTATATACTATAGGACCAGCTGAAGAGTTTGACCCCGTCATATTGATTTTCTCAATATCAATTAGCTGAACGGGATTTAAAAAAACGACTTTTTTGTAAAAAACCATAAAATCAAACGGTTGACATTAAAATAAAAATAAATTTGACAGAAAAATTTGAATTTGCTACTCATGATCCTTTGGGTTTTTTGTGTATGATTGCATAATTAATAAGGACGGTTCACCGACTGATTCAGGTTTAAATTATTGCTTAAGTTTAGCCTTGATCAACATCCGGTGGAATCGATAAAGGAAATCTGGTGACAACAGATATTTACACAAAAAAAGTTCTGATCTTCGGATGCGGCAACACCTTGTTTGAAAATGACGGGTTTGGCCCTGCCGTGGTTGAGTATATTGATGCTAACTACACCCTGCCGGAGACAGTGATCGCTGTTGATGCCGGCACAGGCATCCGGGATTTCGTGTTTGATCTTATCCTGATGGATGAAAAGCCTGAAACGGTCATTGTCATTGACGCCGTCACCGTTCCAGGTCGAAAAGTCGGGGAGATCTTTGAGATGAATCTCTCTGAAGTCCCCAAGGAGAAACTTAGTGACTTTTCCCTGCACCAGAGTCCCTCGTCCAACCTGCTCAAGGAGTTACAGGTTGGGGGCGGGGTGGATGTAAGGGTGCTTGGGATGCATACGGATTCCATTCCCAACGAGATCAACCCCGGGTTGACCCCGGAAGTTGAGGCGGCGGTGCCAAAGGCGGCCCAATGGGTGGTGGAACAGGTAAAGGGTGAATTAAAGATGTAAACAATAGGGGTCTCCCTGTCTTTTTGTCTGCACAGGAACCAGGGGGAAAGTTAGAACGTAAGTGATGGGTGTGATGTCTGTTTTTGAAGTCTGCTAAAAAACAGGTGTTGTTAAACGATTAACAAGTAGCTCTAAAATTTAGAAGTGAGGTATTTATGACAAACAAGCCTGTGGGCTCTGTTCTGTTGGCCGGGGGTGGTATATCCGGCATTCAGGCAGCCCTTGATATGGCGGATTCCGGTTATTACGTGTATCTTGTCGAAAAGAGTTCAGGTATTGGTGGAGCAATGTCCCAGTTGGACAAGACATTTCCCACCAATGATTGCGCCATGTGAATTGTCTCACCCAAACTGGTCGAGTGCGGTCGGCACTTGAATATAGAATTACTGACACTTTCTGAGATCGAAAATGTCACAGGGGAACAGGGCAACTTTACGGTAACAGTCAAGAAAAATCCACGATACGTGGATGAAGACAAGTGCATCGCCTGCGGGTTGTGCGCCGAAAAATGCCCGAAAAAGGTTCCGGACGAGTACAATGAGGGGCTTAACAAGCGAAAGGCTGCATACATCAAGTATGATCAGACCGTCCCCCTTAAGTATGCCATTGATCCGAACAACTGTATCTTCATCAACAAGGGCAAATGCGGGGTGTGCGCCAAAATCTGCCCCACCGGCGCCATCAACTATGATATGAAACCGGAACTGGTCGATATCAACGTGGGTGCTGTGGTGCTTTCCCCGGGTTTCAAGCCTTTTTCTCCCAAGGGCATTGATTACTACGGATATGACGAAATCCCGGATGTTATCACAAGCCTCGAGTATGAGCGGTATCTTTCGGCCTCCGGTCCCACCATCGGGCATATTGCGCGCCCCTCTGACGGCGTAGAGCCCAAGAAAATCGCCTGGATCCAGTGTGTGGGTTCCAGGAACACCAATTGTGCCAAGAACGGTTACTGCTCCAGTGTCTGCTGTATGTATGCCATTAAGCAGGCGGTGATGACCGGCTCCCACCTCTCCTCGGATGACAACGAACAGGTGATCTTCTACATGGACATCCGATCCGTTGGTAAGGATTATGAGCGCTATTATGAATCCTCCAAGGAAAAGGGCGTTTCCTATGTGAAAGCCCGTCCCCATACCCTGCTGGCAGGCCCGGACGGCGTCGGTGTCACCATGACCTACACCAGCGAAGACGGCACCCAGACGAACAACGCGTTCTTTGACATGGTGGTTCTTTCCATCGGCCTTGAGGCCCCTTCCGATGCCATGACGCTGGCCGATAAGTTCGGTTTTGACCTCACCCAGTACAATTTTGCCAAAACAGACAGCTTTGCACCGGTTTCCACGACCCGTGACGGCGTCTTTGCAACGGGTGCGTTCCACTCCCCCAAAGCCATCCCCAAATCGGTCATCTATGCGTCGTCTGCAGCCGCTGAGGTGGAGGCCGTTCTTTCTGCGTCAAAGAACACCTTGACCCAGGAGAAGGTCTGGCCCGAAGAGATGGATATATCCAATGCGGAACCCAAGGTAGGGGTGTTTGTCTGCTCCTGCGGAACCAACATCGCGGGCGTCATTGATGTCAAGGATGTGTCCGAGTATGCAGCCACGCTGCCCGGTGTCGATTATGTTGAGAACAATTTGTTTACCTGTTCCACCGACACCCAGGACCTCATTGCCGATAAGATCCGGGAAAAGGGCCTTAACAGGGTGGTCATCGCCGCCTGTACCCCCAGGACCCATGAGCCCCTGTTCCAGGAGACCCTCCAGGGCGTTGGTCTCAATAAGTACATGATCGAGATGGCCAACATCAGGAACCAGAATTCCTGGGTGCATCCCAATGAGCCGGAAAAGGCGACTGCCAAGGCAAAGGACCAGGTTCGCATGGCCGTTGCAAAGGTGACGGGCAACTATCCCCTGGACGATGTCGAGGTCAATGTGACGCCCAGGGCTTTGGTCGTGGGTGGCGGTTTGGCCGGTATGAACGCGGCCCTCGGACTTGCCAATAACGGTTATGAAACGGTCATTCTTGAGAAGAAGGACAGCCTCGGTGGTGTGGCCGTGGATCTCTATGAGACGTGGAAGGGTGAGCTTGTAAAACCCGGCCTTGACGCCGTGATCCAAGATGTGGAAAACCACGATCTTATCCGGACCTTCACCAATGCCACCCTGACATCCGTTACCGGATCCGTGGGTAGTTTCTTTGGTGAGATCGCCCGGGGTGAAGAGGTCGAGACCCTTGAGTTCGGCGCCTGTGTCCTTGCAACCGGCGGCCATGGCTATACGCCCAACGAGTACCTCTACGGCCAGGATTCCCGGGTGGTGACTGCCATTGAGTTTGATAAGCTGCTCTCAAGGGATCAGGCGAAGGCAACCGCAGGGGACAGCACGGTTTTTATCCAGTGTGTGGGTTCCCGTGACGACCAGAGACCCTATTGTTCCCGGGTATGCTGTGCCGGTTCCGTGGTCAATGCCGTGCTGCTGAAAAAGAAAAATCCTGACATGGATGTCTATGTGTTGAACCGGGACATTCGAACCTATGGCGAGCGGGAGGATGTTTTCAAGGAGGCCAGGGATCTTGGAGTGATTTTCATCTCCTATACCCCTGAAACAAAGCCTGGGGTTGTGACCGATGGAGAAGATCTCCTTGTTCGGGTCCATGACCCCATCTCGGGAATGTTCCTTGAGATAGCCACAGACCGCGTGATTCTGGCAACGGCCATTGTGCCCAATGACACCTCTTCCTTTGTGGATATGTTCAAGTGCGGGGTCAATGCGGACGGGTTCCTTTCCGAGGCCCATCCCAAGCTCCGACCGGTAGATTCCACGGTTGACGGCCTGTTCCTTGCCGGGTTGTGCCATTATCCCAAGCCCATTAACGAGGCTATTGCCCAGGGCAAGGCTGCCGCATCACGGGCAAGCGTTGTTCTGTCCAAGAAGACCATGAAGCTTGATGCCATCAAATCCCATGTGACCCATACCTGTGACGGTTGTGCCCTTTGCCTGGATGTCTGCCCCTACAATGCGCTTACGCTTGTGGAGTTTGAAGACGCAGGAAAGACGCACAAACGGATCAAGACGGACAAGGCCCTTTGTAAAGGGTGCGGCATCTGTGCTGCCACCTGTCCCAAGGAGGGTATTGTGGTGGACGGTTTCACCCAGAGCCAGTTACGGGCCCAGGTGGATGCGATTCTGGAGCGGGTTTGATCATAAATATAATGAAGGAGAACAATAATGTCAGATAATTTCGAACCGACCATCATCGGCTTCCTCTGCAATTGGTGCGCCTATGCCGGAGGAGATCTGGCGGGTGTCTCAAGGTTTGAGTATCCTACAAATATGCGGGCTGTCCGGGTAATGTGTTCCGGCATGGTCCATCCGGATCTTGTGGTTGACTCCCTTAAAAAAGGAGCGGACGGCGTCATCGTCATGGGTTGACATCTCGGTGAGTGTCATTACCTGGATGGTAATACTAAAGCTTTAGCAAGAACCGCTGTCATCAACATGATTCTCGAGGATACAGGCATTGATCCCGAACGCTTTGCCATTGAATGGGTATCAGGGGCGGAAGGCCCTCGATTTGCCCAGAAGGTGACCGAGTTCACAAATAAGATCAAAGCGTTGGGTCCCAACACATTCAACCTTGAGGAGGTGGCATAATGGCCGTCAACGTAGCCAGCGAATGGCTGAACTCATGTTCAGGGTGTGAAATCGCCATCTTGAATCTCGGGGAGACCCTGCTGGATCTTCTCCCCCAGATCAATTTTGTCCATATCCCGGTTCTCATGGATCACAAGCATCTGGGACAGCTGGGAGACCAGGAGCACATCAATATCCCCAAGGCAACCGTGGGGCTGTTGAGCGGTGGTATTAGAAACGAAGAGCACATGGAAGTGGCCCTGGAGATGCGGAAAAAGTGCGACATCCTCATCGCCCTTGGCACCTGTGCCACCCACGGCGGCATTCCGGCGCTGATCAACTCCTATACCAATGAGGAGCTGTTTGATCGCTACTACTCAACCGAGAGTACCGATCCCGGTGCAAAGGTTCCCACCAAGGGAATTTCGCCTTTGCTTGACCGCTGCTATGCCCTGGATGAAAAAATTGATGTGGACATTTATCTGCCGGGCTGTCCGCCCCATCCGGACCACATAGCCGCTGCAATCCTTGCCCTGCTCAATGGGGAAACCCCGGAGCTTCCGTTCAAGAGCACCTGTGACACCTGTCCCACAAAGCGGATGGGCAAAGGGGATGTCAAAGGCATCAAACGGGCGGTTGAATGTCCTGAATTTGATCCGGAAAAACCCCTTGACGAGATGCGCTGCCTGCTTGAGCAGGGGTATCTCTGCATGGGCCCGGTCACACGGGCAGGCTGTGCCGGAGCCAATGGGGACGCGCCCAAGTGCATCAGTGCACGGGTTCCCTGCCGGGGGTGCTACGGTCCTGTACAACAGGACGGCAACCAGCTGCTTGACATGCTCAATGCCCTTGTGAGCAACGGCATCGACATTACCGATCTGCCGGACAGGGCCAACCTGCTGAGATTTTCAGGGGCCCACAACAGGCTTGTTGCAAAACAAGGGAAATAAACCAGGAGAAAATAATGGGAAAAACGATAAATATACAACCCCTGTCCCGCATTGAGGGCCACGCCAGCATCGAGATCAAGCTGGACGAGGACGGCAATGTAGAGGATGCCATCACCCACTTCAATTCGATCAGGGGATTTGAAAAATATGTAGAGGGCAAGCCCGCAGAAGAGGTCACCCGGATCGTGACCCGGATCTGTGGCATCTGCCCCTGGCATCACCACATGTCCAGTGTCAAGGCCGTGGACGCCTGCTTTGGTGCTGAGGTCGCTCCGGCAGGTCATCTGCTCCGGGAATGCATGCAGAACATGGCCCACATCAACGACAAGATTCTTCATTTCTACTTTCTTGCCGCCCCTGACTTTGTCATGGGACCGGATGCCGATTATTCGGTGCGGAACGTCATGGGCATCGCCAATGCCGCTCCCGACCTTGCCAAACGGGTCATCCAGATGCGCCAGAAGGCCCAGATGATGATGGAGAAGTTTGCCGGCAAGGTGATCCACCCCATCGCAGGCGTCCCGGGCGGATTCTCCAAGCCCATGAACGAGAGCCAGCGACAGGAGATGATCGCAGACACCAAGGAGCTCCTTGAGTTTGCAAACTTTTCCATGAAGTACGCCAAGGAGGAGATCTTTCCAAAGTATCTGGATCTCGTCACCACCCTCGGCACCATCACCACCGGCTTCATCGGAACCGTTGACGAAGAGGGCAGCCTCAACTTCTACGACGGCAAGATCCGCCTCATGCGCGCCGACGGTACTGCCGAGGATTTCGACGACACGGACTACCTCGACTACATTTCAGAGCACACCGTGGACGTCTCCTACGGCAAATACCCCTATGCCAAGTCGTGGAACGAAGGGTTCTCCATGGACCTGGATAATCCTAAGGGTATTTACCGTTCCAACTGTCTGGCCAGGATCAACTGCTGCGACCAGATCCCGACCCCCCTTGCCCAGAAAGAGCTTGAGGAGTTCAGGAAAAGCTTCGGTCGTCCGGTTCAGCACACCCTGCTGTACCACTGGGCCCGTCTCATCGAGCTGGTTTACTCCTGCGAGAAGACACTGGAGCTGCTGAACAACCCGGCCATCACCGATCCCGTCACCCGCTACGATGTAACACCCAAGGCGGGAAGAGGTGTCGGCCATGTGGAGGCGCCCCGGGGCACCCTGATCCATGACTACACCACCGACGACAACGGCTGCATCACATCCGCCAACCTCATCGTCGGCACCACCCATAACCTTGCGCCCATCTCCATGAGCGTCAAGCAGGCCGCACAAATGCTCATTGAAAACGGCCAGGTGGACGAGACCATATTAAATAAGGTGGAAATGGCGGTCCGCGCCTACGACCCCTGAGTCAGCTGCGCAACTCACCGCCTGGATGGTGGTCCCGTGATCGGACTCAATGTTGTGAGTGCAGAGGGTAAGACTATCTTCTCCAACATGTAAAAGCACTACCTTATATATAACGTATTTAGAAATACCTGGGGCCATGGTGAAAGCCATGGCCCTTTTGCGTTGTTTTTGGGTTTGTACGTTTGTAAGCGATCCCCTGTCAGGCAATCGTTCCTGGCGGGGGATCGGTGTTTTTAGTTTCTTAGCTCTGATTTTCGTGTTATTTTGGCAAGAGAATCAGAAAAACGCTGCTCTTGTGTGTGTCTTTTATCGACCCATTATATTGGGTATAACCAAAAATAATATATTTAAAAAGTTGACTCTACGTCAACTTTTGGCGATACTATGACCAAGGAAGAGGCTCAAAAGTGTTTCCGTGAGTTTGCCAAATATGGCTGCATTCAACCGACAAAACATTGTCGAGATAGAATGCTTGATAGAGATGTGAGTATGGATTATTGTGCGACAACTACCTTGGCCGGTGACGACAATTAACTTGTCCGGTTGATCATGTGATAAAAGTCCGACATT
>JAEINR010000037.1 GCA_016342325.1 Desulfobacterium sp.
ATTAGTGGACGGATTCCAGCGGAATGGGTGGACGGAATAAATCGGATTGAGTGGACGGAATGATCCGGAATATGCATGGGACCTATATGGGAACTTGAGGACCCACGAGAGGATACAAAAAGAGACCTATGGCTATGGAATGAAAAGCGGTGTAAGATGTTGGAAACGCTGAAGAGAAAGATGGCGGAAGTGCATAGGAATCGAACCTACCCGGGACGGTTTTAGCGCCCCACATCGGATTTGAAGTCCGAGGGCCCCACCAGTGAGCCGCGCACTTCCGCAATCGATAAAAACATAGCAACTATATAGAAAAATCCAGGCTTGTCAACCTTTTTAATGGTTTTTAGCCTGAAAATGTTAAGAAACAAATGGAACATTGTCGAGCTTATTTTGGGCCACTTTTTGTGGTGACGGGTCAATTCCGGGTCAGGGACTTTTGGGGTGTTCGATGGGGGTTGGTTTTTGAATTGATCAGGGGTTCGAGTTGAAACAGGATAGGCGGATTTGATTGCCGGAAGGTGGTTCATGGCAGGGACTGTCCGGGTGTAGTCTGTGACCTTATATGCCGGATACGGGACGTTTGAGGCGAGGAGGGAGGCGATTGAGGAGGCGTCCTTAAGCATCCAAGAGGGATCTATTACACTTTTGTTATCATGGATAAATATTGACAATTCGCCTCCAGAGGGGTATTCCTTATTCTATGTATAGTGTTGAAAAAAAACAAAAAACCGAATCTATTTAGCTGTAAAATGAAAATTAATGAGCCCTATTAAAAAAAAAACTGAATTATCGAGCATAAAAAAGGATGTCTATGATAAATTATAAAAAAGGTGATCGTGTAAAACATCCGAAAATGCAAAAATGGGGGCTCGGAGAGGTCCTTGGCAGTAGCGATGGGGAATCCGTAGATGTTTTCTTTGTTGGCGTAGGGAAAAAAACTCTTTCAAAGAATGCAGTACTCGCGAAGATTACAGGGGAAACTGCGGTTAACCTAATGCTGGATAATATAATAATAACACCCGGAAAAATTAAATTTGTAAATATATCTGAGGTTATTAAATTCTTTTTGAAACGTTTCCCAAAAGGATTTTATGAAGAAGAGTTCATCGAAAAAGAGCGGGAATCTAAAGTAAAAGCCCATGATCTATCAGTAGAACTCCTAAACAAAGATGCCTTTTTAACACTTCTTCAAGAAAAGAATTATTCAGAGTTGTCAAAGAGAGCATTGAAAGTAATAAATGCAACAAATTTGATTTTTCCTAACGAGAAAATGTCTTTAAAAGAGGGACTGAAAACACCATCTGTCCAGCGAGAATTTTCTGAAAAGCTTTATGACCTGCTGTTTGATGAGGATGATGAACTCCAAAACAGATTTGAAGCGTTTTCAACGTTTCTTGAAAGCATTGAGGCTGCAAAGTGGACTACTGCATCCTATTTTTTATTTGTTCATTTTCCCCAAACATATATGTTTGTAAAACCGACTGTTACAAGGAATGTGTCTAAACTTTGTGGGTTTGAAATTAATTACCAACCGAAACTTAATTGGCTCACCTACAACTCTGTATTGAAATTCTCAAGCTATTTAAATACAGAATTATTAAATTTAGAACCACGGGATATGATCGATGTCCAATCTTTCATGTGGTGCATTGAGAAATACGAATAATTTTTAATACTATTTTTCTTTTTTTGGGGGGGGGCAGGGCTGGAGAATCAGGGGGGCAAGGTGTGTAGGAACATAAAATATTGTACAGAATTGCACATAAGCCCCGGCTTATGGGATAAAAAGTGTCCTTTGCGCCCGCCTTTCTGAACCCGATCCCATAGAAATAGAAGAAAGGGATAAATTAAGGTCTCCCAAAAAATATGCATCCTCGTTATAACTGTTTGATATGACGAGGATGCCGATAATTATGCGCTCATTATACATGCCAGAATAAAAAACACCTTTTGCCCTTACTGGATATTCTCCCCAAAGCCCTAACGCTTGAGGCGAGAGGGAGTAGGCCATTATTTCCCGTTGACTCGAACAGCTTCAGCGCGTTTTTCAAGAGCTTTGCAAAAAAGCCCAGGGCGTTCTGCCTTCATAATATTCCGACCTCGGAGATCTCGTTTCAATTGACGGCTCTTTAATCGATTTGGTTTTGACGTCAACCGCAAAATGCTGACTGGTATTATGGACCGTGGATATCAATTCCATAAGCGTTTTGATGAGCTGCTTGATGGTTGGAGGGGTGGCTTTGGGACGTCTACGGGTCAATCGCGGGCCATTTTTATGTAGAACTTCACCCGGAAATTTAGTATTTACAGAAAAAATGTTATTGTTCGATATGGGGGCAGGGTAAAAACGGCGCCCCATTAACCGATATGGAGAGGGATTTGGAAATGATCGATACCGAGAGAATGAGCCAACTGTTCACAATGCTTGCTGAAACAGATTCTGTGTCCAGGGAAGAGGGCGTGCTGGCGGGAAAGCTTGCAGAGATATTAAAAGGGATGGGGGCTGAGGTCTTTTTTGACAATGCCGGTGAAAAGGTCGGCAGCGACACCGGTAACCTGGTGGCAAAGTTCGAAGGCTCGGTTGAGGCGGAGCCCCTGTTCCTGTCCGGTCATATGGACACGGTGGAGCCGGGCAGGGGAATCAAGGTGGTGTTTGAAGACGGTGTGTTCAGGAGTGACGGCACCACCATCCTGGGTTCCGATGACAAGTCCGCCCTGGCCATTATCCTGGAGGTGATGGATGTGATCCTTGAAAAGCGGCTGCCCCATCCTCCCATTGAGATTTTGTTTACCATCTGCGAGGAGATCGGGCTCATGGGGGCCAAGAACCTGGACCTCTCCCTCATGGATGCCAAGATCGGTTACATCCTTGATTCAACCGACACGGACGGGATCGTGACCCGGGCACCCGCATCCACGCGGTTTTCCATCAATATTTTTGGAAAGGCGTCCCATGCAGGAGCGGAACCCGAGCTTGGCATCAATGCCATTTCGGTTGCGGCCCGGGCCATTGATTCCCTGGCGCTGGGCAGGGTGGACAGCGAGACCACCTGTAACATCGGCAAGATCCGGGGGGGGAAGGCCACCAACATCATCCCGGAGTTTGTCACCGTGGATGGCGAGGCCAGGAGCCATAACCCTGAAAAGCTCAAAAAAATCACGGATACCATGATCAATGCCTTCCAACGTGCTGCGGCAGGCTTCAGGAAGGAGGGGGAAGAACTTCCCCGGATTGAGGTGGTCCTTGACCAGGATTATCCCGCCACGAATATTCCCGAGGATCACCGTGTGGTGACCCTTGCCCGGAAGGCTGCTGAAAATCTTGGTAAAAAAATGGAGACCAAGACCATTGGCGGCGGTGCCGATGCCAATGTCCTTTTTAACAAGGGCATCGTGGCAGGGGTGCTTGGTACGGGCATGACAGATGTCCATACGGTCAAGGAGAACGTGAAGCTGTCGGACATGCTCAGCACCGCGGAGACTCTCCTTGAGATCATCGCCATCCATGCCCGGGGAGAGATTTAACCCTATGATTGCTTATTTTGATGTGTTTGCCGGCATCAGCGGTGATATGACCCTGGGGGCTTTTGTGGATCTTGGGGTGTCTGTGAACTGGTTAAAGGAGACGCTTTCCGCCCTTCCGTTGGACGGGTTTGATATCAGGACGGAAGAGGTGTGGCAGAACGGCATCCGGGGGGTGGATCTTTTTGTGGATGCCCATGACCATGTCCATGCAAAAAATTACAAGGAGATCAAGCGGTTGATCTCAGAATCGCCCCTGTCGGATCGGGTCAAGGCCCAGAGTCTTGCGGCCTTTGAGAAGATCGCCATTGCAGAGTCGAAGATCCACGGATCCGACCTTGAATGCGTTCATTTCCATGAGGTGGGGGGGATCGATGCCATTGTTGATATCGTGGGATCGTTCCTCTGTGCGGAGCGCCTGGGAATTACCCGGGTTCATGCCTCCGTGATTCCACTGGGCCACGGTTCGGTCAAGTGCAGCCATGGCACCATTCCCGTGCCCGTACCCGCAACCCTTGCGATCCTGAAGGGGATTCCGGTCCGGGACGCAGGTATTGGCATGGAGATCGTGACCCCCACCGGGGCCGCCATCATCACCACCCTTGCCGATTCCTTCGGTCCCATGCCTTCCATGGTGGTTGACGCCATTGGGTATGGTTCGGGCAAGCGGCGGTCTGATTCGGGTCTTCCCAATCTCCTGCGCATTGTTCTGGGAACCGGTGATGAAAAAGGACAAAGGGAGACCATCTCCACCGAAAAGGTGTTTGTGGTCGAGACCTCCACCGATGACATGAGCGGTGAGATATCGGGCTACCTCATGGAAAAGTTGTTTGACGCAGGCGCCCTGGATGTTTGCCACATTCCCGTGCAGATGAAAAAGAACCGGCCGGGGACCCGGCTTGAGGTGCTGTGTAAGGGGGATCAACTCGACAAGATGATCGAGCTGATCCTTACCCAAAGCACCTCCACCGGGGTGAGATACCACCAGGTGGAGCGGGCGCTCTTGAAGCGAAGGGAGGTCGTTGTGGACACAGCCTTTGGCAAACTCCAGGCAAAGGAGGTCACCTATCCCGACGGCAGTGTCCGAATTATTCCCGAGTACGAGGTGTGCCGCAGGGTGGCGGACGAAAAAAAGATCGTGCTCCAGGATGTCTACGCGCAACTATGCCTTGACATGAATCAGAGCAGACTATAGAAAATAGGGCTATGAATCTAAAAGATAAGTTGATCATGGCGGCGGCCATGGGAGGGGGGCTTGGAAAAATACCCAAGGCCCCTGGAACCTTCGGTACCCTGGCCGCACTTCCGCTGATCGTCCTGTTTGCCTGGCTTGACCCGGAGTGGGGCGTTTTTGGGGTGGTGACCCTGATCGTTGTTTCCATTTGGATCTGCGACGAGGCCGAGGCCATCATGGGGGTTAAGGATCCGGGATCCATAGTGTTGGACGAAGTCGCCGGTTACACCGTTGCCATGGCAGGTATGCCCGTGACGGGTTGGACCCTGGTTGCAGGTTTTTTACTATTCAGGGTGTTTGACATTTTCAAGCCCGTGCCGGTGAGAAATTTTGAGAATCGGTTTACCGGCGGGCCGGGGATTGTCCTGGATGACATTGTTGCGGGCCTCTTGAGTGCCGTTGTTTTAAGAATATTATTTTAATTTATATATAGAAGGGTTTGGGGGATTAAATAGATGGCTGAGTTAACAGATAAAGATAAGGCCGTACAGACGGCAATGGGCCAGATCGAGCGCCAGTTTGGCAAGGGCTCCATCATGAAACTCGGAGCCCGGGAGATCCAGGCGGTGCCTGTGATACCGACCGGTTCCCTGGCCCTTGACAAGGCGCTTGGGATCGGCGGGTTTCCCAAGGGCAGGGTGATCGAGATCTACGGTCCGGAATCTTCGGGAAAGACCACCCTGTCCCTCCATGCCGTGGCCGAGAGCCAGAAACAGGGCGGGATCGCGGCATTCATCGATGCCGAGCACGCATTGGATGTCGCCTATGCCAAACGCCTTGGCGTGGACTGTGACGAACTCCTGGTCTCCCAGCCCGATACTGGAGAGCAGGCCCTTGAGATCGCGGACATGCTGGTGAGAAGCGGCGCCGTTGATATCATTATCGTCGATTCGGTGGCGGCCCTGGTACCCCGGGCGGAGATCGAAGGTGAGATGGGCGACTCCCACATGGGACTCCAGGCAAGGCTCATGTCCCAGGCCCTGAGGAAACTGACGGCAACCATTGGAAAGACAAACACCACCTTGATCTTCATCAATCAGATCCGTATGAAGATCGGTGTCGTTTATGGAAACCCTGAGACCACCACCGGTGGAAACGCCCTGAAATTCTACGCATCCATCCGGATCGAGATCCGAAAGGCCGCAGCCATCAAGGAGGGTCAGGATATCCTTGGAAACAGGACCAAGATCAAGGTGGTAAAGAACAAGCTTGCGCCTCCGTTCAAGAGTGTGGAGTTTGATCTCATGTACGGAGAGGGCATCTCAAAAACCGGCGAACTGCTTGACATGGGTGTGGAATTAGACATCATAGACAAGAGCGGTGCCTGGTACTCCTATGGCGGGGAGAGAATCGGCCAGGGCCGACAGAACGTCAAGGCATTTTTTACTGATAATCCCGACCTGTTTGAAAAGATCCAGGCACGGGTGAGAGAGGCACTTGGACTTTCCGGAACGGTTCCCCAGGAGAAGGGTGAGGCGGCAGCGAAATAGAGGAGTAGATGATGACAGGCAATGAAGCACGTAAGATATTTATAGAGTATTTTAAGAAACATAACCACCACCATGTGAGAAGCTCCTCCCTGGTGCCCAGTGATGATCCCACCCTTTTGTTTACCAATGCCGGCATGGTTCAGTTCAAGCGGGTATTTACCGGGGACGAGAAGCGGGACTACACCACAGCCGTCACCTCCCAGAAATGCGTGCGTGCCGGCGGTAAGCACAACGACCTTGAGAATGTGGGCTATACCGCTCGCCATCATACCTTTTTCGAGATGCTGGGCAATTTCTCCTTTGGCGAATATTTTAAGGACCAGGCCATCGATTTTGCCTGGGACCTTTTGATCAACGGGTATGGGTTTGACAAGGAAAAGCTGTGGGTCTCGGTTTATCTGGACGATGATGAGGCCTACAACATCTGGCGGGACAAGATCGGCGTTCCTGAGGATCGCATCGTGCGCCTGGGCGAGAAGGACAACTTCTGGTCCATGGGAGACACGGGTCCCTGCGGACCCTGCAGCGAGATTCATATCGACCGGGGCGAGAAGTTCGGATGCGACAGCCCGGACTGTGCCGTGGGATGCGAGTGCGACCGCTATCTTGAGCTGTGGAACCTTGTGTTCATGCAGTTTGAGCGGGACGCGGCCGGCAACATGACGCCGTTGCCCAAACCGAGTATTGATACGGGCCTTGGGCTGGAGCGGGTGATCTCGGTTCTCCAGGATGTACCCACAAACTATGATACCGATCTGTTCATTCCCATCATGGAGCGGGTAGAAGCGCTTTCGGGCAAGAAAAAGAACGCCTCGGCTGAGAACGATGTGGCCATGAAGGTGATCGCCGATCACTCCAGGGCCGCCGCATTTCTTATCTGCGACGGCATCCTTCCCGCCAACGAAGGCAGGGGGTATGTGCTCCGCCGTATCATGCGGCGGGCCATCCGGTACGGCCGGAACCTGGGGCTTGTAAAGCCGTTTCTCCACGAGACCGTTCAAAAGGTGTTTGAGATCATGGAGGAGACCTATCCCGAGCTCAGGGAGTCCTCCGCCTTTATCCTCAACGTGGTAGAGAACGAGGAGGCAAAATTCTCCGAGACCCTTGATGTGGGTCTGAAACTCCTCAATGAAACCATTGAGAAGACCGAACAGTCAAACGCAAAGGAGATCGCAGGCGACGTCATCTTCAAGCTCTACGACACCTACGGATTTCCCGTGGACATTATCAACGACGTGGTTGCGGACCGGAAGATCACCCTGGACATGGACGGCTACAACCGGGCCATGGACGATCAGAGGGCAAGGTCAAAGAGTTCCAAGACCTTTGCCGGGGTGGGGGATGCCTACAAGACCCTGACCTCCCAGGGTGTGAAGACCGCGTTCACCGGATATACCGAATCTGAATCAAGTTCAAAGATTCTCCTCATGGTCAAGGATGATGGCGCTGTTGATACTGCTGTGGAAGGGGACCGGGTGGAGATCGTCACCGAGTCCACGCCCCTTTATGCGGAGTCCGGCGGCCAGGCAGGGGATGCCGGCGTCATCAAGACCCAAGGGTGCACCGTTGTCATTGACAACACACTTGCAGATCCCTCAGGTCTCAGGATTCACCACGGCACGGTCACCTTGGGAACCCTCTCTTCCGGAGAGACGGTAACCCTCACGGTGGACCAGGATCGCAGGGCGACCACCGCCTTGAACCACACGGCCACCCACCTTCTCCATGCGGCCCTTCGCAAGGTGCTGGGGGACCATGTCAAGCAGTCCGGGTCCCTTGTGACCCACGATCGGCTCAGGTTCGATTTTACCCACTTTGCTTCCATCTCACGGGAGGAGATCCAGGCCGTGGAGGATGAGGTCAATGCCCGCATCCGGGAGAACGCCCCTGTAAACACCCTGGAGATGGGCATGGACGAAGCCGTGAAATCCGGTGCCACTGCCCTGTTTGAAGAGAAGTACGGGGACACGGTAAGGGTGGTTTCCATGGGGGATTTCAGCAAGGAGCTTTGCGGCGGAACCCACACGGACCGCTCGGGCAACATTGGTGTTTTCCAGATCGTCTCCGAAGGGGGCATTGCCTCAGGTGTCCGGCGAATCGAGGCCCTGACCGGCGCCACCGCCATGCAGTATCTCCATGAAACAACGGCCCAGTTGATGGAGGCGGCCCATATCCTCAAGGCGTCCAAGGCTGAGGTGGTTTCAAAGGTCAAGACCCTGGTTGCAGAGAAAAAGAGTGCCGACAAGGAGATCGTTTCCCTGAAGGCAAAGATCGCTTCAAAGTCCGTTGAGAACATCGATGACGAAATCCGGGAGATTGACGGGGTCAAGGTGCTGGCCAAACGGGTTCAGATCGACAACCCCTCCCAGCTCAGGGATCTTGCGGACAAGTTCAAGACAAAGATTGGTTCCGGGGTCGTGCTTCTCGGTGCTGAATCCAATGGTAAGGTCCTTCTCATCGCGGTGGTTACTCCGGATTTGACCAAAAAGTTCAAGGCCGGTGAGATCGTCAAGACCGCAGCAGGTATTGTCGGCGGCGGGGGCGGCGGACGGCCGGACATGGCCCAGGCCGGCGGTTCCAAACCCGAGTTTCTGGACAAGGCCCTGGAGTCGGTATATACCATTAAATGATCGCCTACTTCATAAGACGCCTCCTTCTGGTGATACCGACCTTCATCGGTATCACCATCATGGTGTTTGCCATCACCCGGTTTGTGCCCGGGGGGCCCATCGAACGGATCATTGCCGATGCAAGGCAGATGCAGTCCATGGGCCAGGGGGGGGGCGCAGGTGATTCTGTGGCAGGCGCGGGCCAGCCCCTTTCGGAAGAGCAGATCGACAGGCTCAGGCATTACTACGGCTTTGACAAGCCCCTTTTGGAGAGCTATTTCTCCTGGCTTGGCAAGGTGCTGAAAGGGGATCTGGGGCGCTCCACCCGCTACTATGATCCGGTGTGGCAGATGATCCGGGAACGGATCCCCATCTCCCTCTACTTTGGTGTCCTCACCATGGTCATTGTCTACGGGGTGTGCATTCCCCTGGGCATTGCCAAGGCCGTGCGCCACAAGAGCGGGTTTGACAACATCTCCTCCATCGTCATCTTCACGGGATATGCCATTCCGGGCTGGGTGGCCGGGGTGATGCTGCTGGTGGTATTTGCCTCCTGGGTTGATCTCTTTCCCTTGGGAGGGCTTGTGTCGGACGGGTTTGACGACCTCTCCTTCGTTGAAAAGGCGGTGGATCTGTTTCGCCACACCCTGCTGCCGCTTCTCTCCTATGTGCTGGGCTCGTTTACCGTGATGACCCTTCTCATGAAGAATACCCTCATGGACAATCTTGCGTCCGACTATGTGCGGACCGCCATTGCCAAGGGGATGTCGTTTAAAAAGGCGGTGTTCCGCCATGCACTCCAGAACAGCCTCATTCCCATTGCCACCCATTTCGGCAACAATGTCTCCATCATCCTCACGGGTTCGTTTCTCATCGAAAAGGTGTTTAACATCAACGGTATGGGGCTCCTGGGGTATGAATCCGTGGTGGACAGGGACTATCCTGTGGTCATGGGCATCCTTGTGATCTCATCCCTTCTTTTCATGCTGGGAAACATCCTGTCCGACCTGTGTGTCGCCCTTGTGGACCCCAGGGTGAGGTTTAAATGATGGGATCGCTTTTTACAAAGTTTAAAACCAAAGGGTTTAAATGACCCCATCGCTTACCCAAAAAAAGTGGCAGCGCTTTGTCTCCATCCGCAGGGGCTTTGTTTCTTTTGTCCTGCTCATGGTGATGATCTTTTTTTCCCTCTTTGCCGAGGTGTTCGTCAACTCCCGGGCCTTGGTGGTCTTCCATGGGGGCAAGCTTTTTTTTCCCACCTACGGGGAGATGATTTCGGGCAACCGTTTCGGGTTGGCGTATGACTATGAGACCGATTACAGGGCGCTTCAAGCGCGATTTCGGGCGGAAAAGGCGGGGGACTGGGTGGTGATGCCCCTGGTGCCCTTCAACGCCTATGAAAACGATCTTAAGGATGGCACCTACCCCCCGTTTCCCCCCTCGTTGGGCGACAGGCATTTTTTGGGAACAGACAATGTGGGGCGGGACATTCTTGCAAGGCTTATTTACGGATTCAGGACCGCCATGGGATTTTCCGTGATCCTGCTGGTTCTCAACTACTCCATCGGCATCTCCCTTGGATGTGCCATGGGCTATTTCGGCGGCAGGTTTGATCTTCTTGTCCAGCGGATCCTGGAGGTGTGGAGCAACATCCCCTTTCTCTACGTGGTGATCATCGTCTCCTCGGTGATGGTGCCGAGCTTCATGATCCTTTTATGCATCATGGCCTTTTTCGGCTGGATCCAGATGACCTGGGTCATGCGCACCATGACTTACCGGGAGAAGGAGCGGGAGTATGTGCTGGCGGCACGATCCCTGGGTGCTTCCCATGCACGGATTATCTTTAAGCATATCATTCCCAACACCGTGTCCGTGATCGTGACCTATGCGCCCTTTGCCATTTCAGGTGGGATTGTGGCACTGACCTCCCTGGACTACCTGGGGTTTGGCTTGCCTGCCCCGACGCCTTCCTGGGGAGAACTGCTCCAGCAGGGGTGGACCAACATGGGCGCCTGGTGGATCTCAGCCTCGGTGGTGGCGGCCCTTGTCATCACCCTCATGATCGTCACCTTTACCGGGGAAGGGATCAGGGAAGCCCTGGATCCCAAGATGCACACCACCTACGAATAAGTACGGCTCCTCGCCCCCATGGGAGGCGATGGGGGCCAAAGGTAATGCGCCTGGGGCTTATCGTAAACGACAATAAGCTAAGTCTGACCCCACTTACACACGAGAATAACGACAATAAGCTAGGCCTGACCCCACTTAATCGATCATTTCTTTGACCGAATCAAGGTCCATGCGTATTTTCTCCGGGGAGAGCTCTTCCCAGCCGTCTTCCTTGATGCGGTTGATCTCTTCGATCAGTTTGCCAAGGGCTTTGGTGTAGCGGCCGGCAGATGCCAGGCCCGTGGTGGACTTGCCCTTTAGCTCGCCGCTTTCCCGGCGCATCTCCTGCATTTCCTGGAAAGCCTTGTTGATGGATTTATCCCCTGAGTTGACGCTTTCCTTGAGGTTCTCATCCCCGTGCTCCAGGACCTTTTGGGCTTTCTCGATCTTGCTGGCGCTGGTGCCAAGCTCCTTGGCCCGGATCCTGGAAAGCTCCTTTTTGGTGAGGGAGTTTTCTTCGGATCCATCGGTGGTTTGGGTGGAGGCGCTCAACTTGTCCAGCACCTCCAGGCAGCGGATGATATCCTCGTCCGCAAGGTTCCGGCGGTTTCGCTGGACATGGAAGCTGTAGAGCAGGGCGTCATCTTCGTTCTCAAAGCTCTTGAACAGCACGGGCACCTGGGGAAGTTCGATGGCCATGGCCGCGGTATAGCGGGTATGGCCGTCCACGATGGTGTTTTCTTCCTTCCACACGATGATGGGGAACACGTCATCAAATCCGTTGGACGCCATGTTGGTCTTGATGCTGTCCAGGGTGTCGCTTCCTATGGGAAAGAGGGAAGAAAAGGGGGCCCTTATGTTGAGTTCGTTGATGTCGGTCAGGGTTGTCTGCATTAATCCTCCAGCCTTTTTAAACAATTAGCGTGCTGCTGCCATGGACGGCTTATTATTATCTGCGGACTTGTCCATGGATGCAAGGTAGTCGTCAAATCCCATGGCCCGGTCGATGACCCCCTGGGAAGAGAACTCCACAATCCTGTTGGCAATGGTTGAGACAAACTGGTGGTCATGGGAGGAGAAGAGCAGGGCTTCCGGAAACGCAGCCAGTCCATCGTTCAGGGCGGTGATGGATTCAAGGTCAAGATGGTTGGTGGGCTCGTCCAGGACCAAGGCATTGGCGTTGGAGAGCATCATCCTTGAAAGCATGCAGCGGACCTTTTCCCCGCCGGACAAGACCGTGGTTTTTTTCAACGACTCCTCGCCTGAAAAGAGCATCCTTCCGAGGAAGCCCCGGGAAAAGGTCTCGCCTTCGGTGTGGTACTGACCGAGCCACTGGATAAGGGTCATCTCCCGTTTAAAATAGGCGGCGTTTTCCTGGGGAAAGTTTGCCGGGGTGATGGTGATGCCCCAGCGATAGGTGCCGCTGTCCGGTTCCATTTCGCCTGCAAGGATCTGGAACAACGTTGTTTTGGCCAGGGAGTCGGTCCCCACAAAGGCGATTTTGTCCCCGTTGTTGACCACGAGGTTGAGGTCTTTGAGGACGTCCACCCCATCGATGGCCTTTGACAGGTTTTCGACCTCCAGGATCACGTTTCCGCAGGGACGCTCCGCCTTGAAACTGATATAGGGGTAGCGCCGGGAAGAGACCGGCATCTCCTCGATGGTGAGCTTTTCCAACGCCTTTTTCCGGGATGTGGCCTGCTTTGACTTGGATGCGTTGGAACTGAACCGCTGGATGAATGCTTTCAGCTCATCGGCCTTGTCCTGGGTCTTTTTGTTATCGCTCTGCTTCTGCTTCAGGATGAGGCGGCTTGCCTGGTACCAGAAGTCGTAGTTGCCGACAAACACCTGGATCTGGCTAAAGTCGATATCAGCGATGTGGGTGCAGACCTGGTTGAGGAAGTGGCGATCATGGGAGACCACGATCACCGTGTTCTTAAACCGGAAGAGAAATTCTGCAAGCCACTGGATGGAGCGGTGGTCCAAATGGTTGGTGGGCTCATCAAGGAGTAGCACATCCGGGTTGCCGAACAGGGCCTGGGCTAGGAGTACCCTTACCTTGTCCTTGGCTTCAAGTTCTTTCATCCGTTTCTGGCACAGGGTGTCGTCGATGCCAAGTCCGCTCAACAGGACCGCAGCCTCGGCTTCGGCTTCATACCCGTTCATATCGGCGAATTCATCCTCAAGCTCGGCCGAACGGATGCCGTCCTCTTCCGTGAATTCGGGTTTTGCGTAGATGGCGTCCCGGGCGGTCATCACCTCATAGAGTTTCTGGTGACCCATGATCACCGTTGAGATGACCGTTTCTTCGTCAAAGGCATAGTGGTCCTGTTTCAGGACGGCGATTCGCTCCCTGGGTCCCACGCTGACCCCGCCCTGGTCCGGGTCGAGTTCTCCCGAGAGAATCTTTAAAAAGGTGGACTTGCCCGCTCCGTTTGCTCCAATGAGTCCGTAGCAGTTTTCCGGGGTGAATTTGATGCTGACGTCTTTGAACAAGACCCGTTTCCCATAGGCGAGGGTGACGTTGGATGTGCTTATCATCTTAAAATTCCTTGTGCATAATATAAAAACCACAGGGCGAACCCTGTGGCTTGAGTGAAGAAAGTTTATATACTATCTTTGGGTTTTATGCAACAATTTTAAGGTTTTGGCGTTAACTTAAAGAGAACCACGGGGATCTCCTTGCCATCTGATTGCATGGACTGCTTTTTCATGGCCACGGTGTAGTGCTCATCCATGGCCTTGGCAAATTTCAGCGAGGTGCGCCGCATGCCTTCGGCAAGGATGATGGTGCCGCCGGGTTTGAGATAGCGCTGGAACAAGAGGTAGAGGCCTGCAATGTCCTCCTCCTTGAACACCACCTCGGAGCCGATGATATAATCGAATTTGCCCTCGATCAGCGGGTTGTTCCAGTCAAGCTCCCTGATGTCGACATTGTCGATGCTGTTTCGCTTTGCGTTGGCCCGTGCAAAGTTTAGGGCATCCTTGTTGTACTCGGTGATGGTTACGTTGTGTCCCATCTTTGCTGCCATGAGCCCTGCGATCCCCATGCCTGCACCGATCTCGAGGAACCGCTTGCTCGGATCGGGCGTGATGGTTGACAGGTGAAACGACAATACCGCCGTTGCCTCCCAGATCTTGCTCCACAGGGGAAAGTTGGCGAACACGTCGTCCGGGTTGATGAAACGATCGATCTTTTTGGGGACAAAGAATTTAAGGGCATGGCCGGCCACCTTGTAGTCGGTCTCCTCTACATCATACTCTTGCTTGAACGTATCAAGGGAAAACATGGGTGTCTGTATCAATCCTTTTTTTTACAGCTTTTTTGTCATTTTATCCGGGGGATAGTACCAGATTATTTGGCGGGAAACAAGGGCTTCTCTTTTTCGGGATCAGGAAACGAGGGCAAGCCCCATGTCACTTGCGATTTTCACGGCGCGCCTGAATTCTTCAGTGGTGATGGCCCGGGATAATTCCGGAAATTGGCGGGCACAAAAGCAAGGCCGGTACTGGGACATGATGTTGACCGCCATGTTGGGGGAGACATGATCCCTGATGAATCCCATCACCTTTTCGGTTCCGGCAAGATCAAAGGGCAGCACCAGGTGACGCAGGGCCATCCCTGAAATTGCGGTTCCCATGGGCGAAATCTTCAGGTCTCCCACCTGGTTGTGCATCTCCTTGAGGGCCAATTGAGCAATTTCCGGGTAATCCGGGGCGTTGCAGAAGCGGCGGGCGGGCTCTTTCTCCCAGAACTTGAAATCCGGAAGATAGATGTCCACGACCCCGTCAAGGAGCTTCAGGGTCTCAACGCTGTCATAGCCGGAGCTGTTGTAGATCAACGGGAGGTAGAGCCCTTTTGCGGCGGCAATGTCCAGGGCTTCTAAAATCCAGGGTACCACGTGGGTGGGGGTCACAAGGTTGATGTTGTGGCAACCGGCCCGTTCAAGGGCCAGCATCATAGCGGCGAGCTTTTCCGGCGTTGTCTTGCGGCCTTCGCCCTTGTGGCTAATCGCAAAATTCTGGCAGAAGCGGCATCCCAGGTTGCAGAAGGTGATGAAAATGGCGCCGGATCCGTTGTCGCCCACAAAAAAAGGCTCTTCTCCAAAATGGGGGCTGAAGCCTGAAACCAGGCCCTTTGCTCCTGTGTTGCACACCCCGGTCTCCCCTTTAAGGCGGTTGACCCCGCACTGCCTGGGGCAGAGGGTGCACGCTTCAAGGCGCTGCTTTGCCCGGGTGATTTTTGTTGCCAGGGTTCCGCTTTTTCTTGCCTTGACATAGTTGGGAACAAAAGGGTCCATAGGTCAGCAGGTCAGGTGAAAACCGGCAACAAAGTGCTCATTCGTATTGAGAAGGGCATTTACCCGCTCTACGGCCGCGGGGGTTGGCTCCTCGATGAGCTGAATCTTCCTTGTCGCAAGATAGGTTTTTAAACGGTCCGATGCGATCATTCTTCCAGGTTGCCCCTGTCCCAGCAGAACCTGTGTGGTGTCGTCGTCAAGAACCGTCTCAATATCCTCGACCTCCACCCGATGCCCCTGTTTGCGCCACCAGGAGGGATGAATCCCGGATGATGAGGAGATCAACAGATCGCTGGTATAGCTTTTTCCGTTGATGACAATGGTGCCAAAGGAGTATTTTTCAATCATGATGCCTTTTTGTGCCTTTGGGTCCGTCCTGGAACCGCTGTGGCAAACCAGCGGCACCAGGACATAAAGAATCTAATTATTCCGTGGGGTGAAGTTCAACCCGGCGGTTCATGGCCCGGCCCGTGTCGGTTTTGTTGGAGGCCACAGGTTTGGCATCTCCAAGGCCTTCGGCGGTAAGCCGCTGGGCGGAAATTCCCTTGGATTCCAGGTACTGCTTGACGGCATCGGCCCGGCGCAGGGAGAGGGCCTTGTTGTACGCCTTGGGACCGCGGCTGTCGGTGTGACCCTTGATGGCAACGGTCAAGTTCGGATTCTTTTCAAGGATGGTAACAATATGGTCAAGCTCGGAGAACGAGGCGGACTTTATCTCGGCCCTGTCATAATCAAACAACAGATCCATGAGAATCCAGCATCCAAGGGCGTTTACCCTGGCTGCCAAGGGGGTTCCCGGGCATTGATCCTTGTAGTCGTAAACGCCGTCCTGGTCCGAGTCAAAGGGGCATCCCCAGGCATCGACGCTGACTCCACGGGGGGTGTCGGGGCATTGGTCCTTGCCGTCGAGCACGCCGTCGTTGTCCTTGTCCATCGGGGTGACTACAGGTACTGGTTTAGCTTTTTTGCGCACGATCTGCTTTGACAGGAATACCGTCTCAACAAAGTCAGCCATGGCCGGTCCTGTGAGAAGGTCTTCCGCCTGTGAAAAGAATCCGCAATCGCCGATTACGGCTAACTCCTGCATCAAGGCCATGCCTTGGGCATCCTTTCCCACCAGTACCGGATAGATGCACAGGGCTGAACCGAACTTTTCCTTGAGCATGGTGGCATAGTCCACCGTCTTACTTGCCATGTCCTTGCCGTCGCTTACGACGATGAGGGCTGTTTTGGTCAGCACCTGGTCAAGATCCTTCCCGGCGGCACAAAGGGCTTTATCCATCGGGCTGGGGCCGCCGGAACCGGTGATACCGTCAAGTCCTGCGGCAAGGCCGGCCGTGGCGTAAGGCACCATTCCGTAAGTCTGCACGGTGCTCTTTTTGGAGATGCCGGTATCAAGACCAAAGGCTCTGAGGCCTGCGTTCTGGCCCAATTCCGGAATCGTCTGGTTCATTCGGTCGACAAATTCCTTGGCGATGGTGAATTTCGTTTGACCGCTGCAGGGTTCTCCCATGGAGCTTGAGGCATCAAAAAGAACAAGGAAATTGCTTATTCCTGATTTGTACTTGGCTGCGTCAAAGGTCTTGGGTTGAAAGGCGGGCAGGGGTTTTACCGGTGCCCGGCCGGCGCATGCCGCAAGTAAAAGAGCCATGCAAACGATGAGAATAGGTTTTAAGGTGAATTTTTTCATGGGGGTTGTCTCCTGTCTTACATTGGTGATTTGAATGGTTCTGTGTCTTTGGAATTTGGCTGTAAGAATTAACCATCATTTTCGTATAGGCCGGGTGAGCTGTCAAGCACTAATAAAAAAAAAGCCCGATGCCGTCCTGCAGAGAATGGCATCGGGCTTTTTTAGATTCGGACAGTTGCGCGTTCAGGCGCTTCGTGTGTTTGCACCTTGACGGGGTGCAGCCTGTTTGGGCCAACTGTCGAAGATCGCTATTCTTTCTGGCTCTCTTTATATTTGCATCCTTTTTTAGGGCATTTGAGGAGCTTGCCTTCTTTTTTGGTCTCTTTTTGGATAAGATAGAGGGAGTCGCATTCCGGGCAGGGACTGTTCACCACCGGGTCCCAGGAGGCAAAGGCGCAGTCCGGGTAGTTGTTGCATCCGAAAAAAATCTTTCCCCTGCGGGATCTTTTTTCTACGATGGCACCATTGCATCCGGGCTCCGGGCATTTTGCTCCGGTCTCTTTGCCGTTTGCTTCTCCGTTGACCGACTCGGTGTGCTTGCAATCGGGGTAGCCGGTACAGGCAAGGAATTCGCCAAAGCGTCCCTCTTTCTTCACCATGGGGCTGCTGCACTTGATGCAGTCTTTTACCTTTGTGTTGTCTGTCTTTGTCTCCATGATCTCGATGAGACCCTTTTCGTCCCGGACATAGTTGCTTGAAAAGCTGCATTCGGGGTAGCCGGTGCAGGCGATGAAGTGTCCGTTTCTTCCCATCTTGATGTTCAGTGGCTTCTGGCATGCGGGACAGGAAAGACCTGTGTCGATGCCCACACCCTTGACGCTGAGCATGTTCTCCTTGGCGTGGTCGAGTTTCTCCTTGAAGGACGTGTAAAAGTCGTTGAGCACACTCAGGGAGCGTTTGGTGCCGTTTTCGATGTCGTCAAGATCGTTCTCCATTCCGGCGGTAAAGGTGGTGTCAAGGATCTCGGGAAACGAGGTCACCAGGAGATCGTTCACGATGAAGCCAAGCTCGCTGGGGACAAAGTAGCGGTTGATGAGATCGACATAGCCCTTGTCCCGGATGATGGAAAGGATTGATGCATAGGTACTTGGCCGGCCAATGCCGCTCTCCTCGAGCTCTTTGACCAGGGAGGCCTCGGAAAACCGCGGCGGCGGCTTGGTAAAGTGCTGTTTGGGAATGATGGCTTCCCGTTCAAGGGCCATTCCTTCCGTGAGTTCGGGTAGCACTTGCTTGGCCTTATCGGACTTGTCGGTTTTCTCGTCGGATTCGGCGTAGAGGGCCATGAATCCCTTAAATTTGACCGTGGTTCCGCCCACCGTGAAGGTGTAGGCGGCTGCCTTGATGGAGATGGTGTTCTGGTCAATGAGGGCCTGGGACATCTGGGAGGCGACAAACCGGTTCCAGATCAGTTCGTAGAGTTTGTACTGGTCCTCATTGAGAAAGGGCTTGAGGTTTTCCGGGGTGTTCAGGACCGCCGTTGGCCGGATCGCTTCATGGGCGTCCTGGGCCTTGTTTTTGTTCTTGAATACCCTGGGGACATCCAGGGCGTATTCGGGCCCGAACCGCTCCTTGACATGGGTGATCGCCTCCATGGCGGCTTCGTCTGCCACCCGGATGGAGTCGGTACGCATGTAGGTGATCAACCCTTCCGGGCCGCCGGTACCGATCTCGATACCTTCGTAAAGCTGCTGGGCGACCAGCATGGTCTTTTTGGCCGAGAACCTGAGGCGGTTGATGGCATCCTGCTGGAGCTTACTGGTGATGAACGGGGGCAGGGGATTTCGCTTGATGGTGCGCTTGGCCAGCTTTTCCACCATAAAGGTGGCCGCCTCAAGCTCCTTGACGATCCTGGCCGAGCTCTCGCCATCCGGGACGTGGGCCTTTTTGCCGTCGATCTTGGCCAGGGTTGCGATAAAGTTCGGGGGCAGGTCGGCTTTCAGGTTGGCCTTGATGCTCCAGTACTCTTCCGGTTCAAAGATGCGGATGGCCCGCTCCCGGTCGCAAATGATCCTTACGGCTACGGATTGGACCCGGCCGGCGCTCAAGCCTCCCTGGACCCTTCGCCATAGCAGGGGAGATATCTGGTAGCCCACGAGCCGGTCCAATGACCGTCTTGTTTGCTGGGCCTCATACCGATCCTGGTTGGGTTCAAGCGGGTTGTTGAGGGCGTCGGTGATCCCCTTTTTCGTGAGCTCATGGAAAAGAACCCGGTAGAAGCGCCGCCCCTTTTTCTTGAGTACATCGGCGGCATGGAAAGCGATGGCTTCACCTTCACGATCCGGATCAGGTGCCAGATAGACGGTGTCGGTGTCTCCTGCCGCACTTTTGAGGGCTTGGATCACCTTGGATTTTCCCTTGATGGTCACGTACTTGGCCTTGAATTCGTTTTCGATGTCGATGCCAAGTTCTTTTGGCGGCAGATCCTTTATATGGCCGACGGTTGCGGCTACGTTGTAATCCTTGCCAACGTATTTTTTAAGGGTCTTCACCTTAGTGGGGGACTCGACGATGAGTAAGGGTTTTTTCACGGTTGCTCCTCTTTAATGGAAAACAGTTTTCCCGGAGATTGTTTTACAATGCCTTTGAGTTCCAGATCCAGCAGTGCAGCAAAAATGCCTCCGATATCGTGATCTGTTTTGTCAACGATTGCATCAATGTGCTGGGGATAGGGGTCAAGAATTGATATGATGGCCTGCTGGACGGTGTCAAGCGGGTCTGTTTTGCCGGCACGGAGTTGGGCCGGCACGGGTTCGGCATGGACCATGTGATGCAGCTCTTCTATGATGTCTGTGTGGGTCTCCACCAGAGTTGCACCCTGTTTGATCAGGCCGTGGGTGCCCCGGCTCCTGACGGAGTTGATGTTTCCAGGGACGGCAAAAACGTCCCTGGAAAATTCCGCGGCAAGCCTTGCCGTGATCAGGGAGCCACTTCTGGGGGTTGCCTCCACAACAACGGTTCCGGTTGATATGCCTGCAATGAGCCTGTTTCGTATGGGAAAGTTCCGGGGCTCGGGTTGGGTGTCCGGAGAAAACTCCGAAACAACGGTTCCCCGCCTGCTGATCTCGTGGAAGAGCCGGGTGTTCTCCCTGGGGTAGATCCTGGCAAGTCCGGTTCCGAGGATCGCAAGGGTCTTGCCGGTTGCGGCCAGGGCGCCCCTGTGGGCGGCCGTGTCGATGCCCCTTGCCATGCCGCTCACCACCTGGAATCCGGACAGTGCAAGATCATGTCCCAGCCGCGATGCGGTTTCAAGTCCGTAGGAGGTGGCGTTCCTCGATCCCACAATGGCGATGCAGGGGCTGCCCGTGTCCAGGGTTCCCTTGTAGGTGAAAAACGGGGGTGGATCGGGAATCTCCCGTAACAGCGGCGGATAGAGGGGGTCATTCAGGGTCACAAGACAGAGGCCTGCGCGCTTGATTCCCTCCAGTTTCTGTTTCGCCTCTTTCTCCACGGTGCAGTTCAGGATGCCCTTGATCGCCTTTTTCGAAATTCCCCGGATGGCTCTAAGCTCGTTTTCCCCTGTAGCAAGGACCTGTTCAGGTGTTTTGAATCTGTCTATAAGGCGCTTGTACAGGAGGTTGCCAATCCCAGGGATTGATTTTAAGATAAACCATGGCAGGTGTATGTTTATGTCTTGGGTCATGTGTCTGGTCATCTATCGAAAAAAAGTGGGGCCCGGGGCGAAGATGTTCGACTCCCGCGACTCGTACCTGTTTTGTGTGTTGCGATCATTGGTTGTCTATTACTGAAAGGCCTTCAATTTCAGCTCTGCCTTTTCTCCAGCCGGTGTAAACGGGTAGCGCTTAACCACCTGCTTAAGATAATGGTGGGCCCTGTCACCGTCGTCAAGACAGAGATAGGCATAGGCAGTCTTGAGAAGTGCGTCAGGAACCTTTCCTCCCTTTGGGTAACGGTCGACAAGCTCTTTAAATGTCTGGATCGCCTGGGGATACTCCCCCAGGGAGTAGCTGCATTCACCCAGCCAATAAAGGGAGTTGTCTGCAAGTTCTGCATCGGGGTGCTGGGTCGCAAAGGCCTTGAAAAGCGTTCCGGCCTCCTTAAAATTTTCCTCCAGGAGCAGGCCCCTGGCCTTTTTGTAGAGAAGCACCGATTCCGTGCCTGTCCCGGAGGGCTCCTTGGCTGAGGTCGGTGCTGGGCCTGTCTTGACCGGTTGTTTTGAACTTTCAAGTGCCGTGAGCCGCTGTCCAAGCACCTGGATGGAACGCTCCTGGGTCGAAAGCGTGTTCTGGATCGTCCCCAGGAGCGTCTTCATCTCGTTCAGCTGCGTGTTGAGCTGTTCTGTCTCTTTGGGAACCACCACTTCCGGCTGAACCCCAGGTTTCGGTGTTGGCTTCTGGCCAACCATGGAACAGGAGGCGAGCATCACCCCTGCGAACAGGAGTGATGCCGCTACCAGAAAGGCCTTTGGTTTGCCTTGCTGCATTATCGCTTGCTCCAGGCCAGAAGGATGGGGCTTGCAACAAATATGGAGGAGTAGGTTCCGATGATGACGCCGACGATCATTGAAAATGCAAAGTTGTGGATGATCTCTCCGCCCAGAAAGAAGAGGGCAAAGAGCACAACAAGGGTTGTCAATGATGTGAGTATGGTTCGGCTCAACGTCTCGTTGATACTCCGGTTAATGATCTGCTCAAGGGGTGACTTGTGCATCTGCTTCATGTTCTCGCGGATTCTGTCAAACACGATGATGGTATCGTTGAGGGAGTATCCGATGATGGTCAGCAGCGCTGCAATGATGGGCAGGGAAAACTCAAGATCCAGGATGGAGAAAATCCCCACGGTAATGGTGACATCATGGATCAAGGCCACAATGGCGCCCATGGCAAACTTGAGTTCAAGACGCCAGAACAGGATCAGGGTGACCACCAAAGCTGCGGCAATGAGCATCACCATGCTCATGTTGAAGATCGACAAAAAGTAAACCGCCGTCATGAGGGCGCCTGCCGTGACTCCCGAGAGGATCCACTTCATCTCAAACCTGCCCGAGATATAGATGGTGATGAAGAGCAGGGAATAGAACATTGCGAGCAACGCCTTTTTCCGCAGGTCCTTGCCCACCTGGGGGCCAACCATTTCGATTCTTCGGATCTCGGGCTCAAAGCCTGTGGATGCTTTCAGGGCTTTGGCAATGGCGTCGGAAAAACCTTCGCCTGTCATGGCCGGCATGCTGGTTCGGATCAGAAACTCGTTTTCCTCGATATCACCGAAGTTCTGCACCGATGAGTTCTCAAGCTTTACCTGACCCAATCCCGAACGGATATCCTTGACGGACGGTTGCTGGGAAAATTTTACCTGGATCAGGGTGCCGCCTGAAAAGTCGATACCGAAGTTGGGTCCCTTGTGGATGATCAGGGATAACACGGTAATCGCGATCAGCGTCAGGGAGAAGATAAAGCCTATCTTCCTCTTCCCCGTAATATCTAAATTGATGTCGTTACTTATAAACTGCATTGAATAGAGAGCTCCTTTTAAATGCTGAGGGTTGACAGCTTTTTCCTGGAAATGAAAAAGTCAAAACAGCTCCTTGACAGCACCAGGGCCGTAAAGAGACTTGCGATGATACCAAGACCCAGTGTGACGGCAAATCCCTTGATCGGTCCCGTTCCGAACTGGAACAGCACGACAGCGACGATGAGGGTGGTCACGTTGGCATCAAGTACTGTCAGGGCAGCCCTGTCAAAGCCTGCCTTCACCGATGCCGCCGGTGTTTTTCCGGAGAAGAGCTCCTCCCGGATTCTTTCAAAGATGATGACGTTGGCATCCACGGCCATACCGATGGTGAGGATGATACCGGCGATGCCCGGAAGGGTCAGGGTGGCCTGGAAGGCTGCAAGACCCCCTCCGATGAGGATGATGTTCAGTATGAGGGCAAAATCGGCAATAAGACCTGCGCCCTTGTAATAAAGCGCCATGAAGAGAATCACCAGGATGCCCCCCACGACCATGGACATGATACCCGTTCGAATGGAATCAGCGCCCAGGGTCGGGCCTACGGTCCGCTCCTCAAGGATTTTTACCGGGGCCGGTAATGCGCCCGCCCTGAGGGCGATGGCAAGATCCCTTGCCTCCTCAGTTGTGAAGTTGCCGGTAATCCTTGCCTTTCCGCCGGCGATCCTGTCCTGGATCACGGGTGCGGAATAGACGGTCTTATCAAGGACGATGGCCAGCCTTTTCTTGATGTTCTCTCCGGTGATCTGTTCGAACAGCCGGGCGCCCTTGCGGTCAAATTCGATTCCCACATAGGGTTCGTTGAACTGGGAGTCGATCATCACCCGGGCGTCGGTGAGGGAGCTGCCGTCCAGGAGCACCCGTTTCTTAATGAGAAAAGGGGTCTTGCTGATCTGTCCGGTCTGGGGGTCCTCCTTGACCTGGTAGAGAATCATATCTCCGGGGGGCGGCGTTCCCTTGAGGGCCGTGGCCACATCACCGGTTTCATCCACCAACTGGAAGTTGAGTCTTGCGGTCCTGCCGATGAGATCCTTTGCCCGCTGGGTGTCGGTGACGCCGGGGAGCTGAACCAGGATTCTGTTTTCCCCCTGGAGGCGGATGTCAGGTTCGCTCACGCCGAACTCGTCAATTCGGTTCCGGATGGTCTCAAGGGCCTGTTCCGTTGCCATCTTGCGGATATTGTCTGCCTCCTCGTCCGGCAGTCGGAGAATTATGGTGCTCTTTTCTCCGTCCTTTTGGGTCGAAACGACCATCAGGGAACCAAAATTGTCGGAAAGGATCTTGTTGAATCCGTCGATGTTTTCCTGACCATCCAGGACCGCGGTGATGGCGTTGTCCGCATCACGGGAGATTCCGCTGTGCTTGACGTTGTCATTCCTCAGTTCTTTTTTCAGCTCGTGGATGGTGCGCTCGATGGTTGTTTCAACGGCTTTTTCGTTTTGGACTTCAAGGACAAGGTTCATCCCTCCCTGGAGGTCCAGCCCCAGGTTTATTTTCTTGTGGGGCCAGCAGTCTGAACAGAAGGTAGGAAGAAGGTATACCATTGCTGCAGCCAGTATCGCCGTGATTAGGGTTCCTCTCCATGTAAGTATCTTCACGCTAATTGCTCCTGAAATCCGGTTTATTTATTTTTTTTCTTATCTTTTTTCTGGGGGGCAGATCCTTGCAGTGCTGTACCCACATTACCACGGCTGATCTTAATTTTGACGCTGTCGGCAATCTCAAGGGTAACGGTGGTGTCGTCAAGGGAGGTTATGGAACCGTGGATTCCGCCCGAGGTGATTATTTTGTCCCCTTTTTTCAGGTTGCTGATCATGTTCTGGTGTTCCTTCGCTTTTTTCTGCTGGGGTCTGATGAGCAGAAAATAGAAAATAACGAACATGAGGATGAGGGGTACAAATGCTGTAATACCACCTGACTGCCCTGCTGTTCCACCGGCCTGTCCCATTGCAAATGCTGTATCGATCAAAAAAAACCTCCTTAATTATTCGCCTTTTTTTGAGGCTGTTGTGCGGGTATCCAGATCGTTTCACCGTCGAACCGGATTTTATCCACATCGTCAAAGTTTATCTCTTGTAAGAGAGTAAACACTTCGTTCATGTTGTAGACAACAATCTTGCTGAGGGGTTCCAGGAGGCTGATGTCTGCTGTAACCTTTTTCTCCAGAAGATTGTAAATCGTTACCATGTTTTCAGAAAACTTGAGCAACCGTCCAATACCGGAACTGAAACCCTGGTTCAAGGGTTCGTCAGCCTTGTTGGAAACCGTGATCCCCCGGGCCTGGTAATACTCCTGGATAATCCTGAAGTGGATGTTCCAGATATTGTCCCCGGGCTGGACAACGTAGATGCCATACTGGGCTGTCGTTTCCGGTTCAACCTCTCCCGACTCCTTGATACGCTCCTCAAAGACCTTGCTTTTCGTCTTGAAGCTCTTTTCAAGGATATCCCTCATGGATACCGTCGTCTTGCCTACCTTGAACGATTCATCGGAATTGACGATCATGTCAAGACTGTCGCTGACGCCCAGTTCCTGCTTTCTTTGATCCATGAGCTTGGTGAGCTCATTTTCCTTGTCAAGCTCGGTGTAGTCAATCTCGGGAAGCTGCTCAATGGTTCCTGAGACCACCACTTCTACGTTGTCATCAGCGGGGCTAACCTCGGGAGCGCTTTGTTCTACACCGCCAAGGCCCTTTTCTTCCTGGGGTTCCCTGGGGCTGTTCCAGGCCATAATTCCAGCGATTACGATCACTGCAACCGCTGAAATCTTAACCCGTTTGATCGTGTTATTCCCTTGTTTTCGAGGCATGGACGCTCCTTGCAAGTCTGGTCACACCTGTTTCAGATACACAAAACAGAAATTTATGTCAAGAGTCACAGATGATTTTGCTTTCGCCCAGGATCATTGAGGAATCGCTCTCGATGAAGAGGGTGACATTGCGCTTGGCCTCGATGCCCATGATCTCTTCTCGTTTTTTGTTGAGAAGGTAGTAGGCAACCTTTTCAGGAACCTGCGCTGTAATTTGTTTGTTATCGGCCTTGATGGTCTCAAGGCTCAGTTTGCGTAAAAAGGCAAGCCCCAGGGTTTCGATGTTTGGAACGATTCCGCGTCCCTGGCAGTGCTGGCAGGTGTTGAAGCTGCCAAAGGTGATGGCCGACCGGATCTTCTGGCGGGACATCTCCACCAGGCCAAAGGCGGATATGCCACCGACCTTTGTCTTGGCTTTGTCCGACTTGAGGAACCGTTTCAAGGTCTTGGTGATCTCAGCCTTGTGTTTTTTCTCCTTCATGTCGATGAAGTCGATGACGATCAAACCACCCATGTCCCGGAGTCTCAGTTGGCGTGCCACCTCTTCGGCGGCTTCGAGATTGGTGTGGTAGGCTGTCTGCTCGATGTTTTTTCGACCGGTGGATTTTCCCGAGTTGACGTCGATGGCCACAAGGGCCTCCGTTTGATCAATAACAATGGCTCCGCCAGATTTCAAGAGTGCTTTGGTCGCATAAATGGATGCAATCTGCTCTTCGATCTGGTACTTTGTGAAGATCGGTTTTTCCCCCTTGTACTGCTTGACAATCTTTTCTTGCTTGGGGGCGATGACCTTCATGAACTCCTTTACCTCCCTGTAAACCTCAGGATCATCAATGAGGATCTCGGTGACGTCCGGGGTGAAATAATCCCTGAGGGATCGGACGGCAAGGTTTTGCTCCCTGTAGAGAAGGGAGGGGGTGGGGCTGTTCATGGCCTTTTTGTTGATCTCTTTCCATGCCCGCATGAGGTATCTCGTATCCTGGGTGAGCATGGTCTTTGTTGCATCGCGTCCCGCGGTTCTCACAATGAGGCCGAACCCTTCGGGTAGTTTCAGCTTATCGGTGATTCCCTTAAGCCGTTTACGTTCCTCCTCGTCGTTGATCTGACGCGAGACCCCCCGGGTGGTGCTTCCAGGCATGAGAACCGACAGTCGACCCGGTAAAGATATGAATGTCGTGAGCATTGCACCCTTGTGCATGATGGGGTCCTTGGTCACCTGGATAATGAGCTCTTGTCCCTTTTTTACAAGCTTTGTAAAGCTTCGGTCTCCAGAGTCGCTGTCCAGAAAATAGTCGCTGTGGATCTCCTGTTTCTGCAGGAAACCGTTTTTATCTGCGCCATAATCGACAAATACCGCCTGTAAACTTGGTTCAACCCGGGTAATTGTTGCTTTGTAAATATTCCCCTGGGTTACCATTCTAGCGGTTGTTTCGAGGTGAAACTCTTCCAGTTTGTTGTCTTTGATTCCAACTATTCTGCATTCGTCCGAATCCAGAGCGTTGATGAGTATCTTGCTGGTCATTAAAAGTGTCTTTTAGCCTCCTCCTATAATTTTATCAGGGTTAATCTCGGTGAATGTTTTTCAGTAACTCTTTAAACTATTCGATCGAGAGGCTCAAGTCAAATTATTTTATCGGTTCCGATTCGACCAGTCTTGCTATTTCCCGGATAGTATGGCATTTATAATTCTTTTAAGGACAACTATTTGTAGGAAAATATTCATATTCTCGGAGGTAATCGTATATCATGGAGGAGCGCTACAACCCGGAAAAAGTTGAGCCGCTATGGCAGGAGTACTGGAATCAACACCAGACATTCAAGACGGTGGAAGACAGGTCGAAAGAGAAATACTATCTGTTGGAGATGTTTCCCTATCCCTCGGGCAAGATCCATATGGGCCACGTCAGGAACTATACCATTGGCGATGTTGTTGCCCGATATAAGCGGATGAAGGGGTTTAATGTGCTCCATCCCATGGGGTGGGACGCTTTTGGTATGCCGGCCGAGAACGCAGCCATCGACAACAATACCCATCCTGCGGCCTGGACCTATGAGAACATGCGCACCATGCGCGCCCAGTTGAAAAAAATGGGTTTCTCCTATGACTGGGACCGGGAGATCGCAACATGCCGGCCGGAATATTACCGGTGGGAGCAGTGGTTGTTTCTGAAGATGCTTGAGAAGGACATGGTCTACCGCAAAGAGTCCTATGTAAACTGGTGCGAGACCTGCCAGACCGTCCTTGCCAACGAGCAGGTTGAGCAGGACTCATGCTGGCGGTGCGGTAAACTTGTCCAGCAGAAAAAACTGTGGCAGTGGTTTTTCAGGATCACTGACTTTTCCGAAGATCTTCTCGTTCACTGCGACAAGCTGCCCGGATGGCCGGACAAGGTAACCCGGATGCAGAAAAACTGGATCGGTAAGAGCCACGGTTCCGAGATCAAGTTCCGGGTCCAGGGACGGGATGAGGAGATTGCGGTATTTACGACCCGGCCCGACACCCTGTTCGGTTCGACCTTCATGTGTCTTGCGCCGGAGCATCCCCTTGTGGAGACCCTATCTAAGGGAACCGACCAGGAGGAGGCGGTTGCGAGTTTTGTCCAGAGAATCCTGAACCAGGAACGCTCTTCAAGCGCCATTGAGAAATATGAGAAGGAAGGTGTCTTTACCGGCGTCTGGTGTATCAATCCTGCATCCGGCCAGCCCATGCCCGTCTATACGGCCAACTTCGCCCTGATGGAGTACGGGACCGGGGCGGTGATGTCGGTTCCGGCCCATGATCAGCGTGATTTCGACTTTGCTAAAAAGTACGATCTTGATATCAAGGTCGTGATCCAGCCCAAGGGGGAAACCCTTGACTCTTCTACCATGGAAGAGGCCTATACGGGCCAGGGCGTTCTGGTGGATTCCGGCGAATTCAGCGGCACCGGGAATGTTGAGGCCATGGAGGCGGTCACCGCCTGGCTTGAAAAGCAAGACATGGGTAAAACCACTGTCAGTTTCCGACTCCGGGACTGGGGTATTTCCCGCCAGCGGTACTGGGGAACGCCCATTCCAGTGGTTCACTGTCCCGATTGCGGCATTGTGCCTGTTTCAGACAGCCAGCTTCCCGTGACCCTGCCTGAGGATGTGGATCTTCTTGAAAACGGCGGTTCTCCCCTGCCAGGTCTTGAGTCGTTTACCCGGGTTGCATGTCCTTCCTGTGGAAGGGAGGATGCCCGGCGGGAGACCGATACCATGGATACCTTTGTGGAGTCTTCCTGGTATTTTGCAAGGTATTGCAGTCCCAGGTGCGACACTGCCATATTCGATCCTGAAGCCGTCTCCTACTGGATGCCCGTGGATCAATATATTGGAGGGGTCGAGCACGCTATTCTTCATCTGCTTTACTCCCGCTACTTCATGCGGGTGCTCAACACCCTGGGGCTCATCGATTTTAAAGAGCCCTTTAAGCGGTTGCTCACCCAGGGGATGGTCTGCAAGGAGACCATGACCTGTTCCCAGGACGGATTTATCTATCCTGAAGATGCTGTGGAGGTCGATGGTAAGGTCGTTTGTAAGCACTGCAACAGTGATGTTGAGGTGGGTCGGGTCATCAAGATGTCCAAATCAAAGAAGAACGTCATCGATCCCAACGAGCTGCTTGCCAGTTACGGTGCCGACATAACACGGCTCTTCTGTCTGTTTGCCGCCCCGCCTGAAAGGGATCTTGAGTGGAACGACGACGGGGTTGAGGGATGCCATCGTTTCATCAACCGGGTGTGGCGGATTGTGGGCCGCGCCATGGAAGGGGCCGACGGTCTTTCTCCCTATTCGGGATCTGTTGCAAATCTTAAGGGAGAGCCTAAGAAGCTCTACATCAAGGCCAACCAGACCATTAAAAAAGTGACCGATGACATTGAGGAGAGCTTTCACTTCAATACGGCGATCTCCGCTGTTATGGAGCTTGTCAATGCCATGTACGCTGCCGATATCAGCTCGGATGAACCCCAGATGAAAGAGGTGTCTCTCTTTTGCGTTAGGAATATCGTGCTGCTTCTCTCTCCCATTGTTCCCCACTTTGCAGAAGAGTTGTGGTCGATCATGGGCAACGCGCCGAGTATCGTTGATCAGCCCTGGCCTGAATACAGGGAGGACGCCCTGGTAACCGACGAGGTGATCATCGTGGTTCAGGTCAACGGTAAGCTGCGGGCGAAATTCACCGTGGATGCCTCTGTCACGGATGACATTATCCGGGAGAAAGCCCTTGGGGATGAACATGTTCAGAAGTTCATCGATGGCAAGCCCATTAAAAAGGTGATCGTGGTTAAGAAGAAACTCGTCAATATAGTGATCTAAGATGATTGAAAAACGGTTGGCCTACATCGTTGTTGTATTGTCTATGGTTGTTGCCGGCTGCGGATACAGGCTCTCCGGCGGAGGGCCTCTTCCGGGCAGCGTTACCCGGGTTGCGGTTGCGATGTTTGAGAACCGCAGCTTTGAAACCGGGGCTGAGGCGGTATTTACCTCTGCCCTGATGACGGAGTTGGTTCGGAGCAGCGATGCCAGGGTTGTGGACAGGGGAGAGGCAGACGCGGTGATCCTCTCAACCATCCGGTCTATCACCATTGGTGAACTTACCCGGACTGCGGACGATGCCGTTGTGGAGCGGCGGGTGAGTGCGGTGCTTGATCTTGATATGGTCGGCAAAGACGGTGAGACCATCTGGTCTGTGCGGAACTTTTCCGAAAGCGAGGTGTATACCGTTTCCAGTGAGAATGCCTCGGATGAGGCGGCCAAGCGCGAAGCCGTACAAGAGATTGCCGACCGGGTGGCCGAGCGGATCATTAGCAAGATGCGGGATAACTTTTAAGCGGGTTTTAGAAAGACAGAGCAGGATTTACCAAAGATTGATCTTTGGCAAATCCTGTTCTGAAATCGTAGAAGAGCAGGTGTGACTAAGCTCTCTAGCTGATGCTCTTAGTGAGTCTTGAAATTTTACGTGCTGCGGTGTTCTGGTGGATCACACCTTTTTTTGCTGCCTTTGCAATGAGGGACTTTGCGCTGTTGAGAAGGTCAGAGGTGTTCTCTGCGCCCTCCTCTGTTGCAACTCTCACTTTTTTAACAGCAGTGTTCATTGAAGTTCGTGTTGATTTGTTCCTGATGCGTCTGACTTCGTTCTGCTTTGCACGTTTTGCAGCTGATTTGTGATTAGCCAACTTTGTTATGCTCCTTGTTTTGTATTGTGTGTATGTCGGATAAAAATCATATAATTAAACTACCATAGTAGTTTAAAATTATGGTTCTTGTCAAGGGAAAAAAATGATCAAGACAATGTCGAAACCTTCGTCAAAACTGGTAAAGTCGGCTGGATCCGTTGGGGCTTTTACGCTTGTCAGCCGTATCCTTGGCGTTGTGCGGGATGCCGTGATCGCACTGCTTCTCGGCGCATCTCCAGCCAGCGACGCTTTTTTTGTTGCCTTCAGGATTCCCAATCTTTTGAGAAAATTCTTTTCGGACGGGATGTTGACGCTTTCGTTTGTCCCGGTTTTCACGGTCTATCTTACCCAAAAGGGCAGGGGCCAGGCGTTTGCCATGGCACGCTCCTGTTTTTTGCTGCTTTCCGTAACAGGGGTGGCCATTGTGGTTGCCGGCATTACCTTTGCTCCCCTGGTCGTCAGGATGGTTGCCCCGGGATTTGCCCCGGATTCATACACCTTTGCGCTGACGGTCCTGTTGACACGGATCATGATGCCCTATCTCCTCTGTGTTTCCCTCATGGCTGTGGCCATGGGGGTGCTCAACTGCCTGGGGCATTTTGCAGCACCTGCGGCAGCTCCCATTGTGCTGAATCTTGCTATTCTTCTAATGGCCCATGTTTTCTCTCCGTTGGTGGGCTCTCCAGCGTTAGCCCTTGCCCTGGGGGTCGTCCTGGGTGGAATCGCCCAGCTGGCACTCCAGGTGCCCTTTCTTTTGCAACAGGGGTTTGTGTTCATTAAAAAGGCCGAGATGCTCCATTCCGGAACCCTTGAGGTCGGACAGAAAATGCTGCCGTCCCTGGTGGGCGCGGCCGGATTTCAGATCAACGTTTTTGTGGCCACGGTCATGGCGTCAACCCTCTCCTCCGGGAGTATCTCCTACCTCTATTATGCCGAACGCCTGGTTCAGTTCCCCATGGCGCTGTTCGCCGTTTCAGTTTCAACGGTTTTGCTTCCTGAACTCTCCAGGGCAAAGGACGCCAAGGATCCCTTTGCCGCTCCAGCTGTTTTTACCAAGGCCCTCGGGGCTGTATGCTTCATTACCATTCCCGCCATGGTGGGGCTTGTGGCCCTGGGGGAGCCTCTGGTGTCGCTTCTCTTTCACCAGGGCGCGTTTGACCTTTTGTGTGTCCGGGAAACCGCCTTGGCCCTTCTTTGTTTCTGTCTGGGTCTATGGGCCTTTTCCGGAACCCGTCTTCTGGTGACCCTGTTTCATGGGTTTGGAGATGTGGCAACGCCGTTTTGGGCGGGGTTGGGCGCCATTGGGTTTAACTTTGTTGTCGGGTATATTTTGGGGCAGACCTTTGGCCACTGGGGGCTTGCTCTTTCCATTTCGGCAGCCGCAGCGATCAATTTTTTTATTCTTCTGGCCAGGGCGTCGGCCTATCTTGATTTCGTACGGGTAAAGAATCTATCGATCCTGGCTTGCAGATCTCTTTTTGTTTCTGCTATAATGTACGTTCCTGTGTCCTACGGGGCTTCGTTGGTGACTGTCGAACTTTCCAAGGGAGCGGTGCTGGCCCGGGTGGCCGGATCCGTCATTGTGGGGATTGTGGTTTACGTGGGAACGTTCCTAGTGATATGGGGGAAAGGGTTTCAGCTGGTACGGGGCACGATTAAACGGAGGTGATCTTGCAGAAAGAACTGTTTCAACGAATTTTGTTTATATCGGTCTTGGGGGTCATGGGCGCTATTGGTTTCATGATCGTCTACAGCGAAAACGGATTCAACGACTGGCGGGGGCTCTGCAAAGATGTCCAGCGGATAGAAGCGGTCAACCAGGAGCTCGAGCTGGCCAACCGGGAGCTTGCAAGAACCATCGAGCGGCTGAAGACCGATATGGACTATATCGAGCATGTGGCCCGGCATGAGCTGGGAATGGCTGCAGATAATGAAATTGTATTTAGATTCAAAGAACGATCAGGGAGTGAAACATTGTGACAGACACGTCGAACCATACGGCCGAACTCGGCCACCTCTACGAAGCGCAGGGGTATTATAAAAAGGCCAGGGAGCACTTTGGGGCCGTACTTGCAAAGGATCCGGACAACCTGCTTATCAGGGCTGCCCTGGAGCGGGTATCTGCCCGGACCGAAGCGGTGGATGAAATGTCCAGGCTTACAGGGCTTGTTGATAAATGGGTAAGGCTTCTTCTTCTGAAGCGGCGGGTGGCTCTTCTTGAGTGCGAAGGAGCGGGTGTTAAATGATAAGCCAGGATGACCTGAAGGGTCTTTTTTTTATTTTGATTGTTTCCGTTGTTTCTGCCTTTGCCTTTAACCTGTGGTCGGACGCCGGGATCGCCCTGTTCGGCCAGTGGGATAAGACCCAGGGCGTTGTATCCCCGGTGGAGAAACATACGGTGGTGGATCCGGGCCGGGAGATAAATGATGTGGATGCCATGGCAGGGATTATGAAAAGCCAGGGCTGCACGGTGGTCGATGTTCGCGTAAAGGAAGTCTTTGACCAAGGGCGTCTGCCCGGGGCCATATCCCTTCCCCTTGCCGAGTTTGATGAGGTTGTCGGGGACTTTTTTATGGCGCATCCCCCGGAAGCCTGTGTGGTCGTTTACTGTTCCGGCCGGGAGTGCCTGGACAGTCACCGTTTTGCCGAACGACTGTTGGAATTTGGATATATGAATGTCAGGGTCTTTTCAGGCGGATTTCCTGATTGGAAAGCAAAGGGGTTGAAGATTGAAAAAGGATAGAAAACAATTGTTGGCAATGGCTTTGCGGTTGATGCTGGGGGTGACCTTTATCGTTGCCGCTGTCGGTAAGATCGGTGATCCAGGGAAATTTGCAACCATCATTTACGGGTATTATCTCTTTCCCGGCTGGATGATCAACCTTTCGGCCATTGTTCTGCCCTTTGTAGAGCTTGTTGCGGGGGTGGCACTTGTTGCGGGGGTCTATCCCAGGTCTGCCGTGATGATTCTCAATGTCCTGCTGCTTGCTTTTATCGGGGCCATTTCGATTAACCTTCTGCGGGGCCATCAATTTGACTGCGGCTGCTTCTCTCTGGCCGCCACCGACACTGCGGAGTCGGCAGTTTGGCTGTTGGTTCGGGATATTGGGCTCTTGGCCTGTGGCGTCTATCTCTGGTTTAAAACGTCCCCCGGAATGTCCCGGCAGCCTGTTTAACGTTTCATCTGTTTTGTTTTTATAGTTGTTTTCACTCGAACGGATACCCGTCAGATTACCTGTGGGTTGAACTCTAATCTGACAGGTGTCTGATCGCTCGAATCCGTTCCAGAACCGGTGGATGGGAATAGTTGAGAAACACGTGGAAGGGATGGGGGAAGAGGTTGGACAGGTTGTGCACAGAGAGCTTTTTTAGGGCGTTTACCATATCCTCCCTGTCCGGCGTTGTCTCTACTGCAAACCGGTCGGCTTCATATTCATCCCGCCTTGACATGGCCTGGAGCGCCATGGAGGTAACAAGGTCCACGGGTGAGAAGAGCATCCCAAAGAAGACCAGGCCGGCATAGATCGATTTCTTGTCCATGAAAAAGGCGTCAAACAGTCCCTGGTGGGATATGCATATCGATATGAGAAAGAAGATGATTCCCATCTGGGCGATTGCCATCACAAGCCTCCGGGTGATGTGTCGTCGCTTGAAATGACCCATCTCATGGGCAAGTACGGCAACAAGTTCCTGGGGAGTGTGTTCGGCTATCAGGGTATCAAAGAGAACGATACGCCGGTTGTTTCCAAACCCGGTAAAGAATGCGTTGGATTTTGAGCTCCGCTTGGAGCCGTCCATGACAAAGATGTTCTCCAGGGAGAAGTCTATGGAGTCGGCATACCGGGTGATGGCATCCCTTAGCTCTCCTGCTTCAAGGGGGGTGAACCGGTTGAAGAGTGGCATGATCCAGGTGGGAACGATGTACTGGACGGCCAGGGTGAACAGGGCGGAAACGCCCCAGCAGAGGAGCCAGGCATTGGGGCCTGAATGCTCGAGGAACAATAGGATTCCCCCGAGGAGAAGGCTGCCTAGGGCAACACCCACCAGGGTTGATTTGATAAGATCTATCACGAACAGAGCCGGGGTGGTCTTGTTGAACCCGAATCGCTCTTCGATCACAAATGTGGAGTAGAGGGAAAAGGGCAGGGATACCATGGCTTTGAGCAGCAGTAGGATTCCAATGTAACAGAGGCCGGTTGCAACGGGCCCCAAGGTCCAGGAGCGCACCAGGGTGTCCAGAAAAACAAATCCTTTTCCGAACCAGAACGCCAGCACAACAGCCAGGTCAAAAAAGGAGGTTATAAAGCCGAATCGGGTGCAGGCCTTAAGGTATTGTTGGGAAGTGACGTACTTCTCTTTCTCATAGATCCCCTGAAACTCTGTTGGGATATCGGGTTTCATGTTTCTGAGGTTCAACAAATCAGCCACACCGGTCATGGTAAAATCCAGGACCAGTGTGGCCAGTATGATCAGAATGATTGCAGAACCTGATAGCGTCATGAAAATCTGCTTCTAATCGTTGTTGATCATGTTTCTGAGTTTTCCAGAGCACTTGAAGGTGACCACCCGCCGTGCCGGCAGGGTCATCTCCTTGCTTGTCGCAGGATTTCTTCCCTTTCGGGCCTTTTTTTCGTTGACGCAAAATTTGCCGAAACCGCTGATCATGACATCTTCGCCCTGTTCCAGGGTTTCTTTAATTATTTCAAGAAAATCCTCCATGATATCGTAGGATGTGGTCCTGGAAATATCGAGGACTTTTTGAACTCTCTCTGTTATCTCTGTTTTTGTCAATGCCATATTCATGTTCTCCTGATAGGCTTGTTTGGTATCTGTAAAAAAATGAAGCAAAGATACTTTAGAAACCGACTGTTTGTCAAGCAAATTGAATGGGTTTTACAGATCCATCTCATACCTGTTTTCCAGGACATGAACATGGGTGCTCCATACGCTTTCAAATCGTTCCTGTTTCTTTTCCGGTTTTCGGATTGAGAAATCTCAATTTCGCCTCTGTTTTAAAATGAAATAACACGAAAAAAACAGTGTTTAATCAAATAGAAGCACCATTCTATTCTTGAAGGTGATTGTCAAGCTTTTTGTAGTGGGATGCTATTGTTTGTTTACGAGGATGGTCATGGTTTGGGCCAGGGCGTTCATGGAGAGTGGCTTGGAGAGGAGAGCGTCGATGCCGCTTGCGCTGGCTTTCTTCGATGCGGTAATGTTGCTGAGACCCGTTACCAGAACCACGGGAAGGTCGGGCCGGATATCCTTTATCTTGTCGGCAAGCTGGTTACCCTGGATTTCGGGCATGGTGAGGTCCGTGATGACGACGTCAAAGGCCTGGGGATCTTTTATTATGGTTTCCAGGGCCTTGACGGGCGATTGCAAGGCAACGGCGTCGTAACCGAGTCTTTCCAGCATGGTCCTTCCAAGGTCCACCAGCATCTGCTCGTCGTCGACGAACAGCACCCTTCCTCGTCCCCGGCCCAAGGGAATGCCGTTGGGAATGCAGGTTTTCTTGCCTTTTTCATAGGTCGGGAAGTAGAGGGTCTGTTCCGTGCCCATACCGACAGTGCTTTTTGTCAGGATGTAGCCGTTGCACTGGGTGACGATTCCTCGGACCACCGATAGTCCCAGGCCTGTGCCGTCACCTCCCCTTCTGGTCGAAAAATAGGGTTCGAAGATCTTTTCCAGGGTGTCGTCTGCCATGCCACTGCCGTCGTCCTTGACCGATATTTCCATATATTCTCCAAAGGCGAGGTCAAAGTCGGGTGCAGGTATGAAGTGGTCCGGGTGGATATGGATGTTCCGGACTGTTACGGTGATGGTTCCCTGGTTGTTCTCCATGGCATGGAATGCATTGGTGCACAGATTTGTGATGACCTGCCGCAACTGACCCGGATCAGCCAGGATCGCTCCTTCCGTTTCCGGGATGCAGGTTTTGATGTGCACTGATGAAGGCAGGGAGGCCCTCAAGAGCTTTATGCTCTCTTTTGTTATCACCGCCGGTGATATGGCGGTTATTCCGGAATCCCGCTTGTTGTGGCGGCTGAAGTCAAGGATCTGGAAGATAAGCTTTTTTGCACGGTCGCAGCTTTCCAGTATCATTCCTGTGTAGCGCATTCCCTTGGGATCTTTTTTGATGTCGAGGCGAAGAAGTTGGGCATAGCCGAGGATGGCCCCCAGGATATTGTTGAAGTCGTGGGCAATACCTCCGGCAAGGATTCCAAGGGATTCAAGCCGCTGGGTCTGTCTGAGCTGCAACATGAGGCTTTCTTTTTCTTTTTCTGCGCTTTTCAAGTCCGTGATACTCTTCCTGAGGGAGCGTTCAACGGTTCGTTTTTCATCCAACTCCCGCTGAAGGCGCGATTTGATGTGAAAGGTGCGAAGCGATGTCGTGGTGATGGTGTAGAGTCGTCGGACCGTCAGTTCGGTCTTGAGGCGGTAGTCATTGATTTCGTAGGTTTCGATGAGGTTCTGTTTGGGTGCATGGTCCGGCTCTCCTGTTCGGACGACAATCTGGGTGATGCTGTTGTTTAAGGTTCGCCGAATGTGGTGAATCAGTTCCAGGCCCGCGTTTTTTGTTTCAAGGATGATGTCCAGGAGCACCAGGGCCGTGTCCGGATGCTCCTTCATGAGTTCTGCCGCCTCCTTGCCTGAGTAGGCGTGGAGGAAAACAAGGCCTCTTCCCATGAAGGTAAAATCAGAAAGGGCTTTTGCCGTTATCGTGTGGATGGGGCTCTCATCATCCGTGATTAAAATTTTCCATCTCTGTCCAACAGTGGCTGGGACGGGAGGAGAGGATTCTTGTTTAAAGATGATTTGATCGCTCTTCTTCTTGACCATGGGATGGATTCCCTATGTTTGCCGGTCTGTGATTCGAATGTGTTTGAAGGGTATGAATCGTATTATCAGCCAGGTGCCCATGTTTGTCAAACCCTTTTGCCGAATACGTTCCAGCCATGAAAAGAATTGACACTTTGGGCGTCTTCAATTAATACTATTGGAATTACGTGTAGAACAGTTTCTTATCAATTGTGGTGTGAGGGGATTATGGAGAGTATCAAAGCGCTTTCTGTGCTTGATGGTAGATATAGTAGGTTGACCGAAGAACTTGGCGAACTGTTTTCAGAGTTTGGATTGATTCGGCACAGGGTTCATGTGGAGCTTGAATGGCTGAAATTTATTTTAAAGGATCTGAAGCTGACAGAGGTTGACGGCTCTCTTCTTGAAAAATTGGATTCGCTCAACAGTGACCTTACCGAAGCGGATGCCGCGATGGTCAAGGATATTGAGCGTACAACCAACCACGATGTCAAGGCGGTTGAGTATTTCGTCAAGGGACGCCTTGAAGAGGCCGGGCTTTCACCCCTGAAAGAGTGGGTTCATTTTGCCTGTACCTCTGATGATATCAATAATATTTCCTATGCCCTGATGCTCAAAAAGGGAAAAGAGGTCGTGGCAACCGAACTCCAAGGGCTCTTGAAGGCCATTGAAACCACGGCTCTCAAGCACAAGGGTGTGCCCATGATGGGCAGAACCCACGGTCAGCCCGCGACTCCGACCACGGTGGGTAAGGAGTTTATCAATTTTGCATGGCGCATTCGTCGCGAGCTTGAAATTCTGGAAAATGCCTCTGTCCAGGCCAAAATTAATGGCGCCACCGGCAATTACAATGCCCACTATTTCGTCTACCCCGAGATCGACTGGATCTCCGCCGGTGAACGCTTCCTTTCCAATCATCTTGGTCTTGAACCGCTTCTTTTTACGACCCAGATCAATCCCAATGCCTCCCTATCCTTTATTCTCCATTCTCTGGTGCGCTCTGCCGCCATCATTATCGATTTTGACAGGGATATGTGGGGATACATCTCACTTGGTTATTTCAAGCAGCAGCTTAAGGAGGGGGAGACCGGGTCCTCCACCATGCCCCACAAGGTTAATCCCATTGATTTTGAAAACAGCGAGGGAAACATGGGACTTGCCATCTCCATGATGGAACACCTTGCCGTGAAACTACAGAAGTCCCGGTTTCAGAGGGATTTGAGCGACAGTACCGTGCTCAGAAGTCTGGGTTCAACCTTTGGCTATTACCTCATCGGCGTTAAGAATTCGCTGAAGGGAATGGGCAAGATTGCCGTGGATCAGGCGGCCATCCTAAGGGATCTTGACGCCAATCCCGAACTCCTTGCAGAACCGTTTCAGACGGCCATGCGGGTGTTTGGTGAGGATAATCCCTATGAGAGAATGAAGGATCTGACCCGGGGTAAAAAAATAGAGCATAAGGATCTGGATCGCTTTGTGGATAATCTGGAAAAAGTTCCGGAACCCTTCAGAAAACGAATGAAAGCGCTGACGACGCCTGAGTATACCGGGCTTGCCGAACGCCTGGTTGATCTCTATTTTGAACGGAAACAACAGGGATAATAATAGTAACTTCGATATGGCAGCCAACGATAACAGGGTCTTATTTGCAGACGAACGGAAAGCAGGGGTGGGAGAGCTCATTGCTTCCGGTGATCCTTGGAAAATTCTTGTGGCCGATGATGAACCGGAGATCCATGAGATCACCCGGATCGCCTTAAACAGTTACGTGTTTGAGGGACGGGGGGTTAAGCTGCTCAGTGCCTTTTCCGGGGAGGACGTCAAGGATATCCTCTCCCGGGAGGATGATGTCGCCCTGATTCTGCTCGACGTGGTCATGGAGCGGGAAGACACCGGGCTCACCCTGGTTCAGTATGTCAGGGAGGAGCTGGGCAACCATATGATCCGTATCGTTCTCAGGACCGGTCAACCTGGAAAGGTTCCCGAGAACGAGGTGATCACCCGGTACGACATCAACGACTACAAGGCAAAAACGGAGCTCACTGCGCAAAAGCTTTTTACCACTGTTACGGCATCACTTCGGGCCTACTCCAGCCTGAAAATCATCGAAAGAAACCGCCAGGGGCTTGAGCGTGTCATCCAGGCCACGGCCACCATTTTTGAACGAAGATCCCTTTCCCGATTTGCAACGGGGGTGCTTGAACAGCTCCGGGAGATTCTAAAGGTGAACTCAAACTCCGATCGGAGCCACTCCAGCGCCTATGCCGTAACCGGTGACGGTGACGAGTTCACGATCCTTGCCGCCACCGGCGAGTTCGGTAGCAAGGTTGGGTTGCCGGTTCAGCAGGTCTTTTCCCCAGAGGTGATGGCGCGCTTTGATGCCTTGTGCGGCAGTGGGGGGGAGGAGTTCGTCGGCGACGAGTATCTCGGGGTCTTCCAGACAAAAGAGAGCTCCAGTTGCCTTCTCTATCTTGGCGGATGCAGCTTGCTTTCTACCATGGAGCGAAACCTCATCCGGGTCTATGCCACCAATGTTGCCATCGGGTTTGACAACATCAGTCTGACCCGGGAGATTGTCGACACCCAGAAAGAGGTGATCTATACCCTTGGTGAAATCGTTGAGACCCGGTCAAAGGAGACGGCAAACCATGTGACCCGGGTGGCTGAATTCTGTTATCTTCTTGCCGAAAAATGCGGTATGGATAATACCAGTGCCGAGCGACTGAAGCTTGCATCCCCCATGCACGACATCGGGAAGATCGGAATCTCCGAAGCCATCCTTCACAAGCCTGGCAAGTTGACCAAAGAAGAGTTTGAAATCATCAAGACCCACGCCTATACCGGGTACTATATCCTTAAAAATTCCAAGCGCCAGATTCTGCAGACCGCAGCCATCGTGGCGTGGCAACACCATGAAAAATGGGACGGAACCGGGTATCCCCAGAGGCTCTCCGGGGCGGATATCCACATCTATGGCAGGATTGCCGCCATTGCCGATGTTTTCGACGCCCTGAGCCACCAGCGCTGCTACAAAGAGGCGTGGTCCATGGATAGGATCATCGACCTGTTTAAGAGCGAGTCAGGCAAGCACTTTGATCCGGCCCTGGTAAAGATTTTTCTTGCGGAAAAGGATCAATTTGTCGCAATAAATAGCCAGTTCCCAGAGTGACGGATAGATTTCCCGCTCCCTTGCATATGAATAGATGAAACAGGCATCAATGCGAGTGGGAATATTTATAAATCAAAGCCCCATCTTCTTGATAAACTCGTCGTCCGCCTCACCGGTTCCCGTTTTCTTATCAGCGGAATCTTTCTTTTGTTGTTCTTGTTTCGCCTTCAGAAAAATTTCGTCAACGTCTTCATCTTTCTCTTTTTCATAGGGAAAAAGAAGTTCAAACTCGGTTTTTTCTAGGGCCAGTTCCAGGAAAAAGGGTTTGTGTTGTTCGGTCTCAAACGAGACCCGTCTGTATTGGGGGTCCTCTATCTGGGCAGCGATGGAGATGTCTTTGCTGACCACCAGCATCTTTGGCTGGTTCTGCTTGACGGTAACATGGAGTTCGTGTCTCAGGTCGGTCTGGAAGTGGCCCATGGTCTGGTTCATGAGTTCTCCAAGTACATTGGCCACATCATCAGAGGTGTGGAGAATGGAGAGTTCGTCTTCCGGGATTCCCATGTGACTCATGTAACTTCTGTAGATGTCAAGGGCGGCTTCCTTGGAGAAGTTCATGATTAAAAGTCCGGAAAGCCCGCCTTCAAATATCGTAAAGCAGCCGATGTCCGGCTTGAGGCAGGTCTTGTTGATTGTCTGTACAAAGGGGGAAAAGAGTATTTCCTGGTCCGACGCTTTTTTTAGTACCTTTTGGACGGCTTTGCACAGTATTAAGAGGATTTCTTCCGTTGATTTGGTCGGGCTGTCAACAATCATGGCGGTTCCTTTTATGGGTAAGGTCTTGTCTCATATTTATCGTCGATACAAGAATATATGGCGGCCGCCCGGGTGTCAAGCTTCTTGAGTGTGAAGTTGGCTTTTTATGGGTTCATTGATCATTAGAGGGAGTGGTCAATGGGTGGAAAGCTTTTTACGTACCAGGGCGCAGATCTGTACTCCAGGCTATTGAGACCCTTTGCTTCAAAGCAGAGTCTGGCAAGCAGGAGGGTGTGGTAGTCCAGTTCGATATCGTACCAGCCAAGATACTTGAGCCGTTTGTTCGCCTGGCAGTGGGTCATGCAGGGATTTATCAAAAGGGCATTGGCAAGGCTGCGGATAAAACCTGGGATCAGCGACGTTTCAACACCATGTTTTTCTAGTCTTGATATAAGTATCTTGTCAATACTTGTCATGGCTTCACCCTTTGTTTATTATGGTTGTTAATAAAGATTTTGAGCGGCAGAGGGAACTTAAAATTTGCTTCTAAATTTTCTTGGGTGTCACACCGTATCTGTTGGTGCTATTTTAGTCAAGCACGATTAAAGAGGACTGAAAATATGTTGCGATGCATTATTCGGAGGCGAATTGTGAATAAAAACACGATCAAAAATTGGTGGACCTTTCTTTGCGATATCTTAAAAGCTTTGATTTACTCCGGTAACCGTTGATATTCGCCTTCATGTGATTTGTGATCCAGAAACCTTTAATTGACTTGTTTTGGTTGTTTATGTATTTTTAAATTTAAACCTAATGTAAGGAGACCCCATGGAAAAAATAGTAAATCCTGACGGCTCGATTCGCCTGGGCATCTTTGACTCTCCTGTTGACGAAATTAACGGTCAGGATCATCACCTTCGGACCACCTCCGGCAGAACGGTCCCTGCTTTTTTAAAACGGTTGCTTTACAAGGGATTTCATTTCATTGGAATCACAACCCCCGGAATCATGGCGGGCATTGCCGTGGTTGATCTCGGATACTTGGCCAGCACCTTTGCCTATGTTTATCACAGGGAGGATAAATGGCTCGAAGAGACAAGCACTATCTCTTTGCTGGGAAGGGGGGCCAGTATTGCCCCATTTCCTGAACGGCCAAACTCCTCGTTCAAAAAAAACGGCATTCGGATTAACATGGATCATCAGGGGGTAGAGGCGTCGGCAGATGGGCTGGAATTCCGAGTCGGGCTTCCCGACTTCTCCGCTGTGCCGGCTTTGCGAATTTGCACAAGGGCAGGGTACAGGGGATGGTCGTTTACGAGAAAGGCAGCTCCCGTATCGGTCTTGGGTAGTATCCAGGCAAGGGGAGAGACCTTTGATCTAAACCCGGGGGACTCCTTTGCCATCTCGGACTGGACCGGCGGCTTTCTACGGCGCGACACCTTCTGGAACTGGGCAGCCATCGCCTTTTGCCTGCCCGATGGAAGATCCCTCGGCCTCAATCTGTCATGGGGGGTGAACGAGACCGGATTTACGGAAAACGCGTTTTGGGTTGATTCTGTCATGACCAAGGTGGATACCGTCAGTTTTTCCAAGGACGATGCCGGTTCAATCTGGCAGATCTCATCCTATGACGGGCGGGTCGACCTTGAGTTTGTGCCGGACAGCAGCAGGGGGGAGCATGTCAATGCCCTTGTGGTTGCAACCGCCTTTACCCAATGTTTTGGCCGGTTCCATGGGCGGCTCACGACCCGGGATAACGAAGTTATTTCCATTGATGGGGTCCCTGGTTGGACCGAGGATCATTTTGCAAGGTGGTAGGTTTATGAACGAAATCAGAGAAAACAGTAACGACTATTCAGGGGAGGAGGGCCAGTTGCTTGTCAGGCTTGCCAGGTTCTCCATTGCCGAAAAGCTGGGCGTCCATTTGGATGATGATGAAAAAACGGAGCTGAAAAACAGGCTGAAACAGGCTGTGTTTGCCCAAAAGCGGGGGGTGTTCGTCACCCTTCACCTTGAAGGGGCGCTCCGGGGGTGCATCGGAAGTCTTGAATCCGATGAAACGGTCAGGAGGGGGGTGATTGATAACGCTTTAAATGCCGCCTTTCGCGATCCCAGGTTTTCCCCGTTAACGAAGGAAGAGCTGGATCTTGCCGATATCGAGGTCAGTGTCCTTTCAGCGCCGAAACGCCTCTCCCATGCCACCGCCGAAGAGCTTGTCTCAAAACTTGAGCCTGGCAAGGACGGGGTTATTATCTCGAAAGGGATGGCCAAGGCCACGTTCTTGCCCCAGGTATGGGACCAGCTTCCCAAACCGTCCATGTTCCTATCCCACCTCTGCACCAAGGCCGGCCTTTCATCCGATGAGTGGAAAACCCAGGGGTTGGAGGTGATGACCTACCGGGTACAGTGTTTTTGTGAAATAGTTTGACCGGGTGGGCGCCGTTCCCATGGTGAGGGAACGGCGCCGGTTTTTATTCGTTTTTCGATTTGTCATTGGCAAGGGTTCTGAGCACGTCCTCTTTTCCGATCACCCCCACAAGTTTGCCATTGCTGACCACGGGGACGGTGTGAAAATGCTTTTCAACCATGAGCGCCGCAATTTTGCTGATGGAGGTTTCCGGCTCAACGGTTACAGGATCGTGTATCATGGCCTGTTCAACGGTTGTTGCGGCAATCTTTTGGAACTCCTTTTCCAACCGTTTGGATGAGGAGAGGGGAATGATGCCGTCCAGCAGGGTCAGGATCGGCGGAATGGAGACCTGCTTCTGCTGGAAAATAAGGTCGCTCTGGCACAAGATTCCCGTGAGTTTGCCGTCGGCGTCGACCACGGGCACGCCATTGATGTGGTTTGTGAGCAGAACGTCTACCGCCTTGGTGATTTCCCAGTCAGCACATACAGTGATTACATCCCGTGTCATGATGTCTTCCGCTTTGATCATGGTCCCTCCTTTCGTTGAGTAACCCAACTTTCGGACTTAAGCCTTGATGGACGGTCGAATCAGCCAACCCAGAAAGCTGAGTAAATACGACTATTGAAACTATACCGGAACGGATTGAAAAGCACAAACAGGTTTTCGTTTCTCAGCCCTGAATCTTGCGTTGTTTTGGCAAGAAAATCAGGAAACTTTTTTGGTTCTGGCTTGTCCGGTGTTGGCTCAATGGTTGTCCTGGTGGTTCAGGAAACTGTGGAACTCCAGGTCGTAAATATAGAGAAGTACCATGGTGATGCCGAATATGAGCGGACCGTAGAAAAGGCCGATCAGTCCGAAGTAGTTGAGCCCCCCGAGAATGGAGAAGAAGATGAGCAGGGTGCTCATGTCTGCCGATCCTTTCATGAACAACGGACGCACGATGTTGTCAATCATTCCCACCACCACCACGGACCAGATGATGAGGAATATGCCCGATTTGATGGTGCCGGAAATGAAGAGAAAACCAGCCGCAGGCAGCCAGATGATGGCGGTTCCCACCAGGGGCACCAGGGAGGCAAATGCCATCACCGTTCCCCAGAAAAAACCGGGTAGTCCGCAGATGGCAAAGGCGATGCCACCGGCAATCCCCTGGGCTCCGGATGTCACCAAGGTTCCGAGCAGGGCTGATTTGGCCACAGCTTCGATCTTTTCCACCAGGATGGTCTCATGGGCCCCGGACATGGGCATGAGGTGGAAGAGGTAGGCAAATATTTTTTTCTGGTCCTGGACAACAAAGAAAAACACAAAGAGCATGAGAAAGAATTTTCCGGTGACCGAGGAGATGTTGGCGATGAGGTATCCGCCCTGGTTCACGAGGAACTCCCCGGAAAACGAGGAGACCTTCAGCAGGATAGCCTTGAGATCAACCCCCTGGAGCAGGTCGCCGGTGAGCTGTTTTTCCGCAAAGACCATGATATCTGCGACCATGGGGACCTGGGTAAGCCGTTCGAGGTTGCCGGTGGCAATCCACTGGTTGATGGCGTTAAAGGATACGATTCCCTGGCGGATCACCGCCGAAGAGATCAGGACAAAGGGGACCACGATCACCAGGGTGAGGAGGATGCAGGATAGAAAGGCGGCAATGTTGCTTTTTCCCTTCAGCCGGGCCTTGAGGCGCAGGTAGGCCGGGTTTGCCATGATGGACAAAAGAAAGGCCATGATCACGGGATCCAGGTAGGGCGCAACCATTTTGTAGCAGAAGACCAAAAACAGGGCCAGGATCATAAACAGGAAATAGTGGGATATATTCAGACGTTCAACGGGTGTTGGCTCGTTTGTCAAGACAGTCTCCTTTTTTCAAGAACTAGGGAGACGGCCTTGGATGCCCTTTCGGCTGCCAAGGGGATCTCCCATTGTGTTTTATCACGTTTACCCACCCGGTTGGAGCCGGCCCTTATCTCCAGGAAAGTCACCTTGTACAGGGCGGCAATCTGGGCCGATGCCGCCCCCTCCATGGCCTCCATGCAGGGGGCGTAGGCGGCAAAAAGCCTGTCGGCGGTGGCGTGGGTGGCCGTGATGGTGGATACCGTGATGAACGGTCCCTTGATCACCCGGCATGGCTCCCCATCGAATCCGTCATCAATGACGGCCAGGGCATGGTCTGCCAGTGCTGGATCAACAGGGAAGCGCCCCATGCGTGTTCCAGGGTCGGCTTCAATAAGGTCAAAGGGCAGGGGGGCGGGAAGGTCGGGCGACCCACCCCTGTCCAGTCCCGTGTGGATATAGTGTTCGGATTCGGCAACTGCGATGTCTCCGGTCCCGAGCCCTGCCTTCTCAAACACCCCGGCAATGCCGGTCTGGAGAACAAGGGCCGGTCGGAACCGTTCCATGGCCATGGTCAGGGCCTGGGCCGTGTTGATCATTCCCGGTCCTGTGATGACCACCATGGCATTTTGTCCGGCATGGTCAATTTCAATCACGGGTCGGCCAACGGTGGAGCGGGTTTCACGCTTTACCGTTGACTTGTCCAGGAGCGGCGCGATCTCCATCCGGGTTGCCGCAAGTATCACAATGGGGCAACTCATGGGATACGTTCCGCCAATGCCGTGAGAGCAAGCCTGTACCCCATGGAGCCGAGGCCTGCGATCTGGCCTGTCACTACATCCGATACCATGGATTTATGCCTGAACGCCTCCCGCTTGTAGATGTTGGAAAGGTGAACCTCGATCATGGGGCAGGAGAGCATCAGGAGGGCGTCCTTGATGGCAACGCTTGTGTGGGTGTAAGCGGCGGGATTGATGATGATGCCGTCTGTCTTCTCTTCAAAGGCTTTGTGTATGGCTTCTACCATGGCGCCTTCGTAGTTAGACTGAAAAACGGTGACATCAATCCCAAGCTCGCTTCCCAGCGCTTTCAGACCCTGGTTGATCTGGTCAAGGGTCTCGGTGCCGTACGTCTCGGGTTCCCGGCGGCCCAACATGTTGAGGTTGGGGCCGTGGATGACCAGGACGGTGGGTGTCCTCCTGATGGCTGTCATATTATTCCCCTATCTTGTTTCTGAGTTCTGTGATGGTCGCTTTGTAGTCCGGGGTGTTGAAGATGGCAGAGCCTGCCACAAATGATTCTGTGCCAGCGTCAGCCACTTCCTTGATGGTGGAAAGGCTAATGCCGCCGTCTACCTGGATGATGGCGTTTGAGCCTGTCTCCTCGATGAGGCTTGCGAGCTGCTCGATCTTTTCAACACTTGATTTGATGAACTTTTGCCCGCCAAAGCCCGGGTTGACGCTCATGATCAGGACAAAGTCGAGCTCTTCGATGACCCACTCAAGGCCGGTGAGGGAGGTCGCGGGGTTGAGGGCGACCCCTGCCTGGACATTGGATCCTTTGATGAGCTGGATCGTTCGGTGGAGGTGGGTGCAGGCCTCTGCATGGACGGAGATGAGGTCGGCCCCGGCCTTGATAAACTCGGGAATGAGGTGGTCGGGTTTTTCGATCATGAGATGGACGTCCAGGGGCAGGTCGGTGACCTTGTTGCAGGCGTCCACAATGATGGGGCCGTAGCTGATGTTGGGCACGAACCGACCGTCCATGACGTCGATATGAATCCAGTCTGCCCCGGCTTCCTCAACGCTTTTTATCTCCTGTCCAAGTGTGGTAAAGTCCGCCGAAAGTATGGAGGGTGCAATAATTGCCATGGTATATCTCCTGAAATTTATTTTTATTAGTGTTTTTATATGATGGGATAGGCCTTACCGAGTCCGGCCTGTCACGAATCGTTGCTTTTTTTCATTGCCACGGCAAAGAAGCCGTCCATGCCAAGGGTGTCGGGGTAGGTCTTGAAAATCCCCTTTTCCGAAGTCAACGGGTGACTTTGGGGGACGATGGTGAAATCCTTTCTTTCGTCCAGAAATGCGTCCAGGACCCCTTCGTTTTCCTCGGGTTCGCAGGAGCATACGGCATAAACAAGGATTCCCCCGGGTTTGACAAGGTCAGCCAGGTTGGTCAATATGGTTTTTTGCAGGGTTGCAAGGCGCTTGATGTCCTTTTTGGTGCGGTGCCAGCGGGCGTCGGGGTTTCTTCTCAATACGCCGAGCCCGGTGCAGGGCGCGTCCACAAGCACCCTGTCAAAGGGGGTAGCAAGGGCTTTAGAGTCAAGGTTCAGGGCGTCCATTCTTTGGGTTGAAACATTGGTGATGCCCAGGCGCGCCATTTCGGATGCAAGGGTTTCAAGTTTCTTTGGCTCAAGGTCCCAGGCCACGATCTCTCCCTGGTTCTCCATCAATTGCCCCATATGGCCGGTTTTGCCGCCCAGGCCTGCGCAGGCGTCAAGGACCCTCTCACCTGGCCGTGGATCGAGCAACGTGGTGACCATCTGGGCCGCCTCGTCCTGGACCTGGAAGAGTCCCTCTATAAACGCCTCGGTAAGGTGCAGGGCTGTTTGGGGCCGGGTGATGGCTATACCGTTCTCGGCATGGACCGTGGGCTCGATGGTCTCCACATGGTCTTCCATGGCGCTTGCAAGGGCGTTTCTGTCGGTCTTGAGGGTGTTGGCCCTCAGGGTGATGGGAGGGATGGTGTTGATGGCATCCAACAGCTCCAGGCACGTTTCCAAGCCGAACCGGTCGATCCAGCGCCGGGAGAGCCACAACGGGATTGAGCGGCTCTTTGAAACAAACAGGGCCGGGTCGGCTTTTTTGTCGGGCATGGCAACTTCCTGGTACTTGGTGGTTGCCTTTCTGAGCACGGCATTGACAAAACCTGCAGCTCCCCTGTTTGCAATTTCCTTGGCAGCATTAACCGCTGTATTTACCGCAGCGGAAACCGGAATCCTCTCCATGAAAACCACCTGGTAGAGGGCCAGGCGAAGGGTGTAGAGGATCTCCGGCTCAATTTGGTCCAGCTTTCTGCTGGAAAATGGGGTGATGAGCCAATCAAGGTGCTCCCGCCATCTCAGGGTGCCGTAGATGATGGCGTTGGCAAGGGCCCTGTCCAGTTTAGAAAGCCTTTCCAGGTCGGTTGCGAAGTTATCAAGGGTTCTGTCCAAGGGGAATCTCGAACCCTCGTTCTCTATAAGAACCTTTAAAGCCAGTAAGCGTGGATCGTTAGTCATTGTTGTTTTGGATCGGTTCTTTTTTCTAGGCATCAAGCACAGTTCCCGGTTCAATAGGGTTTCCCCTGAGGAACTCAGCAGCCGTGAGGCGTTTGCCTGAGGCGCCCTGGAGCTCAAGGATGGTAATGCTTCCGTTGCCTGCTGCAACGTGGATTCCCTGGTCGTCGCACAAAAATACGGTTCCGGGGGGGGTGTCCGACCGGGTTTCACTGGGTGTCACCCGGAATATCTTAATCCGCTTTCCCCCTATAAAGGTGAAGGCGCCCGGCCAGGGGGTCATGGCCCTCACCACCGCCGAGATTTTTTCCGGGGTCAGGGTCCAGTCTATCCTGCCGTCGGATTTTTTCAGCATGGGCGCATGGGTGGCTCGGTCATGGTCCTGGGGGGTACGCGGCAGCCGATCCTCGGCAATGGCATCCAGGGTCTTGATGATGAGGTCGGCTCCCATGACGGCCAGTCTGTCGTGGAGGGCCTGGCCCGTATCATCATTGTGGATGGGGGTGGTGGCGGTGAGCAGCATGTCGCCTGTGTCCAGGTTCTTGTCCATGACCATGGTGGTGATCCCGGTCTCCTTGTCCAGGTTGAGGATGGCCGTCTGGATGGGGGAGGAGCCCCTATGGGACGGAAGCAGGGACGCATGGATGTTGATGGGGTAGAGCGTTGGAATGTCCAGGATCTCCTGGGAGAGCTTGTGACCAAAGGCCACGACTACGAACAGGTCGGCCTTGAGGGCCAAAAGTTTCTCCTTGACCTCGTCGGAGCGCATGTTTTCCGGCTGGAACACCTCGAGTCCCAGTTCCAGGGCGGCTGTTTTAACTGGCGGGGGAACCATCTTCCTTCCCCGGCCCTTGGGGCGGTCCGGCATGGTGATGACAAGGGGGATGTCGCAGCCATACGCTGCCAGGGCCCTGAGGGGCGGGACGGAAAAATCCGGGGTTCCCATGAAAACTATCTTGAATGGTTTTTTCAATTGTTTTCCAGCCTCTTTTTTAATTTCTTTTTATACATCTTTCGTTTGAGGGCGCTGATCCTGTCGATGTACAGGACCCCGTCCAGATGGTCGATCTCATGCTGCATGATCACGGCAAGAATACCCTGGGCATCAAACTCAAGCTTTTTACCCTCAAGATTCAATCCCCTGACCGTGACGGTTTCGAACCGCTTCACATCACTGCTGTAGTCGGGAACGCTCAGGCAGGCTTCGTCTTCTGAGGTGATGCTGCCGGAGGAGGCAATGATTTCAGGGTTGATGAGCGCCTTAAACTCCTGGGGTGTATCTTCATCGTCCTCCGATGCTCCCGGTGAGGGATTGTAAACGATGATTCTTTTGGATTCACCCACCTGGGGGGCGGCAAGACCGACGCCCGGGGCATCAAACATGGTTTCACCCATGTCGTTCACAAGTTTAATGATGGTCTCGTCTATGGTTTCAACCGGAAGGGCCTTTTCAAGTAGGACCTGTTCGGGATAATGATATATTTTAAGTAGTGCCATGGTTCTTTGTTCCTATATTAAGCAAGAATGGTTCTTGCACGTTTTATGTCGTTCCTGATCTGCTCGGAAAGATCCTCTAAGCTGGAGAACTTTTTTTCTTCCCTGAGCCGTTGGATCATATTCACCCGTATTCTTTTGTTATAGAGGTCCCCGGAAAAATCCAATAGGTGAACCTCAATGGTGAATATGTGGTCGTCAAAGGTCGGGCTGTACCCGATGTTTGCAACGCCCTTGAATTTCTCTGTTTCGGTTTCAACGGTCACGGCATAGACGCCCATTTTCGGACAGAGTTCATCGTGGAGCTTAATGTTTGCCGTGGGAAACCCAAGCTTGCTTCCGCCCCGTTCCCGTCCTTTTACCACCTTTCCCCTGATCTGGTAGAACCTGCCCAGGAATTTTGGGGTCTCGTCCACCCGGCCGTCCATGACAAGTTCCCGGATCCTTGTGCTGCTGATCCGCTGGTCTCCGGTTTCGGTGTCGTTTATCCAGTCTGAAATCAGAACCTCGAATCCGTGGACCTCCCCGGCCTGTTTCATGATGTCCAGGGTGCCCTCCCTGTTTTTTCCAAACGAATAGTCCGATCCCACTATGATTGCCTTCATCCCTAACTTAGCCAAAAGAAACTCCTGGATAAAATCCTGGGCTGAAATTGATGCAAACTCCTTGGTAAACGGCAGACAGAGAATCTTGTCAATGCCGGTTGCCGATATCAGTTCAATCTTTTGATCCTTCCGTGTAATCAAAGGCGGTCCGTTTTGGGTGAGCACCCGCAAAGGGTGGGGATCAAAGGTTATGACCACCGAGGTGCCACCGATCTCTTCGGCCTTTTCGATAACCTGATGGAACAGGGCCTGGTGGCCCTTGTGCACTCCATCAAAGTTGCCAATGGTGATGACCGCCTTCTTAAAAGGTTCGGTTATGATATTAATATCTTCGATCAGTTCCATAATTTCCTTTTCAAGTTTCATCATAAAATGAGCTTGACAAAGCTCATAAAGCTCTATATATAAAGCACCCATTGATGCAAATCAATCCTTTTTTGGATTGGCATTCAGTGCCGAAGTGGCGGAATTGGTAGACGCGCTTGTTTCAGGGACAAGTGGACGTATGTTCGTGGGAGTTCGAGTCTCCCCTTCGGCACCACCTTAAAAAATAATAGTTGTCAAGTGTAACCTGATGTTGACAACTATTGCAAGTTTTAGCCGAAGTGGTGGAATTGGTAGACACGCTAGACTTAGGATCTAGTGCCGCGAGGCGTAGGAGTTCAAGTCTCCTCTTCGGTACCACACATGATATCAAGGGGTTAAAGTGAAGTATAACATTCACTTTAACCCCTTTTTTGTGTCTTGGTCAACGGTATGGTCAACACTTGCGGATTTAGGTCGCTTTTTGTTGACCAAGCGTTGACCAAAATTTTTATTGAATGCGCTAAGATTGTATTCCAGTACCTCCGTTTGAGGCAGGCAATTTTATATATTAGAAAGTTGAGTTTGAGGGGGCAAGTTGGTCATACAGATTGACTGTGCAATCTAATCTCCAATAAAGTTGCTTTTTGATGATCGTATCCTTGCTATTTTTTTTGTTCGGGTGTATCGAAAAATAGGTTTTTTTATATGTGATAAAAAAATCAAATAAAGACCGTGGAATAACTGATCATAAGGGATGACCAAATAATGCAAAAAAAAATTTTGTGTTGCTTTTTTTTTTGTCATACACTGTGGTTTTTTCCTATTGCCATTGCAGGGAATGAAAGTCCTTTTGCCGAGAGCCTTAGAGCTAATAGATATCTCGCTGAAACTGGAGATTCTGAAGGTCAATACCAATTGGGTAAACATTTTGATTATGGATGGGGTGTTGCCCATGATGCGGTAGAGGCAGCAAAATGGTATAGGAAAGCAGCATTTCAAGGAAATATCGAAGCACAACATTCCCTTGGATTATTGAATACTCATGCGGGTAATTATATTTTCGCCAATCCTAAAGACTCTGTAAAATGGTTCAGAGCTGCTGCAGAACAAGGGCATGTCTCGTCGCAGGCGTTTCTCGCTGATGCATATGTTGAGGGTAACGGTGTCGTGCGTAATTATGCCGAAGCAGCTAAATGGTATCAGAAGGCTACGGTTCAGGGTGACGGAATGGCAATGCATGGTTTGGCGGTTTTGTATGCAAAAGGCTTTGGCATCCCAAAAGATTTGGTGAAAGCATATGCTTGGAATAATGTTTCTGCGACTCAAGGTTGGGGTATTGCGAAAACATACCGAAAGGGATTGGAGAAAATGATGACCAGAGTACAATTGAATCAAGCACAAAAAATGTCAATAGAACTATTCAAAAAATACGGCACAGAGCATAGGGATTGAACAGATATTATTCTAACGAATAAGGATAGATCGTGTGAGGAACGAACCACGATCTTATCCGGTTGTTGGACAAGCCCGGTGTTTT
>JAEINR010000038.1 GCA_016342325.1 Desulfobacterium sp.
ACCCGGTATTGGGCAAGTATAGGAGTTATACACTATTTTTGCTTTTTCCGCCGCGTAGCGGCTTCGTCCAACAAGTCTCATACTCCGGTACAAGTGCTGTTGACGATAAACGGTGTTTATGGTTATATCTAACAGCAATAAGCGGGTAATGAAAATGATTGTTGTGGACATTTTTATGATTCCCCAGGACAGGTTGGGTGGATTTAGATGAAATGATTTGCTTTATAAGGTATCGGTTGTTAACACAACGGCATGAGTATGACTGGAAAATAGGCAAAACAGGATACCAATGACGTCTCAAAGAACCACATCATCTGTTGCCATCGTCGCTTTGATTGATTTGTTGCATGACCATGGGTTTTCCCATGGAGTGATCGAGCAGGCAACCGGGATTCAGCGGACAAAAATGGAAGATCCCTATGCCAGAATTCCCATGGATCAGTTTTTAACCCTTTGGGAAGTGGCGATCCAATGGACCCAAAATCCCGCGTTACCCCTTACATTGAGGGAAAAAGATGATTCCGAGTTGATGCACCTGGTCGCCCATATCGGGATGGCCTGCTCCGATTTAAAGGAAGCCATTGAGAAATGGAGCAGATACGCAAGGTTGGTGTGTGAAGCGGACCGTATTGAGTTGCGGGAGGAAAAGGATTGCACGGTGCTTGTGTATGAAAACACATCCCCCGACCACCGGAACATATGGATCCCTGAACATCACCTGGCCCTGGCATTCCGGTATGGGGAGATTTTCACAGGCGTGAGTCAACCCCCTTTGGCCGTCCGTTTTCAGCATCCTCCCACCACCTACCCGGATCATTACCAGCGGGTGTTTCGCTGTCCGGTTCTATTCAATCAGGATGAAAATGCGCTGGTGCTGCCCAAAGGCATTCTGTCAATTCCAATACGCACAACCAATCGGTACCTTGGGACCATCTTGAGTAAGCATGCAGAGTCCTTACTGGCGCATCTGGAGCACAACGACAGCGTAACCGACAGGGTCAAGACCCTTGTTTTCAGGCACATTGCCACAGGCAAAGTGGATGCGGTCTTTCTGGCCGGTCTGATGAATATGCACCCCAAAACCTTGTATCGTAAATTGAAACAGGAAGGGACGTCGTTCCAGGCGCTTCTTGAGAACACACGAAAAGAACTTGCCGTGAGCCATCTGAAACAAGGGCTGAGTGTGACTGAAATTACTTTTCATCTCGGTTTTTCCGAACCCAGCGCGTTTCAGCGGGCTTTTAAACGCTGGTTCGGTAAAAGCCCGGGAACCTATCGGTACCTTTTATCTTAAGGGATTTTCTTACAATCTGATATTCATAATGGTATAACAGACCCATTACCCGCATAACTCTTTTGTGAGGCCGAATATGACGACAAAGAACCGTGAACCCCAGCTTTTGCCGGGACTGGATGTCGTGGGGCGGGGGATTTATCTGAGACCCCATCAGCCCTATGAGTTGAAGGCCGTTCTTTTCAAACAGGACGGGAAAAAAAGTAAATTCCATTCCAGGGAGACCGATCAAATCTACGATATTCCCGAAGGGTACGAGGTGAATGAAAGCCCCCCGGCACCTGCCAAGCAAGCCCTGAACACGATTGTCCTAGAAGAATCGTGGGAACGTTTTGATAAGGAAATCGGACTGGATACAAGCCTTGCCATGGGGGTAACACCGTTCAGCGTCAATGTCACCGCCGGCCAGACCGATCAACTGCGAAACGAAGAAGATGCCTATTACGGCTTAAGAAACTCATTTATCCCGTTCTGGACCGTGTATATTCCAAACCTGGAAAATTTTGAGGACGATAGCTTTGGCACAGACCTGCCGGACACCTTTGACCATGCTCGTCGAAACGAATACGAACGCTTTTTTGAACGGTACGGAACCCATTATGTGAGAAGGGCCTGGGTCGGCGGAAAAGCCATGCTCGCCTTTTCTGTTGTCAAGTCGTCGAATATTACGAAACAGGAACTCCTTGCGGGCATGAAGGCAAGCTATGGCCCGGTGGGCAGTGGCGGGATGCAAGGCAAAATGACTGTGGAAAAAGAAAAACTGCAGACCCATTCCCAATGCACGGTTTTCGGCAAAGGGGGGGATGAGTTAAAACTTGCAGCCTTAAGTTCCCTTGACGATGGTCTCTATAACGAGTGGCTCAAAAGCATCAAAGATAATCCTGGGACCATTGAGCTTGAGGTGATGGGGATCTGGACATTGGTCAAAGACAGTAAAAAGGCCCAGGCCCTTATGGATGCCTACAGGGAGGCGACCGCATTCAGGCCGATCTCTTCGGTGGTCACCGTTGGCGGCAAGATTTACTTTGTCAGGGGAAATAAGTGCTTTTGTTACCATATAGAGCAAAACCGGAGCGAGAAACCAAAGCCCATAAGTGAAATCTGGCCGGCATTATCTCAATTCGGATTCCATCGGTTGGACGCGATATTCCGGGCGGATGACTTTTCCTCAAAAGAGGGCGAAAACCTGACCTCCAAACTCTACTTCTTCCGAAGGGACAAGTATCTTCGCATTGATGTGGAAACCGGTGGGGTTGACGATGGTTTTCCCAGAAAAATATCCGAGGGCTGGCCGGGTGTGAACTTTGAAAGGATCGATGCCGCCCTGGATTCCGGGACAGATTCAATTTATCTGTTTTGCGGTGATCAGTATGTCCGGTACAGTAAATCTCTAAACCGCGCCGACGAAGGATATCCAGAACCCATCAGGAAAAGGTGGGCAGGGCTCACCTTTGATAGAATTGACGGCGCCACCTACTGGGGAAACGGCAAGGTTTACTTTTTCAGGGGAGACCAGCACATCCGTTACGACATGGTAACCTATCGTGCCGATCCCGGATACCCGAAGTTTGTTATCGGTCAGTACGTGGAAGACTGGAAGTTCTTTGACTGATACCGGCAACCAAAGGATGCCGATCATATGACCGAACACGATTTTATTTATTCTAATAAATAAATTGTAATCGGAACGGGGGAGCGTTAGATGACAGAAACAGATACGAAAATAAACAGGGCAAACAGGATTGTCAAAAACTACATGCTGGGCGCCCTTGCCGTGGGTATCATTCCTTTACCCATCGTGGATCTGGCAGCCCTGTCCGCAATTCAACTCAAGATGCTTCACAGCCTTGCACGGCTCTACGATATCGAATTTTCAGAGCATATGGGTAAATCCCTGCTCTCGGCGGTTTTAGGGAGCAGTGTACCCCTTTCTTTTTCCCGGAATTTAGGCGGTCTGGCCAGGTGCATTCCCGGTTACGGCCAGGCCACGGCCATGCTCAGTGTTTCCCTGTTCGGTGGTGCGTCCACCTATGGTATTGGAAAGGTGTTTGTCCAGCACTTTGAATCCGGTGGCACGTTTCTCTCATTTGATCCGAAAAAAGTTAAAGCCTATTATGCCAAGCAGTTTGAAAAAGGGAAAGAAGAGGTGGTCGGGACTTTTGCAGGGAAAAAACCCTGACGGATCAAGGATATAAAAGGATATAAAAAAAGGTGTCAACAGCGGCTATTGGGACGGGTTGGAGATGGATTCCCCGGGATCTTTTGTCCTGGACGCCAGTTCCCAGAGCGCCCGGATCTTAGGGATGGATAGATTTTTTTCCATGGTGCAAAGTCCGATCTCATAGGGGGGCAGTTCCGGCAGGTCATCCAGGATCATGATATCTTCCATGAGCGGGCTTTTTTCCAGGACCAGTTCCGGCACCAAACCAATGCCGCATCCCAGATTAACCAAGGCAATGATGGCCTCATGGCCTGCCACCCGGGAATAGATGTGGGGCACCTGCTGATGCCTGGCAAACCACAGGTCCATGCGTTCCCGGCTTAAGCCCACATCGGGAAGGATCATGGGGGTTTTTTTCCAGTCGATCCTGCCATCCCGGTATTGAATGATATTGGGAAAACGCCGGGAGGCGATAAACACCAGGGGGCTTGTGACCATTTTAAAAAATGCCAGGTGGGGGTGTATCTTCTCCGGCAGGGCCGCAATGACCACATCCACGTCCCGGTTGACAATCAGGGGGATGGATTTGGCAGGATCCCCGGTTTCAAGTTTGATCTGCACCTTGGGATGAATCACCCGGTAACGGGCGATGATATCGGGCAGGATGCTATAGGCCGCTGTGACCGAGCAATAGAGGGATAGTTCTCCCTGGAGGACGTCATCTTCGGACAATTCCATTTGCAGGCGGTCCCAACGCTGGATGACATCCTCGGCATATTTTTTAAAGGCTTGACCGGCAAAGGTCAATGCCACGGATCGGTTGTCCCGGATAAAAAGGGGCTGACCCACCTCGGCCTCCAGGCGCTGGATCATCCGGGTCAAGGCGGAAGGGGTAATATTGCAGGCCATGCTTGTCCGGGCAAAATGAAGGGAGCCGGAAAGATGTCTGAAAAGCTGTAACGTCCGAATATCCATAGGGGACTCTGCTGATCCTGTTGATAAAAGTTAATGTTCCTGTGTGTATATCATCGTGTTTCATTTTGCGCAATATAACGTTGCGAATAATTCATTTGACGCAATGTAAAAAATAAGCCATTAAGGTACACAAGCGTTTAAAAATCAATTTACTGAAGAACAATATAAAAAGGAGCAGGGAAATGGGTGAAAATTATTTTAATGGATTGCCACTGCGGCTGCAGCTTGAAGAATTATCCCAGTGCCGGTTCATGGACATTTCTGAGTTCAATGGCGTGGAGGCCCTGAAGGGTAAAAAAATCGTAATCGTCGGATGCGGTGCCCAGGGACTTCACCAGGGTCTCAACCTGAGGGACAGCGGTCTGGATGTATCCTATACCTTGCGGGACGCTGCCATCAGTGAAAAACGGCAGTCCTGGAAAAACGCCTCGGAGAACGGCTTCAGCGTGGGTCCCTATGAAACCATGCTGCCCGGTGCCGACCTGGTCATCAACCTGACGCCTGACAAACAGCACACCAACGTGGTTGAGTCGGTCATGCCCCTGATGAAAAAAGATGCATGCCTGTCCTATTCCCATGGATTTAACATTGTTGAAGAAGGCATGCAGATCCGGGAAGATCTTACCGTGATCATGGTTGCCCCCAAATCCCCTGGCACTGAAGTCAGGGAAGAATACAAGCGGGGGTTTGGCGTGCCCACCCTCATTGCCGTGCACCGGGAAAACGATCCCCGGGGAGAAGGATTTGAACTGGCCAAGGCCTATGCCGCCGGCACCGGCGGTCACAGGGCAGGGGTGCTTGATTCCTCTTTTGTGGCCGAGGTTAAATCCGATCTCATGGGCGAGCAGACCATCCTTTGCGGTGTTCTCCAGATGGGGTCGATCCTCTGTTTCGACAAGATGATCGAGCAGGGTGTGGAATCGGGCTATGCCTCTAAATTGATCCAGTACGGCTGGGAAACAATTACCGAAGCCCTGAAACACGGTGGCATCACCAATATGATGGACCGCCTCTCCAACCCGGCCAAAATAAAAGCCTTTGACCTGGCTGAGCAAATCAAGGATATCCTTGAACCCTTGTTCAACAAGCACATGGACGACATCATCGGCGGCCATTTTTCCAGAACCATGATGGAAGACTGGGCCAATGACGATGTCAACCTGCTCAAATGGCGGGCAGAGACGGCTGAAACCGCCTTTGAAAAATCCACCTGCACGGACGCCGAGATCCCTGAGCAGGAATTCTTTGACAAGGGCATTCTGATGATTGCCATGGTTAAAGCCGGTGTTGAATTGGCCTACGACACCATGGTTTCATCCGGCATCATTGAGGAATCGGCCTATTATGAGTCCCTCCATGAGGTGCCCCTCATCGCCAACCTCATTGCCCGGAAAAAACTCTATGAAATGAATGTGGTTATTTCCGATACTGCTGAGTATGGCTGCTATCTCTTTGCCCATCAAGCCGTGCCCATGCTTGAGGAGTTCATGAAAACAATTGATCCTGAAGCCATTGGCAAGGGCCTTGATTCCACAGACAACAGCGTGGACAACATCCGCCTGATCCAGGTCAATGAGGCCATCCGGTCCACCTCCGTGGAAGAGGTGGGTCAAGAGTTAAGATCTTATATGAGTGCCATGAAACCGATTATGTAAGCGCTTAAGTTCAAGTGTGAACATCTGTAACGTTTCCTTGAATCGCCCCAGGCCGCCCTTGTGGCCTGGGGCGATTTGTCTTCCGGCAGTTTTTTTCGTTGCCGAACCCCTATAAAACGAGTTGAATACCTGCCATGAAAATCATCAATGCCAGCGCCCATGACCTTTTTGTTGACCGGTTTGAGGCCAGACCCGGGGAGGCCTGGTGTCTGGTGGGAACCAATCGGTCCGGGATTGATACATTTTTTAAGTTGCTTGCAGGAGAGGTTTCCGATGTAACAGCGGAGCTGCTGGAATTGCCAGAAAATCCCGGGGTTGTCTCTTTCAAACGCCAGCAGGCGTTGTTTGAGGAAGAGTTGAGAAAAGATGATACCGATTATCTGGACAGGATCGACCCGGGTACCCGGGCCGCTTCTTTTCTCCATAACGTGGAGGATCATGGCGATCTGATCAAGGCGTTTGCCATGGGTGATTCCATGGACAAGGGGTACCGCCAGCTGAGTACCGGCCAGTCCAGAAAACTCATGCTCCTGGCCCAGATCACCCGGGGGATTTCAAGCCTGGTGGTCCAGGCCCCCTATGAAGGGTTGGACCGGGCAAGCTGTGACGAACTTGACAAGGCCCTGGCCGTTTGTCATCAATGGGGTATCCAGCTTATTATTACGGCACACAACCGGGGGGATATCCCGGGGTGGTGTACCCATGTGGGGGGCATTGCCCAGGGCCGGATTGTCCATGCCGGTCCCCGGACAAGCAATATGGACTGGATTGAAACCATTCTGTCCACAAAAGCCCCGGATTTCAAGGCCTCGATAAACGAAATAGTTCAGAATGGAAAACCATCGAGCTGGGACATTTGCAATGGCAATGGGGAGCCGGCAATGGAATTGGTCCGGCTTCAAAAGGGGTCTGCCGGATATGACGGTAAGGCCGTGTTTTCCGACCTGGACTTTTGTATCCGTACCCATGACCACACCCTGGTTACAGGGCCCAACGGATGTGGGAAATCCACCCTGCTCCAGATGATCATGGGGGATCACCCGGCCTGCTACCGGAACGACCTGCGCATCTTTGGCATCCAGCGGGGAACCGGGGAATCCATCTGGGAATTAAAGCAGCACATGGGGATTGTCAGCCCGGATCTGCACCGAAATTACCACGTGCCGGGGACGACCCTGCACTGTATTATTTCCGGTCTTTTTGATTCCATTGGTCTTTATAATCCATACACCCCCAAGGATGAAGAAAAAGCCATGAAATGGCTGGAGCGCACAGGCCTTGCCCAAGAGGCTCATACCCCTTTTCGTAGGCTTTCCTATGCTGACCAGCGCCTGGTGCTCATTGCCAGGGCCCTGATCAAGATGCCCAGGTTGCTCATACTGGATGAAGCCACCCAGGGGCTGGACGAACCCAACCGCCTGGCCGTGCTTGATTTTTTGGAACAGGTGGCCGGGGAAGGGCTCAGCACCCTCCTCTATGTCAGCCACCGTGAAGACGAGTTCCGAAGCTTTTTTACGTCCCATATCCGAATGTAGCCCCTGTTATGAACGGCCCGGCCGGAGAAGGTTAGGGCTTTTGAAAAAAAAACCTTGCATTAAAAGACGACCGGTCTTATTGTTTCTCCATGGGACGACCAAGAAAAAGCGAACATACACGGCAAAAACTCCTGGAAAAGGGGGTTGTACTGCTTTCTGAGCACGGGTACCACGGGTGCGGCCTGAAAAAGATCCTGGACACGGTGCAGGTTCCCAAGGGCTCCTTTTACAACTATTTCGAGAGTAAAGAGGCCTACGTGGCGGAGATCATCCAGTTTTATAGCCAGGGACTGATCGTCCGGTTGGATGCCTACCTTGAAAACACTGCCGACGATCCGGTCTCCACGATCCGTAACATTTATACAGCCGTGGCCGATGAACTGGAAGCCCATGGCAGGCAGGGCTGCCTGATCGGCAACCTGGCCGCCGAACTCGGAACCTCCAGCGACCTGTGTCAACACACCATGCAGCAGTCCTTTGAGAGTTGGAAGAACCGGATTGTTCCCTTGATTCAAGGGGGGCAGGAGGGCGGACAGATCCGGGATGACCTGTCTGCTGAAACCCTGACGGACATGTTCTGGAGTACCTGGCAGGGCGGACTGCTGAGGATGAAGATTGACGGGGATGCCACCCATTTACGGGATCTTCTCCATGTGGTTTTGGATGTCCTGTTTGTGCCCAGGGAAAAGAATACACCCTGAACAGTTGCTGTTTTCGTTTGAATTGAAGCGGTGGCAACAGCTTTATTTGTGCAGCTAAGCAATAGGTATCATAGAAGAATTTTTGACATTTTTTTGATAAAAAATAGACGACCGGTCTAATTTTAAGGAGAGCGCCATGAATGAAACTGATATCGTTTTCAGCCCCCTGAACCTTGCCCGGGGCAGGGTCGTTAAAAACCGTCTTTTTAAATCCGCCATGAGCGAACAGCTGGGGAACAAGGATCATAATCCGGAAAAGGAGCTGGTGAGGCTTTATGAAACCTGGGCAGAGGGGGGCATCGGTATCTCAGTGACAGGGAACGTGATGGTGGACCGAAAGGCCCTGGGGGAACCTAAAAATGTGGTTCTGGATGGGGAAAGCGACCTGTCCGGGTTTGCGTCCTGGGCCGAAGCAGGTACCCGAAACAACACCCAGCTCTGGATGCAGCTGAACCACCCTGGCAAGCAGAGCCCGAGTTTTCTGACCAAAGAGCCCGTGGCCCCGTCGGCGGTTCCTTTGACCGGGGCCCTTGAATCGGCTTTCAGCCCGCCCCGGGAACTGACGGAGGCGGAAATCCAGGGGATTATCGCCAAATTCGCCCAAAGTGCCGCCCTTGCCAAAAAAACGGGATTCTCAGGCGTTCAGATGCATTGTGCCCACGGTTACCTGCTCAGTCAGTTCCTCTCCCCCTGGCACAACCGGCGGGAGGACCATTGGGGGGGAACCCCGAAAAAACGGATGCGCTTTCCTGTGGCTGTTTATCGCGCCATCCGGGAGGCGGTGGGAGATGATTACCCGGTTGGCCTGAAGATGAACTCGGCGGACTTTAAAAATGGCGGGTTCACCATGGCGGAATCCATGGACGTGGCCCTGACCATGCAGGAGGAGGGGATCGACCTCATCGAGATCTCCGGAGGCACCTACGAAAATCCAAGCATGACCGGCCACGGCACCCGGTCCTCAGACCGGGAAGGGTACTTTCTTGAATATGCCGATGCCATGCGCAATAAACTGACCGTTCCCCTGGTGGTTACCGGAGGATTTCGGTCCGGCCCGGCCATGGCGGCTGCCCTCACATCCGGCGTCACCGATATGATCGGTTTGGGCAGGCCCCTGGCTGTGGAGCCTGACTTCCCCAATCGATTGATTGAGGACCCGGCCCATGTCTCGACCCTGAAACGTCCCAGTACCGGGATCAAACCACTGGATCGCATTGCCATGCTGGATATCACCTGGTATGAGTCCCAGCTTTACAGGATGGGCCGGGGAAAAAAGGCCAACCCGGACCTGAGCGCCTGGAAGGCCGTGTTCCAGACCTTCTGGAGAATGGGTGGCCATGCGTTTAAACAGAGACGCGTTAAAGGAAATTAAAGATACGAATGCAGGAGGGCGGGGCGGTAATGGTAAGCCCTTCCCTTGATACACGTAACGGGATCAACCTTATTCATTAAAACGAATAGATTGATGGATAGATAGAGATAAAGGAGTTGGAAACATGAGCAAAACCCCATTTGAAAGCGCCACCATTGGCGGCATCAAGGTGAAAAACAGAATCTTCAGATCAGCGACCCATGAAAGCACAGCGCTTCCCGGCGGGGGTGTCAGCAAGGCCATGACCGACATGTACCAGGACCTGACCCAGGGGGAGGTGGGCTTGATCATTACCGGGTATATGAGTTTTTCAAAGGAGGACAACCCCACCGCGTCAACGGTTTTGATCGGTGATGATGCTGCTGTTCCCGGCTTGAAGGCGTTGACGGAAACGGTTCACCAGGGCGGTGGTCGCATTGTTACCCAGCTTGCCCATGTGGGATCCCAGTTGACCCATCCCCCGACCGGAGCGATCTTCGCACCCTCTGATGTGGTGGATCCGGTTAACGGCATTAAACCGGAACCCTTCTCAAGGGAGCAGATTCAGACCCTGGTCAAAGAGTTCGGGGATGCAGCTGTCCGGGCAAAGGCGGCCGGGTTTGACGGGGTCCAGATCCATGGTGCCCATGGCTACCTGGTCAGCAAATTCTTAAGCCCTGAATTCAATCTAAGGGAGGATGAATATGGGGGAACGCCGGAAAAAAATGTTCGGGTAGCCGTTGATATCCTAAAGGAGATTAAGGCCAGGTGCGGCGCAGATTACCCGGTATGGATTAAAATGAACTGTTCCGATTTCGGGCGGGAGAATAGGGGGTTTGCCTTTGAGGGGGCGCTTGTGGCGGCCAAGGCCCTTGACGACGCTGGGATCGATGCCATTGAGCTGAGCGGCGGGACGTTTGCCGGCGAGCATACCCCCTGCAGATCCCGGAAGCATGGGGCATATCATCTGGAGTATGCCAAGCAATTGACCCGGGAGATTGATACGCCGGTGATTCTTGTGGGCGGCATCCGGGAAATAGAGGTCATTGAAAAGATTTTGGGGGACACTGATATTGAGGCGATTTCCCTTTCACGACCCCTTATTCGGGAACCGGGCCTTGTGGGGCGTTGGAAGGACGGAGACCGATCCAAGGCCGCCTGTGTGGCCTGTAACGGTTGTTTCAACCCCACGGGCTGCGTTTGTTTTTTTACCCTGGAGGGTGAGGCCCGGGCAGCCCAGAAGCACCGCCTTGAGCAATTTTTTTGGAAAAAATAATAACGTTGTTATACTGGTATCCCCCTTTGCCTGGATCAGGAGGATACCAGGGAGGCCACAGCCGCTAAGAATTCATCATTTTCAAAGGGCTTGACCAGGGTGAGGTTTGCCCCGAACAGCCTTGCAAATTCCAGGTATTGCATTCCGCCTCCCATTCTTGCCCCCCCCGAGATCACCAGGGTCTTTACGTCGGGCTGGGATTTGACCAGGGTGCGCATTACCCCCAGGCCATCCTCCTCCGGCATGAAAATGTCGGTGATGATCACATCAAACGTTTCCTTTTCAAAGGTGTTGATTCCCTGCCTGCCGTTATCGGCTTCCGATACGGTATATCCCTCCATCGTGAGAAGCATTGCCAGCATTTTTCTGAGTTTATCATCATCTTCAATGAGAAGTATCTTGGCCATGGGGGCCTCCTTGATCTTGGTGGGTTTGGGACTGGATATCTGCCTGGGGCAACAGCACCATGAACCGACTGCCCTGGTCGGGTGTGCTGTCCACATCAACAAATCCGTTGTGGGATTTTATAATGCCGAACACCACGGACAGGCCAAGGCCCGAGCCCTGTCCCACTTCCTTGGTGGTGAAAAATGGATCAAAAATATTGTTCAGGATCTCAGGAGCAATGCCTAGGCCTGTGTCTGAGACCGTCATTTTAAAATAGGCCCCAGATTCAACCCCTTTGGCCTGGGCCGTAGGCAGGTCCACCTCGTCGGGTTCAAGGCTGATCTGAATCCTGCCATCCTCTTCTAGGGCATGGCTGGCATTGATGCCCAGGTTGAGTATCACCTGGATGATCTGGTCTGCATCAACCAGCATAGGGCAGGGAGTATCGGGAAGATCCTGGGAAAGGGAGACGGTTGGCGGCAGGGCCGCGTTCAGCAGCCTTGCCCCGTCCTGAATAACGGACTGGAGGGACTGGACCTTTTTATCCGATTTTTCCGGGTTGGCAAAGGAAGAGAGCTGGTTGATCAGTTTTTTGGAGCGCCGGGCAGCATCCAGGATCTCCTCGCTCATGGTATGGGCAGGGGCTGCTTTTTCACTGGCCGTGTTGATCATGCCTGCATACCCCATGATGATTCCAAGCAGGGTGTTAAAGTCGTGGCAGATGCCCCCGGCCATGGTGCCCACGGTCTCGAGCTTCTGGTTCTGGGCAAGCAGGGCATTCATCTTGGCCCGCTCATCCATCTCGTTCCTGAGCTGGACATTGACAGCATTGAGCTGGGCCGTTCTCTTAATGACCCGTTTTTCCAGCTCCCGGTTCAGGTCTGAAAGATTCTGTTCCGCAGCTTTTCGCAGCCAGATGGCCTGGAACAGGTAGACGTTGGTATAAATGGAGTAGATAAGCATAAAGCCGGAAAAGAGAATGGCCAGGCTGAAGAATTCATCCAGTTGATACGCCTCGTATTCCCGGGTCAGTTCGTACAAACTTTCAAACAGTTCAAATTCTGCAGCGATAACAAATGAGATGGCAAACAGTCCAAGGATAGTGACCGCCTGTCTAATCATGAATATCCCCCTTTTTTTTATTTTCCTATCATCTATGCCTTAATTCTGATGGTTCGTCAACCAGGGGGGGGCTGCGTCTTAGCCAACCATGAGTTCTCCAAGGGTTTTTATCCCCCATTCCGTGCGGTCTGTAAACGGAAAACCGCAGCCGATTCGAATAAAATGGTTGAAGTGATCGGTGACGGAAAAGAAGATCCCCGGGGCAATGGCGATCTTCTTTTCCCGGGCCGCGTGGAACAAGGCCAGGGAATCCACCGTCCGGTCCAGTTCCACCCAGAGAAGTGAACCTCCCTCGGGCAGGGCCAGCCGGGTTCCAGCCGGGAAATGCCGACGGATGGCCGTAGCGATTCCATCCATTTGCTGTTTCACCGCCCCCCGGAGCTTTCGCATATATCGGTCATACTCCCCCTCTTTTAAAAACCGCATGATCAGGTACTGGTCCAGGGTTGAAGCCGCGATGGTGGTTCCGGTGCGAAGCCCCAGTATTTTACGGTAAAACCGCCTGCCGGGAACCACCCATCCCACCCGCAGGCCGGGGGAGACGGTCTTGGAAAAGGAGGAGCAGGCGATCACCAGATCCTTTTGGTCATATTTTTTCAGGGAAAGGGGTCTGTGACGGCCGAAATAGAGGTCCCCGAAAAGATTGTCCTCGATAACGGGAATGCCATGGGTGTGGGTGAGTTCCACCAGTCTTTTTTTTTGCTCCTCCGGCATCAGGGCACCGGTGGGGTTTTGAAAATTGGACACCAGCAGGTATGCATCCACCTTTCTATGGGCCAACACCCGCGCCAGACCCTCCACATCGGTTCCATACCGGGGATCGGCAGGTATTTCCAAGGCCATCAACCCCAGTTCCTGGAGAAGCTGGAGATACCCCAGGTGGGTGGGGGAATCGATGGCCACCACATCCCCGGGGCGGGTCACGCATCGCAGGGACAGGGTCAGTGCTTCCATGCTTCCCTGGGTGACGATGATATCGCCAGGTCCCACACCGTCCATCACCCCCAGACTGAGGCGGGAAATCCCCCGCCGCAATTCCGGGTCCCCCTCAGCCAGGGAATAATCCAGAAGATGGGGCATCTCATCCGCCTTGATGCGTTTCATGATCCGGGACAGGGCTTTGACCGGGAGCAGTTCCGGTGCCGGCGTGGAGGTGCCCAGGTGAACCATCTCACTATCCCGGTTGTCTGTGAGGGTGGATGCCACCATGCTTGACAGGGTCACATGCACGGGCCGGGGATCGGTGCGGGGCGCTTCGGGAATTTCAAAAACCGACATGGGTTTGACAAAATAACCGGATTTGGGCCGGGCCGCCACAAGGCCTGATTTTTCCAGTTCGGAATAGGCCAGATAGACGGTGCTGACACTGAGTTGTAACTCCTTGTGCAGGGTTCTGATGGAAGGCAGTTTGTCCCCGGGTCTGAAACTTCCGTTTCTGATTTTGGACGTAAATTCCTGTACAAGGGCCTTGTATTTAAATTGAACCTGGTTGTTTTTCATATCATAACTCATCTGTTATGGTTTTTTTTGTAAACAACTGCATCTGTTTTTTTTGTTTCCGGCATCATATAGTTGTTTTACGAAAAAGGAAACCTATTGAAGCCATCAGCAATATCCGGGTAAACATACAAAAGAGTTATCAAAGGAGACCCCATGAATTTTGAGCATCTATTGGCCGGGCGCACCGAGATGATGGGCGCCAATGCGATCCGTGAAATTTTGAAAGTGGTTTCCCAGCCGGGAATGGTGTCCCTTGCAGGGGGCATACCGTCCCCGGACAGTTTTCCCATGGAGATCATAAAAACCCTCACGGAAAACGTGATGGAAAAATATGGGTCAGATGCCTTCCAGTACGGACTCACCGAAGGATTTATGCCCCTGCGGGCAGCCCTTGGGGATCTGCTGAAGGAGAGGGGCATTTCAGCGGCTCCGGAAGATATCCACGTGACCAGTGGATCCCAGGGGGTGCTGGACGGTGTGGCCAAAATCCTGATCTCCAGGAAAGACAAGATTGCGGTGGAAGCCCCCACCTATCTGGGAGCCATATCTGCTTTCAATCCCTACCAGCCCGAGTATGTGTGCATGGACACCGATGACGGCGGTGTTATCCCTGAGTCCCTGGAAGCGGTGCTTGGGAATAATGCCATCAAATTTATCTATCTGGTGCCCACGTTTCAGAATCCCACGGGCCGAACCCTTTCGTTGAAGCGGCGGGAAAAAATTGCTGAAATCATCACCCGGGAAAACGCCCTGCTTGTGGAAGACGACCCCTACAGTGCCTTGCGGTATCGCGGCAGCGACATCCCCCCCATAAAGACCCTGGCCCCGGACCATGTGGTCTACATCAGCACCCTGTCCAAAATCTTTGCGCCGGGGTTGCGTATTGGTTTTTACGCGGCACCGGAACTCATGAGAAAATGGCTCGTCCTGGTAAAACAGGGGGTGGATCTTCACACCAGCACCTTTAATCAGGCCCTGGCCGCCGAATACCTGTCCGGGGGATATATGAAAGCCCATCTGCCGGTGATCAAGGCGCTTTATAAACCAAAGCAGGAAGCCATGCTTTCAGCCATCCAAAAATATTTCCCCAAAAATTTCACCTGTTCCCCATCGGAAGGGGGGATGTTTCTCTGGGTGAGGGGGCCTGAAGGGTATGATATGACGACGCTGTATCAGCGGTCCGTTGAAAAGAACATCGCCTTTGTTCCGGGTTGCTATTTCTACACCAATCCCATGGAAGGGATTGAAACCATGCGGTTAAATTACACCATGAGTGATGTGGAAACCATTGACGCCGCCATTGAAAAACTGTCCCTTATTATAAAAGATGTTGATTGATTCAAATCATCTTTAACCTGGACAAGCCAGAACCCAAAACTGTTTTTTACGATAACATGAAAATCAGGACTAAGAAGCGAAACGGCCCGGACCTTACCGAAAGCAACGTCCGGGCTGGCCGCAATGATATAAGAGCTAAAAAGCCCGACATTATCTGAAGGGAATTGTAAAAATTCGGTTATGGCTCCAGGCAAGTAATTGATATTGACATTTCCGCCGAATTTGAATACCAATTATAAAAAAATATAAAAGGAGGTTGGTATGGAAGGTCTGATGGTTTTAAATATCAACCGGTATTTCATTTTTTACAAACAGGCTGGCCGATTTATAAAGGTCGCCAGTCTGCTTCACCTGACATCACTTCTGGGACTGGTTCTGTTTTTGGGATTTGGCAGGCTTGCACTGCCTGTCCTGGAACAAAACCGCCCATTTTTGTTTTTTATGTATGAATATATCTCCATTTATGGGGTTGTTCTGATTCTTTTAACCCAGATGGATGCCCTGAGCCGGTTTCAAAATTACAAGCTGGCCAAGGACCTGTTTTTTGAAAATGGATTTCAAAAACGGATTGCCAATTTATTCATCAGCTCCCGGTGCCAGCGGGAGGCCATTAAGATCGCGGCCCTTGATCTGGGCATGGCCGATGAACTCAACGCCCACCTGGACAGCCTTGGTTTCCGGTGGTTTCATGTGATCCCAAAGGGTGTGATATCAAAGCCCGGCATCCTGCTGACCCGTTTATTCTGGGAAAAGACCTTTTTTGTAAAATCCTATACGTCTAAATATTTCTTGTGGTAGCCGCCGGTATCCTATTTGAGCAGAACATCCCCCCGGGTGGCGATCTGGGCGATGAGCGTCATCAATCTCAGGCCATGTTTCAGGGCATCGGGGTGTATGGTGAAATCAACGGAATGAACTCCCTTTGTCCCCAGATTTCCTTTCCTGATTCCAAGGCCGAAATAGAGGCATGGGACTTCCCGGGTATAATAGGAAAAGTCTTCGGAGAACATTCCTCTGTAGGGCGTGGTATCAAGGACGCCGGGCCATGCATCCCCCAGCTTTTTGACGACGCTGTTATATAGTTCAGGGTTGTTGTATGTGGGGGGCGCCCCCTTTCTGATCGAAAATTCGCTTGTCACATCATGGGCTGCTGAAGCACCTGAAAGGTAATTGTCGATGATCTTCTTGATGGATTTCCCCTTGGCCGGGGCTTCGGTTAGATCCTCAAAGGCACGGATCGTTCCTTTTATGGTTGCATCGGGAGGAAGGACATTGAGTGCCCCCGCTGTTGTCGAAACATTTGAGACGCTGATAATCACAGGCCTGTTGGTGATATCGATCCTTCTTGCTGGCAGATAGGACAATCCCTGGATAAGATGTGCCGAAGCAAGGGGGACATCGCTTCCCTCCGAGGGCATGGCGGCATGGGACTGCTTGCCCTTGACGTTAAGGGTGAAGTAATTGCTGCCGGCAAGGGTATATCCCGGAGAGATGGATACGGTTCCCACGGGTGTCCCCCCGGCGGAATGTTGTGCAAACATCTTTTGGATGCCCAGTTTTTTAAGCAACCCTTCGTTAACAATATCGTCGGCGCCGCCCTTGATTTCTTCCGCCGGCTGAAAGATAAATACAATTTTGCCGGACAGGACATGGGTGTTTTTTATCAGTATACCAGCTGCGCCGAGAAGTATGGATGCATGGACATCATGGCCGCAGTTATGCATAACGCCCGGAATCAGGGATCTCGGAGAATGGGATTCCGGCTCTTTCCCACCACCGGCCAGGGGCCGGGCATCCATCTCGGAACGAAGGGCAATGACAGGCCCCGGCTTTTTTGTGTCCAGAATAGTGATAACAGCCGTGGGGGTCAGTGTAGACGCAATAAATTCAGTGTACCCAAGTTCTTTCAACTCCTTTATGATCAATTTTTGGGTGTTGAATTCTTTTTTACCCAGTTCGGGGTGCCCATGTATGGAATGATATGTACGTAACACCAGTTCATGGATTTTATCGATTTCGCCTGTAAGTGTCGTTTTTCCTGGGGTTAATGCCGAGGCCTTCATGGAGCAGCCAGTCAGGAAAACAAAAGAAAACAAAAGGAACATAAAGGTTGTGGATTTGATTTGATTTTTCATCATCATTTCTCCTCTTTTTTCTTATGATAGGATATGGGAACTACCTTGCAATTATCAAAGGTGACATTCCCCGGCAAATGGAACCTTAGCTGTGCGTTCATAATGCCGGTAACTTCCATGGCTTCGATTACTTTGCAGTCGCTTGATTTGACCACATCCCGGACGGTTTCGGTTGCAGATTCGCAGCCCAATACGATCACAGCATCATATTGTTGCGCACATTTTTGTAGCTTCTTGCGCTTCTGTGACGTCCACATGCACATGAACCATTGGTGATAAGGAATGCTCTTGAACACGTCCGTGTTTACGCCATTTTTACTTAATCGGGATTGCAGTGTCCTGATATATTGCTCGAAAGGAGCCGACTTCAGGAAATGCCTGAAGAATTGAATGAAGAATTTTTTTCTCTCACGGCTACTGTAACTGCAGGAGACATATTGCAGGGCACTATCAAGGCAGAACTCAATCCTGCAATTTCAGGAAGGATGTCCCGGTCATTGAAATGAATCGGCATTTGTCTCACCTTTCGTTGCCCCGGATGACACCGGAATTAGTTGGAAACGGATGTATTCCCGGAAAAAAAAACGCGCCCTTACGCGTGACTCCCGGTATCCTGTGTGGATCGGGGAATCAGGTTTCAGTCGGTCACAGCAACCCCGATCTGGTTTTTAATCTGGACCGGAATGCCGCCGTCTCCACTATTGAAAACCGGGAAGCATTGTGAGTAGTTTATTTTTCCCGGTTCAAAAACAAGGAGGATGGAAGAGCCACCATAACCGAACCTGCCGAGATGTTCCCCTTTTTGGATGGTATATCCGGGTACGAATTTTGGATCAGTGACTATGGATCCCACGCCCCAGAATCCCACAGGGACCATGGCAACATACCCAAGTTTTTCCGTCTTAAAAATATATGAGGTGCGTTTGTGTTTGGCCAGTTGCTTGTACCAGTTTACATCGGCAAAGTTGTAGTTATAGGATCCTGCATATTCTTGTACTTCAACCACCGTACCGGTTACAGGTGCGTGAAAATGGTGATAATCCGTGAACCAGAGCAGGATGTCCAGAACAGGGCCGCCCACAAATTTTTCCGCATAAGGGCTGTTGTTCAGCGCCTGGCGGATGTTTATTTCATCCCGTTTTATTTTAAAGCTCTCATCCAGGTGGCTGGCATAAATTTGACAGGCCATTCCGTCGGCTGGGGATACGATGATGGAAGGATCTCCTTTACCGCTCAGCGGGCGAGCCCCTTTCTTGAGGTCCCGCAGAAAAAAGTCGTTAAATGTCTGGAATCCGTTTTCAGGAACGATAAAATCCGACATCTTTATTTCCGGGGTCTTCATCCATTGGAACATGGTTCGGGCAGACGTCTGGGTGCCAAGATATTGTCCCCGGGCATTCAGAAAGGCAATAAACCATGAACTGAAGATATTATCGTTAAATAAAATATCTCCGGCCGCAGAATTGGCCAAAGCATCAAAGGGTACGATATATTTGGACGGATTTGCCGGAACCGGATTGTATACCAGCCATTCTTCAAAAAAACGGACAAAATAGTCCATATTTTTCCCATACCAGGCTGAGCCTTTTTCCTGGTGCTGCAATGCAGTGTTAATCTGTTCTGACAATCCAGGCGTCTCCCTGAGAAGTTCCCTTAAATTTTGAACAATTGTGGGGCAATTTTTTCCTGGTTCAATTTCTTTGGTCTTGGCAAAAATACCGCACGGCAGCAGTGTAAGGAACAAAAAAAGTGAAATCGCTGTGATGATTTTTTTCATGTCTGTTCTCCTGTTTTCAGGCAGATGCATTATCGAAAAATGACTGTAATTGTTTTTTCAAGGGACTTTCATCCGCTAACATCGTCCAGGCCCACATTTGTGACAGGGCGTTTGATTCTTTTGGGGCAAGCCCGATTTTAAAAAAAGTGCTGTAATAGGGGAAATTCTTAAAAGGTCCTAGGGGATCTTTTTCATCATTCTGTCCTTTATTTATTTCTGAGGCCAGGGTTTGATCGGTAATTTGATTCTGCCAGTTCAGTATTTTTGCATTTTGGATGTAGAGGATGTGTATGGTGCGCCCCGGGGAAATATTGGCCAGGGGATTGGCCACGGTGGTTATTGTCATTTCATAGAACGGGGCAGAGGTGTTCACAAGAGTCTCATCTGGCTGACTGCCTGGAAGAGCACCGCAGCTTGCGGCATATAATCCCTTGACCAGCCCATCAAAGGGGGTGTCTCCGGCTACCCCGTCGTTGTTGAACACCTTGACCAGACTCTCAGCTTTAAACGCCGTGTTTGTGGGGTCCTGCTGGGCCGGGGTAAATACTTTGTATGTCCCATCCTGGGTGTCAAAATCAATACCGAAAAGGGGGGCAGCCTGGGTTGCTGCAATAATGTGTTTGGTTTTAGATTGTTTGTCCGTTTTGATTTCAAGTGGGACATCAGGATTGTCAAAAACCACCAGATAAAGGGGCTCCTGATCTGCACTGCCTGTATCTGTCTGGGACAGAATACCTAAAATACCTGTATTCTCAAGGGTGCCGCCGTCGGTGAATTGTATTTCCCTGTTTGTGCTCAAGGGACTGATCGGCCAGTAGTTGTAACTGGGAACAATATCACCCAGGAAGGAAATGCCTTTGGCAGCAAGTTTTTCCAGTTCTTTTTCTAATATTTTTTCAATGTCCTGGGAAAGATCAGTTTCCGCTTTTGCCAGCAGATCCTTTTTATGGGCAGGTGTTATTTTTTTTTCGACCCGTTGAATCAGAGATTTTCTTCTGTCTGAATCCTGAAGATCCTCCAGGATCCATTGGGCAATCGTCTCAGCGAAAAAAGCACTTGATGTACTGACGATGTCAATGAGGGAATAGGGTTGGGAGATTGTCACCGCCACTGGTGAGGATTCTGACGATTTCTGGATCAGTGTTGATCCGTATCCATAGGATTCCACCGAGCCGCCCCCTGTAATGGTTTTATCCGGCGTCTGGCCCTGTACACCGCCTGCAACCGGGGTGACCTGATTGGGCAGTTGAACAATATTGAACTCTTTGGAATCTGTGATCTTTACAGGCTCCATGAGATTATTGTTCATAATGACAAATGGCCGGCCTTGACGAACAAAGAAAAAATCATCCGGCTTAGGGGCGCCTTGGGGAAAATAATCCCTGGCATAACCATGGGACAAGGAAAAGTATTTGGAAGAGGACCAGGAGTTTTCCCCTTCATCTCTCAGTTTGTAGGGTTCAAGAATAAAACTGGCCACAAGGTCAGCCCACAGCCATTTATGATCCTGTCTTTTATTGAAGAGCAGGAAAATAACCCCCTGGGCCACGAGCGTATCAATACTTATGCCTGCTGGTGCCTGGCCCAGGCTGTGCGGGGTCAATTGGGTGATATCAAGATGATCGGCCTGGGTTTCAAGGGAGAGTCGGGCCGGCGGGTAATAGGTTCCGAGAAGATCTTTGTCCGTGACTCCCTCCGGCAGGTAGGAATACACAGATGAGGCCCATGTGCCGCCCGAAACAGAGGAAATATAGCGTGCCCTGTTGATAAGGTTCAGCTCTTTAAGCCCCAGTAACTGGCCCCAGGCACAGGTCATGGCCCGGGATCCGCCGCCGGAAAAGCAGACACCGATATTCGGCCTTGCAGGATCTGAATTGGCTATTGTCGGGTTCTTGCCGGTTTTTGGATAGGTGTTTGTCTTCATGATAGTCCTCCTTTTGATTTTAGAAACTTGGCCTGAAGTTTATTGTTGAACTTGGAAGCGTGTTTCTCGTTGAGGCACAGGAACAGAAAAGTACGATAGTCATGCCATAGTAAACCCTTTTTAAAAATGCAATCGGCGAAATTCTCAAGAATAGTTTCTGGTTTGAAATTCGCTTCGTTTTTAAGGCGATTATAGATATCTTCCAACATCACTGGTGAAACCCGGTGCCTGTTGATTGTTGGATCTTTACTAAGGGTCAACAAAGACTTGTCCCCCGGCTTTCTATTTTGTGTAAGCGACAACACCCTGCCAGGAGCTTAAAACGTACAGATGACCATAGGCGGCGATCAGGTCGGTCGATGAATCTTTTCGATTGTTTGTATGATTTTTAATGTGCTTGGTTCTATAACAAGGAGCTTGTTGGCTTTATATGGGTGGCATAAAGGAATCCATTGGCTGCTTGAGAATCGCCGTCTTCTCCTCCCCATGAAGCCAGAGAGTGCCAGGTCGGTTCGGTCTGAATTAGATCATTGTCTTTACTTCTCTTAATATGCGTAGTAAAGAACCATAGAATCAATCCGCCAAGGACTGTTACTAAAAGGCTGCCAATAATTTTACCGATCGCTGATTGAATCATATCGACATGTTGAAAAAAATTAAATGGCTCAACTGATAGCAATCTAAGGCCATGGTTCAATTCCATACTCTCCGTGGTGGGTAATAAAGACTTTAAATTCGTCTGGCGGAAAGTATGACTCAATTTGAAATTTATTTTTAAACAAATAATTCCATACATTGTTATCGATATAAATGTTTATTTCTCTCCCGAAATATAACGGACGCTTCAGCCGCGCGAGGAACGAGCGTCGGTTGGAAACGATGGTCAGCTGGCGCCTTCAGGGTTGAGTTTGCAGTAAATAACATGATTAACGTAATGATCATAGAGCCACTCGGCATCCAAGATTGTTCCGGTGTTTTGGTAGTTCAATCTTTCGGCAACAGCCCTGCTTGACACGTTTTCTTGCGCTATGTGTATTTCAAGCTTGTGTAATCCAAGCCTGTCGAACCCAAGTGTTTCCAAGGCGCCACATGCCATAGTTATTAGGCCCTTGCCTTGTGACTGTTGAGATATCCAATAGCCAATGAACCCCGCCTTGATGGTTCTGTTTATTGAGTCGAAACCGCAAATACCACAAACACGTCCTGCATCCTCAACGACATGAATCATGCTTCCTTGTTCTGCATAATCGCGAAGGGAGGTTTTTATGAATTCCCTCGTATCATCAAGGGTTTTATTGTGATCAAGCCAGGGAAGCCATCTTCTCAAGTAGGCACGGTTTTCGTCCACAAGTTTAAATAGTTCCTCGGCATCTATGTGTGAAACTAGTCTTATCATATTACATGCTACTTTCTTAAGGGTCTGCGCATATGCCAGCCAACAAGAGGTTGAGCAGTTTTTTCTGAGTATCTCCGTTTGTCAAGTAACACTCATGCGATATCAAATTTGATATGGTTTGACAACCCATTTTGAAGCATGTCACTCTGTTTTCTAACAGTAGAACACTCCATATTGAATAATATACAGTTTTCCGGATAACTCCAAAATGATCTAAATTGAATCGATTTTATTAAAAATATACAAATTTGTGTTACAGACAAACAAAACATCTCAGAATGAGTAGGGGGACTTTCGGGAATGGTCCCGGTATTTAAAATATAAAATTTTGAAGATTATCCAAAACGTATGGGATCAGGCTGCTCATGGTGCCGGCCAGGATGAAGAGGGAGACGATGAATCCCACGGTGATGAGGTTGTGGCCGACTTGTGCCAGGTGATGAAGGACTGCCCGGCAACGGCCCAGAACAAAAGCGTTATTCGGTGGTTTTATCCAGTTCTGTATTGGGAGACCAAAACTCAAGCCGATTGCCTTCAGGGTCGTAAATGTGGATAAGCTTTGCCCCCCAAGCATGATCTTTAATCGGTGGCGGATTAAGTCCTACCTTGCTCAAGTATAAATGTGTCGTTTCAATATCCTCAACTTCCAGTGTGATGGTGATGCCTTTACCCCTGTTGCTGTCAATTGATGTCCTGGCTTCATCTGCAATGCTCAGGCGGGCTGCAACATTTAATTTGAATTCCACGAACCATTCACAAGAGGTTGTTACCTCTAACCCTAGCTGGGCTTTGTAAAAAGCAACCGTCTCTTTCCATTTCCTACAATACAAGATCGTGTTGGCGGTTTTTATATCCATTATCCATTCTTTTTTTGAGCACATAAAATGACTCTTTTATGCATTTGGGGGTAATCTTTCTATGTAGTTGTTTAACATTTCATCAACATCAATACCATAGGTTTCAAAGAAACTTGATTTGAACCCGTTGCCGGATTGTAGCTTTGTGACAAACATTTTAAAAAGTAATGGATTTGATTTCGCCATATATCCAACAAACATCCCGCTCTGGCTGTAGAACATCCGAGGCCCTATCGCATCCGTAGTTTTGAGGCTTCGATTAAATAGTGCGCCTTTTGACACAGGTAAAAAATGTTTCTTTTGGATGAATTTTTCAAGTGTTTCTTTTTCGAAGTTTCTGGGTGCTCCGCCACCATCGGAAACATAAATTGCCAGCCCTTCCCTGAACCATCGAGGTAACGTGCGATTGAAATTTATAATGCCGAGTGTTTGAGAAAACTGGACATGGGAAAGTTCATGACCGATCATTCCATAAACTTTTTCCGGCATCGTTGATAACATTCCGGATAAGTACACGTCACTTCCAACGGAGGCCCCCATGGCCTTTTTCGATATACCTGAAAATTTAGAAAAACTTTCAGTGCTCGCAAAAGCATATACGGTTATTGGCTCTTTAAACGTTCCGTATTGTTTAAGCGCTACATTTTCAAGGGCAGCCGGTAAATGGCGAGCGGCTTCATGGGCTAACACTTCAGCCCCACTTTCGTATAAAATTCGATTGTCCGAAGGCAAAACTTTGAAATCAGTCGTCAATCGTGCAATGCGACTTTCCATGAGCCCGCAACCGGCAATGGACATAAACAGGACTATTAGGGGGGTAAAAAATAATGAGAACAGTTTTTTCATAGCGATCTTACCCTTTTGCGTGTGCCAAGGGCGCCCATCAGGCGTCTTTTCCGACCCTGGGGAATTTCACGATGGGGAGCAGGGTTATCAGGGGCACAAATGCGGTCCAGCACAGGACGGTCTCGATGGAGTAGATGTCGGCAAGCTTACCCACCACGGGTGAGGCAAGGCCGCCCAGGCCGTAGGCAAGTCCCATCATCAGGCTTGAGACCATGGATCTTCCCCTGGGGGCCAGGCGTTGGGCCATGAGGACGCCCAGGGGCATGGTTGCCAGGGCAAAGAATCCGCCGATAAAGGCACCCAGATAGACCCAGTTGTCCGGAAGATAGAGGTAGAGCAGCATGGCCGGGGTCATCAGAAGATGGGTGATGAAGAAGATCCGCTTGAACCCGATCTTGTCCGACAGGGCGCCCGAGATCAGGCCGCTCATGGTGCCGGCCAGGATAAAGAGGGAGACGATGAACCCAACGGAGATGAGGTCGTGGCCCATTTGTGCCAGGTGGACCGGCATGAAGGTGATGAAGGACTGGCCGGTAACGGCCCGGAGTACCATGACCACCCAGATCATGGTCATGGGTTTCCACACGCCCCCGAGGGTCTCCTTGAGGGAACCCCAGAAGCCTGCGCTTTTGAATCCTTCGCTAATGGGCATGGGAATGGTTTTTAGGCAGACCAGGATGCAGATAAATCCGAAAATAATGGTGTAGGGCATGGCTTCGAGGCCAAAGCGCCCCACATACCAGGAGATGAACACCGGGCCCAGGGCAAAGGAGAATGTGCCGCCGGTGTTGAAGATGGACATGCACAACCCCTGTCTTGCACCGGAGTAGAGGGGGAGCATGCCCGTCACCGAGGGGTGGAACATGGACGACCCAGCCGATCCTGCGGCCAGCACCAGGAGCAGCAGTATGAAGTTGGGGGCGATCCCGGAAAAGGGGATGCAGGTGACCGTTAAAAACAGGCCCCAGAGGATGAACCCCCGGGTCTGGTACCGGTCGGCCAGATACCCCACACAGGGCTGGACCACAAAGGCCAATAACCGGATCACGCCGGTTAATAGCCCCACCTGGGCCATTGAAAGGGCCAGCTTGTCCACATAGACCGGAAGTAACGGACTTGTGAACGAACTGTAGAAGTCGCCCGTAAAATGGACCAGGGTGAGGGCCGCAACAATCTTGATGTTTAGCTTGGTGGTCACGCTATTCTTTTACGGCGATCAGTTCTTCATGCTGTGGATGGGGGCCGGAATGCGTCCGCCGTGTCTTACAAACGAGTCCTTGTTGGTGGCATGGGCCACGTGCATGATTTTGGCCTCGCCCAGAAGCCCGCCAAAATAGACGCTATCGCCGGCCTTTTTGCCGGGAACGGGAATGAGACGGGTGGCCGTGGTCTTGTTGTTGATCATGCCGATGGCCATCTCGTCGGCAATGATGCCGGCCAGGGTCTCTTCGGAGATGTCCCCGGGAATGGGAACCATGTCAAGGCCCACCGAGCAGACACAGGTCATGGCTTCGAGTTTCTCGATGGTCAGGTAGCCTTTTTCCGCGGCTTCTGCGATGTTGAGATCCTCGCTCACGGGGATGAAGGCACCGCTCAGACCGCCCACATGGGAGCTTGCAAAGGCACCTCCCTTTTTGACGGCGTCGTTGAGCATGGCAAGGGCGGCTGTTGAGCCGGGCACGCCGATGCTGGTCAGCCCTAGGGCCTGGAAGATCTCACCAATGCTGTCGCCCACCGTGGGGGTGGGGGCAAGGGAGAGGTCCACGACGCCGAACCGGGTGTTGAGGTTGTCTGCAACCTCCCGGCCGATGAGCTCACCCACCCGGGTGACCTTGCAGGCCGTGTTCTTGATCACCTCTGCGATCTTGCCAAGGGACAGGTCGGGGGACGCTTCGATGGCCCGCTCAATGGCGCTCTTGACCACGCCCGGGCCGCTGACCCCGACGTTGATCACAGAATCTGCAACCCCGACGCCGAGATAGGCGCCTGCCATAAAGGGCATGTCCTGGGGAATGTTGGCAAACACGCACAGTTTTGCACAGGCCAGGCCGTCATCATCGGCCGTAAGCGCTGCCGCTTGTTTGATGGCCTTTGACATGTCAAGGACGGCATCCATGTTGATGCCGCTTCTTGTGGTGGCAACGTTCACCGAGGCGCAGATGCGCTGGGTCTCGGCAAGGGCCCGGGGCAGGGCTTCAATGAGCGCCCGGTCTCCGTTGGCGATACCCTTTTCCACCAGAGCGGAAAACCCCCCCATGAAATCGATGTTCACCTCTTTGGCAATGTCGTTCAGGCAATGGGCGATCTCCACCATCTGATCGGCGTTGAACGGGGCGCCCACCAGGGCGATGGGGCTTGTGGAGATTCGCTTGTTCACCACCTCGATCCCGTATTTTTCGCCCACCGTGTCGCAGACAGATACAAGGTCTGCGGCCTTGGTGATAATTTTTTCCCTGATCTTCTGCTTGAACACCTTAAGATCGTGGCTGACGCAGTCAAAAAGGTTAACGCCAAGGGTGACTGCCCGGACGTCCAGGTGTTCGCTTTTTACCATTTGAATGGTGGAAAGAATCTCTTGTTCGTTAAACATGGCTCGTATCCCGTCTTAAATTTTGTTGATGGCTTGGAAGATGTTCTTGTGCTGGATGCTGATGTCAAGTCCCAGCTCGGATGCTTTGTCCCTGAGGCCGGCAAACAGGCCCTTCTGGTCCGTATCCGGTGTGATGTAGACCTCGTAGACCATGACGTTGGCCTCTGGGGTGTCGCCGCCCTCAAAGACCGCCCGAAGGTTGGTGACATTGACCTTGGCATCGGCAATGAGTTTTGTGAACCTCGCCACAAGGCCTTTCTGGTCGGGGCCGATGGTGGTGATGACGAAATCTTCGCCGTCAACGGCCTGGTCTCCGTTGGGATCCGTGTCTGCCAGATCCACGTGGATGTGCAGGCCGGTACCGGCTGAATCCGTCACAAGGGTCTGCTTGATGGCCTCAACGCTGAGATCCTTTGGGGGGAGTACGATGAAGATCCCGGCAAACTGGTTCTGGAGGGTCACCTGGTTGACGTTTTCAAGGTTGCAGCCTAAAGTATAGAGGCTTTTTGAGATTGCCGCGATGATTCCCGGCCGGTCCTTTCCAAGGACGCTGATGATCAGTTTGTCCATAATTTTCAAGCTCCTGATTCTTGATTCAAAAGGGTGTTCATAATATATTTATGGCTGAAGGTAAACCAAAAACATGTTTTGAGTTTCATGGCTCAAGTCCGTTTCATGGGGATAAACACCCAGGTTTAATTAAAATATTGATGTTTCAAACAACAACTATTATACTGCTATGGTTTTTTAAAATTTGATTTTTACCTGGAATCCATAGGGGGAAAAGAAGAGTCAATGGGAGTTAAGAGTTGGACCGAACATCTTCAGGAGCACAAGCTGCTGCTGGTGATCATCGTTGTTGCCTTTTTTGTTGTGGAACTTGAAGTCTTTGTCCTGGCCACCATGCGGTCGGGGCATCAATCTTATATGCAGGTGATGAATGATTCCAATGAGGTCGTTTACGAAGTCAAGGGATCAACCATGACCAATTTTAATAAATACTACTTTGAAAACACCTTTGGCCCCCTTGAACAATATCGGGTGAAGCTTGTGTCCAAGGATATTCCTTTTCCGTTCAGGGCATGGTTCTCGGCTGCCGTGGGGCTCCCCGTGGGTCTGGTGCTGCTGCTCGGATTTGTGCTGAAGGCGGTGATGACCTTTATCCGGGGAAACGAAGAACCGGATGAAGCGTCGGGCAAGATCCCGGAGGGCAAAGGAAACAAGATCGACAACCTTTTTTTTCGCATCAGTCGGTTTAACATCTTTATCATCGGGTTCCTCATCTTTGCCGCCGTGTTTCTCTACTGGGTCCTGCCGAACCTCATCACCTTTATTGCCCGGGCCGGCATGGAAACCATTGTTGACTTTAAGTGGTTTTTTCTGGCCCTGGTGGTTGCCGTCTTCTCCTTGTTTGCCTGGTTCATGTACATGAAGTACAAGCTTGCCCAGAAGAGCATGGAAGCCCAGGCCGAGATTCGAAAATATGAGCTCCAGCTCGAGTATAAACGTGCCACAGGAACACCCATGAACGCACTTGGATACGATGACGGAAAAGAGCGCAAGATGCTTGGCTATGTGGAACCGGAATGGGATGACAAAGAGGAGATTGAAGAGAAATGAAGATCGTTACGACCCACAAGGGGACCGATTTTGACGCACTTGCCTCCCTAGTAGCTGCCACCTTGATCTATCCCGGGGCGGTGCCCGTGCTGCCCATGTCCATCAATCCCAATCTCAAGGGCTTTCTTTCCATTCACAAGGATCTGTTTGACTTCTATACGGCAAAGGAGATCGAACTTGACGAGGTGGACACCCTCATCGTGGTGGACACCAATTCCTGGTCAAGGCTGGAGGGGATGGGGGATCTCAGGCATCGGGATGATCTGAACATCATCCTCTGGGATCACCATGTCAAGGGAGACATCGAGGCGGACGAGGCGGTCCGGGAGGAGATCGGTTCCACCATCACCCTCTTGATCCGGGAGCTTTCCCGCCAGCGAAAGATCCTGACGCCCATCCAGGCCTCCCTTTTCCTGATGGGTCTATACGAGGACACGGGAAACTTGAGTTTTCCCTCCACCCTTGCCGAAGATGCCAGGGCCGCAGCCTATCTGCTGGACAGAAAGGCGGACCTGGGTATTCTATCAACCTTTTTACGCCAGGCCTACGGTAAGAAGCAGAAGACCATTCTGTTTGAGATGATCCAGAACGCCCAGCGACAGGAGATCGCCAATTTCAGCGTGAGCATCAGCGTGATGGAGGTGGACGGCCATGTCCAGAATCTTTCCATGGTGGTTCAGATGTACCGGGAGATCGTCAATGTGGAGGCCGCTTTCGGTATCTTCAGGGATGTTGAGCGGGATCGCTGCATGGTGATCGGCAGAAGTAACGTGGATGAACTCAACATGGGGGTCATCATGCGGAGCATGGGGGGCGGCGGGCATCCCGGCGCAGGATCCGCCCTGCTGAAATCCACCAATCCCGTTGTCATCAAAGAGATGATCGAGGAGATGATCAAGGGCAACCAGCAGACCTCGGTCATGCTTAGCGACATCATGTCCTATCCTGTTACCACGGTGAACCATGCCACCCCGGTGGAGGAGGTCGCCATGATCCTGCGGGATCTCGGATGCACCGGACTTCCCGTGGTGGACGACGATGATAAACTCGTCGGGGTGATCTCCAGGCGGGACTTCCGGAAGATTAGAAAAGAGAATCACATGCGCTCCCCGGTCAAGGCCTTCATGAGCCGGAAAGTGGTCACCATCTCCCCGGACAGGAGTGCCATCGATGCGGCTAAGCTGATGATCAAGCACGACATCGGCAGGGTGCCGGTCCTGGCCGACGGCAAGATCATCGGTATCGTGACCCGGTCGGATGCCATGCTTTATTTTTACGATCTACTGCCCGATTAAGCATCCTTAACTTCTTAAGTCTGATCCCGTTTAGACGAATCACCTTTCGAAGTTAGAATCCGAGTTTCTTTGTTGCCCACACCCTGAGTTCCTCCCTGAATATCTTTGCGTTGTGCCGGATATCCACGGGAAACGAGGGGTGGATCAGGACGTGCTCGATGCTCTTTGTCAGATCGTTTGAAGTGGCGAGCTCCTGAAGTTCCCGGATCAGCTGCTTTTTGTTGTTCACCTTTGGAACCGTTTCAATACAGATCACCGGGGTCTGCAACTCTTTCGGTCCCACGCCCACCAGGGCGCTTCGAAACACGGACGCGTGGTTGTTGAAAATCGCCTCACAGGGGATGGTATAGAGGTTTTTGCTGCCGGTTACCACCCGGTGGCTCTTTCTGCCGCAAAACCAGATTCGGCCTTTCGTGTCCTGCCATCCAAGATCCCCCATCCTGTGCCAGAAACCGTCTTCGTCCTCGATCTTTGCCAGCATGTCCTCTTCGGGGTTGTTATAATAGTGCCGGGTCACCAGGGGAGCCTTGGCAATGATCTCGCCCACTTCGTTCTCCCCAAGCACCAGATTTTCGGAAAAGCGCTTGATGGGGTCGTCGCTCAGCTTGATGACAGCCACCCGGGTGTTACAGATGGGTCTGCCGATGCACATGCCGAATCCCTGCTCGGAAAGGGACCGGGTCTCTTTCAGGATCTCATGGCTGCCAATGGAGAGGATGGGGACGGATTCGGTGGCGCCGTAGGGGGTGTGGACCTCGGCGGTGTCGGAGAGCATGGAGGAGAACTGTTCGATGTTTGCCGGGGTCACGGGTGCGCCGGCCGAGATTACCCTTCGGAGTGAGGGCAGCTTGATCTTGTTTTCCTTGCCGAATTTCCCGACCCGGTTCAACAGGGCAGGGGAGGCGAACATGTTGGTGACTCCGTGGTTCTCGATGGCCTCGATGATGCGTTCCGGATTGACAAAGGCGGGCTTTGTGGGATCCATGTCCGGGATGACGGCCGTCATGCCCAGGGCCGGGTCAAACAGGGCAAACAACGGAAAGGTGGGCAGGTCGATTTCGTCGGGTTCGATCTTGAAGTGCTCCTGGATCTGGGTGAGCTGGGCATTGAAGTTGCCGTGGGTATAGACCACACCCTTGGCCGGACCGGTGCTTCCCGTCGTAAAAAGGATGGCTGCGTTTTCATCGCTGGTGGTTCGGGCTACGGGAAAGGGATCGTCCCTGTCGATGATGAGCTCGTCCATGTTGTAGCCGCCCCAGAACCACCGTTTCCCAACGGTGATCCAGGTTTTAACCGTCTTGAAAAACCCGGGTTTGATTTTCCTTAATACATGGGCTTTTTCAATGCCGATAAAGGCCTCGGGCTTTCCCTGCTCAAAGCAGGAGAGCATGCGGTCGATGCCCATGCCGGGATCGACGACCACAGGCACTGCGCCCACCTTGAACATGGCAAAGATAAGGATGAAAAAATCCATGCCCGGGGGGACCATGAGGATGGTTCGGGTTCCCCGGGTGATCCCGGTGGTTTCCAGGCCAAAGGCGAGGCGATCGCTCTGCCTTTCAAGTTGGCGAAAGCTGAGTTGGCTATAGAGAACCCGGCCCTTGCTGTCCCGTGAATCGGGATAGACAACGGCCCTTTTAAAAGGGTAGATCTCGGCGCTCCGTTTCAGCCAGGATGAGATATTGACATAGTCGTTCATGGGGATACCCTGTATGTCTAAAGATTATGGATGAATAAGCGGTGTCACGTTAGTTCTTATTTCAGATTTTTCATGGTTTGTCAGTATTTTTTTATAAGAAAAATAATTTCCTGTACCCGGGGCTGGGCCTAAAGCGCGCCCCCGACCCTTGACGAAACCGCGGTTGCGCTGTAAGTTGATCTCACTTTCGCGTTGTAGTTATTATTGATCATGAACATGGATATAAAAGTATGAACAAGAAGTGGACCCTGGGGGATATCATCGACCTTGAATATCTCCTGGAGCAGGATAAACGGTGCGAGGAGGAGGATCTCCTTCAGCAGCGGGACAGGGATCTCTACCTGGGCCATGTGGCGCCCGGGCTGACCAACACCATTGATACGGAAGAATCGCCTGGGGAATGTCCCAGCACCCTTGTCAGGCGCTGGTTGTCTTTGATGCGTAAAAGCAACGGTCTTTTCCCGGGAAAGCTATGGGACGAGGGGTTCCGGCTGTTACGGACGGCTTTTTTTCTTGGGGGCCTCGGGGGGGGGCTGGTTCTGAGTCTATCCCTCTTTTCCTATACCGGCAGGCTTCCCCTGAACATCAGCTATTTCTTCGGTATCATCCTGGTTCCCCAGACCCTGCTGCTTTTCATCACCCTGGGATATCTTATTGCGCTGGTGACCCGGCCGGTAAAAAGGGTGGGGTTCGGCTTCTATCCCCTACTTTCCCTTCTGGTGGAACGGGCCATGAAGGGGCTCCACCAACGGGCCATGAACCGGCTCTCTTCCGAAAAACAGGGGGCATTGGCCGCTGCCATCGGGGTGGTGCGCAGGTCACAAAAAAACTACGGTCTTCTCTTTTTCTGGCCGTTGTTCGTGCTGATGCAGCTCTTTGGCGTGGGGTTCAACCTTGGGGTGATCGGAACAACCCTTGCCAGGGTCGTGTTTTTCGACACGGCCTTTGGCTGGCAATCCACCCTGGCATTTGGCCATGGACTGGTGTTCAAGGTGGTTTCTTTTGTGGCCCTTCCCTGGTCCTGGCTTTTCCCCGAGGGGATCGGGTATCCATCCCTTGCCCAGGTTGAGGGGACCCGGCTGGTTCTCAAGGACGGGATCTACAACCTTGCCACCCGGGATCTTGTCTCCTGGTGGCCTTTTCTCTGCCTCAGCGTGGTGGTTTACGGGCTTCTGCCCAGGTTGGCCCTTCTTTTTTGGGGAGCCATGGCCCAGGATCGGGCACTCAAGGGTCTGGGATTTGACCGTTGGGAGCTGAAAAAGCTTGTGAACCGGCTTGTGACGCCCATTGTATCCACAGAACCCCTCACCCCCCAGGCGGCGGTCCCGGAATCCAAGGTTCCGCCATCGCCCCGGGAAAAGGAGGTCCGGGAGTTGCCGGATCGTTTCCTTGCCCTGGTCCACGACGACATCTATGACGACGCCTGCCATGGGGAGGGGTTCAAAACCATTGTAGAGCAAACCATGAATTGCCATGTTGGCGATACCCTGCGCATCGGCCTTGATTTTTCCGAAGAGATCGATGCCCTGGGCGCTGTTTTCGACCCCCCTGGTGGGGAACAGGCGTCGCCTGTTTCAGGAGTTCTTCTGCTCCAGGAGGCCTGGCTTCCCCCCATCCGGGAGATCCTCGATTTTATAGCCCATGTCAGCCGTGTCAGCAAGACCCTGCCCCTGGTGGTGGTCCTCATTGGAAAGCCCGGCCCCGATACCCTATTTACAGCGACAGATCCCCGGGACAGGGAGATCTGGAACATGAAGATCAACAGCCTGGGAGACCCCCTGGTCCATGTTGAGACCCTGGTGAAATAATGCGTATAAAAGACGTACCTGAATTTGCAATCCTGGGGCATCCCAACGAGGGGAAATCCTCGGTGGTGTCCACTTTGGCGGAAAACGACAGGGTCAGGATCGGCCCCTATCCCGGAGAGACGGTTCACTGCCAGACCTTTCCTGTGACCATAGACAAGGCCGAGGTGATCCGGTTCACCGACACCCCGGGGTTCCAGAAGCCCAAGCAGACCCTTCGCTGGTTTCAGAATTACAACGGTCCCCAGGACCGGATGGTGCAGGCCTTTATCGAGGCCCATGGGTCCGACCCTTCCTTCAGGGACGAGTGCGAACTTCTGGGTCCGGTGGCCCGGGGCGCCGGTATTATTTATGTGGTTGACGGCTCACGGCCTGTGAGGGGGGATGACAGGGCTGAGATGGAGATCCTGCGGCTCACCGGCCGCCCCCGCATGTCCATCATCAACTGCAAGCAGGATGACATCCTCTATCTGGATGCCTGGAAAAACGAATTTCGCCGCACCTTCAACAGCATCCGGGAGTTCAACGCCCACCGGGCCACCTACAGGGAGCGAATCGAGCTTCTGGAGTGCTTGAAGAGCGTGGACCAGGACTGGCAGGAAGCCCTTGTCCGGGTGATTGATGCCTTTAAGCGGGACTGGGATCACCGCATGGGGGTCGCCTCCCTGATCATTGTCACCATGGTGGAGGAGATCCTTTGCGCCACAAGCGAAGGAACCCTTGGGGAGGGGGCAGACCCTAAAGTGCTCAGGGCCAAGCTGGAAAAGGGGTTTATCAACACGGTTAAACAGATCGAACACAAGGCCCATACGGACATTCGTCGGCTTTTCAAGCACAACATCTTCAATGTGGAGCTGCCCAAAAACTCCATCCTCAACGAAGATCTTTTCAGCGAAACCACCTGGAAGTTTCTCGGTCTCAGTCCACGGGAGGTGGCCCTTGCTGCCGGCGTTGCCGGTGCCGGTGCCGGCGCCATTGTGGACACGGCGGCCGCAGGGTTGACCTTTGGCATCTTTTCGACCCTGGGCGGGGTCGCCGGTGCCGCAGCCGCACTTCTGGGGGGTAGCCGTATTGCAGGGCTGAAGCTGAAGGGGGTCAGGCTTGGCAAGGACCAGATCATTATCCGGCCGGCCCCGGATGCCCAGTTCATGTATGTTCTCCTGGACAGGGCCTTTCTCTTTTACGCTTCGGTCATCAACTGGGCCCACGGACGAAGGGACTACGACGACCCGGGCAAGGGGGAGGCAAAGGGCGCAGGGGTGACACACGCCTGGGACAAAGGGACAAAACAGGTGTGCCGTGATTTTTTTAAGAAAACCGTGGGCGGAACCAGCAGAAAGAGGGAAGAAGCAAGAATCGCCATGGTGAACCGGATCGCAGAACGGCTCAGGCAGCTATAAATGGGGTCCGGCCTGGCGTATTCGCTTATTGTCTGACCCGGTCTATCACATGAATTTTTTCTTAAGCTTGTGAAGGGTCCCCTTGACCAATCCATGGGGAACCGCCTCGTTGGTGGCCTTGATCCGATCCGTAAGGGCTGTCACAGGCTCCAGGGCCTGGTTGGCGTTGGTTGCAAGCCCAGCCTTTTCCTCGTCCATCCGGGCCTTTCCCGATGCAGGGTTGACCTGGAAGGTGACATAGAGGGCCTTGACGCTTTTCTCGATCTTGCCAAAGCTATTAACGCTCTTTTTCCTTGCATCCGCCCAGATCTTCTTTTCCTTGTTTGCAATCGCTGACTGGTCCGGATAGGTTGCGCCGATGGTCTCTATCCGTTCAATCTCCCCGTCCAAAAGGGCGATCTCCTTGTTAAACCGTACAAAGGCCTCATAGAGGTCGGGAAGATTCTCAAAGCTGAATTTTACCATCTCCCGGGGCAGGGTGACATGGGGAAGGTCTTGGGCCGTATAGGTTCTGCCAGTCTCTTTTTTAAAGAAAAAGGTGTAGCCGGCAAATCCCGCAGATGCCAGGACCGTGAGCAGGGTTACGATAAGAAAGGCCTTCTTCAGGGAGAACCCGGGCTTTTTTTTCGGCTTTTTAGTGGTCGCCGGGGTCTCGTCCGTTGCCTTTTGCTTTCCCTTGCCAGGTTTTCCCTTGCCGGATTTTTCCGGTTCAGGAGCGGTGTCAGACGTATTTTCCTTATTTTTCTTTTTACCAAACATAGTTATGTTCATACCTGAGTGTTTGTAAAAAGTCAAAAAAAAGATGTTGCACTTTTTCATCAATCGTGGGAAAAGTAAAACAGCATAACCGAGCCTGGATACGCCAGAACCAAAAAAGTTTTCTGATTCCCTTGCCATAATAGCGCGAAAATCAGAGCTAAGAAGCTAAAGGAGTCGGAGATGAACAAAATTGACGGTTTGATACACAGAATCCTTGAAGTGACCGGGATAAGTTCCCAGACAGAGCTTGCCGAGGCCCTTGGCATTAACCGTTCCGGCATCACCCACGCACGAAAGAAGGACCGGATCCCCGACAAGTGGATCGTTAAACTCTATCGAAAATTCGGGCTTAATCCCGTGTGGATAGAGAGCGGGGTGGGCCGTGTGTTCCTCAGTCAGGAGAGCAGCCAGGACATGGAGTTCAAGAAGATTCCCAAGGTCATGGCCCGGCTTTCCGCCGGCAACGGTTCCTTTGAGACCTTGTCGGAGGTGACCGACTACCTCTCATTTCAATCCAAGTGGCTGTCCACCAAGGGGGCTGCGAATTCCATGGTCGCCATGGAGGTGTTTGGCAACAGCATGGAGCCGGAACTCAGGGAGGGGGACACCGTATTGATCGATCAATCCCAGACCGAGATCCTTGCCGGTGCCATCTATGCCGTCGGCGTGGAAGAGACGATCCTTGTGAAGCGGATTGAGAAGCATCCTTATAAACTGGTGTTGTGCAGCGACAACCGGGATTACACGCCCATCTATCTCCAACTGGACGAGATGGAGCGGGTGCGGATCATTGGCAAGGTGGTGTGGAGTTGCAGGGAGTACCGGTAGTTTAAAAAATTTACAGGTGTTGTTTAGTTTTTTCATCATTAGGTCGAAAATTTCACAACAGGAGAGAAATAATGCAACGGAAAAAGAAAACGGTTCAAGAGCAACTGGTGCTTATGATGGCGGGCCTCCTATGGGTAACGGGTCTTCTTCTGGCTGGCAGTGACAACCCTTACATGCCTTGGAGTAACCTGGGCGGTCTTGTTCTCTTTTACGGGGCCACGGTGATGATGGCAAGGCGGCTCGAAACCCCCGGGCGGCACTCCCTTGGAACGGTAAAGAAAATAAAGTCGTCGTCCCGATCTTCCGGCAGTTCCTCCATTCCCGTCCATGGGGAGGCGTCCCAGGAGCGCTATACCCTAACCTGGACCAGTTAGAGCCCTAGGGATAAATCTTTTTTTGTCTTGAAAAACCCTGTTTCCAGGGGCTCCAAAAAATGGTATTCATGGCGTGAATTCAACGATTTGATCCATCCATGAACTTTAAGGAGATACCAATGGAAGCACCACAGAGAAATCTTGCCCTTGACCTTGTTAGAACCACTGAAGCCGCGGCGCTCGCGTCGGGCCGATGGCTTGGCAAGGGGGACAAGGAGAATGGCGACCAGGCCGCAGTTGAGGCCATGCGCGTGTCGTTCAAGGCCCTTGATATAGACGGAACCGTCATCATCGGTGAGGGAGAGAAGGACAACGCCCCCATGCTCTACAACGGAGAGAAGCTGGGCAACGGCAAGGGCCTCAAGGTGGACATCGCCGTGGATCCGGTTGAAGGGACCAACCTTCTGGCCACGGGCAGGCCCAATGCCATTGCCGTGGTCAGTGCGGCCCCGGCCGGCGCCATGCTCGATCCCGGCCCCAGCTATTACATGAAAAAGCTGGTGGTGCCGGCGCCTGCAAAAGGGGTGGTCGAGCTTGATGCACCGGTCATGGAGAACCTCACCAAGGTCGCCGCTGCCCTGTCCAAGGATGTGACCGATCTTGTGGTCTTTGTCCTTGATAAACCCAGGCACCAGGGGTTGATCCGGGAGATCAGGGCAGCCGGGGCCAGGATTCAGCTCCACACCGACGGGGATGTGGCTGGCGCCCTGATGGCAGTGAATCCCGATTGCGAAGTGGACCTGATGATGGGTACCGGCGGCACCCCCGAAGGCGTGCTTGCGGCCTGCGCCATCAAGGCCCTTGGCGGCGAAATGCTTTCCAGGTTTGATCCCCAGCTTGAAACGGAGAGAACGGCTGTCACGGAATTTGGCCTGGACCTTAAGGAGACCCTTACGGTGGACGACCTGGTCAAGGGCGACGATGTCTATTTTGCCGCCACCGGTATCTCCGGCGGCACCTTTATTCCCGGCGTCCGTTATACGGGAACCGGTGCCATCACCCATTCCATGTGCATGCGGGGAAAAACCGGTACCGTACGGTTCATCGAATCCAGGCACAACTGGGACAAACTGATGAGCTTCAGCGCTGTTAAGTACGACTCCTGATCTTTTTCACCCTGTCCGGGGTGATCCGGATTGCTGCCAGGGGAGATTTCGGTCTTCGATCCTGGTAGCAATCCAATTCCTATATTTTTCAATTCCTAATTCCTTTTTAAAGACCACCCACCCACCGGTTGTCCCGGAGAACTATTTTTCTTGAATGTGAATGGTCGTCATGGGGTGGATCGCTGTTGTTTTTGTCGATGATGTGGTCTGGTTTGAGAATGAAAAAGGGCGTTATTCTCTGGTTTACCAGATGCTTACCATTTGAGTGTAGAACGATTATTCTGATTTTAGATTCATTATTGTTTTTCTATTGACATAAGGAATTCCTCTGCATAATATCTCTGCCTATTACACCGATTCCTATGTGTGAATAGTTATACTATTGGGGATAACAGTGTTTACTATGTGGATCTTTAATATTGATATATTATTAATGTTTAACAAAGTAAGGAAGGTGGAAAGGTGAAAAAGTTAGTTTTGTTATTGACAGTCGTTCTCCTGGTTGCATCCAACAGTCATGCGGGTGTTGTCCAAACCTTCGGTATCGGCGCAAACGCAACAGCCCAGGGAGAAGCCGTGGTAGCCCATGCCAACGATCCTTTTGCTGTGTACTACAATCCTGCCGGTCTGACCCTGATCAAGAAACCCATGGTGACCACCGGTGTCATGATATATGATGCCAGGGTGGAAATAACGAATTTCAGGCTCAATTCCTCGGCAGCGCCCGGTGCGAACTTCAATACCGGACCTTCTGATTTTGAGTCCGACTGTGATCCCATTTACAATCCCAACATCGGCTTTGCCATGCCCATCAACGATAAATGGGGATTTGGCATCGCAGTCTACGCTCCCTATGGCCTCCACCTTGAGTGGGATAAGGATTATACCAAAAATCCCGGGGCCCTCTACGCCAGTGAATCCAAGTATGCCCGCAAGGTGCTGACGCCGGCCTTTGGGTATAAGGTTACAGACAAGCTTGCCGTGGGGTTTGGTATCAGCCTTGGCCAATCCATCTCCGATGCCGGCAAAACCTATCCGCCCAATCCTGCCATGGGCCCATCACCGACTTATCTGAAACTTGAATCTGAAGACGATTTCAACTGGTCTTTTAACGTCGGTGTCATGTATCGCCCCATTGACAAGGTCTCCCTGGGGGTGACCTACCGGAGCCGGGCTGAGGGTGATTTTGATGGGGATGTGTTGAGGAACGAGGTTAAGATCAGCACGGTAACAATGGATTATGACCATCCTGAATGTGTTCAGGCAGGTGTCCGCTATTTTGCCAGCAAAGACCTCTCCGTGGAATTTGATATGACCTGGACCCGCTGGGGCATCCTTGATGAGCAGGTTGAAAAAACCCCCATCGCTCCGGGCGGTGGTTTTCACCATGATCGTAACTGGAACGATGAGATCCAGTACAAAATCGGTTTGGAATGGAAGATTACAGACGCTTTTGCCCTTCGAACCGGTTACACCTATGATCCCACACCCGTGCCCAACTCCACCTTTGACCTGGGCTGGCCCGACACCGACCGCAACGTGTACAACATCGGGTTTGGCTGGGATATCACCGAACGATGGCGCCTTGACGGTGTAATTCAGCATGTCAGAAGCACCTCGGTTCGGCAGATTAACGGGGACAGTGGTGAACTCAACCACGTCTACGGGCCGATTGTCTCAGGCGGTACCGGGGGAGCCATCCCGGCAGATACCGTGGCAGTCGCCTTTGGTGACGAAGGCATCCTCTGGGGCTACGGCATGAACCTGAGCTATACCTTCTAATTAGGCGTTCTTATACTATAGTGCCGGTCGAATGACGTGATGCCAACCTTACCCTTATATATAAATAAGTGGTATCAATTGGCCTGACGAGATCTACATACCCCCCTGCCTGGACATCTTTCCTGGCAGGGGGGTTTTGTTTTAATGGCCTTCCTATTTCTTAAAAACGGTGTTCCAAACGTTGACATGGTCAGTGATCTTTCATAAATTATTGACAGGAATGTGAGCAAAATCTCCATTTCGGCAAAGGAGAAATACCATGGCAATTCAAACGATTTCACCTTCGGTATTCAAGCATACCTCCCAAAAAATGACCGTTGTGGGTCTCGGGGGAGAAGGGGTATTGAGGACCACGGGAATGGAGGGTCGGGCTGATGCCGTCATCCGGGAAGCCGTGCAGCAGGGGATATCCTATTTCGATTCTGCCCGGGTGTACAAGGACAGTGAGCTTTATTATGGTGGGGTCTGGAAGAAAGATCCCCGGATCAGGGAACAGGTATTTCAGACCAGTAAATCTGCACAAAGGACAAAACAGGGTGCTTTTCAAGACCTTCTTCAGACATTGGAACGGCTGAATACAGGTTATCTGGACCTCTGGCAGATCCATGATGTAAGGGATGATAACGATCTGCGCCTTATTTCGGGAAAAGGCGGGGCCCTTGAGGCTTTTGTGGAAGCAAAGGAAAAAGGTCTTGTCAAACATATTGGGGTCACAGGTCACCATGATCCCGTGATCCTCACCCGGGCTGTGGAACAATGGCCGGTGGATGCCGTCATGATGCCCGTCAACCCAGTGGAAGAGATCCTTGGCGGATTTCTCACAAAGACCCTTGACGCAGCCTTGAAAAAGGGAATCGCCGTGATCGGCATGAAGGTCCTGGGCGGAAGTCATTATATTGCCAAAGAGCAGGGCATTACTGCAGAACTTCTGATCCGGTTTGCCCTTTCCCATGGGATTTCCATTGCCATTGTAGGGTGTGGTGCGCCGGATGAAGTAAGGGAACTTGCACGGGCCGGCAGCATATCCCATGGGGCGCTTTCACAGGATCAGAAAAAGGAAGTCATTAAACCGTTCATTCCCATGGCCCAAAAACTTGCCTTTTACAGGGGCAGTGTTTTTTAAAAGAAAAACCAGCCTTGTTTTTCTATTAATCTTGAATTAAGGATACCTTTGTGCTCTATTGGCCCTTGATCATAGTCAAGAGCCTGTTTACAGGATGATACAAGGGCCGCAGATCCGCGCAGGCGATGGGACCTGGAATGATTATTCAACAGATTGTCGGGTTCATTAATGGCAGAGGCAGTGGGAATGTCCACCTGCCGGATATAATGAAAAGGACATGGTATGGACTGGAAGCTGAAATCTGTACATGGGCATGGGCGAAACCATGGTGAACCGTTTGGTTGCAAATTCCTCTGTTTTTCTTTGTTTGTATCCCTTGCTTTGCTGATTCTGAGTTTATGCGGATTCCCAGGTATGTCAACGGTGGCGGCGGTGGATCGGCCAAAACATGCCCTGCTTCTTAACTCCTATCACAAGGGGGATGGTTGGACCGATGAGATAACCCGTGGGGTGGAGGAAACATTGATTGGAAAAAATGTTGATCTCCACGTGGAATATATGGATGTCAAACGCAAGTTCGACGGGGAGTATCTTTTGCTTATCGCCGACTTGTTGAAAAAGAAGAATCGCAATCACCGCTACGACGTTATTATTTCCTCAGACAACAACGCCCTTGCTTTTCTAAAGGAACAGGGAGAGGGACTCTTTGGAAATACACCGGTGGTGTTCTGTGGAGTCAATTACCTGATGGCGGATGATATTGGAAATCACTCCCGTTTTACCGGCGTTACCGAGCGGGTTGACTTTGAAGCCAATCTTGCCCTGATAAGGCGTCTGCATCCCCATCGGGATAAGCTGCTGATTGTGACCGATGACACCCTGTCGGGCAAGCGCATCCAAGAGCATGTTGCGTCGTTGCGCAGTAAATGGGGAAAGGAATTTAAAGAGATTAAACTTCTCCATGATGTGACCCTTGCCGACCTCGGCCGGAAAATCCTGGCCCTTGACCAACGGACCGTTGTCCTTTATACCTCAGCCTTAAAGGACAGTCTCGGACAATTTTTCGAGTTTGACGCGGGGGCTCAATCTGTGTGGGACCATGCTCTGGTCCCGGTATACGGCACCACTAACCCAAGCCTCGGCCATGGTATTGTGGGTGGATATTTGATCGACGGTTATCAGCATGGTGTTGATGCCGCAACACAGGCACTTGAGCTCCTTGCCGGTACGCCTGTTGTCGATATTCCCGTTCGCTGGATAAGCCCGGTGCGGCTGCGCTTCGACTACCGGCAGCTCCAGCGCTTCAAGATTCCGCTTTCAGTCCTGCCAAAGAAGAGCGAGATCCTTTACCGGCCAGCCTCCTTCTACCGTCAGCACAAGCGTCTGGTCTGGAACGTGGTCCTGGTTTTCGGGGTGATGACCATGGCCCTTGTGGGGCTTGGTTACGGCCTGGTCCGCTCCCGGCGGGCAGAGCAGGCCCAGGGCCGCAGCGAGGAAAAATACAGGAACCTTTTTGCGACCTCGGAAGACGCGATTTTTCTCATTGACACGGACCAGGGGTTTCTGGATTGCAACCCGGCAGCACTTAAGATGTTTGCCGTTCCATCAAAGGATGGGTTTCGTCTATTGTCTCCGGCAGACCTGTCTCCTGAATATCAGCCGGATGGGCATCCTTCGGCTGACCTTATCGGCATTGCTAACGCCAATATCCGTGAACAGGGTTCGCGTTCCTTTGAATGGCTGTTCAGGGGGGTAGACGGGCGGGAATTTCCGGCAACGATTCTTGTCACCCGGATGGAACCCGGCAACCGAACCATATTCCAGGGAACGGTTCGGGATATCACCGAGTGCAAGCGGACGGAAGAAGCGCTCCGCCGGCGCCTCGAATACCAGTATGGCCTTGGCGAGTGCATTGCCTTACTGGCTGAGCTCGGGGACCCCGGCGACAATCTGTCCCGGGTGACGGAAATCCTTCGGCGTGCCGTGGGTGTCAGTCGTGCGTATATTTTCATGAACGAAGCAGATCCTGAGCTAGGGCTTTGCATGACCCAGGTGTATGAATCCTGTGGGGATGGGGTGATACCGCAAATAGATAATCCCCAAATGCGTCATTTGCCCTATAGCTTTGGCACGGTGGCACTTCTGTCTGACCTTCAGGCGGGAAACCCCTTTGCCCGGTTGGTCGCGGAACTGGCAGAACCGGAGCGTGGGCTAATGATGGCACAGGGGGTGCTTTCCTATTTAATCCTTCCCATCCATGCCGGAGAGAACCTGTGGGGCTTCATTGGGTTTGACGACTGCGAGAGTCCCCGGCAGTGGCAGGAGGAGGATATTCAGATCATTCGTTCCATTGCCCATGCCATTGGCGCGGCCCTCCTCAGGTGGGAGGCTGTTGAGGCGCTGAGGGTCGAAAGGGCACAGCTTCTTTCCATATTTGACAGCATAGACGAGGTGATCTACGTCACAGACACAGACACCAATGAGATATTGTACGTGAACCAGGCCTTGAAAAAAACCTTGAACACGGAGCTCATCGGTCAGGTATGCTACAAGGTGTTCCAGGGACTTGATTCCCCTTGTGACTTCTGTTCCAACGATATCATTCTGAAACAGAAACCCGAGCCCCACAAGTGGGAGTATCATAATTCAACTTATGACAAGACCTTTGCCATCGTCGATCGCATCATAAAGTGGCCGGACGGCCGGGACGTCAGGTTTGAGCTTGCCATTGATATCACAGAGCGCCGGCGTGCGGAGCAATCTTTAAAAAAGAGCGAGGAGCGTTTTGACCTGGCCATGTCGGTTGCAAATGAAGGTATATGGGATTGGGAACTTGAGAGTGGTAAAGATCTTTTTGACGACCGGTACTATACCATGGCCGGGTATGAACCCGGTGAATTCCCCGGAGTTCTCGAAGAGTGGGAAAAACGGGTCCATCCCGATGACATCAGGAATGCCCGGGATGCGGTAAATATGTATCTGGCCGGTAAGATTCCAGCCTATGAGACTGAATTCAGGTTCAGAAAAAAAGATGGCACTTGGATGTGGATTCTGGCAAGGGGGAAAGTCGTTTCCCGTGGCAAGGACGGCAACCCCATACGCTTTGTGGGAACCCATAGCGACATCACGGAATTAAAACACACCGAAAAAGCCCTGCGTCGTGCCCAGAAAATGGAAGCCGTGGGCCAGCTTACCGGCGGTATTGCCCATGATTTTAACAATATCCTTGGTGTTGTTATCGGCAACCTTGATCTGCTCAAGCTCCAGGTCGGGGCCAACCCAAAAGCCAGCAAGCGGATTGGATCCGCCCGCAAGGCCGCCATCCGCGCCGCCGATCTCACCAAACAACTGCTCGGCTTTTCCCGCAGTCGGGCCGAGCATGTGGCTGTTACGGATATCAACGGGGTGATCCAGGGTATGGGGAACCTGATCGGGCGGTCCCTCACCCCGGAAGTGGTGGTGGACTACCGGTTTGAGGAAGATCTGTGGCTTACCGGGATAGATCATGGTTACTTTGAAGACGCGCTGCTCAACCTGGTGCTCAACGCCCGGGATGCCATGCCGGGGGGGGGGCGACTTACCATCGAGACCGCCAATCGTATCATCTCTGGCGACCCAGGCCCTAGCATTTTCGAAGCCCCGCCGGGTGAATATGTTCAGCTTACCGTGGGCGACAGCGGTTCAGGCATTCCGGCGGAACACCTTGAGCGCATCTTTGAGCCTTTTTTCACCACAAAGCCCCAAGGTAAAGGTACCGGGCTGGGGCTTGCCATGGTATTTGGTTTTGTTGAGGGTTCCGGGGGCCATATCAAAGCCTATTCGGAACTTGGCATGGGCACCCGTTTTCGTCTCTATCTACCCCGAACCGAGGGTGAGGCGCTGCCGTTGGCGCCAAAACCTGATGTGCCGGTCGCTCTTCCCCTTGGGTTCGAGACCCTTTTGGTGGTGGATGATGAGGCGGAGCTGCTGGAACTTGCCCGGACAACCCTGGAGCCGCTGGGGTACAGGGTCTTGACCGCCTTGGACGGCCACCAGGCCCTGGCCCGTCTTGCTGAAGAACCCTGTGTGGATCTGCTGTTCAGCGATGTGCTGATGCCGGGTGGGATCAATGGGTATGAGCTGGCTGAAGAGGCCTGCGCCCGGTACCCGCACCTCAAGGTGCTGATGACTTCGGGATATACCGCAAAGGCGAGGGCCACCAATGCCGGGACTCGATTCACTTCAAACCTGTTAAGTAAACCATACGCCCAGGCGGATATGGTCAACCGGGTGCGGGCGCTCCTGGGGGAAAACCGGTAGCAGGGGGGCTCCACGTTTTGGATTTGGGATTGTCAGTGGGCATCAATTCTGCTACTGTAGTGCGTTTAATGGGAACTGCTTTTAACATAACTTACTAAGTCAGGGTGTGTTTATAGATGATTCGGTTTAATAAAGTTAACAAATGGTATGGTCCTTTCCATGTTCTTCAGGATATTGATTTCCATGTCCCGCCTGGCGGTGTCAGTGTGGTATGCGGTCCCAGCGGCTCCGGTAAAAGCACCTTGATTCGCTGTATCAACAAGCTGGAACCCATTGATGACGGTGAAATAATCGTTGATGGGATGAAGGTCCATGATCCCCTGACCAACCTGACCCGTCTCAGGACCGAAGCCGGTTTCGTGTTCCAGCAATTCAATCTCTACCCCCACATGACCGTGCTCGAGAACATAACCCTTGCACCCCTCAAAGTAAGGAAGCATTCCAAGGGCGAAGCCAGGGATATCGCCATGGCTCTCCTTGAAAAGGTCGGGATCCATGACAAGGCCGAGTCCTATCCTTCCCAACTGTCCGGTGGCCAGCAACAGCGGGTGGCCATTGCAAGGGGCCTTGCAATGCAGCCCAAGATAATGCTGTTTGACGAACCCACCTCGGCCCTTGATCCGGAAATGATCAACGAAGTGCTCGATGTCATGCGAAATCTGGCCAGGGAGGGGATGACCATGATCGTGGTTACCCATGAGATGGGATTTGCCCGGGAAGTTGCCAATGAGGTGGTTTTCATGGACTCCGGAATCATTGTTGAGACAAATTCCCCGGAGGAATTTTTCAATCATCCCGAAAATGAACGGACCCAACAGTTTCTCAGCAAGATCCTTTCCCACTGATGTATAGGGGAAGTCAAAGTGAAAAACTTTCCTAATGATGGCTTGGGGTGGCTAAGCAAAAACCTTTCCCACTGATGTCCAGGGGGAGATAGATAGTATCCGTCGGAGAGACCTTGGTTTGTTCGACACTTACAAAAACACCATAAAAGGAGATGATTTAATGCGCATGACAAGAAAAGTTGTATTGCTCTTAATTTTGATTTCTACGCTGTTTTTTGCAGGCACCTCGTTTGCCGGCCCAGTGTTTGATCGTGTCAAAGAGACCGGCGTCGTGAATATCGGACTTCAGTTCAACAGTATTCCGGCGGCTTTTTACAATGCCAAGAACCAGTGGGTTGGATTTGATGTTGATGTGGCAGCGGAAGTTGTAAAGCATCTTACTCCTTATTTGGGAAAAGAGCTTCAGCTAAAGAAAGTTAAGGTGAACAACAAGACCCGGATCTCCTTTTTGACATCGGGCCGAATCGATATCAGTACCTCCAACATGACCCACAAGCGGGAGAGGGACAAGTCCATTGATTTCTCCATCACCTATTTCTTTGATGGTCAGAAAGTCATGGTCAAGAAAGGAAAATATGCCGAGCACAAGGATCTTGTTGGAAAGCGGGCCTGTGCCATGCAGGGTACCACCAGTGAGAAAAACCTTGCCAACCTCTTTAAATCCCTTGGGGACACAGAGACCGACAAGAATATCGTAAGTTACCAGACCGCTGCCGACTGTTTTCTTGCTTTGAGCCAGGGTAAGGTAGAAGCATGGTCAACGGACAGCACCATCCTTCTTGGTTATGCTGCGAAAATGCCCGGCAAATTTGAGATTATCGGCGATTTTATCAGCAATGAGCCCTACGGAATGGGACTTCCCCAGGACGACAGTGCATGGCGGGACGCCATCAACTTCGCCCTCCAGGACATGTGGAACGACGGTACATACCATGCCGTTTACAACAAATGGTATGGTCCTGACACAGATTACTATTTCCCCTTGACCGAGCAGATCGAAATGTGGCCATAGGGAGCTCGAGCTAGTCTGAGTTTCCAGTTGTTTTGCGGGACTGCCCCGGGGCAGTCCCGCTCTTTGTCCGATTGATATATCTATTGACTCATTTTTAAGGTAATCTCCATGGGAAGTGCTTCTGTAAAAGGAGAGGGCTCGGCGAACTGTATCTACTTGTTAAAGCAGTGCGGCGTCGTCGTTGGACTGGCTCTGATCATTTATCTCATTTTCAGCAATGCTGATATGGGGTATGATTTTCATTGGGCCGTGATCTATGAAAAGAATCAGACCTATAAGGAAATCTTCGGGTTATGGCTCCTTCGCGGGCTGTTGCTGACCATCAAGATTTCGGTCATCTCCGGGCTTTTTGCCCTGGGTCTGGGAACCATCTTTGGAATAGGAAGGCTCTCTGCGTTCAAGCCCTTTAACTGGCTTGCAACCTGTTATGTGGAGCTATTCAGAAACACCCCCCTTCTTGTGCAGATGTTTTTCTGGTATTTTGCATTCCCTTTAATGCTGCCGGACCCCTGGGTCTCCTTTCTCAACACGCATAATTTTGAATTTGCCGCATCCGTCATCGGGCTCTCCATTTATACGGGTGCCTATATTGCCGAGATCGTGCGGGCAGGAATTCAGTCCGTACCCAAGGGGCATACGGAAGCGGCCGTGGCGTCCGGGCTTTCAACCGTGCAGACCCTGCGCCATGTGATTCTTCCCCAGGCCTTTCGAGTGATCATTCCGCCCCTTGGCAGTGAATTTTTGAACAACATGAAAAACTCCTCCCTTGCCATGACCATCGGGGTCGCAGAGTTGTGCTGGCAGTTCCAGCAGATCGAATCCTTTACCTTTAAGGGATTTGAAGCAACCACCGCGGCAAGTGCCATCTATCTTGCGCTGTCCCTGTCAATTAGCCTTGTCATGAACTCCGTGGGCCGTCACCTCAAGATCGGACCGGCAAAGAAGCTCAACCTCTTTGACATATTTTTAAGTAAAATGGTCGTCCCTGTTCTTTTCCTGATCCGGATTCTGCCCGGGGCCATGCAGTATTTTACCCAGAAACTCCGGACCCAGACCGATGAGGAAAAAGAGCTTTCAGCAACGGTCTCCCCGTTACAGCTTTTTCTCAACCGGGTTTTTGTGTTTCTGACCATGACGTTCAAGGGCATATTACTTGCCGTCATTATCTCCATTCTGGTGCTTTCTGTCAAAGGGTTGATCAATTTCAACTGGGGCGTCATTAAAGACAATTTTCTCCCGTTGCTTATCTGGATCTATCCTGCGGGCGCTGAGACCGGTGAGTTCTTTAACGGATTGGGCGGTCTTTCTATCAGTTTCCTCATGGCCGTGATCTCGATTTCCGTCAGTTTTTTCATCGGCCTTGCCGTCGGCATTGCACGGTTGTCAAAAAATCCCTACATCAACACCCCCGCAGTACTCTATATCGAGATCATCCGAGGCAACCCCCTTATTCTGGTGATCTTTTGGGTTTACTTTTTTTCTCCCATCATCACCGGCATGGACATCAATGTCTTCTGGAGCGCAACCCTTGCCTTTATCATCTTTTCCGGCGCCTATATTGCCGAAATCGTGAGGGCGGGCATCCAGGCCATCCCGCCGGGCCAGACTGAGGCGGCAAAGGCATCCGGGCTTTCTGGGTATCAGACCATGCGCCATATTGTTCTGCCCCAGGCCCTTAAGTTGATGATTCCAGCTATTGTGGGGCAGTTTATCACTATTTTCAAGGATACCTCCCTTGCCTATATCATCGGCGTATTCGAGCTGACCACCGTTTCCCAGACCATCAGCAGCAGACTGATGATCTATCCCTTTGAGTTCTATATCACCATCGGGTTCCTCTACTTTGCTTGCTGTTACAGCATGAGCCTTGTGGCAAGGAAACTTGAACGGAAATATGCCGATTAACCATGGTGGGGGAGCGCCTTGTTATGGCTGATTTGATCCTGTTTTCCGATGGAAGTGTGAATCCCCATTCCCATATCGGATATGGGGCTTACCTGGCTGTGTCTGAACCCGGGCATTCCCTGGATTCCCTGGTGACAAGGGTGGAGGTGAAAAAATTTGAGCAGACCTCTTCAACAAAACTGGAATTGCAGACCCTGTTATGGGCCTTGGGCGATATCCCGGCATCAGGGCGAAGGGTTATTGCCTATACGGATTCCCAGAATATCATTGGTTTGCCGGGACGGCGGGAACGGTTTGAGCGGAACGATTATCGGTCAAAGAAAAATAAGCGCCTCAGCAATTCTGAGCTGTATCAGCAATTTTACAGAATGACCGATGGGCTGGACTGTGAATTTGTTAAAGTGCGTGGGCATAAGGTGTCCGGTCAAAAGGATGAAATTGACAGGCTTTTCACCCTTGTGGACAGGGCCTCAAGAAATGCCCTGAGGCAAGGAGACCTGTGATCAACTAGTCAATCATTGTTGCTTTTAAAACAATTTCTTCCGGCAGCCTGATGTTATGTTTTCTCAATTGGGATTTACTGAATAGAAACTTGCCCTTTTCCCCATGGATGACCTGAATTTTATTGGGGGGTATGCCGGTTAGAATTTTATTGGCCATCTCTGCGGCAGCCTGCCCTTGTGTTTTACCCAAAAGCGTCAGGCCGCCGATGGCCTTTCCCGGGCCCACTGCAAAATCCCAGAATGCAAAAGGCGGAATGGGCGTGTTTTCCGACGTCCAGTAAAGAACGCTTTCAGCATTAATGTGCGTGTTTTTCTTATCTACAATGGTATGGTATAGTCCGATAATCATGGCATCATATCCATCATTTTCAGCTTCTTCAACGGTTTTCTGCCAGGTCTCCCAGGATCCGATCCGTTTCAAATGAATGTCGATATTACTGATTCTCATTTTTTCTTGTCCGTAGAATGTTTCCTCAAAGGTAACCCTTGATGTTTCCCCGGAATCAAATAAAACCAGAACCCTTTTTAATTTTATAATTTTCCTCATTTCAACGATGGATCTTTTCAGCAGGGGCCTTTCAAGGACACCGGTAATGTTGGCTGATGACGTAACGCCATAGGTTCTCGGGTTGTTGTTGATTCCTAAATATACGACAGGGGTGTCCACCGTGGCAAACCTGGGACCTAAATATTTCAACGCATTATCATCCCCAAGAAAAACAAGATCCGGTTTTTTTTCAAGATAAAATGCCCAGCCTTTCAGGGCGCTTTTTTCATATTCTGATTCAGGAATTCGCTTGGTATCCATTTGAAATATGTGAAACACGCAATTTCCCGGCATGTTTTCCTTGATGCCCTGGATGTAACTTTCGTCCCAGGGATATTCACTGTGGTAGCTTTCAATGATCAGGATGGATGGGCTTCCGGATATTGCAACGCTGTTAAACAAGAACAAAAAAATGATGGGCAACAAAAGATAAAAGGAAATTGTTTTCATGACGTCTCCTTATCAACAGGCCAATCCCTGAATTTCAATATGTTCTATATCGGTTTTTCGCGACAGACGCGACAGGCTTGTTAATAAATAGCATAATTATCCCGCTCTGTGAATCTTTTCCCGGAGCTGTTTATACTCTGTCAGGGCCCACATGGCACGGGCGGCCCGTTCCGGGCTTGGCAGGATCACCATGTCCGCATCCTGGAGCGCCTGGATGAGCATGGAGTCGTTTCGGGTCAGGAAGGAATAGCCGATGATCGGTTTGGGGCTGTTCTTCTGCAGATTTGCCATGGCGTGGGCCTGTTGGGTGATGAGGGTGTTGGCCTGTTCTTCTACCTGGTCTTCAGGCACCCCCATCCCCTTTAACGCCACCTGGATCATGCCGGTTGAGGCTAGGAAATAGACCAGGAGCCCATCCGTGTTTTCATCCGCCAGCAGTATCCCGGGGATGGTTTGAAAGAAATCCAATGGATTTTTCGTAAAGGTCAGGTCCACCGGGTTTGCCACACTGCCCGTGTGGGGGACAAAGGGTTTTAGCTTATCAAGGGTGTCCGGGGACAGGGATGGCAGCTTGATCCCATTGCGGCCGCAGGCATCGGCAGCCACGGCTCCCGGGCCTCCGGAATGGGTCTGGATGATGACCCGGTTGCCCGGGGCAGGGGGGGAGGCACCCAGGGCATAGCAGAAATCAAACATCTCTTCAATGGACCGGGCCCGGATAATGCCGCTCTGGCGAAACACGCCGTTGTACAGGGGGTCTGGCCCGGCAAGGGCGCCTGTATGGGATAACCCGGCCTTTCCACCTTCTTCCGATCCCCCCACATAAAAGGCCACAATGGGCTTGTGGGGAATGATGGCCCTGGCGGCCTCGATAAAGGCGCGTCCCCGTCTTATGGATTCGATATAGAGGGCAATGACCTTTGTGTGGGGGCAGGCACCCAGGTATTCCATGCAGTCGACAATGTCGACGCTGGCTTCGTTGCCCACACTGAACCCCGTGCTGAAACCGATACCCAATCGGGCCAGGTAGGAGAACATCTGGGTGATAAAGCTACCGCTTTGGGAGGCCATGCCGATAAACCCCTTGGATGCGTCATAGGGTAAAAAGGTGGCATTGAGGTTCAGATGGGAATTGACCACGCCGATACAGTTGGGACCGAGAAAGCGGATGCCGTACTTGTCGGCAATGGCGGTCAGCTTGTTCTGCAGTGCTTTACCGTCGCCGCCCACCTCGTTGAATCCTGCGGAAACGATGATGGCATGGCGGATCCCCTTTTGGCCGCAGGCCTCCAGGGTCTGGCAGACAATCTTGGTGGGGAGCACGATAAATGCCAGGTCCGGGGTGTTGTCAAGGTCCGAGACCTGTTTAAAGGCCTGGATGCCCTGCACCGTCTCCTCCCTGGGATGGATGGGGTAGAGGGTTCCCTTGTAGCCAAAAGACAGTATGGATCCCATGATGCCGGTTCCCATGGCGGTAAAGTTGTTTGAGGCACCGAAAAAGGCGATGCTCCGGGGATTTGCAATGGGGTAGATCACGCTTTCTTCTATGGATGACGGTATCATTTTATGGTTTCCTAACCTGGACAAGCCAGAACCAAAGAAAAATTTGATTCCCTTGCCAAAGTAACGAGAAAATTAGAGCTAAGAAGCTAAAATACGACCAAGGCATCCACGGCGGTGACGCGGCCCTGGGCATCGATGATCAAGGGGTTGATGTCTATTTCTGAGATCTCCGGGTGTTTAAGCGCCATGGTGGAGACGGCCACAAGGGAATCGCAGATGGTTTCCAAATCTGCTTTTTCCTGTCCCCGGAACAGGCCCAGCATGGCCTTTGATCGTAACTCTTCAATCATGTCCATGGCTTCCATGGGGTCAAAGGGGGCGACCCGGAATACGGCGTCCTTGAATATCTCCGTTGCGATTCCCCCCAGCCCCAGCATGACACAGGGCCCAAACTGGGGATCCCGGGTGAGCCCCATCACCAACTCCCGCTGACCCTGGATGGTCTCCTGGACAAGGATGCCGTCGATCTCGACATCAACGGCACCGGTGATGTCATGGAAGGCCTGTTGAACCTCCCTTGGAGAATTGAGGTTGAACCGGATGCAGCCTTTTTCGCTCTTGTGCATCAGATAGGGAGAGCAGGCCTTTAATACAACGGGATAACCAATGCCATCGGCTGCTGCCACCGCCTCTTTGGCGCCATGGGTGAGTTTTTCCCGGGTCGTTGGAATTCCGTAAGCCGTCAGCACGGCCTTTGACTGATGTTCCGAAAGTGCGGGCACGCCCCGCTCCAAAGCGGTTTGAATGACTTCCATTGTTTCCCCTTTTAGTGCCGGTCAAATGACGTGATACCAACCCACCATTATTAATTGGTAGCGGTATCAATTGGGTGCGGCTCTTTTGCAACATGCCTGACAACAGTTTTTAGTAGTCATACATATTCCTCATTTTTTTTTAT
>JAEINR010000187.1 GCA_016342325.1 Desulfobacterium sp.
CACCTTCAAACGGTGTACGGATGTGGTGGTCAGATACGGTGGTGAGGAGTTTGCCATTTTACTTCCCGGAACCGATTCTCCCAATGCCCTATTGCTGGCAGAGTCCCTTCGCCAAAAGATTGAGTCCTTGCACGTGACCCATGAGGCGTTCAACATCCGGACAACCATCAGCTCAGGGATCGCCTCCTGCATCCCAATCCAAACCAAGCCAAGCGCCCTCCTTATTATGGAAGCTGACAAAGCCCTTTACAGAGCCAAAAGCAACGGAAGGAATCAGACCCAGGCCATGATCTTAACGTAAGAACGCCCCACAGCTGATCACCCGGTCACACACCATGGACAGGGCAGCTAAAAACGCGGTTTTCACCTGATCCGCCGGTACACTTTTGCCATTGAACTCCAAAGCCCGGGCCGCCGTTGCATCATGGATCAGGGTGCAGTCAAACCCCAGGTCCTTTGCCGCCCGGACCGTGGCATCCACACACATGAACGTCATACACCCCGTGACCACCAGTTTCCTTATCTTTTGCGCCCGAAGCATTTCCAAAAGCCCGGTCCCGGCAAAACTGTTGGGGGAATGTTTAACAATCACCGGTTCGTCCCCTTCCGGTTTTACAACCTTGTTGATCTTCTGACCCTCTGTTCCAGGAAGAAAAAAGCCAGCACTTTCACCCACAGATTCATGCTGCACATGGAAAACCGGCAACCCCTTTCCCCGGAAATAAGCCAATATCTCAGCCGCTTTCTCCCCGGCTTCCCCAATCCCCTCAAGTTCCATTTTTCCCCCGGGAAAGTAATCGTTCTGGATATCGATCAGCAATAATGCGGTCTCTTTCATTTGTCATCTCCTTGGTTAATGTTACCCTGATTGTATCCGCAAAATTATCATTTGAGAAGTGTCTGTATTGACAAAAAAGATGCGATATCGGACAATCCTCATTTTAACCCCAAAGGAACACCATGACTAAGATCGGCATCCTGGCCATTGAGAACTGCATGCAGTCCAGCGTCACCGGACCCTTTGACATCCTATCCGTGGCCTCCCGCACCTGGCAAGGTTCAGCCCCCCTGTTCGACCTTGTGATCATCGCCGACAACAACCTGCCCGTCACCTGTTTCAACGGCATCCAAATCCAGCCCCACATGAGTAAACAGGATTGCAACGACCTCGACATCATCATGATCCCGGTAATCTTCGGCGACCTTGACCCCATCCTCTCAAACAAGCGCCTGATCGCCTGGCTCCGGGATCAGCACCAAAAGGGCGTGTGCATCTGCGCCGTGTGTGCCGGCGTGTTCCTAATAGCCGAGACCGGCCTTCTTGCCAACAGAACCGCCACAACCCACTGGAACCTGGCAGACGAGTTTCAAACCCGCTACCCCGACGTCATCCTCAAACCCGAGAAAATGCTGGTGGATGAGGGGGATTTCATCACAGCAGGCGGGGTCACCGCCTACATGGATCTGTCCCTCTATCTTGCCAACCGGTTCGGATCCCCCGACCTTGCCCTGTCCCTCTCTAAAACCCTTCTCATCGATCCCTTAAGAAAATCCCAATCCCCCTATTCCTCATTCCGCATCAACACCACCCACGGTGACGAACAGATCCTTCAAATACAGCACTGGATGAAGAAAAACGCTGCCGCTCCCATCTCAATATCCCAACTTGCCGAACAAGCAGGCCTGGGCCAGCGCACCTTTGCCAGAAGATTCAAAAAGGCCACCGGCGACACCCCCCTTGAGCACCTCCAGTATCTCCGCATTGCAAACGCCCGCACCCTGCTTGAGACAACCAGCACATCCATCGACGACATCACCCATACCATTGGCTATGAAGATGTCAGTTCCTTTAGAAGACTCTTTAAAAAAGTAACCGGCCTTTCCCCCACCGCCTACAGGAAAAAGTTCAGCCTCTATTGACACGCCCCCCGGTTTTTGGGATACCTGCGTATTCATATACGTCGAGCCAACAATTTAACATCTGTAATCGACAAAACCCGATTGAAGGAACCCAATGGAGATACGGCAACTCAAAACATTCCAAACCGTGGCCCAGCTCTTAAGCTTCAACCGAGCCGCCCAGGTCCTGAACTATGCCCAGTCCACCGTATCGGCTCAGATAAAACTCCTTGAACAGGAGCTGGGCGTCTCCCTGTTTGAACGCCTGGGCAAACGCATCACTCTCACCCAGGAAGGTCAAAAGCTAATCCGGTATGCCCGTAAAATGGTTGATATGGAACAAGAGACCCTCACCGAGATGTCCCGCAAAGAGGAACCCCACGGCTCCATATCCGTCCGCATCCCCCAGACCTTAAGCACCTACCGCCTCCCCGACATCCTGCAACAATTCAAAACCCACTATCCCAAGGTAAGTTTCAACGTAAGCACCTGCGCCTCCTACACCCTTGAGCAGGAGCTAAAAGCCGGCATCATCGATGTGGCCTTCCTCCTGGCAGACTCCATCAACGCTCTGGATCTCCAGTCAGAAGTCCTGGCCTATGAGCCCCTCATCCTTGTCGCAGATCCCAACCACCCCCTTGCAACCAAACCCAAGGTCACCGTCCAGGATCTCCAAGGAGAGTCCATCCTTCTGCCCAAACACGACTGCGGCTACAAAATGCAGTTTGAAACCATGCTCTCCGAGAGACAGGTAAAAGCCGCCACCATCACCGAACTAAACAGCATCGAAGCGGTCAAGCAATGCGTAATAAGAGGCATCGGCATAACCATCATCCCCCAAATCGCCGTGGCAAAAGAGATCGCCCACAACCAGCTCACCCCCCTTGCCTGGACCGATGACACCATAGAATCCGCCGTATTGATGATCCAACACAAAGACAAATGGATATCCCCCGTACTTAAAACCTTCATGGACATATCAAGGGAGGTCTGCAAATAACCCATGGAACTCTACCAACTACGCACCTTTGCAGCCGTCGCCAAGGAAAAGCACCTCACCCGGGCAGCCAAGCACCTCAACACAAGCCAAAGTAAAAATCGAAGTTAACACCCAACCCGGATATCCTCAGGATCACCCGCCTCTTTGACCAGGTGCAGACCCTGTACCCCCAAGTAACCCTCCAGCTGATCCAGAGCACATCCACGCGGGTGGAAAAACATCTTAAAACCGGCGAGCTTGACTGCGGCTATATCCTGGGCCCACCCACATCCCCCAGGATCAAAACCCGCTTTCTCAGATCCGTAGACTTCCTGGTTTCAGGCCCTGCGTCCTGGAAACAAAAGCTCAAGAACGCCAACGCCCAAGAAATCGCAGCCCTTCCCTGGGTGATAAACACAAAGGGGTGCCGCCTGGGCAAGCTCATCGTGGAGCATTTTGGCCAAAAAAACCAAGACCTCCTGAAGACAGTGGAAGCGGATGACGAGACAATGATCCGGCTGATACAGGCGGGAGCCGGACTCGGGGTGATGGCGCGGGATAAGGCCGAAGCCGCCGAACAAAAGGGGCAGATCGCACTCTGGCGTGGCAAGGCCCTCCCCCTGGATCTGTTCTTTACCTATCTTGAAACCAGGAGCGATGATCCCAAGATCGAGGCTATGCTCCGGGTGCATGAAGCTGTTTGGTAGCCTTAAGCTGTGTCAGACAGTCGCAATCACCAACGCTGGCATCACCGAACACACGAGCGTAACGAGTGTGTTCCGAGTGAATACATTCATTATGCACCGCAATAAAACTGTTCAATTGAAGCCTTACCATTTATCTTACCATCCAAGATGCGAGTCATTATGCTTTCAAAGACACTCACCACAAGAGTTGGATTATAAGTTTCAGGATGCTGTATAAGAACAGCATCATGCATGGGGATAACAATTTCAACACAGTCTTGTTTGCTGAGTTCTAATAGCGCCGATTTAAAGATACAGGAGCCTGTACCCTGAACTATATGGCTAACAACACTCCTCTTTTCCTTTGGGATCAATTCACCGTCCAGTGTACGTTTTAAGTGATTGCCGTACACCGTTGAAATTCGGCCTTCATCTTTAAATTTCTCATATAGCTGTTCTTTCCACTGCTCAAAAGTATTAAATTCAGAAAAATATTCCTTAGCAATTTTTTTATTACCTCCTTGCTGTTCTATCGAACTTAGAATATTTTTGATTGACATCCCATAAGTATAAGAAAGAAAAAGAATTTTAGACTTTTTCCTGTAAATATTCGGCTTAGTCATTCAGAATTTATTTTTTCAACAACACCCTAAATTTTTTGTTGAGAGGATACATC
>JAEINR010000188.1 GCA_016342325.1 Desulfobacterium sp.
GATGTATCCTCTCAACAAAAAATTTAGGGTGTTGTTGAAAAAATAAATTCTGAATGACTAAGCCGAATATTTACGATGGGAAGGTCGGGGGAGGCCACATTACCGCAGCAGGTGACAATCCCCCAGGGCTGTGTGGATTTGATGGCCGTTGCCAGTATCTCCCCCCCCACCGTGTCGATGACACCGGCCCATTGACCCTTGAGCACGGGTCTGCCCGTGGTGTCCGTTGCCTCTTCCCGGGTGATGGTGCGGCTTGCCCCAAGGCTCTTGAGAAAATCGGCGGCCTTTGTTTTTCCGGTGACGGCAACGACATCAAAGCCGAGCTTGGAGAGGATGGCGACGCTGAGACTTCCCACGCCTCCGGTTGAACCGGTCACCAGGATCTCTCCCCGATCCGGTGTCAGGGTCTCGAGGATGGCCGACACGGACATCCCTGCCGTAAACCCTGCTGTACCGAAAATCATGCTCTCCTTGGGGGACAGGCCCGACGGCAGTCTGACGGCCCATTGGGAGGGCACCCGTATGTACTGGCCAAACCCGCCGGAGGTGTTCATGCCAAGGTCGTAGCTTGTGACGATCACTTTGTCACCCATGTTAAACGCTTTGGTGTCGCTCTGTTCGACAACGCCTACGGCATCGATGCCTGGGGTGTGGGGAAATCGCTTTGTCACCCCCCGGTTGCCGCTGGCCGAGAGGGCGTCCTTGTAGTTGAGGGAGGAATGGCTGACCCGGATGAGGAGGTCGCCCTCGGGAAGATCGCTGAGGGGTCTCTTTTTGATGGTCCGGGCAAAGGCGTTGGGGGATGACTCTTCGATCACAAGGGCTTTAAACTTTGTCTGATTCATGGGTTGGTCTCCTTGGTTGAGGGGTATGCTGGCTTAAAAAAAATATGCTTCCGGTCCCGGTTCGACTGTGCAGAACAAATACAACGCAATCGAGCCCTGCCTGGGTTGCCTGGAAAAGGGTTATTTATTTATGGCGTAACGACTGCCTTGGAAAGAGCCGGTGATTTCACAGGGAGATCCATACCGGCAACAGTCGAATTTATTGAATAAATATATCAGAAAGAGAGGGGTCTGGATAATGTTTTTTTCCAGGCATCGTTATCCATGGGGAGGGTTCCCATGGTCGCTCGGGTCACCAGGCGACTAAAATATATCCCAGTTCCATGGTATGGTTCGTGGCGGTTGCATTTGTTTTTGAAATATGTTTTATTGCTGTAATAAAAATTTATCACTACAAGGAGAGTTCTTTTGTCACAGGTTTTCCCGTCCACAGGTCAAACAATCGATCACTATGTTCCCCTGGTTGAATTTCTCGGTACGTTTCTGGGTGAAAAATGTGAGGTCGTGCTCCATGATATGTCGTCCCGTGAGCGTTCCGTGGTGGCCATTGCAAACGGTCACATCTCCGGACGGAAAAAAGGTGCCCCGCTGACGGATCTGGCCCTTCAGTTCTATAAGGATCGGGAGCATGAAAACAGGGATTGGGTCATGGGGTACACGACCCGTTCGGCAGAGGGGGTTCCCTTGAATTCCGCTACGTATTTCATTCGCAACGGGGCAGGGGAGTTGATGGGCATGCTCTGTTTGAACCTTGATCTCTCAGTGCTTTTGACGGCCCGGGATTCATTGGATACTGTTTTGAAAACCTTGGGGGCATCCTTTGCCCAGCCCAAGGGGGCACCGGCCTTGACCGAAAATTTCCCGCTGTCCATTGAGGACCTTACCGAAAACATGATTTGCCAGGTGATTCAGGAGGCGGATGTTCCCCCGGATCGGATGACGCCGGCTGAAAAGCAGGAGGTCGTAACCATTCTGAATGCCCGGGGTGCCTTTTTGTTGAAGGGGACGGTGCGGGTGGTGGCTGAGAAGCTTGTCTCGTCCGAAGCGACCGTTTACCGGTATTTGCAGAAGTCCAACCGGGAATAACGAATTATTGTTGTGATAAAAAAATATTATAGTGATAAAAAAGTATTGCTTTTAGAGCGGGGGTGGGATAGGTATCTTGTTCAGGATAAACTAGATCGTCATCATCAACGGTCGCTGTAGAAAACTTTTTTATGGGAGTATGACAATGATAAATACAATTACAAGCAAAGAGGCGCCTGACGCGGTCGGACCCTATTCCCATGCCATGGAAGCAAATGGTATGATTTTTACATCCGGGCAGTTGCCCATTGACCCTGCAACCGGAGAGATGCCGGCAACCGCTGCCGACCAGGCAGAGATCTCCCTGATGAATGTTAAGCGGGTCTTGGAAGCTGGTGGATCCGCCATGGGCAAGATTCTGAAGACCACGGTTTTTTTGAAAAATATGGATGATTTTGATGCTGTAAATAAAGTTTACGCCACCTTTTTTGACACCACCTTTCCTGCACGAAGCTGTGTTGAAGTTGCCCGCCTTCCCAAGAATGCATTGGTTGAAATCGAGGTGATCGCAATTAAATAATTCATCCGGGCATGAATTGTTCTCAATGTTCGTTTGTCAGTGGCTTTTCAGTTGAATATCCCCCCGTCATCATCCGTGGTGACAGCTCAAGTTACAGCTATTATTGCTGGTGTCGCCACCATCGGATCCAGGCGGAACGGTCATGGCATCCCTATAAACCGATCCGTGTCCGGATACCCGTTAAGAAAAACCGTGTATTCCGTCTCTTTATCAATAAGGAACAACAGTTATGCATAAAACAGAATGGTTGGAATATATCAATCTGATCAATCGAGAAGTTGTGCCCGCCCTGGGATGTACGGAACCTGTTACGGTGGCTCTGGCAGCGGCCCGGGCTGCTGAGACCCTTGGGAAAACGCCGGCAAGGGTGATCGCAAGGGTGAGCAGCAATCTGTTGAAGAACGGAATGGGGGTTGCCGTGCCTGGCACGGGTATGGTTGGGTTGCCCATTGCCGCTGCCGTGGGCGGGCTTTGCGGAAAATCAAAGCTGGGCCTTGAAGTGCTGAGAGACTTAACTGAGGAGGCCGTGGCCCAGGGGAAAAGAATGATCCATGACGGCCAGGTCGCGGTGGAGATCGCAAACACCGAGGAGCTGCTCTATGTGGAAGTGATTGTTTCCGCTGGAGATGATTCTGCCCGGTGCATCATTGCACAGGAACACAATGCCATCGTGGGTGTGGAACGAAATGGCGAAGCGGTGTTCAGCGCTCCCTGGCCCCATGATGTCAAAGGGGAAGATGCGTGGAATCTTACCATCGAATCGATCTACGATTTCGCAATGAATGTGCCGTTTGATTCCATCCGCTTTATCCTGGAAGCCGCGCGTCTCAACGACTGTGTTGCCCAGGAGGGGCTTGCCGGCGAATACGGCATGAAGGTGGGGCGATCCATTTCTGAAGACATTAAAAGCGGTTTTCGCTCCGACGATATGGCATTGTTTGCGACCCGACTGACAGCGGCTGCATCGGATGCGCGAATGGACGGCATCATGAAACCGGTCATGAGTAATTCCGGAAGCGGAAACCAGGGGATTACCGCAACCATGCCGGTGGTGGCCTATGCCCGCTGGTTGAAAAAGAGTGATGAAGATCTGGCCCGGTCCCTGATTATGAGTCATTTGACCGCGATCCATCTGAAACATTACCTGGGCCGTCTCTCTGCCCTTTGTGGCGCCATTCTGGCGGCCACAGGTGCCGGATGCGGCATTGTAATGCTCTTGGGTGGGGGGCTGGAGGAGATTGAGTACGCCATCAAGAATATGATCGGAAGCATCACCGGCATGATCTGCGACGGGGCAAAATCATCATGCGCCCTGAAAGTCGTTGCGGCTGTTGAGGCAGCCATCAATTCAGCTTATCTTGCCATGAGAAAAAATGGTGTCCCCGGGCGGGAAGGCATTCTGGACTGCAATCTTGAAGCCGCAATCAAAAACCTGGGTGACCTTGGTTCCCTGGGCATGGTCGGGACCGATAAGGTGATTCTGGACATCATGATCGCCAAGCAGTAGCTCCCCCTGGCCCATACCGCAAGGTCGGCACCCATGGATGGAAAAAACATCCCCATTTAGATTCAACCATCATGGCTGGGTTTCATCTGGTGCTGCCCAGACAATATGGTCACGGTTTACCAGTAAGGTTTTATGTCTGATGGTTTCTAAGCGGACGATTCGGGTTTCAATGGATTTGTCTATGATCACAAATAGTAGTTGGATGTAATAATATCAATCGGTTACCATCACAACAATGCAATACTTTATCATGTG
>JAEINR010000189.1 GCA_016342325.1 Desulfobacterium sp.
GTCGATCGTCTGATTCCAGAGGCGATGGGTTTAAAGAAAACGGTGGAACGCATCGGAGAGCATTTTTCGGTCGCCAGCGAAAATGTGGCCGACATCATCCGACTGCTCGACGAAGAAGAGGTGGAGCTTTCGTTGACGGTCGATGACCTTCCCCGGGACAAGGCCATTTTGAGAGATCAGGCCAGCCAGTTTTTTGGAAAATTCCAGACGGTGGTGGTGACGGTACAGAACCTGCTCTTGCAGCACAACGGCGAATCGTTTCTGGCCAAACAGGACGCCCTGACTACCGTCCTCGAAGATAAGCGCCGCAATACGGCCGCGCAGATCGTCGTCGTTGCTGACGATGCGTATACGAAACATTGGGAGCGGGTGGAAAATGAGCTTGAAATCATCGCACCCCTGATGGTGGCTTTGTATACGCACTGGGAAAACCTCGAGACAGGCAAAGCTGAACTCGGGAAGACCACTCTGGCGATACGGGAAACGGCGGAGCGCCTGGTGTCGACTACCACTGCCTCAATGTTCGACCAAGTTGAAATGGCGGATCGAACCAGCCTGGCGGCGGCCGTCGTGGTCGGCCTGACGCTGGTGATTTTTGGCGTCGGTATCGCAAGAGGGATCACGCGGTCCATAAACCAGGTGATTGCGGGATTGATCGAGGGCGCAAGGCAGGTTGCCTCTGCCGCAGGTCAGATTTTATCCTCCAGCCAAGCCCTGGCCGAAGGCGCCTCCGAGCAGGCCGCATCCATCGAAGAGACGTCGTCCTCATTGGAAGAGACGTCATCCATGACCAAGCAGAACGCCCAGAACGCCGGTCAGGCCGACAGCCTCATGAAGGAGTCTAACCAGGTCGTTCAAAGAGCCAACGACTCCATGAGGGAACTGACAGGCTCCATGAAAGACATCTTCAAGGCCAGTGAAGAAACCTCCAAGATCATCAAGACCATCGATGAGATCGCCTTCCAGACCAATCTGCTGGCGCTAAACGCGGCGGTTGAGGCGGCCCGGGCAGGCGAAGCCGGCGCCGGGTTTGCCGTGGTGGCCGACGAGGTGAGAAACCTGGCCATGCGGGCGGCAGACGCGGCCAAGAACACGGCCGCACTGATCGAAGGCACTGTCAAAAAGACCAAGGACGGCACCGAGCTGGTGACAAAGACCAATGAGGCATTCATCGAAGTGGCGACCAGCTCCGCCAAGGTGGGTGATCTGGTTGGAGAGATCGCGGCTGCTTCCCGCGAGCAGGCCGAGGGGATCGGGCAGATCAACACGGCGGTGACCGAGATGGACAAGGTCGTCCAGCAGAATGCAGCCACCGCCGAGGAGTCGGCTTCGGCTTCCGAGGAGATGAACGCCCAGGCCGAGCAGATGAAGAACATGGTGAATGAACTGGTGGCCATCGTCGGCGGCGGAGGGAAAAGCACTGCGCACGTCTCCGCTTCAAGGGGCAAGGCTTCAAGACCCGGAGTCCGCAAGGGCAGCCGTTGCGGAAAAACACCGACAACCTGCTGATCACCGAATTTTCCACCCCCAAGGAACTGGTCCGGCGCCGTAAGGTCACCCGGTTCATAGACCCCGAAAACCTGCATGGCAACCAATCGTCGTTGATGGCGATCATGGAAAACTTCGATATTCAACAGATCAATGATATAGTGGAAAACCTCACCATGGAAAAGAAAATAAAAGCCATATGAATTTTTAAACACTGGCGAAAATTTGACCAGATAAAAATAGAGTTTTAAAGGACGCTCTTAAACCCGGATGTTGCAAGGGCAATTTTTGGTTACCAAAAAAAGCTCTTTTTTGAAATGATCCTGAATAGTTAATCGTAGGCCACCTACGAAAAGTGGGATACGCTAAAAATCTACCAGGTTTTCTCCAACTGATCGGGAGAAGATCCATCTTTCAATACTCATTGTCGGAGTGAATAGTAATGAAAAACTTCAAGAATATTTTTCGAAAAAAAACTCTATCAAAACCGACAGAACAATCCGTATCTCTAACAGCGCTCATCGGCCCGGGTCTCGAAAAACTTGCTTTTGAAATATATTCTTACCATTGGGGAACTCTTGTTGAAAAACCAATTGAATATATTGTTCCAGCTGTGTGGGGAATTATGGAAGGTAGCAGGCTTGATGATACCCAGGAAGAAATATACAAATCCATTGTGCCAGCTATAGATAAGATATTGTCGGCGCTTTTATGTGACGATATGACTGAAACACAAAAGTTCGCGATCAGATATCTTGTGAATGGTTACCTTGTATCAAGGATTACTTTTATAATTGAATTGTCGAGAATCCGAGATATAAAGGGCACTATCCATGACACGCAGTATAAAGATTCTTATGGGTGTTTTAAACCAGTCGGTCACGCGTAATAACATGCGCAGTTTTGCGGCCGGAGTTGATCCTTTATTTGGTGTTCGGAAAACTATGAGATCTTTATCGTGAGTGGGAGATTATGGGTAGAATCTTACTGGTAGAGGATGAACCGGCGGTCAGAGCGGTGACATCCTTGATGCTTCAGCGCTTGGGATGGGATGTGATTACGGCCGCAACTGGGAAAGAAGCGCTGCGAATACTTGCCTCGGATCCTATCGATATCCAGATCGCCGTTTTGGACCTCCATCTTCCGGATATGGGTGGAGAAACGCTATTTGGCCATCTGCGGCTTCTTGAAATGATCATTCCTGTCGTTTTCTGCAGCGGCTATGACCGGGATGACCCGACCGTGCATTCGTTGACTGCTGAGAGCCAAACCGCCTTCATTCAGAAACCGTTTGGTATAAACACACTTGAGTCTGCCTTGATTCGCTTAAAGCAAACATCTTGTGTATCGAGATGAGGTCCCTCCAGCCTGGCTTTGGGATTGGCGGCTTGGCCTTCAAAATTATCCTTATCGCAACTCTTGGTTGTCTGGGAAAATCAAACATACCAATCCAATCCTTGATGCTCCAATACAGCCTTATTCGACAAGCATTCCTCGGAAATGATCCATTCAAATTTGGCCTGACAAACAGCGCTCTACGCCTATGAGTGCGCGAATCCCGAATTGTTGGCCATCACAGGATGATTTTATCATTCCTACGGTTTTCGTTGGCCTGATATCCAGCCAAAGGAGATAAACGAAAGAGTTTCGCTCACTACATCGTCATGAGCGTCATCCCTTTCCCATCTGACCGAAACAACAATCCTTTTCCAATGGCGCCCCCCGTGACGACACCATGACAAATGGCCCCTTGGGGTAAGCCCCGGCAGCGTCAAACCACCGGGGCTCTTATCCCCCTACCAGTCCTTGCAGGCTTCAGCGAACTGACAGTCCCCGCACATCCAGCTTTTACTGGGCATGAAGATCCGTGCATCGATGCCGGCCAGCACGGCACCGGTCAGCTTGGCGAATCGGCGGCGCTGTTCTGCCGTCCGGATCGTGTAGTGCTGCTCGAACTTGGGTGTTTTCAATTTCCTCATCACGTCGAACCGGCAATACACGTCGGCCGTGGGGAATACGTACTTGTTGGATGCCAGCAGGTAGGCGTATGAGGTCAACTGAAGGTCTTCATCCACGGTGGCCTGGGCATAAGGGTTCTTGGCCGTCTTGTTGTCCACGGCGATGATGAAGCCCTGCTGGTCCTTTAACAACAGATCGATAATGCCGGTGACGAGCATATCCCGGGCCCGTCCCTCCTCGGAATACAGCCTGGCAGTCAGAGGCAATTCGACGCCGACGATTTCAAAACCGGTCATGTCGATGCCTTCGTAAAACGCCTTCAGCATTCCTTTTCCCATGTCGATGGCTGACTGCCGGTCCGGGGTCTGTTTCTTGTAAAGGATGGGTATTTTCCGCTGATCCAATTCGGCATTGATGCGGTCTTCGAACAGGTCCTGAAGCTGCCATAGCGAATAAGGGACGCCGTTTTCCACTATGCTCAGGTGGTAGCATTCGATAGCGGAATGGATGGCGGAACCGAACGGCAGCGCAATGGAAACGTGCTCATGGGGCCGCTGCTCGACGTACTGAAATTGGTATTTCAGGGAACAGGCCAGATAGGTGAAAATCTGGCTGTACGAAATGTGAAGCTCCGACTGGAACGCTTGAAA
>JAEINR010000039.1 GCA_016342325.1 Desulfobacterium sp.
AGCCCTGTGGGAGAGTAGGACGCCGCCGGATTATTTTTATAGAAGCCCTGATCATGGAAACATGGTCAGGGCTTTTTTATTTGGGACGCCCATAAAATTATAAAGCTCTATTCAGAAACTTATAATTTTATGGGCGTCCCCCTTTTTTTTGGTGTCGAGAATTCACGGAATTTCGCCATCCACTTTGCTCCCCTAATTTATTCCCTATTGATATCATTAGAAATTTTTAATTGAAAATATTTTTCGCTTGACTTAAATAGCAGTTTTCGTAATGTATGTGCCCACATAGTGGAGTAGAGTGGATGTATATTTAATGAGAACCTATACAGGCGGAATAAACAGTGTTCAGGTCGAGCTCCTTCCATACCATAGACCCAAAGGGTCGAATCATCATTCCAGCACGGTTCCGGGACCATATCCGGGCCGGAGGTGGCGAGGGAGTGATGATTTCGAATATGGATGGTGCGCTTTACGGCTACACCCTTAACGAATGGTTTGCGATAGAGAAGAAAATACTCTCGGCTAAGACCCGGCACATGCGACAGTTTAAACGTTTTTTCCTTGGTAATGCCTGTGAATGTTCCTGTGATAAGCAGGGGCGCATACTTATCCCTCCGAGTCTCAGGGAGTATGCAGGACTTGAAAAGGAGATCGTGCTTGTCGGCGTCCTGGATCATTTTGAAATTTGGTCCAGAGAGGAGTGGGATGCCGAGAACCAGTTGATGGAAAAGGAGATGGAAAACGAGGAAGTAAGAGAGGAAATTGCTTCCCTGGGACTATAATATATGATTTTTACACATACATCGGTGATGCCCCAAGAAATTCGGGACTATCTTGATTTAAAACCGGGAAATACCTGCGTGGACTGCACACTCGGCGGTTCCGGCCATGCGTTGACAAGCCTTAAGGCCGTACTGCCCGGCGGTAGGCTCATCGGGACGGACCAGGACCGGGATGCCGTGGAAAATGCCCATCGGGTATTTGAAGCCCATGCCGAAAACGTCCACATTTTCCACGACAACTTTTCCAAGGTTCCCCGTATCCTCGAATCGTTGGGGATCGACGGGGTGGATGGCATCCTGCTTGATCTTGGACTCTCCCTTCACCAGCTTCGGCAGGGGAAGCGTGGGTTCAGCTTCAAGGGGGACGAGCCCCTGGACATGCGCATGGATTTAAGGTCGGACAGGACTGCAGCGGATATTGTCAACCAGCTGGATGAAAGGGAGTTGATTGATATCTTTTTCAAGTATGGCGAGGAGCGGATGTCCAGGAAAATTGCCAGGGCCATTGTCAAGGCCCGGACTGTTTCGCCCATTACAAGGAACCGGGAGCTATCCGAAATCGTCAGGGCGGCCATACCGGCCAAGATCGTTCACCAGCAGAAGATCCATCCGGCGACCCGGGTGTTCCAGGCCCTGCGGATCGTTGTGAACAGGGAACTTGAACGCCTGGAACGATTCATGGCAGCCGTGCCGGATCTATTGAACCCGGGTGGCAGGATCTGTGTGATCTCCTTCCATTCCCTTGAGGACCGGATCGTTAAACAGCAGTTCAGGGCTTTTGAACAGGGATGTACCTGTCCCAGGGATTTCCCCAGGTGCGTGTGCGGGTTTACGCCCCGGCTCAAGTCGGTGTCGAGAAAGGCCATATTCCCGACAAAGGAGGAGACCGAGGCGAATCCCATGGCAAGGAGCGCCAGGTTGAGGGTGGCAGAAAAGGTGTGATTCCATGGTTTGGAATGCAGACAGGATCCGAAAGAACGGTGTAAAACAGGAGATAAAGAAGATTCCGGGCCGATGGCTGGTGATTCTTCTCTTTTTCCTTTGTGAGTTGTTTATTTACACCGGTATGCGGGTGGAGTGCACTCGAAAGGGGTTTCAGATCTCCCAGGCAGAGCAGGTGCGGAAGCGGTCGGAGTCTTACAGAAAAGAGCTGATCATTGAGCGGGAGCGACTGGGGTCCCCGGAACGTATAGCAACAATAGCGAGAACACGGCTTGGTCTTTATATGCCCAAACAGGGCCAGGTCGTTTACATAGATCAATAATGGGGTAACCGAAACAGGCAGAAAGGGTAAAATGACCCAAGAGATAAAGAAAGGGATACGGGCTCGAATCATCGTCGTCGAGGTGTTCTTTTTTTTGGTCATCCTTCTTCTCGGTGCAAAAGCCGTTGAAATTCAAATCATTGAGAGCAGTGACCTTGCCAAAAAAGCGATAACCGAATACACGGGTACGGTGCGCATCCAGGGAAAGCGGGGAGAGATCCTGGACCGGAACATGAATCGTCTGGGTACCACCATTGCCGCGCTTTCCGTTGCAGCCTCGCCCAGAAAGATCCAAAACCCTGCAAAGGATGCCCGGGCCATTGCAAGTATTCTCGAGATTGACCCGGTGAAGCTCAAACAAAAGCTTTCCAACGGGAAACCGTTTACCCCCATCAAGCGAAAGATCACCCCGGACGAAGTTCGGGATCTGAAAGCGCTCAACATTAAAGGGCTTATTTTTCAGAACGACGTGATCCGCTTTTACCCGAACCGAACCCTGGCAGGCCAGGTGATTGGGTTTACCGGTTCAGAAGCCAAGGGCCTGGAAGGACTTGAGTACGGCTACGATTCCGTGCTCCAGGGCCAGCAGACCCGGCTGACGATCACTAAGGATGCCACTGGCCGTCATCTTGACCCGGATAAACGCCTGAAAGAGCAATTCAACGGCGGTTCCCTGGTTCTCACCCTGGACCGTAATATCCAGTATATCTCCGAAACCGCCCTGAAGGATGTGGTCACCCGTTACAAGGCCCAGTCCGGCATGGCCATTGTGATGCGGCCCAAGACCGGGGAGATTCTGGCCATGGCCCTCTATCCCGAATTCAATCCCAATGCATTTTCCGATTTTGCACGGGATAGCATGAGAAACCGGGTGGTGACTGATCCCTTTGAGCCGGGGTCGGTGATGAAGGTGTTTGTGGCAGCGTCTGCCATGGACAAAGGGTATTGCACTCCGAAATCGATTTTTTTCTGTGAGAACGGTGCGTACAAGGTGGGGTCCAAGGTCATCCATGACACCCATGACAGGGGCTGGTTGACCCTCGGTCAGATCATCAAATATTCAAGTAATATAGGAACAGTGAAAATTACGGAAACAACAGGCAAGCAGGCCCTCTATGATGCGCTCACCGGATTCGGGTTCGGCAAGCGGACGGGCCTGGGTTTGCCCGGAGAGACTCCCGGCACCCTCACTTCCCCGGGACGATGGTCCACCATCGACACAGCGGCCATCGCTTTTGGCCAGGGCATGTCGGTGTCAGCCCTTCAGCTGGCCGTTGGTATTTCCGCCATTGCAAACGACGGGGTGATCATGCGCCCCCTTCTTGTTAAAAAGACCCTGCTGAATACCGGGGAGACCGATCAGGCGTTTGAACCCCAGGTGCAGCGAAGGGTGATCTCCAAGCAAACGGCAAGAAAGGTGAGACGGATGATGCGGTCGGTTGTCTCGGAAGAGGGCACCGGACCCAATGCAGCCATCCAAGGCTATTCGGTTTGCGGTAAGACCGGGACCGCCCAAAAAGTGGCAAAGAACGGCAAGGGATACGCCAAGAATTTGTACACTGCGGTTTTTGCCGGATTTGCACCGGAAGTGAGCCCTGAGCTTACCGTTGTTGTTGTGGTGGACGAACCAAGGAAGAATCACTACGGCGGTGTGGTGGCGGCACCCGCTTTTAAGAGCATCCTTGCCGAGTCCTTACATTATCTTAACATTCCCCCAGACCTGGAGCCAGAGCAGATCGTAGCCGGGATTTCCGACGGAGCCAAAAGTTGAAACTATCCTACCTTATAAAAGAGTGCACCCCCTTGTGGGACCGGGGATTTGCCCTGGAGTCCGATCCGGGTACCGATCCTGAGATCACATCCATCCATAACAACTCCAGCGAGGTGAAACCGGGCGGTCTCTTCATCGCCATCAAGGGCTTTAACAGCGACGGCCACGACTATATCGAGGATGCCCTGGAACGGGGCGCCGCAGCTATCGTGGCCCAGCAGCGCCTTACGGGCGTTCCCCGGGCCGTTGAGGTTGCAGACACCCGAAAAGCCATGGCCTCCATTGCCGCACGCTTTTATAACAATCCCTCCCAAAGTCTGTGTGTCACTGGCATCACGGGAACCAACGGCAAGACCACCATCACCTGGATCCTGGAGAGCATATTAAACCAGGCCGGTCATTCCACCGGGGTGATCGGAACCGTGAACTGGCGATACTGCGGCAACACCTATGACAACCCTGTGACCACGCCTGAATCCATTGATTTGCAGCAGATGCTGAGCCGGATGAAGACTGCCGGCGTCACCCATGTGATCATGGAGGTCTCCTCCCACAGCATCGATCTCCACCGGGTTCGGAACTGCTGGTTTGATGTAGGGGTGTTCACCAACCTGACCCAGGACCATCTGGATTACCACAAAACCATGGGGCGCTACTTTGCCTGTAAAAGGCGGTTCTTTACCCGTCACTTGCAAACAGGTCCCAAGGCCGCCACGGCCGTGTCCGTGATCAACCTGGATGACGGACATGGCCGGGAGCTTACAGAGGTGGTTGAAACAAGGGCCATCACCACGGGAAGGGCCGGGGACGCCAGCCTGCGCGTTGTGGATCTTTCCAACGGGATCTCGGGAATCTCTGGAACCCTTGTGATTGATGGAAAGGGGTACGGGTTTTCCTCAAACCTTGTGGGAAGCTTTAATGTGGAGAACATCCTCTCTTCGGCAGGGGCTGCCCACGGCCTTGGCATCGACCCCGGGGCCATTGTCCGGGGAATCGAAGATTGCAAGGGGGTTCCCGGCCGCCTGGAGCGATTCGAGCCAGCCTTTGGGCGCCACGTATTCGTGGATTATGCCCACACCCCGGATGCCCTGGAGTCTGTTTTAACCACCCTGAAGGACCAGGCGCCCCGGCGGATCATCTCCATTGTCGGCTGCGGCGGGGACCGGGACCGTTCAAAGCGGTCCATCATGGGTAACCTCGCAGCCACCCTGAGCGACCTTGCCATTATCACCTCGGATAACCCACGATCCGAGGATCCTGACCTTATTATCGAGGATGTTCTTACCGGCATCGACCTTGCCAGACATTGCAGACTCACCCGGGAACAGCTGGAAACCGACCCAGCCGCCACCGGGTTCCATGTTGAGGCGGACAGGCGAACAGCCCTTGAAGCAGCGGTAAAGGCCTCAAGGCCCGATGATATTATCGTTGCCGCCGGCAAGGGCCACGAGACCTACCAAATTTTAAAGACCGGCACCATCGATTTTGACGACCGGAAAATCCTTGGACAGGCCCTTGAACAATGGAACCTGGAAGGGGATATATCATGATGCAGCCCATTCCCTGGACCTCCGCCCAGATCGAAGATGCCCTGGAAATCGTGCCGGCTTCCAGCCCGGACCGGGCAAGCGAGCTTATTTTCACCGGTGTTTCTACGGATTCACGCACCCTCGGGCCCCAAGAGTTGTTCGTGGCCCTGGAGGGCGACCGATTTAACGGCCACACCTTTATTGCAGACCTTGTGGACAAGGGAGTCAAAGGGTTTGTGGTCAGCAACGAATTTTTGTCCTCCCTGGATCAGGAGCTGGAGGAACGCTGGACTGCTGGCAACTGCCGGTTCTTTCCTGTGGTTGACACCCTTGCAGCCCTGGGAGACCTTGCCCGGTACCAGCGCATGCGGGCCAATGTCCGGGTGGTTGCCATCACCGGCTCCAACGGAAAAACCTCCACACGGAAGATGACCGGTGGGATTTTTGCCCGGCAATTCAAAACCCTCACCACCCAGGGAAACCTAAACAACGAGATCGGCCTGCCCCTCACCCTGTTGAAGCTTTCAGACGAGCACGAGTGGGCTGTGGTGGAGATGGGCATGAGCCATCCGGGAGAGATCGAGCGGCTTGCCCGAATCGCCCTTCCCGATATCGGTGTCATCACCAACACCGCCGCCTGCCATCTTGAGGGACTGGGAACCGTTGAAAACGTTGCCCGGGCCAAGGCAGAACTGTTGACCAGCCTTGGGCACAATGGAACGGCCGTGCTGAACCTGGATGATCCACGGTTTGAGATCCTGGCTTCGGCGGCGGCAGCCAATCCCGGCATTACGCGGACGATCTGCTTTACGGCGGATCAGGCTAAGGGGGACCGGGCCCGGTCGGAAAAAGACCGGGTCCGGGCGGAAAATATCACCACTTTGGGCCAGGGAATTGGTTTCACCCTGGTTGCCGGGACCGGAGAGCGTTGCGAAATTCTTCTTTCCACCCCGGCCCGGTTTATGGTAAATAACGCCCTTGCCGCATCGGCAACCGCCCTTGCAGCGGGCATCCCCATGGAAGAGATCGGGGAGGGCCTTGCCAGGTTTACACCGGTGGCCGGACGGATGCAGCTTGTCCAGGGATTCAACAACACCACCATCATGGACGACACCTACAACGCCAATCCCGGTTCGGTGGGGGCAGCCCTTGTGACCCTTGGGCAGTCGGCGGGCAAGGCAGGCTGTGTGGCCGTGCTTGGGGACATGCTCGAATTGGGAGATCACTCCCAGGCGCTTCACCGGGAAATCGGACGGGCAGCGGCAGAAGCCGGGGTATCAAGGCTCTATGTGCATGGGGCCATGGCCGCCCAGATGATTGACGGTGCAGTAGGGGCCGGGTTTCCCAGGGAGATGACCCTGGCCGGCACCAAGGAGGCGCTTGCTTGTGCCATCATGGAAAACACCGCCGAAAACGCCTGGATCCTTGTCAAGGGTTCCAGGGGAATGCGGCTTGAAGAAATTGTTAACAGACTCACTGAATTTTCGGCAGAAAAGCTGGGAACGACAAAAGGAGCGAGCGGTCCAGGGCCTTTGGTAACAAAGAATTGATGGTCGCCTAAATCAGGAATTAAACGATGCTGTTTCACTTTTTATACCCTCTCCATACCGAGATGTCTTTTTTCAACCTGTTTCGGTATATCACTTTTAGAACCATCTACGGTGGTTTGACTGCCCTTGTTCTCTGCTTTGTGCTGGGACCCTGGGTGATCAAGCGGCTCTCCCGGATGCAGATCGGCCAGTTCATCCAGAACGACGGCCCGGAAACACATCTGGAAAAAGAGGGCACACCCACCATGGGAGGGGTGCTCATCCTGTTTTCCCTGGGCGTGTCAACGCTGCTGTGGGCGGACCTCACAAACCACTACATCCTGATCGCCCTCTTGTCCATGGGACTGTTCGGTCTCATCGGGTTCATTGACGACTACCTCATGCAGGTCAAGAAGCGAAACATGGGCTTCACGGCAAAGGGCAAATTTGCTGTCCAACTGATCGCAGGTTTTACAATCTCCTTTTTAGTGTACAACTGCCCGGATTTCGACACCAGCCTCAGCATTCCCTTTCTAAAGAACATCACCCCGGATCTCGGTGTCTGGTACATCCCCTTTGCAACCCTTGTGATCGTCGGGACTTCCAACGCGGTGAACCTCACCGACGGCCTGGACGGCCTTGCCATCGGCCCCATTATCATCGCCTCGGTCACCTACATGATTTTTGCCTATGTGGCCAGCCATGTGGAGATCGCCAACTATCTCCAGGTGAAGCACATTGCCTCCTGCGGAGAGATCACCGTTGTTTGCGGTATCCTTGCCGGCGCGGGTCTCGGGTTCCTCTGGTTCAACGCCCATCCGGCCCAGGTGTTCATGGGTGACACAGGATCCATTCCCCTGGGGGCGCTCCTCGGCACCATTGCCGTCATCACCAAGCAGGAGATTCTCCTGCTGGTTGTGGGCGGCCTCTTTGTCATCGAGGCCCTTTCCGTGATCATCCAGGTGGGGTATTTCAAGCTGACCAATGGTAAGCGGGTCTTTCGCATGGCGCCGCTGCACCACCATTTTGAACTCAAGGGGTGGCCTGAATCCAAGGTAATCGTACGGTTTTGGATCATTGCCATCACCCTTGCCCTGGTATCCCTTTCTACCTTGAAGATACGTTAGGAACAGACAATGACGATTTCAACTAACATATCAAGCCTTTTGAGACACCCGGAACAGGGGTATGTCCTTGTTGCCGGCCTTGGCGTATCCGGGATATCCATTGCCCGGTTCTTGAAATCAAAGGGGCTCCATGTGGTTGCAGCGGACAGCAATCCGTCACGAACCGAGGAGGCAACAGCCCTTGAGGCCCTTGGCATTCGCTGCGAGATCGGAAGCCACAGGGCTGAGACCTTTGAGAATGCCGCCCTTATCGTGACAAGCCCCGGCATTCCCTTGGACATGGAATATTTTAACCGGGCCCGGTCCAAGGGCGTTGTTGTCACAGGGGAGCTGGATCTGTTCTCGGTTTTTCTCAAACAACCCCTGGTGGCGGTCACCGGCACCAACGGTAAGACCACGGTCACGACCCTGATCAGTGAGATGCTGAAGGCGTCCGGGCTGGATGTTTTTACCGGGGGTAATATTGGAACGCCCTTGGTGGATTACCTGACCTCGGACACCACGGCCCATGTGGTGGTGGCTGAGCTGAGCAGTTTTCAGCTGGATGCGGCCACGGATTTCATACCCGACGTGGGCGTCCTTCTCAATATTGCCGAGGATCACCTGGACCGGTATCCGGATTTTGACGGGTATGTTCAATCCAAGTGGAGCCTGTTCAACAACCAGTCCCAAAGTTGTGCTGCCGTTGTCAACGTCGGCCTCAACGATCTTGCCGCCCGGAAAAGCGGCCTCAACTCCCGGTTCATGACTTTTGGTCCGGCAGGGGAGGGGGGGGGCGACAGTGCAACCATGGCCACCGGTCACCCGGCAGGGGAGGGGGGGCAAAACAGCGCGACCCATACCCATTTTTCCCCGGCAGGGGAGGGTAGGGGGGGCAACAGCCCGGCCCATACCGATTTTTCCCCGGAAGGGGAGGGGAGGGTGGGCTACAGTGCGACCATTGCCACCGATGCCATCACCCTTATAAATGAAACCGATCACCATTGCCTGGATCTCTCCGCTGTTCGGCTCAAGGGCGCCCACAACCGGGAGAACCTGGCTGCCGCCGCCCTGGCCACCCTGGCCGCAGGCGGAAATATCATTGGAATAGAAGCCGTGATCGCAGGCTTTAGCGGACTACCCCACAGAACCCAGTACGTTGCCACCGTTGACGGGGTGGACTACTACAACGACTCCAAGGGAACCAACCCCCATGCGGTCATGGGCGCTCTCAAGGGCTTTGACAGGGTGGTCCTCATCATTGGCGGGCGGAGCAAACAGACCGATTTTTCCTGCCTGATCCCATTGGTGAAAGAGCGGGTCAAGGCGATCATCGCCATTGGGGAGGCAAAAGAAGAGATTGAGACTGCCCTCAGGGGCGCCGCCCGGATCATGATGGCCGACGCCATGGCCGAGGCCGTAACAACGGCCCAACGTGTTTCGGTCCCGGGAGACATTGTGCTGCTCTCCCCGGGATGCTCCAGTTTTGACATGTACAAGAATTACGGCCATAGGGGCAATGATTTTACGGACCTTGTAAACCAACTCGACCCACAGGCCACAGGCACAGGTACAGGATAGATGAGCGATACTGACACCAAAATACATGCGTTTTTCGGTGAGGCCACCATCCTCTTTCCGGTTCTGCTGCTTGCAGGCATGGGCATTGTCATGGTTTACAGCGCAAGCTCGGCCATCGGTCTTGAACGGTTCGACAATAACCTTTTCTATATGCAGCGCCAGGCGGTTTTCTGCCTTATCAGCCTGGGTGTCATGTTCACGGCTGCATCCTTTCCATTCAGGTTTTTGAAGGTGTTTGCCTATATTCTGATAGGGGTTGCCCTGGCACTCCTGGTGGCGGTCCAGGTGCCGTCCCTGGGCCACAGTGCTGGCGGGGCCTGTCGGTGGATCTCCGTTGGCGGGTTCACCTTTCAGCCCTCCGAGTTCACCAAACTTGCCCTGGTGCTGTTCCTGGGATACTCCCTTTCAAAGAAACAGGAGATGATCCGGAATTTCTCCGTGGGGTTCATGCCCCACGTGATCCTGCTGATGGTGCTTGCCATTCTTATCCTCATGCAGCCCGATTTCGGCACGGTTTTGATCCTGGGCTGCATCACCTGGGGCATGATGTTTGTGGCCGGGGTCAGGATCTGGCACCTGATGCTTCCCTTACCCTTTCTCGTGCCCATCGGCTACTTTTTGATTTACCGGGTGGATTACCGCATGCAGCGAATCCTGGCGTTCATGAACCCCTGGGAAGATCCCTTGAACACCGGCTACCAGATCACCCATTCCCTCAAGGCCTTTGGGTCCGGAGGAATCTTCGGCAAGGGTATCGGCCTTGGCATGCAGAAGCTCTACTATCTGCCGGAGCCCCACACCGACTTTATCCTGTCGGTGATCGGGGAGGAGCTGGGCCTTGCAGGGGTGCTTACCATCCTGGGTCTCTACGCCATCATCCTGTGGCGGGGGGCGGCCATTGCACGGCGGTCGGAAAACCTTTTCGGGGCCTTTGTGGCTTCAGGAATTGTCATCAGCCTCGGGCTCCAGGTCATCATCAACGCAGGGGTTGCCATGGGGGTTCTGCCCACCAAGGGGCTGACCCTGCCGTTTTTAAGTTACGGCGGCACCTCATTGCTTGTGCACATGGCGGGCATGGGAATATTAATGAACATCGGAGCCAATACGGAAAATGGATAAAAAAGCCATGAAAATAATCATTGCAGGCGGAAAGACCGGGGGACATCTGTTCCCGGGCATCGCCATTGCCCAGGCTTTTTTGAGGATCGATCCCCGGACCGAGATTCTTTTTGTGGGAACCGGTGAAGCATTTGAAATCACCACCCTTGAACGGTACGGATTTTCCCATACCGGCATTACCATCTCCGGTATCAAGGGCAAGGGCATTTTCGACAAGATCCGCTCCATGGCAAAGATCCCCGGCTCCCTGTTCCAGGCGTTGTCCATCATCAACGGTTTTAAGCCCGATCTTGTCATGGGGGTCGGCGGATATTCCTCCGGCCCGGTGGTTCTGGGGGCAAGGCTATGGGGGGCGCTGACGGCCATCCAGGAGCAGAACGCCATTCCCGGCATCACCAACAGGATTCTTTCACGGTTCTGCCACGTGGTCTTTACCGCGTTCAAGACCACCCAGGGATTATCCAACCGGGCCGTTACCATCCACACGGGCAACCCGGTTCGTACCCAAGGGCCTGGGGAACAAACCGGCCCATTAAGGAATTCCGGCCGGTTCAACCTGCTCGTGACCGGCGGAAGCCAGGGGGCCCACTCCATCAACCAGGCCGTACTTGGGGCGGTTAATCTTCTCACTGATCCCGATGCCTTGAGCATCGTCCATCAGACCGGAAAACAGGACGAAAAAGAGGTGGCAGAGCGTTACAGGGAAATGGGAATCAAGGCCACGGCAAAGGCGTTTTTTAATGACATGCCCGGGCTCATGGCATCGGCGGACCTGATCATATCACGGGCCGGGGCCGGCAGCATCTCCGAGATCACGGCCATGGGAAAACCCTCACTTCTCATTCCCTATCCCTATGCCGCCGATGATCACCAGCGGTACAATGCCAGGAACGTGGCTGACCAGGGTGCGTGCTGGATGATCCTGGACAAGGATCTCACCCCGGAAGGGTTACAGGAAACCATTGAATTTTCTATAAACAATCCGGACAAGCTCCGCTCCATGGGCGGGGCTGCAAAGGATATGAGCATGCCGGACGCGGACAGGACCATTGCGGAAACCTGTCTGGCCATGGCACGAGAACAAGGAATCTAAATGTATCAGAAGAACTATCACATATATTTTGTCGGCATTGGCGGCATCGGCATGAGCGGGATTGCAGAGTTGCTCCTGAGCCTGGGATACAGGGTGTCGGGATCGGACCTGAAGCTCTCCTCCATCACCAGCCGTCTGGAAGGACTGGGGGCGGTGATTTACCAGGGTCACAACGGCGACCAGATAAAGGGTGCCGATGTCCTTGTCACCTCAACGGCCATAGCGGCTGACAATCCCGAGGTGGCAGCGGCAAAAGAGCACGCCGTCTCCATCATCCCCAGGGCGGAGATGCTGGCGGAGCTCATGCGCATCAAATACTCCATTGCAGTGTCCGGGGCCCATGGCAAGACCAGCACCACCTCCATGGTGGCCTCCATCCTTAACACCGCAGGCCTTGATCCAACGGTTGTGGTGGGGGGGCTATTGAAGAACCTTGGCACCAACGCCCTCCACGGCAAGGGGGAGTACATTGTGGCCGAGGCGGACGAGAGCGACGGTTCGTTTCTCAAGTACTCGCCAGCCATTGCAGCGGTCACCAACATCGATCTTGAGCACCTGGATTTTTATAAGGACATCGAGGATATCAAGGACAACTTCGTCAAGTTCATCAATTCGGTTCCCTTTTACGGACTGGCCGTGCTCAGCCTGGACAACGAGCACATCCAGGCGATCCTGCCGCGGATAACCGTGCGTCATACCACCTTTGGTTTCACGGCCCAGGCAGACCTCCAGGCAAAGGACATCCGCTTTGAGGGAAGAAAGGGCCATTTCACGGTTGTCCACAGGGGAGAGACCCTGGGAGAGATATCCCTCAACGTTGCGGGCAAGCACAACATCTCAAACTCCCTGGCCGCCATTGCCGTGGCATTTGAGCTGAAAATTGATTTTGTCACCATTAAGGAGGCCCTGGAGGGATTAGAAGGGGTCAAGCGGCGGTTGGAGAACAAGGGTAAAAAGAACGGGATCACGGTCATGGACGATTACGGCCACCACCCCACCGAAGTGAAGACCACCCTTAAGGCGGTCCGGGAGAGCTGGCCCAACCAGCGGTTGGTGGTGGTGTTCCAGCCCCATCGGTATACCCGCACCGAGGCGTTGTTCCCCGAGTTTACCCGTGCCTTTTACCAGTCCGATCTTTTGTATATTCTGCCCATCTATGCGGCCAGTGAAGCGCCCATTGAGGGGGTTGATTCCCAGGCTTTGTGCAGGGGTGTCCGGGAACACGGCCATAAAAATGTTTGTTGCGTGGATGATTTTGACCATTGCCTCTCCCTGTTGTCCGACAGCATGGCGGAGGGGGATCTGGTGCTGACCCTGGGCGCCGGAGATGTTTACAACCTTGGAGAACAGCTATTGGAGCAATTGTCGTGATGCAGGCCGTGGCCGATAACCTTTCCCGGGGGTGCGATATCTTGAAGCAAGAGTTTGCCCTTGTTGCGGACGAGCCCATGGCTCGCCACACCTCATTCAAGGTGGGCGGGACTGCGGATCTCTTTGCAACACCTTCCTCCCAGGATGAGCTGATTCCCATCGTTGCCCGTGCCAAGGCGCTTAAGGTGCCCGTTACCCTCATGGGTTGCGGCACCAACCTCCTGGTCAGGGACAAGGGAATCCGGGGGCTTGTGCTTTCCATGAAGCGCATCAATGCTGCCCCCACCCTCACCCGGGTCAGCGGGACGGAAAGCCTTGTGACCGCATCCTCGGGGGTCATCCTTTCAACCCTTGCACGGTTTGCCATGGATCATGGCCTGGACGGATTCGGGTTTGCAGCCGGGATACCCGGCACGGTTGGAGGCGCTGTCATGATGAACGCAGGCACGGCCATGGGAACCATTTGCGACACCCTTGCCACCCTTGAGATCCTGTGCCAAGACGGAGAAGTCAGAACGGTTGATCGCAGGGAACTGGGTTTCTCTCACAGGAAACTCTCTTTTAACGGCTTGGGGCCGGGGGTGCTGATACTTACGGCAAGCTTTCTCCTTGTGCAAGGAGACAAAACTGCCATGAAGGCCAAGTGGCTTGCCCATCTTGAAAAACGGCGGGCAAATCAGCCGGGATCGGCGGCAAGTGCGGGATGCTTCTTTAAGAACCCTGACAATGAACGCCCGGCAGGGTTGCTCATCGACCGGGCCGGACTCAAGGGCAGGCGCTGTGGCAACGCCATGGTCTCTGAGGCCCACGGCAACTTCATCGTTAATCTGGGGGGGGCCACGGCAAGTGAGATCCTTACCCTGAAGCGCATGGTCGAGACCGAGGTGAAAAACCAATTCAATGTTGATCTCAAACCCGAGGTGAAAATTGAAGGCGAATAAAAAAATAAGAAAAAACATAAGTCGATCAACGGACGGGAAAACTTCGGTGCTGGAGTTTGATTTCATGCACAGCCTCGATCTGGGACTCAAGTTCATCCTGGTAATCGTGGCGGTTTCCCTGTTCAGCCTTGCATTGATCTTTGTCCACGATCTTGTGACCCAGAGCTCTTATTTCGGCTTAAAGACGATCAATGTTTCCGGGACCAACACCCTTGACAGGGCCGAGGTGCTCTCCCAGGCCGAGATCGCTGAAGGGGACAATGTGCTGGGCATCAACCTGAACACGGTCCGTCTGAAGCTGATCGCCCATCCCTGGATTCGGGATGCCGCCGTTAGTCGTCAGATTCCCTCGACCCTTTCCATCACGGTGGTGGAGGAGCAGGCCGTTGCAAAGGCGGTGGTGGACGATGAGTTAGAAATTCTCCTGGACATCCAGGGCCAGCCCTTTAAACGGTACGATCCGGGCCTGGATATCCGGGCGTCCAGCCTGCCTGCGATCTTCGGGCTCACGCTTGAATCCATGGACCCGGGGTACGGGTTTTCAGGAAAATTGCACGATGCGGTCGTGGCGGTGCTTGCTTTGAAGGGCATTGACAGGATTGATAAGATAACCGCGGACAGGGATGTCGGCATCAAGATCGCGACCCGGATCTTTGACGGCCGGGATGCCGTGGGCAACACGCCGATAACTTTGAAGCTCGGGTTTGATGGATTTCAAGCGAAATTGAACAATGTTGAGCAGATCATCGACTATATGGAAACATCCGTCGCCCAAAAGAGGCTCAGCTGCATTGACATGTTTAACATCAGAAGCGTCACAGTAACGCTTGAAGATAAAGATATTATGCCCGGCACTATTAAAGGAGGTGCTTGATTTGCAGGAACAAGAAAGAATTATCGTAGGGCTCGACATCGGAACCACAAAAATCTGTGCCGTTGTCGGAGAGCTTTCCCAGGGTGAAATCAGCATCATCGGCATGGGGTCCCACCCATCCAACGGGCTCAGGAAGGGCGCCGTGGTCAATATCGAGTCCACGGTGGAATCCATTAAAAAGGCCGTTGAAGAGGCTGAAGTGATGGCCGGATGCGAGATCTCCTCTGTCTATGTCGGCATCGCAGGCGGTCACATCAAGGGGTTCAACAGCCATGGCATCATCGCCATCAAGGGACGGGAGATCATTCAGAACGACGTGGAGCGGGTGATCGATGCGGCAAGCGCCGTTGCCATCCCCATGGACCGGGAAACCATCCATGTGATTCCCCAGGAGTTTATCGTGGATGACCAGGAGTCGATCCAGAATCCCGTGGGCATGACCGGTGTGCGGCTGGAGACAAAGATCCACATTGTCACCGGGGCCGTATCGTCGGCCCGGAACATCGTCAAGTGCTGCAACAAGGCGGGCCTTGACGTGTGCGACATCGTGCTCGAGTCCCTGGCTTCCGGGGAGGCGGTTCTCACCCCTGAGGAGAAAGAGCTGGGATGTGCCCTTGCCGACATCGGCGGGGGAACCACGGATCTTGCCATCTTCAAGGGCAACAACATTAAGCACACATTTGAGCTGACCCTGGGGGGCCACAACCTGACCAACGATATCTCCATTGGTCTCAGGACACCCCTGGCAGAGGCGGAAAAGATCAAGGTCAACCACGGCACCTGTCTCCCGGAGAGCATCCGTAAAGGCGAGACCATTGATGTGCCCGGGGTGGGGGGCCGGGATCCAAAGAGCCTTCCCAAGGAGATCCTGGCTGAGATCCTGGAACCCCGGGTGGAGGAAATGTTCTCCATCCTCAGGGAGGAGATTTTCAGCCACGGCCTTGAGAATGCATTCCCGTCAGGCCTGGTGCTCACCGGCGGAAGCGCCCTCTTGGAAGGCATTTCCGATGTGGTGGAGGGGGTTTTTTCCGTCCCCGTTCGCCTGGGCGAGCCCCGGAATATCGGGGGGCTCAAGGATGTGGTCAAGAATCCCAGCTTTGCAACCGGTGTGGGGCTTGTGATCTACGGCAGCCGAAACAGCACCGGCGAACAGATTGGAGGCAGTGAAAACAAACTGTTTTCAAAGCTTTTGAAACGAATGAAACAATGGTTTAAAGATGTTATCTAAATATACTCAAAGGAGGGGGTAATATGAATTTTTCCTACGTGGAAAGTGAAAAAACGGCAAAGATCAAGGTCATTGGAGTCGGTGGGGCCGGCGGAAATGCTGTCAACAACATGATCGACGCAAATCTCCAGGGGGTGAAATTCATCGCCGCCAACACCGATGCCCAGGCCCTTGACATCTCCAAGGCCGAGCTGAAGATCCAGCTGGGCACCCAGCTCACCGAGGGACTTGGCGCCGGTGCCAACCCAAACGTGGGCAGGGATGCCGCCACCGAGAACATTGACGAGATCCGGGCCGCCCTTGAAGGCAGCCACATGGTGTTCATTACAGCGGGTTTCGGCGGCGGCACGGGCACGGGTGCGGCACCTGTGATTGCCGAGGTGTGCCAGGAGCTTGGCATCCTCACCGTCGCAGTTGTGTCAAAACCCTTCTCATTTGAGGGCAAAAAAAGAGCCGCCCAGGCCGAAGAGGGCATTGAGAAGCTCAGGGACATCACGGACACGGTCATCACCATTCCCAACGACAGGCTCAGGGGAATTGCAGGCAAGGGCGCAAAGATGGTTGACATGTTCGTCAAGGCGGACGAGATCCTCCACCATTCCGTAAAGGGTATCACCGACCTCATCATGCTGCCGGGCTTGGTCAACCTCGATTTTGCCGATGTAAGAACCACCATGTCCAAGGCCGGTATGGCCCTCATGGGTATTGGTATCGCCTCGGGTGAGAACAGAGCCGTGGAGGCTGCGGAACGTGCCATCTCCCATCCCCTTCTCGAGGATATCTCCATTTCAGGCGCCAGGGGCGTTCTCATGAACATCACCTGTTCCAGCGATCTTACCCTGGACGAGATGACCGAAGCCTCCGACCGCATCCACCAGGAGGTCGGCGACGACGCTGAGATCATCTGGGGCCAGGCCATTGATGAGAGCCTGGGAGACGAGATGAGGGTGACCGTGATCGCAACCGGCATCGGTCCAAACGAGGCTCCGGGAAAGAATGTGCACAGGATCGAAACTGCACGGCCGAGGCAGGAGCGGGCTGCCACGGGAGAGTCCTTTGCCAGGGGACAGGTCAGGGAACCCACCAAGGAGGAGCTCGAGAACTGGAACGAGGCCGATGAACCCGTCATGGTCCAGCAGAAACAAGCCGTTAATGATGATGGCCGAAGCCGATATAGGGGCGTTTCCCTGGACAGCGAAAACCTTGAGATCCCAACATTCTTAAGAAGGAAAGCCGACTGATAGATGGCAAAAAAAACCAGACGGAGTAAGAAAGAGACCGTCAGAATTGAAAAAGGCAGCATTGTAAAACGGAACAAAGGACTGATCAAAACGGCCCTGGTATATCCAAACACATACCAGGCCGGGATGTCCAGCCTTGGGTTCCAGACGGTCTACGGATTGATCAACGACCTTGACCATGTTGCGGCAGAGCGCGTATTTCTGCCAAAGGACAAGGAGGGACTCCAGAGCATCGAGACGGGCCTGGACCTCTCCCAGTTTGATATCATCTTTTTTTCGATTTCATTTGAGAACGATTATCTCAACCTGGTTTCCATGCTGAAACGTGCGGGCATCCCCCTGCGGTCCACCGATCGTGGCGACTCATACCCCCTTGTCATCGCAGGGGGGGTGGCCTGTTTTCTGAACCCAGAACCCATTGCGCCGTTCATGGATATTATGCTCCTGGGGGAGGGAGAGCTCCTGATCGAGCCCTTTTTCGATATCTACACCCCGGATTTGCCAAGGGAGGACCTTTATCAAGAACTTGTCCCCTCCCTTGCCGGCGTCTACGTCCCCGGTGACTACATTCCCCAGTACAACCCGGATAAAGACCTCATCGGTATGAAGGTCCTCAACGACCAGGCCCCAGGCCAGATCCGGGTCCGCCGGGTCCGGGAGCTTGGCGACATCTCCACCACCACCCGCATCCTTTCGTCCGACACGGCATTCAAGAACATCTTCCTTGTGGAGACCGGCAGGGGCTGCCACCACGGCTGCAGGTTCTGTAGTGCAGGCTTCATCTACCGCCCTCCCCGGTTTTATCCCGAAGATGTGGTGATCCGCGCCCTTGGGGAGGCCAAAGAACTCACAAACAAGGTCGGGCTCGTCAGCGCAGCCGTATCCGACCATCCCGGCATCAATACCATCTGCGCCAGGGGAATTGAGGAGGAACTCCACCTCTCCTTCAGCTCCCTCCGTGCCGACGCCCTCACCGACGAGTTGATCACAACCCTCCAGCGCTCCGGTGTCAAGACCGCCACCATCGCCCCGGAGGCCGGCTCCGAACGCATGCGCCGCATCATCAACAAGAAGATCAGCGAGGCGGACCTCCTCTCCGCCACCCAGCGCCTGGTGGAGACCGGCATCATCAACCTCAAGCTCTACTTCATGATCGGCCTTCCCTTTGAATCGGATGACGATATCCTTGCCATCGTTGACTTGACCCAGAAAATCAGGGAGCGCTTTCTTGAAACCAGCCGGAAAAAGCAGAAGATCGGCACCATCACCCTGAGCATCAACCCCTTTATTCCAAAGCCTGCCACGCCCTTTCAATGGGCCCCCATGGAACGCATACCCAGCCTCAAGAAAAAGCTCAAGATGATCACGGACGGCCTGAAACGGGTGCCCAACATGCAGATCAACTCGGAATCCTTCAGAATGGCCCGGATCAATGCCCTGCTCTCCCGGGGGGACCGTCAGATTGCAGATATCCTGGAGTCAGCCGTAGAATTGGGGTGGTCCCGGGCGCTTAAGGAGGCCAAAGACTACTGTGAGGTCCAGATTCACACAGAGCGCCAAAAGGACGCGTTCTTTCCCTGGGATATCGTTGATACCGGCATCAAGCGTCCCTTTCTCAGGAAGGAGTATGACAGGGCCAAGGCCGAGAAAATCAGCCCGGATTGCCCCATGATCGACTGCAACCGTTGCGGTATATGCCGCTCATCGTCCTGATGTTCCATTGATCATATGCGCATTTTTTTACCGGATTCAAAAACAAATACTTGACAGAAACCAGAGAATCTCATATAAACACCAAGTCTTAACGAGCCCAGGTAGCTCAGTCGGTAGAGCAGGGGACTGAAAATCCCCGTGTCAGCAGTTCGATTCTGTTCCTGGGCACCAATTTTGAAAAGGGCTTTTTCAACCATGGGTTGGAAAAGCCCTTTTTGCTTTTGCAGAACCGAAAAATATCGCAGTAACTCGGCACCCACTATCTGATGTTCGTTTTCCCCCCTATTCCGCTTTCAGGGTACTCCCCCCTCCCCTACCTTATATATAAGAGACTCGGCCAGCAAAACATTGTTCCCTATCAAAGTCCGAGATCGACCTTACCCCAGAACACGGCTTGATTAACCGGCATTATCCTAAAGCAATTGAATGCTTTGTTCTATCCGGTTTTCTGTTCCTCATCCAGACGTGACATTATATTCCGTTTAAAATAGAGCGGAATGCTTAAAATAGGTTGTCAAACCATGGCATATTTGATACCCGATGGGTGTAATCCGAAGAATGTAGATAGACGTAAAAAATAGGTGACCACCTTGTTATGCTTCAAACTCAAAGGCCATGAATAAAGAGCAATATGAAATCCGAAATGCAACCATTCGTGATGTCTTAGATATATCTGAATTGTCAGGCGAGCTTGGTTATTCAACATCAGAGTTTGAAATTAAAGAACGTCTAAGTTCCATGTTGAATGCCAAGGACCATGTCGTTTATGTTGCTTTTGTATCGAGTGGAAAAGTAATTGGCTGGATTCACGTGTATGAGTCAAAAAGAGTTCAATCAGGAAGATACTAAATAATTCTACTCGACTATGGGATTCTCTATGTCTAAACAACAAAGCGTATTTAACAAAACAATAGCTTAAAGATCATAATATTTGAGTTAATAGTAAAAAGTCAGTTTGCGATTACTCTTGAAAAAGTTTGTACCCTTCTTCAAATTCTTGATAGGGAAGAAGCTTTGTAGTTGGGATAGTTCTAAAAATCATGAAGGAATAAAGGTTTGGTTCTATATAGCCCTGGCGGGTCCTTTCAACTGTTATGTACTAGGTGATAATTATGATGCTGAAAATGGTAGCTTTTCTGTTTTTGTTTGTTTTTGGTTGTGCCCCATCGGTTTTTGCATGCACCAGCTTTGCGTTGTACGGCAACGAGATATTCTATGGTATGAATTTCGATTATACCCTCGTGCCCCTTAAGTTTTGGATCGAAACCCATTCAGGAATGAAGATTTTTCATCTGGCTTTTTTGTATGAACCATATACCACGGGTCCGACATTCGGCGATTACTTTGCAAATACCTGCGGAATGAATGATAAAGGCCTATTTTGTGCCTGTCAGGAGAGCGAGCCGTATCTTGAGGGCGTTAAAAAGCTGAATGATAACCAGTGTCATATCGATGATCAATATGACACGATCTCCATGTCTTCCGATGTCGAAACTGTTCAGAAAATTATTTCTGAAAAACAGGCGGTTCAGAATCCCGGGCTGTCCCTGCATAACTTGTTTGCGGATACCCAAGGGAATGCAATCGTCTCGGAAACGAACAATGTTGAAAACATCATTGTTGGGTTGGATCATGATTTTCTGGTGATGACGAATTTTGCTAATCATAGTCTGGTCGGTAAACATTACGATGGGGCGGTTGGGGTGGGTGCGGAACGATATAAGATTGCCCATGAATATCTCTTAAAAAATAAGAAGGATTTCAATGTTGATAAAGGGTTTGAACTTTTAGGAAAGGCGTATTGCCAGGATCCCGGTTGTTCAACGCTTTGCTCCATGGTTTTTCATCCCCGGACCAACAGTATCTATATTGCTCAGAATCTTAATTTTGAAAAGGTGTGGAAGGTTTCACTGGGCGAGGGTGTTCTCGAAACCCATAGGGGGTATGATAAATATGGCCAAATCCATTTGGGAGCTGAAGGAATTCTATCCGCTGAATTAAACTCTTTCGGTCGTTGACCATCTATTTAAATGTTTTTGTTGTAACCCTGTGGCCTTGAAATCGTTTCCTAGGTGTTATGATTATTTTTGCAGACTTTTATCGCGACCATAAGGATCGTCTGCTGGCCTATCTGTTGCGGATGACCGGGGACTATGAGCTTTCCTGCGATCTGATGCAGGAGAGTTTTACCCGTTGTCTGGAACGCTATGGTTGGAAAGGCTTGACGTCGTCGCTGTTGTTTACCGTGGCGCGGAATGCCGTGTATGACCATGGCCGCCGCCGCCAGGTACGGCAGCGGTCCGACCGTAAGCGTTGCCAGGGGCCCGACAACCCGGAGGAGCACCATTTACTGCGCGAAGAGTATCAACGGGTCCTGACGGCCATGCAGCAGCTGGAACCGGATGAAAAGGATCTGCTCTCCTTGGCGGCCACCAGTATCTACTCCTACCGCGAGATTGCCCAACAGGCGGGGATTAGCGAGGCCAACGTCAAGGTAAAGGTTCACCGGGCCCGTATCAAACTCAAGAAGCTGTTGGGGGAAGGAAGCCACCATGGATGAAATGATCAGCATGTTCATTGACAATGAATTGAGCATTGACGATAAAATGTTTTTTGTAAAACGGTTGAAGGGTGATCCTGATTTCTTTGATGAAACCCTGGCACTGCTTGACCAGGATAAGCTGCTCCGGGCCGAAGGGCTTTTTCCGGCCCCGGAGCTGGCAGTAAAAGCGCCCGGTGTTGCCCAGGGCAGGCTGCAAGCGTTTTTGAAGGATTTTTTGGGCCCCCTGGTGGGGCCAGTGGGTGTCATGGCTGTGGTGGCCGTGGTGGTGTTGGGTATTGTCCTGACTGACAGGCCTGGGCCTCCATCCGGTGTTTGCTCAAGTCGTCTGGTGGTGTACCAGCCGGAGGCCAGGGAGGTGGCTGTGGCCGGGGCATTCACCGATTGGAAAGCGGTGTCCATGCACGCCGCAGGTTCCAGCGGGTATTGGGAGATCCGGCTTGATATCCCCCGGGGGGAGCATGGCTTTGTCTACATCGCCGATGGTCACCGGCGCTTTGTTGATCCGACCATATTGACAAGGGAGCAGGATGATTTTGGGGGTGAAAACAGCATCCTTATCGTGGGGCAATCCATATGAAAAAACGTTTCTATGGGGTTTGGGTGATCCTTTTGCTGCTGGTTGCCGGGTGTGCACAGCATTTCTACCGGGTCGGCAATGGGCAGGTCCATCTGTACTTGGAAGCCCCGGAGGCGGAATCGGTGTATTTTCTCTCGTCTTTGGACGGGTTCAAGCCCCAGGCCATCAGCAAAACGCCCCGGGGGAAATGGATGGTCTCCCTGCCAGGGGTAAGGGAATTTCGTTATTTCTATCTTGTGGACGGCCAGGTCTATCATCCGCCTTGCAGATACCGGGAAGCCGATGACTTTGGCGCATTCAACTGTATTTTCAGCCCAGATATGTAACCTTTGAACCTGGGGAACGTTTCCAAGGTGAAAAAAATCACGATGAGGTTTACCATGAAAAAAACACTGCTTTGTATGATTCTACTGCTTTTGTGGTCGTTTTCGGCGTTGGCCGACGCGGTGGATGACACCCTCGGGCACATGGCCACCGAGCAACAGCGGGTTGCCACCCGGGCCATGATCAATGCCGGCCTAAAGTCGGAAGATGCCATTGGGATGACCCGGGCCATGATTCAGGGTCAATTTCGCAATCAATATACGTTGCAGGCCCAGCAGGTGGTTATGGCGGTCAAGAAAGAGAATCTGCCGGTGGGGCCCGTCCTGGACAAGGCCCTGGAGGGGATCGCTAAAAAGGCCCCGGACGCGGCAGTGGTTAAAGCCATGGAAAAGGTGCATGCCCGCTATGCCTTTGCTTACGAACATGCCCACCGGTATACCCGGGATAAAGCCCATCGGGTCCGGATCGGTGATTTCATTGCCCAGGCCATGACTGCCGGTTTGGAGGCTGGGGCGGTGGACCGGTTGATGAATCAGCTGGCCCAGCGCACAAAAAAGGTCAATAAGGAAGGGTTTGCCCGGGAATGTTTTCACACGGCCCGTGACATGATGCGGGTGGGGGCGACCTCGGATGGGGTGGGGGAAGTGATCGGCCAGGCAGTCACACAAGATCGTTTTACCGAGGGGGATATGGAACAGATGCGTCATCGGTTCAGGCAACAGGCAGTCCAGGGTAATCCCAATGAACTGACGAGGGAGTATTCCCGATCTGTCCGGGAGGGCGGTGAGCCCGGGTCCCATGGGGCTGGATCTGGCGGTGTTGGCGCCAGGGGTGGTCATGGTGGTGGCTCAGGTGGCTCAGGTGGTTCAGGTGGTTCAGGTGGTTCAGGTGGGGGGGGCGGTGGTTCGGGTGGCGGTGGTGGCGGTCGCAACTAGGCCCTGCAAGGATACTTTTATAAAGGGGGGCATCCCACCACCATTGAGATAATAAACGTTAAACGAATGGGGAAAACGATGAAGGAAACTAAAGGTTCGTTTATAAAAGAATTTTTCAAGATGGAAGCGGCCGGTGGGCTTTTGCTGATGGCTGCGGCAACGATTGCAGTCGCGTTGGCAAATACTCCCCTTGAACAGTACTATAATCTTTTGATTGAGACACCTGTCGAAATAAGAATCGGCGGTCTCGAAATCGCCAAGCCCTTGTTGCTATGGATAAATGATGGACTAATGGCAGTATTCTTTTTTCTTATAGGGCTGGAACTGAAAAGAGAATTCATTGAAGGGGAGCTTTCTGACAAAAGAAATATTATTCTTCCGGGTCTGGGTGCTATCGGGGGCATGCTGGTTCCTGCACTGATTTACGTATATTTTAATGCTGGAGATGCCAACGCAATACAGGGCTGGGCCATTCCGGCAGCCACCGATATTGCCTTTGCTCTGGGTGTACTTTCCCTTCTGGGTTCAAAAGTCCCTAGTTCAGTAAAAATATTTTTAACCTCCCTGGCCATTTTTGATGATATTGGCGCAATTCTAATCATTGCTTTCTTTTATACTTCCCAAGTGTCTAAAATCGCCTTGGTGGTTGTTGCCGTTTGTATTGCCGTTTTATTCGTAATGAGCAAGATCCGCGTGGAGTCGAAAAGCCTCTATCTTTTTGTCGGCCTTGTGATGTGGGTTTCAATGCTTAAATCCGGTGTCCATGCGACGTTGACCGGCGTAATTCTTGCCCTGTTTATCCCTATGAAATCAAAGTCAGACCCGGAACACTCCCCGTTGAAGAGTCTGGAGCATGACCTGCATTCAGTTGTAGCGTTCTTTATTCTACCCCTCTTTGCTTTTGCAAATTCAGGAGTCAATTTTTCCGGTATTGACGCAAGTCAATTATTACATGGCGTTACTTTAGGTGTAGCACTTGGACTATTTTTGGGAAAGCAGGTCGGCGTCTTTGGGTTTTGTTGGCTTGGCATCAAATGCAACCTTGCCAAATTGCCTCAGAATATGAGTTGGAATGCGTTATACGGAACCGCCGTTCTGAGTGGTATCGGGTTTACCATGGCATTGTTTATCGGGTCTCTGTCTTTTGCGGAAACGGGTGTTTCCAAAATCTTTGATGAGCGCCTTGGTATTATTATAGGGTCCCTGGCTTCGGGCGTGCTGGGTTACATTGTATTACGTGTCAGTTTTAGTTCTGAATAGCCTTTTGCATCTATGTCTACTGCAAGGCGGTTCCGGTGGTGGCCATCGTAAATAGACTCTGTATAAGTTGTTGACGATTATCTAATGGTTTTGTACACTCAAGGATCATGGCCTTTAAAATCATTCGAAACCGGCTTATACGATCCATTTAATTTCAGAGTCACAATCCGTTCCTATTGCACTTGGTTTAATCCGAGACCTGCATGGACATGACTATTTCACCCTGCCCGATGACAATGTGGAACTTTGTTTTGATAGGGCTTTCCTAGGAATTCGATGATGGAAAAGAGGAGGCTCAGCAAGGCAATATAGCGTTGTTTAAAAATGGAGAAGAGCAATGGACCTTAAAACGGAAAAAAGCGGTAGCACCGTTACTGTGAAAATGGGTGGTCCCCTCACCATCGAACATGCAGCTAAATTGAAAACCTTCATGTCCAATGTGTCTGGTGACGCGGAAGAGATCTTTGTGGACCTCGACGGCGTTACCGACATAGATCTTTCCTGTATTCAACTCCTCTGTTCGGCCAACCTTTCTTTTGATAAAAATCGCAAACGGCTTATCTGGAAAAATGCTCACACGAATGTTATCACCCGTGCCCTGTCTGAAGCAGGTTATACAAGAGAGGTGGTGTGCCATGATAAGCCTTGTAAAAACTGCTTATGGAAAGGAGATGAGAGATAATGGGCAAGACGATTCTTACGGCGGATGATTCGGCCAGTATGCGGCAAATGGTAACCTTCACCCTGGAAGGGGCGGGGTATGAGGTGGTAGAGGCGGTGGATGGAAAGGATGGACTGGCCAAGATCTCCAAGGCAAAGGTGGACATGATTATCACGGATCTCAACATGCCGAAGATGGATGGCATCGAGATGATTCGTAACGCCAGGGCCATGCCCCAATACAAATTCATCCCAATCATCCTTTTAACAACCGAATCCCAGGACGGCAAAAAAAAAGAGGGCAGGGCAGCCGGTGCCACCGGCTGGATCACCAAACCTTTCAAGCCGGAACAACTCCTGGCAGTGATAAAAAAAGTCTTAAAATAAAAATCTGCAGGAGTTTCCCATGGATGTTCATAAACACGCATTTAAGGAAGAAACCTACGAACTTCTGGCAGAGCTTGAAACCTCGTTGCTGGAACTGGAGGAGACCCCCGACGATATGGAGCAGATTGGCCGGGTGTTCCGGGCCATGCATACCATCAAGGGGTCGGGGGCCATGTTCGGATTTGAGGATATCGCGGATTTCACCCACAATGTAGAAACCGTGTTTGACAAGGTCCGTGGGGGAAGCATCCAGGTTACCCGGGAGCTTGTCAACCTGACCCTTGCTGCCCGGGATCACATCAAAGATCTGCTCGACGAAGGGGGGGACGCAGATGAAATTCAGGCAAATGGGATCATCGCAGCCCTTGGGAAACTACTTGTCCAGGGCAACCCCGATGAAGCGGTGGCGGCCTTGCCCGGCATGACCCATGAAGAACCCATGGTTCCAGGTCCCATCATAACTTGCCGGATCCGGTTCCGGCCGGCCCAGGATATTTTTGCCAGCGGCACGAATCCCCTGCTTCTCCTCAACGAACTCAGGGAGTTTGGAGAGTGTATCGTCACCGCCCATACCGAGGATATCCCCCCCCTAAAAGAGCTTGATCCCGAAGCCTGCTATATCTTCTGGGATATCATTCTCAGTACCTCCCAGGGAATTAACGCCATCAAGGATGTGTTCATTTTTGTGGTGGATGACTGCGAGCTTACCATGGATATTTTAGACGATGGGGAGAGGGATATCGATGGGGTACAGCCCGACCGGCTGGGAGAGATCCTGGTCAAGCGGGGGGATGTTTCGGACAAGCACCTGCAAAAGGCGCTGGAGACCCAGAACCGGATCGGTGAGATCCTGATACAGGAGAAAGCGACCAGCCGTGCATCGGTCGCATCCGCACTGGCGGAGCAGGAGCAGGTTAAAAAGAGGATCGCCCAGCGAAAAGAGACCGTTGTTTCCACAAGTATCCGGGTGCCCGCAGACAAGCTGGACCAGTTGGTGGATCTTGTGGGGGAGCTTGTCACGGTTCAGGCGCGTCTCAGCGAGAAAGCGGCCACGGAAAAGGATGCCGACCTTGTGGCCATTGCAGAAGAGGTGGAGATGCTCACCGGTGGGCTTCGGGACAACGCCATGGGCATACGCATGCTTCAGATCGGCACCACGTTTTCAAATTTCAAAAGACTGGTCCGGGACCTGTCAAACGAGCTGGACAAGAAGATTGAACTGACGACCACGGGTGGCGACACGGAACTTGATAAAACAGTCATCGAAAGGCTGAAAGATCCCCTGGTGCATATTATCCGAAACAGTATCGATCACGGCATTGAATCCCCGGCTGTCAGAAAAGCGGGGGGAAAGCCTGAAACAGGGACCATCCACCTCAAAGCCGAACACTCCGGTGCCAATGTGCTCATTGAGATTTCAGACGACGGCAAGGGCCTCGATGTTGAGGTGATCCGCCAAAAAGCTGGTGAAAAAGGGATCCTCCCCATTGATGCAGACCTTTCGGAAAGGGAGATCCTCAACCTTATTTTTTCCCCGGGTTTTTCAACCGCAACCCAGGTGACGGATGTTTCAGGGCGCGGGGTGGGCATGGATGTGGTGAAGAACGGCATCGAAGCCCTGGGGGGAAGCATTGATCTGGAGAGCCGGAAAGGGGAAGGCACCACCATCACCTTGAAGCTGCCGCTGACCCTGGCCATCATTGACGGGCTGCTGGTGACCATCGGCGGAGACTATTTCGTGCTCCCCCTTGCATCGGTGGAAGAGTGTGTGGAGTTGCCCCACAATAGAGATGAGAAGAAAAAGGGGGGAAATATCCTCAATGTCCGGGGGGAAATCGTTCCATTTATCCGGCTGCGTAAAGAGTATGCCATCCATACGGACAGACCGGAACTCGAGCATGTGGTGATCATGGAGGCAAACGGAAAACGGGTGGGGTTTGTGGTGGACAATGTGATCGGCGGCCATCAGACGGTTATCAAAAACCTTGGCGGTGCGTTTAAAAAAGCCCGTGACATCTCCGGCGCAACCATCCTGGGCGACGGTACCGTTGCCCTGATCGTTGATGTGAATAAAATTCTGGATTTGTAAAGTTTTTAGCAACCATGAAATCCATGGAAGGAGGCTGACAGTGTTTAGTAAATTTATAGGACGTTTCAATCAATTGGGGTCAAGTGTAAAATCAAATTATGTTGACCTTTTGCCCACCCCGGTTGTCGCCATTGACAGAAATTTTACCATCACCCACATCAACCCTGCAGGGGCAGGGGTGGTTGGCAAAACCCCGGAACAGGTGATCGGCACGAAATGCCACGACCTCTTCAAAACCGCCCACTGCGGCACCTCCGAGTGCCGATGCTCCCAGGCCATGACCCGAAACGAGATTGTAACCGGAGAAACCGTTGTGGATCCGGACGGCCTGAAATTGCCCATCCGGTATACCGGCGCACCGCTCACAGATGAAACCGGCAAGGTCATCGGTGCCCTGGAGTTTGTGGTGGACATTTCTGAAACGAAAAAAGCCTTGGACGATGCGTCTTTGAAGGTGGATTACCTGAATAACATTCCCACACCTGTTATGGTGATTGATAAGAATTTTACGGTGCGATTCATAAACCCTGCCGGCGCGGCCGCATTGGGAAAGACGCCTGAAGCCTGTCGGGATCAGAAGTGTTTCAGCCTGTTCAACACAGGCCACTGCAATACCCCCGACTGCCAGGTGGCAAAGGCCATGCAGCAAAACCGTGTTTTTACAAGCGATACCATAGCCCACCTGCCCACAGGAGAGCTTCCCATCCGATACACGGGTGCGCCGCTTACGGATGCCGACGGAAACGTCACAGGCGGCCTGGAATACGTGGTGGATATCAGCAAGGAGATGGCGATTACCAGCGGCGTGGTGCAGATGGCAAGCGATGCTGCGGCAGGTGTGCTGGACACCCGGGCGGATGCAAAGGCCTTCGAGGGCAATTACAGGCGTATTGTCGAAGGGGTGAACGCTGCCCTGGATGCGGTGGTGAAACCACTTACCGTGGCTGCAGAGTGTGTGGACAGGATTTCCACCGGAGACACCCCTGAAAAGATCACAGAGGATTACAAAGGCGATTTCAATGTGATCAAAAACAACCTGAATGCACTTATAGACGCCATGAATGAGATAACTTCCGTTGCGGAAAGGATGGCCGGGGGAGACCTTAACATTGTGATCAGAGAGCGCTCGTCCAACGATGTCCTCATGATGGCGCTGGCCATGATGGTAAAAAAAATGAAAGAGATCGTAACCGAGGTCATGCACTCTTCCGACTCTGTGGCTTCCGGAAGCATTCAGATGAGTTCCACAACAGAGCAGATGTCCCAGGGGGCGACAGAACAGGCTGCTGCGGCAGAAGAAGCCTCCTCCTCCATGGAGCAGATGACCGCAAATATAAAACAGAATGCGGAAAATGCCCAGCAGACGGAGAGGATCGCTTCCCAGGCTGCTGCGGACGCAGAAAAAGGGGGAGAGGCCGTCGCAAGGACTGTGGATGCCATGAAGCAGATCGCAGAAAAAATCTCGATCATTGAGGAGATCGCACGCCAGACAAACATGCTGGCCTTGAACGCAGCCATCGAGGCTGCCCGGGCCGGGGAGCACGGCAAGGGATTTGCCGTGGTGGCAGACGCCGTACGAAAGCTGGCCGAGCGGAGCCAGACCTCGGCGGCCGAAATCAGCAGTCTTGCCGTATCCAGCGTTGAGATTTCGGAGACCGCAGGCCGGATGCTGGAAAAGATCGTTCCCGACATTCGAAAGACAGCCGAACTTGTCCAGGAGATCAACGCGGCAAGTACGGAACAGCACACCGGAGCAGACCAGATCAACCAGGCGCTTCAGCAACTTGACTGTGTGATCCAGCAGAACTCCTCAGCTTCCGAAGAGATCTCCTCGACGGCGGAAGTGCTGGCGGCCCAGGCGGAACAACTCAAGGGCGCCATCCGTTTTTTTAACCTGGATTCCAACCGGGAGAAGAAGGAGACAAACGTCGTAATAAACAGAACCCGCCTTGGGCCAGAACGCGGTGCAAAAAGACCTGAAGTCAGGTCATCCACGCCTGTCAAAGGGGTGTCCTTGGAGATGAATGAGAAATCCGTCCCAGGCGAAAGCCTGGATGAGGACTTTGAAGCCTATTGAAAGGACGCGCCTTAAAAAAACAAACCGTGGTCCATCATTTATGGAGACTCCCCCTTAGGGTGTTTTTAACGCTTAAAGAGCGGGGTCTGAACTCTGTAAAAAAGGAGCGTCCTCCATATGGCGATCGAAGAAATTACCGAAACAGGCCAGTACCTGACATTTATGCTCGATGAAGAGACCTATGCCATTGATATCAAACAGGTGCGTGAAGTCCTTGATTTTACAGAGGTAACCCGGGTGCCGCGAATGCCTGACTTTATGCGCGGGGTGATCAACTTAAGAGGAGGAGTCGTACCGGTTGTCGACCTTCGCCTTAAATTCGCCATGCCGGCAACTGAAAAGACCGTGGACACCTGCATCATCATCATGGAAGTTATCATTGACGGAAACACAGCCCTCCTGGGTGCACTTGCCGATTCCGTTCAGGAAGTGCTGGATCTGGAACCCGATCAGATAGAGCCAGCACCCAAAATCGGAACCCGGCTCAGAACCGATTTCATCAGGGGAATGGGTAAAAAGAACGAGGAATTTATTATTCTCCTTGATATCGACAGGGTGTTCTCCGCCGAGGAACTTTTAGGGGTCCAGGAGACGGATAAACCGCCAGAGCCAGGGCCGGAGGCGATTGAAATTGCAACTTAAACAGGTCCTGGGGAGGGACGGCGCCTTCATGATCGAAACCCCGGATGCCATACAGAACGTGCCCGCACTGCTGGCGGCCCATGGCCCAGGACTTGGGAAAAATCTCATGGTTTGGTGTTGCGCCTCATCCAGGGGGCACAAGCCCTATACCCTGGCCATGGTTTTGAATGATTTCTCTCGAACCTGTTCCAAATTTGATTTTTCAGTTTTAGCAACCGACATATCGAGCCGGGTGCTCGATATCGCCATAAAGGGTGTTTACGACGCAGGGGAGATAGACCCGGTCCCCATGGAATTGAGGAAAAAGTATCTCTTGAAAAACAAGGACAAAACAAAACGCCTTGTCAGGATCGTCCCTGAAGCTATACGAAAAGTTCGGTTGCAACACCTGAATCTGATGGACCCTGATTTTGGAATACACCGGAAAATGGATATTATTTTTTGCCGGAATGTCATTATCTATTTTGACAGGGAGACCACTGAAAAGCTGTTGGTCAAGCTGTGTGATCAGCTTATCCCGGGCGGGTTCATTTTCATGGGGCATTCCGAGCTTCTCGACTGCACCATGCTGCCACTGATCTCGCTGGCCCCGGCGATTTATCAAAAGGTGAACAGATGAAAAAAAAGATACGGGTTCTTATTGTTGACGATTCGGCCCTGGTACGCATGACCCTTGCGGATGTCCTGGCGTCGGATCCGGATATCGAGGTTATGGATACAGCCGCAGATCCCTATGCTGCAGCCAGGAAGATGAGGGATGAAGTTCCGGACGTCATCACCCTGGACGTTGAAATGCCCCGGATGGACGGCATTACCTTTCTGCAAAAAATCATGAGTCAGCACCCTGTTCCCGTGGTGATCTGTTCCAGCCTGGCTGGGGCAAGGTCGGAGACAGCACTGAAAGCCCTGGAATACGGTGCCGTTGATATCATTCAAAAACCAGCCATGGGCACTAAACAATTTATCGAGGAGTCAAAAATAACGATTTGCGACACCATCAAGGCTGCCGCAAAGTCACATTTGAGAAAATGCCTTCCCCAAAGAAAGGTAGCGCCCAAGCTGAGCGCCGATGCCGTGCTGGCAGGACCGACAAAAGCGATGTTGAAAACCACGGAAAAAATCGTGGTGGTGGGCGCGTCAACCGGAGGAACCGAAGCACTCCGGATATTTCTTGAGGCGCTTCCCATGGATGCGCCGGGAGTGGTTATTGTCCAGCATATGCCGGAGAACTTTACACGGGCTTTTGCAAAGCGGCTGAACGACCTGTGCCAGGTCTCCGTCAAAGAGGCCGCCAATAATGATACCGTGTTACGGGGGCAGACGCTCATCGCTCCGGGGAACGACCACATGATGCTGAAACGCAGCGGTGCCAGGTACTATGTTGAGATAAAATCCGGCCCCCTTGTTTCCCGGCATCGCCCCTCGGTTGATGTGCTTTTTCGCTCTGCTGCCCGGTACGCCGGTAAAAACGCAGTGGGTGTCATCATGACCGGAATGGGGGATGACGGGGCAAAAGGGATGCTGGAGATGAAGCAGGCCGGTTCCCATACCATTGCCCAGGATAAAGCGTCCTGCGTGGTTTTTGGTATGCCCAATGAGGCGATAAAACTTGGCGGTGCCGACATGGTCCTGCCCCTGGAAAAAATAATAGGGGCGGTGTTAAGGGAATGCGCAACCCCATAAAGAGGATCACGGAAGAAATGAAAAACATAATACACCTGTTCCTGGAGATCGTTCAAAAGGGGATCGTCCCTTCCGAAAAACAGGTTACACGCATTGGGTCCCAATTGTCCGACCTTTCCCAAGCCATCTCATCTCTCATGTCTGACGTAGAACCGGATTTTTTAAAAATAGGCCAAAAACTTCAATGCATTTATTCCGAAAGCCAGGAGCTCTCCCATATGGTTATGGATGCCGTCAAGTTTGTGGACAACGGGACAGGTGACATGTCCCTTGGAAATGTGGGGGAATTGGCACAGGAATCCGTGGAAAAACTCAAATTCTTTCAGCGGGGAATTTCAGAAAGCCTGGAGAGCCTTTATTCCGGTAGGGTTCACCTTGAAAAACTATCCGGACTGTGTACGCAAACCGACAAAATCCCCCTTCTCCTTGATGTTATCGCTTTAAATATCGCCATAGAAAGCAACCGTTCCGAAAAAGCCAATGAAATGTTTGCAGCTTTTATTGAAGAAGTAAAACAACTTTCCAGACAGATGGGGGCCATATCACAGGCCCTGTATGACGACACGGAATCAACCCGGGTGCAACAGATCAACTCCCAGGAAGAACTGTCCAACCATCTGAATCACCTTTCAAACCTCTCCGACGCGGCTGAGAAAATCCTAGATGAGGCCACGTCCGAAATCAGGCAACTCATGGACACATCTCTTTCCTCACTCAAGAAAGCGGGTGAATGTTCCGGCGATATCGCAAACCAGGTCAGTCAAATCGTCATGGCAATTCAATTTCATGATATTGTCAGACAACAGATAGAGCATGTGGTCATGGCATTAAACGATGCGGGGACGCTTTGCACCCAGCCCCCCCAGGATGGGGGCCACACCGTCTCTCTCAACGATACCCTGGGCCGGGCCTATTCCATTGTTCAGCTTCAAAATGCCCAGGTCAAAAATGCTGTTTCAGAAATTGATGGTGCATACCGGAAAATATTAAACGCCTTTGAATCAATTGAAATCAAAGAAACGGAACTTGTCCGCTGCATGGGCAGCTCCATCACTAGTATTGCGGACGAAAATAAAGCTGAGAGTCCATTCTCAGTGATCAGCGCCAGCCTTGAAAACCTGAACGACCTCATGTCTCAAGCGGGCAATCTGAACCGGCAGGTTGAAAAAGCGTTTTCAGAAGCCTCTGAATCAACCTCGGAATTATCAAAGCACATAGAAGATGTTCAAAAATTAAGCCTGGACCTCCACAGAAAAGCCCTGAATGCCATCATCAAGTCAGCCCATCTTGGGGAGATGGGCGGCACACTTGAAGTCTTTGCCAAAGAGGTGGCACGCACATCAGACAACACAAACGACTTTACAGAAGGGGTCACTGAAATTATTGAAAAGATCAGGAAGTTAAGGGGTGGACTGAAAAAAGATCCGTCAAACGCTCCCGAACAAAATTCCCTGGTAGGCAAAACCTCGGAAATAACACTTCATCAAAGTACAGAAACCATTTCCAACACATATCATATGTTTCTGGAAAACGCGTCAATGACGTCAAAGCTGTCGCAAAAACTGGAATCATCCATTGCAGATGCAAAATCAGAGCTCTCTTTCATGGTTGATTTTTCAAACAAAATGACCCTGCTGGTAGGACAGTCGGAGGCGATGCTTCAACAGATCGGCCAGTGGCGGAAAGCGGATCATCAAGAAACAGCAACCGGTATGATCGAGGCATCCCAACGCTACACAATGGAAAGCGAAAGAGCGGTACATCTCAGCCTGAATGAAGCGTCGTTTGCCACTGGCTTACCGGAGAATGCCCCGGAAGACCCTGCAAACGATGTGGATTCAAACATTGATCTGTTTGAGGGCATCGATCTTTTTGAGGAAGAGGAAATCTCTACTGATGCGTCCGTAAGCGCTGAAAACAAAACTGAAAAACAGTGTCCGACCGAAACCGATGAACCTTCAGATGATAACAGTGAATTTGATGATAATATTGAACTGTTTTAAGCAAAGTCCCCCCTCATGTTTGAGAAGCTGAGCCGCCAAGTAGAAGGAAAGAGATTGAAGGAACAATGGTATAACAACCAAAGGGGACAGTCCTATAAATCCGTCCCCTTTGGTTCAACCGAATATGGGTTTAGAAATTGCCGTCTCCAAAGAAGTCTTTTATCCACTTCATTCAGCCCAGCTTCTTCACAGACGGCGTCCCAATGCTGTTCGATTGCGGCAGTCAGGTTACCGAATGTTTGGCAGGCTTCTTCTTCAGAAAGAAGGAAGTTATGCGCGGTCTCAAGGCACGTTTTTAGTTGGCTCAGATTGTTGTCGCCAGATATGAGCATGGCCTGTGAAGCCTCATTGCCTGTACGGCCTTGTGGACAAATGTCATAAGCAGGTGTTAGGGTCAGCGCTTTACCGTTCCAAAACGCCGCATGGTTACGTGCATGATCGTCGGTATTGCCGCACAGAATATTGAAGACGAGCCGAGAGAACAGCTCTTTCAGCGTAGCTTTGGGATTGGTAAAACGGTGGCGGATAATTTCGGATAACGTTTCATAGCTGGCGTACCGTGCCATCATGTCATCTAAGCGAAACAGAGTTAGCGCTGAGACCATAGCCTTTCGTGCCCACTTGTCACCTTTTGGTACGCGGTCAAAACGCTCGATCAAGAGTACGTCTTTGTTAGCCGCTTTGGCAAGCTTTACTGGTGCAACATTCAACCCGGCCAATTCAGCCAACCGCATGGCGATGAATTCAGCTTTGACGACGCTGTACAGATCGGTGATGGATGAAAACTTGGCCACGTATTTTTTGCCGTGGTCTTGAATTAAGGCTTTAGGACGAGCACCGCCAATAGAGCTGCCATGGAACAACGCCTGATCCAACTCCGGTGTAAGGGGCACGCCTTTTTCGACTCGTTCTGCAGATTGAATCAACTCTTCCATGCTGACATTATTTACGGTACGCGGCACGTATTCCGTAGGGGAGCGCTGAAAATCGAGCGCACCGATCCGGTCCGAGCCAGAATCCAGCAGGTAGGTCAATTCATCCAGCTCGGCTGTATCAGTGCCAGCACCTTTAATTCCTAACTTTTTGTTGATAATCACACGCCGGCCCCACGCATCAGGAGCGGCATCCCTGATACAGCCGGGCATGGTCAAGCCCTCGGGTAAGGGAATCAACCCTGCCTTTAGCGGCAATTCGGGTTCGTAAATTGTAATCGCAGGATTGCTGTCACCGATACGATCCAGGTAGCTTTTACCATAGTTGAACAGGATATTGCCGTTATCACTTTCAAGCCGCCCAGCCACGACAGGCTCGGTTTCGCCCGGCAGCCATATCCAGACAAAGGCTTCTCTTTCTGTATTAGAAGTCATCGCGCACCGTTTTGGTTTTCTTGCGAACATATTTTGGCAGGAGCGTTAATTTTTCCTTGGTTTGATGCAGATATTTCGTCATAGCGCTTTCATTGACATCAAACAGCTTGACGCCAACAATGGTTGCCACTTCGAACACGGCTCCGATTTCGCATTTGAGGTTACCTTTTTCTATACGTTGCAGCAGCCCTCTTGAAATACCAGCACGGTCGGCCAATTCCTGAGCCGTGAGCTTGCGTTCATTGCGCGCTTCGCGGATCAACAAGCCGAGCAAGGCAACCGCATCTCGGTTATATCGCGAATAGGTGCGTGTGATGGATTTTGGCATCATTCTTCCTTTGGTTTACATATAGGCCATATATAGCGTAATGATCTTTCTGTGAATCACAAATAAAGCATTTAAATGAGTTTGTCAAGAATTGAATGATCCATATATAGTCCATATGGTGCTATTGTGGGCTATATAGAGACCATCGTTTGTCTTTTTTTCCTTTGATAGGCTGGCTCTGAAACAGAGTCTTCAATATTTTTTTGTTCTTATTTAATCAAAGAGGCTTTTTTAAGCGCTTTTGCCATGAGATCTGCCCCTTCTTTCACATGACCTTTACGACAGTAAATAAGTCCTGTCATATATGTGCATGCCGAATGGTCCGGGTTGTGGTGGAGCATCTTTTTAAAAGGCAGTTCCGCACCGTCCAGGTCTCCTTTTTGGAATAGGGTAACACCATCCTGAAGAAATCCGGGTTTCGGAAGGGTGAGCAGGTCGTCCATCACATCCTCATACTTGATCTCCAGAATTTCATCCTGGAAAACATGGTGCCAATGGGTCATTAACAGATTGTGGTCCGCCAGCTGTTTACCAATATCGGTGAGGTCGTAAGCGAATCCCATTCCCCTGTGTTTTTCCATCATAGGACAGGAATTTGCGTCCGGTCGCATTTGCCTGATTTGCAAACTCCAGGGCTCTGTCATACGCGTTACGCTTTTCCCATGCAGCTGCTAACAGGAAGAGCAGTGCTGCCTGTGCCTCCACAGGATCAATCTTTTCAAGGACTTTTGAATGAACTGATAGGCACCCTCCATATCTCCTGTGCGGGCAAGGGCCATTGCCATCAGTGGGTATAGACTTGGGTCGCTGGAGACAGACGGCGCTTTCCAGGTTTTTAAGGCTTTGAGCTATTCCCTGGCGACGTCTTTTGAAAAGCGCCTTTTGTACGGCGGTAAGTTCCTTGAAGCGGCTGAATTTTTCCGGGAATCTTATATTCTTCGCATCCGTGATTTCGGCCCTAAGGCGTGCCTGTTGAGCATAAAGAGCCGCAAGGCGTGCATCCAACTCCTTTACTGCAGCAGAAAACTGTGTCTGGTCAAAAACAGCCAGGATCTCATCTTTGGCAACAAGATCCCCCTCTTTAACATTCATGGCCTGGATTACACCGCCGTCCACCGCCTGGATAATCTGTATCCTTGAACTGGCTATAACCGTTCCCACCCCACGTGTTGTCTGGTCGATCTTGAAAAAGCAGGCCCAGAAAATCGATGCAGTGATCCCTATAATCAATGTCCACAGCACCGCAGAGTAGCTTGATCTGGAAATGGTATCTTTATTTAATCCCATTATGGAATCCTTTGCCCCTGAAGGGTCTGGGGGACTACCAGGGAAGTTCCTGCAGTCTCCTTTGGGATTATGAATGAAGCGTTTATTCTCGAAGCTATTCTATAGATGCAGAATGCGGCCTAAATGTAATAAAAATCAAAATAGTAAGAATCATGAAGTGCCCCTGGAATGATCGGAGCCCAGTGCTCGAATGGGCAGGAGGATTTTATAAAACTGATTTTCAACCAAAACACTCAAACCCTGCAGCGGCTGACACTGACCCGGCTCAACCAGGTCCAGACAGATCTTGTCAGGGTAAACTCTTGCTTGGTTCTGCTTTCTGTTTTGTTGTCCGGAACGCCATGGAAAGTAAGGTTAAGTTTTTGAATAAATCCGCTTGACTCATGCGTTGAAGGTGGTAAGTATCTATTAATACACTTTCGTGAATGCTGTTTTATTCTTTGAATGATGGTCATAATCGGTGCAGGTGGTGCATTTTAGCGACCCCAGGAGCGACACACTGAGCCTCTCGATTTTCTGGAAAATATAATTTACACACTTGACTTAATTCGATTGAGTGTATAATTTTGGTCGTTCGTTTGAATTTAGGCGGCGATGTAGGTCGCCTTTCACAACCAAGGAGATCAAATGGCAAACTATTCCGCAGGTGAGCATACAAAGGACCTGTTGATTGAATCCGCCGGGGAACTTGCAGCCAAGCATGGGTTTTCAAATGTGTCCATCCGTGCCGTTGCAGACCGTGCAGGGCAGAACATCGGCTGTATCCACTACCACTTCAAGTCCAAGGAGAAGCTGTTTGAGGCGGTGATCCGGGCGGCAAGCCTTGTGTTCAGGGGGCTTCCCTATGAAAAGGCCCTTGTGCCGTTTGAGGCGCACCTGGATCGGCCCGAGGTGCAGTCCCGGGCCATCCGGGCCATTGTTAAAAAGCAGATTTCCCTGACCTTTGATCCTGAAATGCCCTGGTGGCACAGCCGGGTCATTTACCAGGTGGTCCATGCCAGGGACAGGCTCATGGAGCTGCTTTACGATGAGATTGTGGCCCCCAATATCGAATATATCAAGGGGTTTTTCAAGCGGATAAAGCCGGAGATAGACGATGATCAGGCGTTTCTTTACGCCATGCTCATTAAATCACCCGTTATTTTCCATGCCGATAATGCCAAGAGCATTTTGGGGTTTATTAAGAAAACCCATTATGACAAAAAGTATCTGAAGCAGATGGAAGATCTGATTGTTCTCCAGACCCAGTTGGGTTTGGGTCTGCCCACGGACAACTAACCCTTAATAAGGAAACCAGAAATGAAAAACAGACTATTGATTGTGATTGGCGTGATGGCTTTCATGGCATCGTGTTTGTTATTAACACAACAGAGCCTGGCCCAGGCAGACGAAAACAGATCAGATCAGCCTGATTCTTCGGGTTCCCATGGTGTTGTACTGGAGCGGATCCACGGCATCAATTCTGCGACGGCCAGGAGCTATCCCGGAATCGTCAAGGCTTCCAACACGGCAAAGCTTGCCTTCAGGGTGAGCGGTCCCCTGGTCCGGGTGGACATAAAGCCCGGCGATGCTGTGAAGAAAGGCCAGGTGCTCATGCAGATCGATCCCCAGGATTACCAGGACAAGATCCAGGTGCTGGAGGCCCAGAAGGCGGGTTCCGTTTCCCAGTTGGAGACGGCAAAGCTCGACTTTGCCCGGGTGAAAAAGCTCTTTGCCCAACATGTGGTGCCCCAGGCCGATTACGACCATGCCCAGAACGCGGTCAACATCCTCACCGCCTCGGTGGACGCCGTCAAGGCCCAGCTTCGGATTGCCCGGCACCACCTTGGCTACACCTCCCTCAGGGCGCCCTATGACGGTATCATCACCCTTCAGCTCATCGAAAACCACGAAATGGTCCAGGCAGGCCGCGTGGTGGTTGGACTCCATGATATCTCCTTCCTGGAGATAGAAATCAAGGTGTCTGAAAACGAGATCATCAACCACGGGCTGAAAAGCGGGGAAGGGGCCCTTGCAACCTTTCCTTCCCAGGCTGATCATCGGTTCCGGATTAGTCTGAAGGAGTGGAACACCGAGGCTGACAGGATCACCCGCACCTATGCCATGGTATTTACCCTGCCGGCTCCCGGGGATTTCATGGTGCTGCCCGGTATGACCGCCGAGGTGGTCTGGTCAACGCCTGAAAAACAGCCTGATATGATCACCATTCCGGCCCGGGCCCTTGTCACTGATAACAGCGGCGCGTCCTCGGTGTGGGTATTTGACGAAACCTCCTCCACGGCTGCAAAGAAAAAGGTTGAGGTGGGGGGCCTGAACGGATCTTCCCGCATTGTTGTGAAAAACGGGCTTTCCATTGGAGAGCGAATCGTTACCGAAGGTGTTGATTTTATCACGTCGACCATGAAGCTCAACGCCATTTCTATGAAAGGACGCATTCAATGAATCCGGCTGAATTTGCTCTTAAAAATCGAACATTTATGGTGGTGTTGACCCTTCTGCTCCTGGGTGGCGGCATCCTTTCCTTTGAGAAACTCGGCCGGCTGGAGGACCCGACCTTTACCATCAAGACAGCCCTTGTGGTTACCCAGTACCCCGGTGCAACCCCCATGGAGGTGGAGGAGGAGGTTACCGATCGGGTTGAGGAAGCCATTAAAGCCATGGGCCAGGTCAAGGAGATGTATTCCACCTCTGAGGAGGGCCTCTCCGTTGTTTATGTTGACATGAAGGATGAGTTTCACAAGGATCAGTTGCCCCAGATCTGGGACGAGCTCAGACGAAAGGTCAATGACATCCAGAAGCGGCTGCCCCCGGGTGCCGGTCCCTCCATGGTCAGGGACGATTTCGGTGATGTCTACGGGGTCTTTTTCGCCCTCACCGGGGAGAATTACACCCCGGCCCAGCTCAAGGAGTACGCCAAATACCTGAAAAAAGAACTCCTGTTGTGCGATGAAGTTGCCAAGATCGACTTCTGGGGCACCCAGCAGGAGGCGATCTATATCGAGTTTGAACGGGCAAAGCTTGCGGGCCTGGGCATTCCGCCCAAGCTCATCTACCAGACCTTGCACCTCCAGAATGTTGTGGAGCCAAACGGCCGGGTGGATGTGAACACCGAATACATGCGCATCTCTCCCACGGGTGAGTTCAAGAGCGAAGCCATGATCGCAGATACCCTGATCGGCGGCGCCAACGGCATGGTTCGCCTGGGGGACATCGCAACCATCCGCAGGGGGTATTACGAGCCATCCAGAAACATGATGCAATACAATGGAAAGCCCTGCATCGGTCTTGGCATCTCCACCGTGGACGGCGGAAACGTGATCACCATGGGAGATTCGGTGAAGAAAAAGCTCCATGAGCTTGAGGGGCGTCAGCCGCCGGGCATGGACCTGAACATCATCTACTACCAGAGCCGGGTGGTGACCGAGTCTGTCAACGCTTTTCTCGTAAACCTTGGGGAAGCCGTGGTTATCGTGGTGGTGCTCCTCATGCTCTTCATGGGATGGCAGAGCGGAATGCTCATCGGTATGATTTTGCTGTTGACCATCCTGGGTACCTTCATCGGCATGCTGCTCTTTAATATCGAACTTCAGAAGATCTCCCTTGGTGCACTGATTCTTGCTTTGGGCATGCTGGTGGACAACGCCATTGTTGTGGCCGACGGCATCCTTGTCCGGGTGGAGCGGGGGGAGGGCCGTGAACAGGCGGCCAGGCAGGTGGTCCTGGAGAACCGGTGGCCCCTTCTGGGCGCCACCTTTGTCGCCATCCTGGCATTCACCGCCATTGGGTATGCCCCTGGAAATGTAGGGGAGTTCTGTAGATCCCTGTTCCAGGTCATGGCCATTTCCCTGTTGCTCAGCTGGCTTTTTGCCGTGACCATCACGCCGCTGTTCTGTGTCTGGTTTTTAAAGATCCCGGACGTAACCGGGGGCAAGGATCCCTATGACAAGCCCATGTTCCGTTTTTACCGGAGCATGCTCCATCTGACCCTCAGGGGGCGCTATCTGACGATACTCGTCACCGTTATGCTGCTGGTTGTTTCCATCGTCGGGTTCAAGTCCATCCCCTCTGCCTTTTTCCCGGGTTCCACCCAGCGGTACTTTTATGTGAACTACTGGAAACCCCAGGGCACCCACATCAGTCACACCGCGGAGGACCTGGCCCGGATCCGGGAGGCGGTGAGCAAGATGGAAGGGGTCACCAACATCACCTCTTTTGCGGGGGAGGGCGCCCTGCGGTTTATCCTCACCTATGACTATCAGACGCCCAATTCAAGTTATGGCCAGCTCTTGGTGGAGGTTGAAGCGTATACCCAGATAGACGGGCTTGTCAGCCGGGTGAACGAATACCTGGCCGCCAACTTTCCCGATTCCGAACCCTATGCCAAGAAAATCGTCTCAGGCCCGGCCATCACTTTCCAGGTGGAGGCAAGATTCAGGGGGCCGGATATCGAGGTGCTTCAGAACCTTGCCCAGCAGGCCAAGGGGATCATGCAACAGACCCCCCATACCCGGGACGTCAGAACCGACTGGCGCCAGCAGGTGCGGGTGATCCGGCCCCAGTTCTCCGAGACCCAGGCCCGCCAGGCAGGGGTGAGCCGGAGCGAGCTGGCCAAGGCGATCCGATGGAATTTCAACGGCGTGGTTGCAGGTCTCTACCGGGAGAGCGATGAACTGATTCCCATCATCACCCGGCCGCCCAAGAACGAGCGGAATTCCGTCAACGACCTTAACAATGTCCAGGTTTACAGCGCCATGAAGCGCGCCTTCATCCCCATCGGCCAGGTGGTGACCGAGGCGAAAACCGTGTGGGAATGGCCGTTGATCAAGCGCCGGGACCAGCAGCGGGCGGTCACGGTCCAGTGCAACCCGGCGCAGGGTCTTGCCGCGCCCCTGCGCCTTGCCATGAAGGATGAAATTGAGGCCCTGACCCTTCCTTCGGGCTATACCCTGGATTGGGTGGGCGAGTTCGAGGCCTCGGCAGATGCAAGGGGACCGTTGAAGAAAATTTTCCCCTTGTGCGCCCTTGGCATGTTCGTCATCGTGGTCGGGCTCTTCAACTCCATCCGCCGGCCCCTGGTGATCTTCCTGACCGTGCCCCTCTCTATCATGGGCATTGCAGCGGGATTGCTCTCCATGAATCTCGCCTTTGGGTTCATGTCCATCCTGGGTTTTCTGGGGCTTTCCGGCATGCTGATCAAGAACGCCATTGTTCTGATTGAACAGGTGGAGATCCTGCTGCGGGAAGGGTATCCGCCCTACAAGGCGGTGTTGGACAGTGCGGTAAGCCGTATGCGTCCGGTGGTCATGGCTTCGGGCACCACCATCCTCGGCATGCTGCCCCTGGTCTTTGATCCCATGTTTGCCACCATGGCCGTGACCATCATGAGCGGTCTGTTTGCGGCAACTTTTTTGACGTTGATCATTGTGCCGGTACTCTATTGCCTGATGTACAGAATAAAATCCGACCCCACTTACCTATGAGGAATCCGATGATGAAACAGACCACACTTCTCCTTGTCCTTCTTCTTTGTATCGCCGCCACCGGCGTTGCAAAGGAGAGCGCCCTGGTCGTGCCCCAGGGGAGATTGACCCTGGACGAGGCCTGGCAGGCAGCCCTTGACAACTATCCGGGGATACTTGAGGCCCAACAGCGGATTGAGGCCGCCCAGGCCGTGCTCAAGCAGGCCAGATCCGCTTACCTGCCCACCATTGCAGCCCAGGCCGGGGCCAAGACCATGGATACCACCTCCCAGCCGGACTGGAATCCCTACAAGCGGACCGACGAAGCCTTTAATGAGATGAGCGTGGGGATCCGCCTGACCTGGCTGCTCTTTGACGGGTTTTCCAGGGAGGCCAACACCCTTGCCGCCACCCATGGTGTTACCCTTAGAAAACAACGCCTGGTCGATACCCGGCGGTTGCTCCTAAAAGCGGTTGCAACGGCCTATTATCAGGCCCAACTGGCCGTTGAGGTCATGGTGGTGGCAAAGAAGAACCAGGAGTTCAACCAGATCCTGGAAAAGGATGCCCGGATTAAATGGCAGGTGGGAACGGCCCCTGAGGCTGAAATGCTAAACTTTTCGGTCAAGGCCCTCCAGGCAGAGAGCGATTTCTTGACGGCAGAGCGGGATTTCAAGATCGTGTGCGCGGCCCTGGCCCAGCTCATGGCCCTGCCCCAGGCACACCTGCCCGGGGAACTCTATCCTGTCCGGGTCACAAAGAAAGGCGATTCCCCCCTTGGCACCTTTGACAGCGACTACCAGTTTGCCCTCGACCATCGTCCGGACCTCAAGGCCCTGGATGCAGGGGTGCTTGCCCAGGAACAACTTGTCAGGGCCGAGAAGGGAAACTACGCTCCAACCATCGCCCTTGTCACCGGGGCCGGCTATCTGTCCCAGGATGATATCACCGTCATGGATCAGGAGGAGCACGAGACCTATGTGGGCATTGTCGCCTCCTGGGAGGTTTATACCGGCGGCCGCAGACAGGGTAAGATCCGGGAGATAACCGCGGATCTTCGCGCGCTTTCCCAACAGCGAAATCAATTGCTTCTCGCCATCGGCGCTTCCATACGCCAGAGCCGGGACCGGGCAGAGACCGCCTTTGAGACCTATGACCGCCAGAAGCGAACCCTTGAGCTGACCCAGCGGATCCGGGAGCATGTGGAAACCGCCTACCGGGCCGGGGCCCTTCCCCTGACCCGGCTCAACCAGGTCCAGACAGACCTGGTCAGGGCGTCCGGCGCCGTGGCGCTGACCTGGATCCAGTACCGGATCGCCCTGGTTAACCTTGCGGCCGAGACCGGCAGGATCGATTCGTTGCCGGGTTCTGCGCCAAACAGTTGAGCCTGTTTTGTTTTATAGGCCGGGAAGGAGACTTCCCGGCGTAAAACTTAAAACTCGGAAGGGTCCGATTCTATGGGGTTTTTGGAATTCAAGGGAGTACTAAATTTAGAGGCTCTGTCTTCATCCTCTTGCCTTTTGGTCAAAGAATCGTTTTTTGCCGGCGTCTCCCGGGCAAACAAAAAACCGGAGTTCAGTTCTTTTACGCCCATTGCCTGATTTCGGTTTTTATCATTGCCATCTTCCATGACCGCTTCTGCCGCCAGGCGTTTCTGGATCTCTTCTGACACAATTTTCTCAACGGCAGCCCGCTGCTCGGGTGACATTTTTGCAAGATCTTCCTCGGTTAGCCCCATGGAATCCAGGATCTCTTTTCTGAGTTCTTCCATTCTCTTGGCCTGAAGTTCTTTGAAATACCCGACATATCCTTTTCCCTTGACCGTGTCGGCACCACTTTCGGATGGGTCGTGGGGTTGATCGTTCCCACCGTTGGCGGCATCTATCGCCTTTGCCATCTCTTCCTCTAGATGATCGGCAAAAAGGCCTGGGGCATTTCCCCTTGTTTGACCATGGGCTCCTGGTATTGCCAAGGATCCGGCAGCAAGGGAATCGGTTTCAATCTTCATGTTTGCTCCTTTGGTTATGGTGTCTTTTTGTCGCTTTTTGTAGAAGAACAGCAAATATTGGGCCAGTTTAAAGACTTTTCTGACCGGGCTCCGGCGTCCGTTTCTCCCGGGAAAGGATGAGACCGGCAGGGTAAGGGCCGAAAAGGGCGGCAAGAATTTCCCCCACAGCCAGGAATCCTGGAAAAAGTTACCCTTGGTTCACGGCTTGTTTTTGTGTATAGTGGTCGGATTTATTAATCATTCAATGCATAGGGAATTAAAATGAAAGTTGATTTAGATAAGGTTAGTTATGTTCTTGGGCAGAGTATAGGCGGCGATTTTAAAAGACAGGGCCTTGAAATTGATCCTAAAATTTTTACGGATTCATTTGTCGCGGCTTTTAGCGGGGAAGAGTCCAAGATGCCTGTGGGTGAAATGCAGCATATTATGCAGAACTTTCAAAAGGCAATGCAGGACAAACAGCAGGCAGCGCAGCTGGACGCAGGGAAAATAAATATAGGCGCCGGAACGAAATTCCTTGAAGAAAACAGTAAAAAAGAGGGTGTTACCGTTACTGACAGTGGACTTCAGTATAAAGTGATCACTGAAGGAAGCGGAAAAAAGCCAGCTGTTACAGATACCGTTGAAACCCATTATGAAGGTAAGACACTTGACGGTGTCGTCTTTGATAGCTCATACAAACGGGGACAAACAGCAACTTTTCCACTGAATGGCGTCATCAAAGGCTGGACAGAAGCGCTTCAGCTTATGGCGGAGGGTTCCAAATATGAGCTGTATATTCCCTCTGAGCTTGCCTATGGTGCCGCCGGCAGTGGTAGTTCCATTGAACCCTATTCGACATTGATTTTCACGGTTGAACTTATTGCCGTACAGTAGAAATTCATCGAAATGGATGTTTCGCTTCTTAGTTCTGGCTTGTCCAGGTTAGGTTTTCAGAACAGGCATCCTGTCGATATTTTGCCCGATTCTGCAGTTTACGCCGGGAAGGCGTTTTCCCGGCGTACCCCCCCTCTTATAACTGTTTACACTTGAAATGATGGCTGCATTACCTGCAAATATCTGAAATGGACACGATTCACAGGCCATGGGCTTGACGTCACCAAAGGGTGATGAGCCGCTTGCCTTCCCGGGTTTCGGGTTTCACCTTTTCCAGATGGTGCAGGGTGGCTATCTCCCGTTTTAGATCAAAAAGCGCTATCTCCAGGGCCTCGGCAATGACCGAGATCTCCATGGCTTTGTGCCGCTTCAACAGACCGAGTATCCTTGCCTGGGTCTCGTTGATCGTTGCGATGGATCCCGTTTCCCTGACAAAATTTTTTGCGCTTTGGCTGGCCCATGGATCGCAGGTCCGGGCCGGGGAGAGGGCGTCCATGTAGCACTCCTCGCAAAGGAGATTGCCGTTGTGTTTGTGAAGATTTTCCTTTTTGACCGATTGGTTGCATCTGTCACACTGCATGGGATACCTCCTGGTGTCGGGGTTCTCGGTTGCGGCCTTGTTTTTCCTTGATCCGAGCCGGTTTTGTGGATATTCTTCTTTACATCGTTATGAAACAAAAAAGCAAAAAAGGATGCCATGAAATTTATAGGAGCCCACGTCAGTGCGGCAGGGGGCGTTGAGAACGCGCCTAAAAACGCCCATGATATCGGGGCAACCGCCTTTGCCCTGTTTACCAAGAACCAGCGCCGGTGGCAGGCAAAGCCACTGACCCGGGAGAACATCCTTGGGTTTAAAAAGACCTGCGACACATACGGCTATCTTCCGGACCGGATTCTGGCCCACGACAGCTACCTTATCAACCTTGGCCACCCGGACAAGGAGGCCCTTGAAAAGTCAAGGACCGCCTTTGTGGATGAGATGGAACGGTGCAGTCAGCTGGGTCTTGCCTTTCTTAACTTTCATCCGGGAAGCCACCTTGGGAAAAGTGACCTCGATACCTGCCTTGCAACCATTGCCGACTCCATCAACAGTGCCCTGGACAAGACCCAGGGCGTTACTGCCGTTATCGAGAACACCGCTGGCCAGGGAACCAATGTAGGGTTTCACTTTGACCAGATCGCGGCGATCATTGACCAGGTCCATGACAAGGCCCGTGTCGGGGTGTGCATCGACACCTGTCACGCCTTTTCAGCAGGTTACGATCTCAAGACCAAACAGGGGTTTGAAGATACCTGGCAGGCGTTTGATGCCGCAATCGGGTTGACGTATCTCAAGGGAATGCACCTTAACGACTCCAAAAAAATCATGGGCTCCAAAGTTGACCGCCACGAGAGCCTTGGCCGGGGAACCTTGGGCATGGCGGTCTTTGAGAGAATCGTGACGGATGATCGGTTTGATAACATTCCCCTGATCCTTGAAACCCCGGATCCCGCCATCTGGCCAAGTGAGATCCGACAGCTCAAGGGATTTTGTGACTCTTAATTCCTGTCGTTTTTGCGGATGGCCAGGGTCCCTGGGGCGCCGCCCTGGCCACAACCACAGACCAGGTCTCAATCCCTGTACCTTTCCCGGATGGCCATGATCTTATCCCGATTCTTTGTGAAAGCCTTTACAACGTCCGGATCAAAGGTCCTTCCCTCTTGTTCGGCAATGAAGCGTTCCACCCGCTTGACGGACCACGCTTTTTTATAGACGCGATCGGACAACAGGGCGTCAAAGATGTCTGCAAAGCAGGTGATGCGGCCGGACAGGGGAATCTTATCTTTGGCAAGTCCCCTTGGGTAGCCTGTCCCGTCCCAGCGTTCATGGTGGGTGTAGGCGATGATGGCCGCGGTTTTCAGCAGTTCCCGGGCAGATCCCCTGAGGATGCGGTATCCGATATAGGCGTGGGTCTTCATCGTGGCGAATTCATCGTCGTTGAGGTGGCCGGGCTTGAGGAGAATGGCGTCGGAGATGCCGATCTTGCCGATGTCGTGCATGGGTGAGGCAAGCTTGAGAATATCGATCTCCTCTTCGGAAAGCCCCAAGCCCTCGGCAAGAACCCCGATATACTCGGCGACCCTTACCACATGAAAGGCGGTCTCCTTGGAGCGGCTCTCGACAACTTCCCCCAGGCGCTGGATCACCTCTTTCTGGGTATCGATGATCTCCTGGTTCAGGTAGACGTTGTCAAAGGCAATACCCACATTGGTGGTGAAAATTTTCAAGAGATCGATATCCTGCTCGTCCTGTCTCTCCCCGCAGTTTTCCAGATAGATGATGTGCTGTTTGTTCTTCTGGGTCGGGAAGTAGCCCACATAGTCGTTGCCGTAGAATCGACTGCTCTTTTCTTCTGCCACCTGTTGAATCCTGGACTTTACCTCCGGTTTGGTGGATAGGTGAGTGTTACAGGTGCCGTTGTCTGAATATTTTCCGGTGGTGGCGATGATCTCCAATTCTCCGTCGCAACCTTGGGCTGCGGTGAATCCCCCCCGTCCCATGAATATGGAGTTTTGAAGCCCCAAAAGGGCGATGATCTGGGTGAGCACCCCCTTGGCAAGTTTTTTGATGGAATTTTGTTTGAACAGGCTGCCGGACGCGTCGATGATGTATTTCAGGCCGGTCCTGTTTCTGTCGATGGCGGTCAGATCCCGGTAGGACCTAAGGGCCGTGTAGAGTGTTGTAAAGAGCCGCTGGACCGTGAGCTCTGTCTTGTTTTTGTAATCGTTGATATCAAAGTCGGTGATCACCTTACGTTCCGGCGCCTGGCCCGGCTGGCCGGTGCGAAGGACGATGCGGACCAGGTTGTTTTGCAGTTCCTCCCGGATGAGCCTGACCGCATCCAGGCCTGCACTGTTGGTCTCCATCACCACGTCCAGGAGGACGACGGCGATGTCCGTGTGCGTTTTCATCGCAGCCAGGGCCTCGGCCCCGGAATAGGCACTGATAAATTCCAGGCCCCGGCCCTCAAACTCAAAATCGCCCAGCACCAGGCGGGTGGTGGAGTGGACCTCTTCCTCATCGTCGGCGATCAACACTTTCCAGCCGGGAGCCTTGGGCAACCTTCTGTCGCCGTTTTTCTCTTCGTCAATCTCATCGGCAAAGAGGTTGTCATCAGTCATGGGCTCGATCCTTTGTTGAATTGTGCTGATAAAGAATTGGGAAAATCGTGGGACTGAACGATCCAGGTGGGGCAAAAAATGGTCCTTGCCCAAGCTGTGACTTCAACGTGGGAAATAGATATATTACCTTAATTAGTATCAATATTTTGAGTATGTCGCAAGGGAAAAAAATGGCGAGGGAACAGTGGTTTTAAGGAAAAGTGTCTTGGGAAATATCCTGTGAAAAAACCCCTTGCCCTTCCATTGTCAACTGGGTATGGATATAGAAGGAAGATATTCAAATCATAAGGGAAAAGTCATGGAAAACCACAGAGAGCTGGGGGAGATCCTCAGCCGAATCGACGGCAGGGGGTTTAAGGCGTACAAGGAGATTCAGGGCCGATACGTTTTTAAAGCCTTTAACCTTTTTATTGACCATGTCCAGGGCGACCCCTACTCCACCCCCAGCAGGATCCGGGTCAGGGTGGAGCGGGGCAGAACCGGCTTTGGTCCGGACCTTACATCAAACCACAGCCGGACCACAGCCTTTTGCGATTTTTTGGCCCGCCAATTTTATCGCAACTGCGAGGAGTGTGCAAAACAGGAGCGGGGCATTGGCAAGAGCGGTCTTGTCACCATTGATCGTCCCCAACAGGAGATCCTTGAGGGAACCGCCATGGTGGTGACCCCGGACCATGTTGAAGTTAGGTTTTTCATGGGACTGCCCGCCTTTGGCCGTAAAATCGCAGCGCGTCATGCCAGGGCCATGTTTTTTGATGAACTGCCCAGGATCGTAGATCATTCGTTGTTCCTCTCCCGTCTTGACCTGAACGAGATCCGTCAGCACATTGAGGTGTCAGAGGATGCAGATGCCCTGAGAGGTCAGCTCGATTCCCTTGGGTTGGTGGGCTTTGTAGGGGACGGCTCCCATCTTCCCAGGGCCAGTGGAATAGATCCCCGTCCCCTTGGGAAGGGCAATGTTGTCCCTTTTTCCTCTCCTGACCGCTTCAGGGTAACGGTGAGCCTTCCCAATCGAGGCGCGGTGGCAGGCCTTGGCATCCCCAAGGGGGTGACCCTGATCTTGGGGGGCGGGTACCATGGAAAATCCACCCTGCTCAACGCCCTGGAGCTTGGTGTCTACAACCACGTTCCAGGGGACGGACGGGAGTTGGCCGTGAGCACGGCCGGGGCAGTAAAGATCAGGGCCGCCGACGGCAGGAACATAGAGAAGACCGATATCTCGCCCTTTATCAACAACCTGCCCTTTGGCAAGGATACCCGGGCTTTTTCCACGGCCAATGCCAGCGGCAGCACCTCCCAGGCCGCCGCCATTTCAGAAGCGATTGAGGCGGGGGCTTCCACCCTGCTCCTGGACGAGGATACCTGCGCAACCAACTTCATGGTTCGCGATGTGTTGATGCAGCAGCTGGTGGCAAAGGAGCACGAACCCATCACCCCCTTTGTGGACAGGGTTAAGCAGCTCCACAGGGAGAGGGGCATTTCCACTGTGCTGGTGATGGGCGGATCCGGAGATTATTTTGCTGTTGCCGACCAGGTGATTCAGATGACCAACTACGCGCCCTCGGATGTGAGTGAAAAAGCGCGTACCATCGTTGAAACCCATGATACCGGCCGCAGGAACGAGGGCAGGGGTGACTTGGGGGGGATACGGCCCAGGATCCCCGTTAAGAAGAGCTTCAACCCCTTCAGCCGGGAGGGGCGGCAGCGGATAAAGAACCAGGGCGACCGGACCATCGTGTTCGGCAATACCCGGATCGATCTTTGGGATCTTGAACAGATCGTCCACACGTCCCAGACCCGTGCCATGGGCCGTGCCATCCTTTATGCCATGCAGTACATGGACGGGGAAAGAACCCTTGAACAGGTGATCTCAAGGGTGGACAAGGACCTGGACGAACAGGGGCTCGACATCCTCATGCCCTTTGTGGTGGGGGATCTTGTACGGTTTAGGCCCCTTGAACTTGCCGCTGCCATCAACCGCATGAGAACCCTTGAGGTGACCCAACAGGCTTGACCCAGCAGGAATGCTCAGCAGGAATGCTCAGCAGGAATGCTCAGCAGGAATGCTCAGCAGGAATGCTCAGCAGGAATGC
>JAEINR010000040.1 GCA_016342325.1 Desulfobacterium sp.
CGCTGTTAAAACACCGGGCTTGTCCAACAACCGGATAAGATCGTGGTTCGTTCCTCACACGATCTATCCTTATTCGTCAGGTTGAGCGTGGTATTGATTTCTCTTTCAATATGTGTACGAATGATGCTTGCCTGATTCAGCACCTCTTTTCTCCCTTGGTCACTTTTGTGCTGGTTCTCGAGGAAAAACAGATATTCGTTGGCTGATATCAGACAAGAAAAGATGAGGATTGTGATGATCCGGATGCCACTTTTTTTAAATAAAATATTGTTCATTCTGAAATACCGTATCATACTATTACGCCTAACCCGGATAAGCCGGAACCCAAAAAAAAATCTGACTTTCTTGTCAAAATAACACGTAAACCAGTGCTAGGAAGCGAATATTCAGCCAAAGGATTTCAGGATAGGCGCTTCAATGGTCGCGGTGCAATGGTGTTTTCTTCACGGTGTGGTTCTCGGGATTTTGGATGGGTATAAACATATGGAATGGAGTCCTCCTGTCCATAACTGTCGTTAACGCTAGCTTAGTTATGGTTATCACAAGTAAAATCCGAAAACAAGGTCCCAGACCCTTGGGGACCGCTGGATGTCCGGTCATGGGGAGAAAATGGCGTTTGAAAGGAGGGATGCCAGGGTCCTTTGATGGTTTTCAACCACCAAAGGACCGTGGATGCATTGTAGATCAGTTTTTGCCAACAGGACAGGCCAGTTCACAGTTTCTACAGTATTTGATCACCTTGACCGGGTCATCGAATCCGTTAACGGGTTGTTCCCTGGCAACGGTATTATCTATTTCCATCTGCCCATTGCATGCGGGACGACTAAAGCTGCCGTCCCTGGCCGGAAGGATCTCCTGGCCATAGTCTTCGGAGAGATAGAGCGTCTCTTCAAAGCTGTTCTGGGGACATGCTTTTCGGCAAAGATCAGCGCAATTGGCGCAGGGATCAAAGGCGGTGGGGCCTGTGGAAGGAATCTCAACATCCAATGTCAATGCCCGAAGCCGAACCCTGGGACCCAATTCCGGTGTCACAAGAATGTTGTTTCTGCCGATGCACCCCAGCCCTGCCAGTACAGACGCGTCCTTTAAATAGGTGCCGCCTTTTTCCACATGGTAGGGCATATGGAAGGTACCGATCCCGAAGGTGTCGGTTATCCAGGGGCACAATTGCCTTACCACAGACGCCAGCACCCGGTTTCCGGGGGGATCCACCCTGCCGAACCACCAGTCCATTTCTGGTTTATCTTCAGGGTGCTCCACGGCAATGACCAGGACTGTTTTTGCATATTCCGGCCAGGCTGCCTCACCCGGTTTAAGCCCCAGGTCATTTTTCCGGGTGCCAATCCCTTCTCCGGCATTGGGCATTTGGGGTGCAAATGTAAACGAGGGCGCTTTTTTAAGATCCGCTACACTTGCAAAGCCACTGAGGGTGGCCCCCAATTCTTTTGCTTTCTTTAATATGGCTGATGATGCTTTCAATAATTCTTTGTTGTTCATATTGTTCTCCGGACTACTTTCAATATCCTTTTGATGCCATTTTATACGGCAGGTTTAATTTTTTCCTGGGGGATGCACTCCACCTGTGTTGTGAGCGTCTCACCATAGTCTTCCTTGAGCCATTTCATCAAAGAGAAAACCATGAGCACCAGGACCGGTATCAGGGGGAGCGCCACAACGATTGAAGAGAGTTGAACCGCCTTTAAAGCCCCTGTGGACAAAAGTCCCAGTGCCAGGAGGCCCAGTAAAAGTCCCCAAAGGGTTCTGTTCCATCGGGGGGGCTCCTGGTCCCCGGACAGCTCTTTTGTTACCTGGGAGGAAAGGGTGTACGCCGCCGAGTTTAAGGTGGTGGCAAGAAAGATAGAGCAAAGGATCGTAAAAACAGGGATGTAGATATATTTTGCACCGGGGATTGTGTTGAGGATGGCAACGATGGTGACATTGTTCGACCAACCGGATGCCTTGAGTATGCTGTAGACATCCAGGCCGCCCGATGTCTGAAGATGGATGGCATAACCGCCCCATATGGCGAAGAACACCCCGCATCCCAGACTGCCGTATACCAGTTCGCCAAAGATTACCTGGCGGATGGTTCGGCCTTTGGATATGCGAGCGACAAAAAGCCCCATCATGGGGGCATAGGCGACCCACCATGCCCAGTAGAACACGGTCCAGCTTTCAGGAAAACCGCCATTCGTAATGGGATCGGTCCAGAGGCTGAGTCTTAAAAAATCGCTGAGCACAAGGCCGATGCTGTTGCACCAATTATTAAGAATAAAGGTGGTGGGGCCAATGATAAATACGTAAAGCAGCAGGAAATAGGCGATATATGTATTGAGACTGGCCAGCTTTGCAATGCCTTTCTTAAGACCCGCCCAAACCGTGATGGTGAAAAGGGCGGTCCAGACGAGCAGCACGATAACCTGCAGGGAAAATGATTCTGCAAGACCTGTCATTTCCGCGACAAGGGCGGTGCCGAGGGGAACGGCCAACCCCAGGGTTGTCCCGACCCCACCGATCATGGCAAAGATGACCACGATATCGATTAGTTTTCCCAGCGGTCCGTTCGCCTGGTCACCGATAATCCCTCGGCATGCCGCACTGAGACGAAGGGCGGGAATCTTTTTAACATGAATGGCATAGGCAATGGGGAAGGTGGGCAGGGCATAGATGGCCCAAGGGGTTATTCCCCAGTGGAATTGTCCGTACATGCCGGCCAGTTCGCCCAGCAGTCCCTTCTGGGTTTCAGGATTCACATGGAGCATGCTCGTATTCAGATAATAGACCGGCTCGATAAACGCCCAGTATACGATTGCGATGCCGATTCCGGCACAGAAAATCATCGACGCCCAGGCATAGGTGGAGAACTCTGGTTCGTCTTCAGGGCCGCCAAGCTTTATATTTCCCCATTTTGAAAAGGCAAGCCAGATGAGAAAAACAACACAAAATAACCCGAATATGAGGAACAGCCATTTGAAATTATGGGTTAAGATATGAAAAAGAGAGTCTACAACTGCCCTTCCTGATGTTGGAAAGACCGATAAGAGAACACCGATAAGGCCTATTACTGTTACACCTGGCCACATTAAGCTGTGATCAATACGTGCTGATTCCTCTGCCATACTTGTCTCCGTTTTTAAGTTGTTCAATAATAACTATTGATGTCACGGTTTTGACAATGACCGATCAAAATCTTGTAATTGATGTCATCGTCCCACAGATACGGGATCTTGGTAACGCAATTATGGTGCCAATGCACTAGTGAGTCGGAAAGGCTGCCGGAAGGGGTGTATGAAGGGGTGAGTAAAGATAAAGAATTAAATAGAGTAAAAAAAATTTGCGGTGTTTGTAAAATTGTTTTTACATGGCAAAATAATTTTACAAATTTTTTGCTTCCAGATTGAACTTGACCTCTGAAAGATAGCGCCGTAATCCAAGCTTGTTGAGTTTATATCCCAAAAGTTGCCTGGACATACCCATCAATCCGGCCGCTTTTGAAATATTGCCCCCGGTGGTTTCCAAGGCCTTTATAATGGTGGTTCTTTCCAAATGTGTCTTTGTGTCGGCCAGTTTGCCCCCCCTGTCTTGAAAGCCATCCATGGGGTGTTGGTGGGACGGCATTTCCGAGACAAAAGGGTCTTTTCGGGCATATCCGTAATCTCTGGCGTTGCGGGGAGCGTGGGATGACTGTCCGGCAGGATAACGATCTTTGTTTTGATCTTTTCCAAGAAGATTGGCAAAATAACAATGTTCCAGTTCCAGGGTCTTTTCATCCACCCCTGTCATATTTACTGCACTTTCGATAACATGTTGCAGTTCTCTCACATTTCCAGGCCAGGGGTATCTGCAACAGAAATCGATAAGCTCAGGAGAGATGTTTTTTATTTTTCTGCCAAGGGTCCGGTTATATTTCTGGAGAAAATGCCGGCCCAGTTCCTCAATATCAACCACCCGGTCCCTCAAGGCTGGAATATTTATGAAAATCACGGCAAGCCGGTAAAAAAGATCCATTCTGAATTCACCGGACGCGATCAGATCCTTTGGATGCCTGTTCAGTGAGCTGATGATCTTCACATTGAGATCAATGGATTTTAAAGAGCCGACCCGACGGACCTTTTTTTCCTGGAGTACCCGGAGTAATTTGCCCTGCAGTGGCAAGGGCATGGAATTTATTTCATCAAGAAAAATGGTCCCTCCATTGGCTTTTTCAAACAGGCCTGCCCGGTCCAAAGCCCCGGTATACGAGCCTTTAGCTGTTCCGAATAAAATTCCTTCAATGAGATTTTCAGGAATTGCCGCACAATTGATATCCATATAGCATTCCTGTTTGGAATAATAAAAATTATGGATCGCCTGGGCAAAGAGTTCTTTTCCGGTGCCTGTCTCGCCGTAAAGAATAACTGGGGAGGGGGAATTGCCGGCCATTTTGGCTGTTTTTACCGCATCGATAAATGTCGGGTCCGATCCTAGGATGCTTGCGAAGGTAAAACGGGTCCCTTCGGCGAAGTCTTCATTATTTCTGGGTGAGAGAAAAGATGGGATCGAGCGCTCCAGTATATTATAATCTTTTACAATACAGATGGTGCCGATGATCTTTTTCCCCTTGAACAAAGGAAAGACACTGTGAATGGTATTCCCGACATTCGCATTCCTGGAGCTGTAGGAGAGGGCATAGTTGATGATTGGGCGGCCGTGTTTTAACACCCTCATGCAGGTACTGGAATCATTGTTGTACTTATACACATCGGTTATCTTTTTCCCCAGCACATCAGCGGGGTCAAGTTTGTCAATGGTAGCCTGGACATCATTATAAAATACAAGGATGCCTTGATCATCTGTCATGAGAACGCCTTGATCAAAGTGGCACAGCATGCCCATAAAATCAATTTTACTGAAATCAAATCCGTCGAACATAAAATTTTTATCAAGAAAATGGTGATTCGGGGGCATCTGAATATCCTTGGCCTTGTTTTCTAAGGTTTTTCTATTTGCCCCCAATGGGCCTGAACTTGGGGGATGCAACGCCCCATATGGGATAATCATGTTGACATGGTTACCGTTAACACAAGTATTCTTCGAAAACAAGGACTGGAGCGTGGGGGCAGTCCCAGGCGTTGGATACCCTTTTATGGCCGGAGGGGTGACTCCCCCCCAGCCTCCTGGTGTCCTTATTCCTGATCCTGGTGGATAATCTCCTCAACTATTTTGACCGCATCCTCAACATAATGGATGCACTGGGTCATTTTGAGATCCTTTTCCATGAATTGACTGAGGCCTTCCTCACTGAGCACATCAAGACCGATGAGCTGGCAACAATTGAGATTCCCGTGGCGGGCTTTGAATCTTTCTGTAAATGCGGCTATTTTCTCAAACACAGTTTGAAAGGCCGCCCCATCAGTGGCCTTTTTCATGCCGTATTCCAAACCGAGAACCATGAAGGCGCCGGTCACTGCGCCACATTCCCCCCCCTGACCTGAACCTGCGGCAAGCGGGTTTGCAATTTTTCTGGCGAGTATGGGGTCAAGCCCGTAATCTTCGGCAAATGCCTCCAAAACCGCCTGGGAACAGTGAAACCCTTCTGAAAAACGTTGGAAGGCCAATTCAATTCTTGTCATTGTTTTCTCCTCTTAGATTATTCAGGTTTTTCCGTGATGTGCCAGCCCGGGTCAAATCCCTATTTTTGGGATCCGGCCAGATTGAAATACTCAATAGCCGATCGGTTTTTTTGTGTCCAACAAAAAGAATCGATGGTAATGATCGAAAAAAATGAACAGAGGATTGCGTTTGGGGGGACTTTGGCGGGGGCGCCGGGATGATCCTGCTGGGCCATGGCATATCCGTTATCTTTGGCGATGCCTGGGGGATCTGACAGGCATCTTATTTTATCCGATGCCTGTCAGGATCGCCTTATTACACGGCGGTGGGTGGTTTGAACGGCCCATAATCCGTATATCCTGGGGCGCCCGGAGTGTACCACAAGGACATATCCTCGGCAGGATCCAGGGGCCAACCGTTCTTGAACCGTTGGGGCAGGTCAGGGTTTGTAATAAAAGGCCGGCCAAAGGCGATCATGTCTGCATTCCCTTCCGCGATTCTCCCTTGAGCCGCTTCTTTGGTATAACCGCAATTGCCGATAATCATTCCCTGGTAGATGGGCCTGAATTCCGCCAGGGTCATGGGGTCTCCTTTTTCGTGGAAACCAAAGGCCAGTCCATCCATGATATGGAGATACCCCAGGTTGAACTTGTCCAGCTCTTTTACCACATGAAGGTAGGTCTCCCTGAAGTTTTCGCTGCCCATGTCATTGAAGATGCCGTTGGGTGAAATGCGGACCCCCACCTGCTCCGGCGCCCAGACTTCCAGAACCGCTTCCAGCACCTCTTTTAAAAAACGGTATCTGTTTTCAACGCTTCCCCCGTATGGGTCCTCCCTTTGATTGGTTTTTGAATCCAGGAATTGATTGAGCAAATACCCATTTGCGCTGTGGACTTCTATGCCGGAGAAGCCGGCTTCCTTGGCATTTTCGGCGGCTTTCCGATAATCATTCACCGTTGCCTTGATCTCGTCAACGGATAATGCCCGGGGTGTTTCATACTCTTTTTTGCCAAGGGGTGTGTGGATGTGATCGCCGTTGAGCTTGATTTCGGATGCTGAAACAGGGGGGGCGCCGTCATGGAAATCACTGTGGGACGCCCTGCCGCAATGCCAGAGCTGGAGGAACATGGGGGTGCCTGTCGGTTTGATTTTATCTGTGACGATTTGCCAGCCCTCAACCATCTCTTTGGTGTAGATCCCCGGCGAATCGATCCAGCCGATGCCCTGTTTGGAAATCACGGTCGCCTCGGTGATCAGGAGGCCGGCTGCGGCCCTTTGGTAGTAATGTTCTGCCATCAGGTCATTGGGCACACGGTTTGCCCCGGCCCGGCCCCTTGTCATGGGTGCCATGGCAATTCTGTTTTTCAACTGAAGAGTTCCCATGGAGATCGGTTTAAATAAGCTGCTGGTTGTCATCCTGTTTCCTCCTGAAAATAGATTGCGTTATGGTGGGGGGCGGCCTGGAGGCAATGGGCAAAGGGCCGACCCTCGTGGCAAAGGGCCGACCCCCGTGGCAAAGTGCAAATGCCGGTAAATCAGAACGGCCAGAAACGGTTGTCTTCCCAGACACTGTCCAGCAGTGCCCTGTCAATGTCCATGAGCCTGTTCAGGTGTTCCCTTTCCCAACCGGCAAGCCAGGCATACACTTTTTTCTCTTCAGGATCACCGGCATTTTTAGCCTGCTCAGAATAGACTTTGATGGCCTGCTGTTCCATGGCAATGGCCGCTGCAATGGCCGAGGCTTCAAAACCGGCTGCCGAAATTTTCTCCCGGATTCCCTTGTCCAGGACGGCTGAAGCCAGTTGGCTCTTTTCTGTTTCGTTAAAAGAATCTGCCTTAAAATGGCCGGTATCGCTGTATGCTTTAAACTGGGCTGACAGCACGTTGATATGGCCGGCCTCTTCCTGGGCCATGGAATCAAAAAAGGAGCGAACGGATTCATCCTCTACCTGTTCCGCTACTTTATTGTAAAACGCAAGCCCCCGCTTTTCGAGTATGATCGCTTGTTTTAAAATGTCCAGGGTTCCTGCAACTTTTTCTGTTTCGGTCATGGTTTCTCCTGATTAAAATTTAATTTTTCCGCTCCCGGATTTTACCCACAGGCGCGAGATAGATGGCAAATTCATCCTTGCCGTCAAGTCCCAGAAGCTGATCCAGTTGCTCCTGGTCATAGGCGGCAATGGCACAGGTCCCCGCCCCAATGGCTTCGCAGGCCAGGTAGAGATTCTGGCATACATGGCCCGCATCCAGCAAGATGACCTTGTGGGCGGCAAGGTCATAGCGCCACTCCATTCTATGGGGAATGGCCACCCAGATAAAGGTGACGGCTGCCTTTCCCGGATAGGGTTGTCCCAGGGAGGCTTCAACCATTTTCTCCGGAAGCAGATCTTCTGCAAATTCAAAGAGCAGTTCATGGCTCAGGGGCAGGTAGCGATAGATACCCGGGGGCAGCCCTTCCACATTCAGTACCCCAAGATAGGTTTCAAGGGCGTGACGGCACCCGGCAGAGGGAACGTTCCGGTAGGCATTGCCATGGGACGGTTTCCCCCTCACTCCCTGGGTGCACCATAAAAGATAGGCCAGTTCCTCAAGGGAAAGGGACGCTGCCTGGTAGGCCCGATGACTTTTCCGGCCCTTGATGGCCTGGGTCAGGTCGGTTTTTGGAATGGTTTTCCATGTTTCCGGTCCGGGCAATTCAATGGGAATGGCGTCGGCAGAATAGGGCTTTTCAATGGGGGGAACCGGCACGCCCCTGTTTTGATCCGTAAATGTGAAGTTGATTTTCTTTCGGATACTGTCCTTGAGGAAGTATCTGTAGATCTCACGATCATTTTTAATCATTTCTCCTCCCTTTGCTGCAACGTTATTCCCTGATTGGCCAAGGAGACTGTCGCTTAGAAGGTGATCACCTGGTAATCCTGTTCCACGTACTTTGCGATACTGGGATGCCCCTTCATCTCTTTGCACAATGGCAGTCCCTGGGCTTCAATCCCCTCCAGGGCCCCCAGCTTGGACGCACAGGCCTGGCAAACACAATCGATTAATCCTTTTTCCCGAACATCCTGGTAGAGCTTTGAAAAGGGGTTATTCTCATCTACCAGCTCATTTACGACCCGGGTGGCACTCCCTTCGATCACCACTTTTACGTCATATCCTTTTCCTTTCATATCCAGGGCATTCAGCAACACATGAACAAAGCACATGGGGTCACCATTGAAAGCGACCAGAACGACACGTCTATCCATTGTTATTTCTCCATAGTAAAATAATGATACCGTTTACCCCAAAGGAGTGTTCCTCCGGGGCTTAATCCTTGACAATAGCAGAAGCATTCTTATCAAACGGGTTGGTTCTCAATGCAAGAGAGAAAAGGTATGGATACTCTTTCTTGAGATGGCCCATATGGGTGGCCCACTGCACGATCAATCTTCTGTAGGCGCGGGCTATGTCACCTGTAATATGGGTGATATCTGATTCCGGCACGTATTTAAGGTCCTTCCGGTTCGCCAGTTCCTCCATCAGGTGGAAGACACTGAGCAATGAATCACTGAATCCTTCATGCTCAATGAGTACGGGATTTTCAAGCAGACCCAGCAGAAAGCCCCTTTTGCTGTTCAGGAAATCCCGCAATTCTTCCAGGTTCAATTCTGCGGCATCTATTTTTACCTTATATCCCTTAAGCTGTTTCAGGGCGGCTGCAAAACGGGCTTCCGTCCAGTTCGAACCCACCAGAAGATCGTTTATTACCCCATCAATGGCATGGTCACAGCTTGAGAATAAAGATAAGAGCTCATGTCCCACTTCACTGAAGAATACACCGAGGACCATGTTGACCTTTCTGAGCCTGGTTTGTGATTCTCGTTTCAGTATCAACATCTCAGTTGCGTTTGCGATGACCCCAAGAAAGGTCGCTCCTCCCATCACGATCAACAGAACGGCGAACATGCGACTGGATTGACTGGTCGGATGAATGTCACCGTATCCAACCGTGGACATGGTGACGATGTTGTAGTAAAAAGCCTCGGCCAGGGAGAGTTGCTCCAACACCATGAAGCCAACAGTGCCGATCACTGTCACCAGTAAAAACAGGGTGAGAAATATTTGCAGTCTCCTGCGTACCTCCTCCATAGTCACATCCTTGAATCGAGAAGTTTATCCGTTCCCACCCATCCTTTCCACGTCTACGCTACTCTTTTGTGCGCTTTGTTCCTCCGGGGGGCAGCGAAAATACGAACACTGTACCTTCTTCCCTGGATGTTGTAAAGCCGACTTTCCCGCCAAGGATTTGTTCCCCGAATAATTTCATGGAAAAAGTGCCGATGCCTCTTCCGTCCCCCTCTTTTGTACTGAAATTGCGCTGGAATATTCGCCGGGCGATCTCCTGTGGGATCGGTCGCCGGTTCCAAACCCAAAAAGAGACCCGATCATCGCTTTCTTCAAGCCACACCTTTACCCTGCCGTTTTCCTTGGTACCTTCAAGGGCGTTTGTGATCATGTTGCAAAGGATGCGGAGCAACAATGACATATCTGTTTTGATGGACAGGGCTGGGCAAGGCTCCTGGAAATCTATCGCCTTGTTCCTTGCTGCCGGGTGGTTGATGAAAAAGGATCTAAGTTCTTCCATCACGATACGTATATTGAATCTTTTCCATGAAGGCTGGTAGAGGCTGGATTCATTCTGCAACAGGCATCTTTGGATCTCCACCTCTTTTTTCAGGCGTAATGAGGCGGTGAGAATCTGTTTAACAAGATTGGATTCACTTTCTTTGAGGGAAAGCAATTCACTTGCCCCGACCAGTCCGCTCAACATGTTGTTTACATCATGGAAAAAGGTCCTTGCAAGTGCCGCCCTCTGCTGTTGGACGGTAATATCCTGTAAAAATAACAGCAGGAATCTTTTCCCATTGATTTTGATTGGCTGGGATTTGACCATCAGGGCAATATCCACGGTCCGGTCGCCCCTGTTGGCTGTCAGGGCACACATCCTTTCAACAGGTTTGTCCTGGCCCAGGCTGGAAACGATCGCCATTGCGGCCCCGCAGGTGGAGCACAATTTGGTGGTGCCGCAACCGGCAGGTTCGTCCCGGGCATGGATACATTGCAAGGCTTCCCCCGGTCGCAGCCCAAGGGCCTGGGACGGATCTTCAATGCCAAGCATCTTCAAAAAAGAATCATTGATAGAAATAATCTGCCGATGTTCATCCAGGATGGCAAGCACACCGCTGACCGAATGGAGCAAGCCGGACATTACGGGGTCCTTGTTTATCAATTCAATTTTCGCAACAAGTTCTTGTTTATCCCCTCGTTCAGCCGGGGCAAAATAGGTGTCCATTTGTTGAATACCTCCCTAGGAAAATATCCCCATATGAATCTCTTCTATCACATCCTGTCAAATAGTTACCGTTAACATAAGTCTCCGCCGAAAACAAGAATAACCCCCGACCCTCCTGTTTGCCTGAATAGGGCGTTTCTCTGAGTTGGGTGCCCCAATGGCACGAAACTCAGCGGTAAGACCCTAGAAACAATTTGATGGGATGTAAAATCTATAGTAGTCTTTTTAAAGAAGGGGATACTAAAGATGAATATACAGTACCCATAAAACGCTTAATTTCGAAGTAGATTGATGTTCTGCCAGCGTCATCCTAACATGCCATACCCAGGGGGGAAGCCTCCTTGGTCCTTCCTCGAAAATATTGGATATTAATATAATGATGGGTTCATCTCCTCTAATCGTCTTTTAACATCGCAAAACCCATAAGGGAGCTTAATAACGATGCATGAAACAAAAATAAGATCATTTTCTCTTTTTTTGATTTTATCCATTGCCTTTATCAGCTGCGGCCCGGAAATGCATGATCGACCACTACGCCTTGGAACAAATATTTGGCTTGGCTATGAACCGCTTTACTTGGCAAGGGAAATGAATTTTTTTGATAAAAATCCCATCAGATTGGTGGAAGCGACATCTAATTCTGAAGTGATTCAAGCGTTCCGTAATAATGCACTGGATGCCGCTGCTTTAACGTTGGATGAAGTGCTGCTCCTTGCCCAGTCCGGCATAGATCTCAGGGTGATATTAATTATCGACTTTTCCCATGGCGCTGATGTCATTATGGGGCAGCCCGGTCTTGCCGGATTTAAAGATGTCAAAGGCAAGCGGATAGGCGTGGAGAATACCGCAGTAGGTGCCTATATGCTAGCCAGAGCCTTGCAAATGAACGGCCTTACACAAGAAGATGTGTACATTGTTCCGTTGGAAATCAATGAACATGAACGTGCATTTGTAGAAAAGAAAATAGATGCGATTGTCACCTTTGAGCCCGTTTATTCGAAATTGCTTGTCAAAGGGGGGCAAAAGCTGTTTGACAGCAGTCTGATACCCGGAGAAATTGTTGATGTCTTGATTGTTCGAACAGAATATCTCCAAAAAAACCGGCAAAAGGTAAATACACTTTTCCAGGGCTGGTTTCAGGCTTTGGCCTATCTTGAGGAAAGGCCAAATGATGCAGCCGCGGTCATGACTGCCCGCTTGGGAATAACTGTCGATCAAGTTCTGAAATCACTCAATGGTCTTCGGTTCCCCGATCAAACGGAAAACAGGCAAATGATTTCCGGTACAGGAGGCATCATCATCGAAACCGGGGAGAATCTTATTCGATTTATGCGCGAACAGAATTTGCTTCGCAAACAGATTGACATGGCCTCTCTGATTGAAAATGGCAGATGGGAGTAGACAATGAGATTTCTAAATCGATGGCCGATTCGTACCACAACCCCGCTTTTATTATTCTTTTCTATTTTCGTTATTGGTACATTCTCTTGGATATACAGTATCTCCTTCAAGAATGAGGAAATTGAAAGGGAGGCGCGTTACGAGTTGACTGGAAAGATGACTTCAATCCAGGGACGGTTAAATTCTTATTTCCGCCAAAACTACATTGAAGGCATTCAAAAAGAAATATCCGCAACCGGTTTTGATCGAAATGTTATCACTGCGTTTTTTATCGATGAGCAAAACAGAATTATTGCTGCCACACGTCTGGCAATGAAAGGAAAACGTGTGACTTCGTCAACACTCGGTGCCGTGGAACATGAAAATATTTTTGCTTATCTGGAGAAACTCAAGGACAGAATGACCGGCAGCGTTGAGTTGACCCGGGATCGGCAGGCCCTTATCGGTTATTTTCCTGTTTCAATCGGTGAAAACAAAAAAGAATTGCGACCCTTTCGAGTCGGAATCCTTTGTCTGCACTATGATCTGAGATTCTTAAACGCATCCGCACATCGTACCCTTACAGCACATACGATGGTGTATAGTGTTTTTCTACTCTTTGTCTCCCTGTTTCTCTGGTTATATTTCCATTTTACGATGACAAAACGGGTGACGATACTCATCCGGACGGCAGGCCGTTTTGCTGCCGGGGATCATCTTGCCCAATCCGGCTTGACTGGGCAAGATGAGATTGCCAAGGTGGGTGAGGCGCTTGATAAAATGATCCTTGAGCGCAGGCAAGCAGAAGCGGCACTTATAAAGGAACAGGCGTTCTCTAAAACTGTCCTTGAGAATATCGAAGACGGCATAGCCGTTTGCGATGGCGAGGGGGTTTTGTCATTTTTTAACCGAGCCTTCCGGGAATTCCACGGTCTTCCAGAAAAGCCGCTCCCTGCTGAGAAATGGGCAGAATATTATGACTTGTATCTTGCCGATGGCAAAACAATGATGAAAAAAAAAGATATTCCTCTTTTTCGGGCCTTAAGAGGGGAGCATGTTCATGAAGTTGAAATGGTGATAGCGCCAAAGAAAGGCGAAAAACGTATTCTGCTGGCAAGTGGTCAATCCCTGGCGGATCCGTATGGGAAAAGGCTGGGGGCTGTTGTGTCCATGCATGACATCACCGCCCGGAAACAGGCCGAGGAGGAATTAAGGCATCATCGTGAGGATCTTGAAGCCCTGGTAATGAAACGGACAGAGGAATTGTCCGAAAGCGAGGCGCGTTATCAGAATGTTTTTGAGACAATCCCGGACAGCTTCTTTATCGCCGACTCAAATGGGAATATCCTGGAAGCAAATCCTGCCGCCTGTCAGACCTATGGATATTCGTTGGAAGAATTCAAACGGCTTAATGCCCTCAGCCTGATCTCTCCGGAATTTCGTTCAGTATACAAGGAGTACCTTGAGAGCTTGAGTACTTCGGGGACTTTTTTTGGGGAAACAATTGATATCCGAAAGGACAGGTCCTGTTTTCATACGGAGGTTAGTGGAACAACGATTTTCTTTAAAGGCGAAAAACGTCTTGTTGCAATTGTCCGTGATGTCTCTGAACGAAAACAGGCAGAAACAGCCTTGAAAGAAAGTGAGCTCTTATACAAGGCTTTATTTAAGAAAAACAGATCGGTGATGTTATTGATAGATCCTGATACTGCTGATATTGTAGATGCAAATCCTTCTGCTTGTTCTTACTATGGATATTCTAAAAAGAGAATAACACGTATGAAGATTTCAGATATAAATGCTCTTTCCAAAGGGGACGTTTCCAGTGAAATGAGGAAAGCGGAATCGGAACAAAGGCACTATTTTAATTTCTGCCATCGCCTTGCCAGTGGGGCTATCCATGATGTCGAAGTCTATAGCGGGCCAGTCAAGGTTGGTGGCAGGTCTCTTCTTTGCTCTATTGTACATGATATATCGAAACGGAAGGCATCTGAAAATGAGCGAGAACGATTAATTGACAAGCTTCAAACGGCCTTGGATGAGATAAAAACACTAAAAGGTATCGTGCCGATCTGTGCAAACTGTAAAAAAATCAGGGATGACAAAGGGTATTGGAATCTACTGGAATCATACATTGAAAAATATTCTGAAGCTTCTTTTAGCCATGGCATGTGCCCGGAGTGTTCAGATAAATTATATGGTCATGAAAATTGGTATAAAAAATGAAGAAGGAAAAAGAGAAATGACCATATGCTTCGATATTTAGTTCGCTTTTGGTCTGTTGGTTGGCAATGGGGAAAGCGACAGAGAATCAGTGGTATGAATTTGATTGAAGCACGGGTTTAATCTATGGCAAAAAACGTGAAAATGGCGTAAAAAAAGGCCATGATAGAATTAATATTGACGGAAAAATTCTCCGTGGCCTCGGATTTTGCCAAGGCCCTTGGGGTGAAGACAAAAAAGGACGGCTATTTCGAGGGGGATGCCCATGTGATCACCTGGGCCGTGGGTCATCTGGTGGAGCTGTTTGAGCCGGATGATTATGATCCGGGCCTGAAAAAGTGGCGGGTGGAGACCCTGCCCCTTATTCCGGAACGGTTTCGATACAAGCCCATCAAAAGGACCTATCAGCAGTTTCGGACCATCAAGACCCTGCTCACCAAGCGACGGTTTGACCGGATCATCATTGCAACGGATGCGGGACGGGAGGGGGAGGTGATCGCCCGGACCATTCTCCTTGAGTCGGGCTTTGGGGACAAAGACCGGGTCATGCGCTTCTGGACCAGCCAGGCCCTGGTGCCCCAGGTGGTCAGGAACACCATGAAAGAGCTGAAACCCATGGCCGACTACGATCGCTTATGGCGTGCCGGGTATTACCGCCAGGTGTCGGACTGGCTGGTGGGCATGAACCTGACCCGGGTGATGACGGTGAGGCTTGGGGATCTTTTTTCCGTGGGCCGGGTGCAGACGGCGGTGCTTGCCCTGCTTGTGGACCGGCGGAACGAGCGGGAGCATTTTGTTCCCGAGACCTATTGGAACTTTAAGGTGCTGTTTGGCTGTGACAAGGGCCGCTGGACCGGGCGCTGGTTTAAGGACAAGGAGACCAAGGTTACGAAGAAGCCCGAGGCGGACGCGCTTTTGGAGCGGCTCAAGGCTGAGACCTCTCCGGGTGTGGTGCTTTCCATGAAGAAAGAGAAGAAGAGCGAACCGCCCCCCCTTCTGTTTTCTTTGACCGACCTTCAGCAGGAGGCCAATAACCGGTTTGGTTTTCCCGCCAAAAAGACCCTGTCCATTGCCCAGACCCTGTACCAGGACCGAAAGTGCCTCTCCTATCCCAGGACCGACTCAAAGGTGCTTGGCACGACAAGCCTTGGCCTTGTCAACACGGTGATGGGAAAGCTTGCCGGGGCCTATCCCGATGTGTTTGCCAACGTGGATCAAAAGCGGGTGAATCTCTCCAACCGGCGGGTGTTCAACGATGCAAAGCTGACTGACCACCATGCCCTGATTCCGTTCAAGCCCATTTCCGAGAGTGCCGGCCATGATGAGAAGCTCTTGTTTGATTTGGTGGTGCGGCGGTTTGCTGCCGTTTTTCATCCGGATTGTCTGTTTGAGAGCACTCGGGTGGTGACCCTGTTTGCCAAGGAAACCTTCCAGACCCGGGGCAAAGTGATCCTTGATCTTGGTTGGCGGCGGGTGTACAAGACCGGCATCCGGGACAAGGCCGAAGCCGAGATCATTCCCCCCCTTGTGGAGGGGGACAAGGGGACAGCCGAGAAGATCGACTGCGAGGAGAAACAGACCACCCCGCTGCCTGACTATTCGGATTCCCTGCTCTTGAAGGATATGACCAATCCCGGGCGGTATGTGGACGAGGAGGAGATCAAGCGGCTCTACCGGGGGGATATCGGCATCGGCACCCAGTCCACAAGGGCCCAGATCATTGAAACCTTGATTTCAAGGGAGTATGTCCAACGGACGGGCAAGCGACTCCTTGCCACGGACAAGGGGGTGTACCTCGTTACCCAGCTGAGAAAGTGCACGGTCGCTTCGGTCCTGACCTCGCCTGAGGAGACGGCCCGGTGGGAGATGAACCTCAACACCATCGCCCTGGGGGAGGGATCGGATCTTCGGTTCCTGGACCATATCAAGGGCTTTGTTACCGATGCCGTGGCTGAACTTAAATCCGTAGGACTCAACGTGAAACAGTTCCGGGCCGAGCGTGCCCCGGCCGCGGTGATCGGGCTTTGTCCGGCCTGCGGCAAGGCGGTCCGGGAAAACCGGAAGGCCTTTTCCTGTGAAGACAGGGGGTGTGAGTTTGTGATCTTCAAGCGAATCGCGGGCAAGGGCATCTCCACCAAGATGGCGGTAAACCTCCTGCAATACCGCAAGTCCGGTCCGTTCAAAGGATTTATCTCCAAGAAGAAGAAACGATTCTCCGCCTCCCTCATGATCATTAACGAGGCGGGAAAGTGGAAGGTTTCCTTTGATTTCAATACCCCGGCAAAGGGGGGGGCAAGCAAAGGACCCGCCGGCCCTGAAGCCCGACCGGGCGTCCCCTTTGTCGAAAGATACGGTGGGGAACCACAAGCACCTGAACCCCGGCTTGCACCCCAAAGTGAAAAACCGCAAGGTACCGGATCTCAGTCCCCACCCACAAGTGAAAAACGGCAAGATCCCGGAACTCCATCCGTACCCACAAGTAAAAGTCCCCAGGGCGGCGGGGGGATGCGCTGCCCCCTTTGTAATGGCACCATTATCGAAGGGAACCGTGGGTTTGGATGTGCCAACTGGCGGCCGGAACACGGGGACTGTCGCTTTGTAATCTGGAAGGAGATCGCAGGAAAGAACCTTACCCTCCAGAACGTTGAGACCCTTGTTGCGGGCAAGAAGACCCGGCCCTATGTGTTGAAAAACAACAACGGCGACAAGTTCAGGGCAAGCCTGAAGATGGTCGAGACCGGCGGCCAGGGGTTTGCCATTGAGGTTGAGGCCAAAGGCGACGGCCAGGGTTTCAAGGTTTTTTGCTCTCGTTAAGAGGTAACGGCCTGGTCCCAGCCAAGTCGGGTGATCATTGTCCGGAATCGTTTTTCCAGGGGGGCGGAGATGGTGATGGGCTCCTTTGTTCCGGGATGGATAAAGGAGAGTTCCTTTGCTGTCAGGAGAAGCCCCTTGCAATTGAGATGATTCTCAAAGAAGCGGTTGTGGACGCTCTTTCCGTAAACCGTATCCCCCACAATGGGGTGGAATAGGTGCTTCATGTGGCGCCTCAGCTGGTGGCGGCGGCCGGTCTTTGGCCACAGTTTCACCAGGGAGTAGCGGGTGGTGGGGTATCTGTCCACGGCAACGGGCAGTTCCACCTGGGCAAGGCTGCGAAAGTCGGTTATGGCTTCGTCGACCCGGGGCGGGTCATCGGTTTTTTTTGAGTCGATCTTGTGCTTGATATTCTTTAACGGATGGCAGATGGTTCCCTCGGCCTCTACATAGCCCCGGACCACGGCAAGATAGCTCTTTTGGATTTGACCCGATTCAAACAGCTTTGACATGCTTGCTGCTGTTTCACGGTTTCTTGCAAAGAGCAGCACCCCGGAGGTGGGCCTGTCCAGACGGTGCACCGGAAACACATGGCTTCCGGTCTGGTTCCTGACCATCTGCAGGGCGAACCGTTTCTCCCCGGTGGCAAGGGGGCTTTTGTGGACCATGAGGCCTGACGGTTTGTTCACGGCAACGAGATCTTTGTCTTTGTAGAGAATCTCAAGGCCGTCTGTTTCTGAAGTTTCCATTTTCTACTCTTTTCTGTGGAGTCGGCTTTTTTCCAGCCGTTTTTTATATTTTTCGCAGGGGTCCTGGTAATTTGCCCGCTGGGTAAACCAGACAAAATCAAAGGGCGGGGAGGGCTCAAACCCCGCAAGTTCCAGGGGAGCCAGGTAGTCACGCACCCCAGCAGGGGTTCTGGCGATTTCAACAAATCCTAGATTGACCTGGGAGATGCCGGGGTTGAGGTGGCGTACCCGATCGACCACCCCGAGGTTGTGTTCTGTGTGGCCGCCGCCGATGATCACCACCACGGGCCGGCCTGGTTCGGTGTCATGGAGTTCGACAATGGCGTGGGCCATGGTGTCGTTCCGGGCGATCCAGGCGTCAAAGAGTATTGACTGCATCCTGGGATTTTCCATACCACAGTGGACATTGGCAAATATCTCGTACATGTAATCCTGGTAGGCCTTGTCGTCAAGGTGGGTGGAGAAGATCGACCGCTTTTCGATTTTTGTGAGGTGGTTCCATCCCTTTCTTGTGATGCGGCGCTTCTGGGCGTCTGTAAGATCCAGGCCTGCGGCCAGAAGTTTTTCCGTCTTTGCAAGGCTTAAAAGGTCAAAGTAGTAGGGCCATAGCGTGTCGGATTTGGCGTCCCAGCCCAGTTGTTTCCTGAGCATGGTTTCCACCTTTTTTTCAACGGCATCCGGGTGCTTTGCCCGGCGGGAATCCAAAAAATCCAGTAAGAGGGGGGTGTCGCTTGTGGAGAAAAACTCAAATCCCAACTGGGGGCGTTTGCCCTTTGCTACCAGGGCCTGGATGATCTTGTGCTGGAGGCTGTGGTGATCGGGATTGTCATGCTTTTCTGCCAGATAGATCACGTCGGCCTGGAGCAAGTGGTCCACCAGGGCATCCATCTCCATGAATTCTCCTGTGGCGGTGTTGATGCATTTTCCGATCAAGGGGTCGCTCCTGACCGGCGTCACCGGGTGGACACCGCAGGCCTGGATCAGTGAACCCATTGCCACTATAAGGATTGTTTTTAGAATCGGTTGCAATGGCCTGGTTTCGGACATTGTTTTCTCCTTATTGTAAAATGGTTGTTCTTATTCATATCACCATGGGAAGTCAAGGCTTATATTGGTTCCGGGCGCTTCCCATGGTCTTTGGGGAGATTATGATCTTTACTCTTCGATTCCCTGGTGTATAATCTTGCAGTTTTATGTAAACCCATCATAGGCAATAAAAAGGATTGGTGAAAGTTTATAATGATTGTTGGTATAAATCGGTTAAATATCAGTGTTTTGGTCTTGGTGCAGCTCTTCTTGATAAGCGGGTGCATGGACCCAAGCCTGGGGAAGTGCGCCGAAAAAACGACTCTCCGTGATATTAAGGTGGTCACTCCCCTTTGGCACGATCAGACCAACCCTGACGGGAGTGGGCTCTTCTTTGATATTGTCCGTACCGTTTACGCGCCTGTGGGGATAACCATGACCTACGATTTTGTGCCCTGGAAGCGGGCCAAGAAAATGGTGGGCGCAAACCTGGCCGATGCCATGCTTTGTATCTGGAAAGAAGATGCCGGGAGAGAGAGGCTGCTATTGCCTCGGTACCCCCTGTTCGTGGAGTTCCCGGCCGTTGTGTTCAAGGCGGATGCGATTCCGGATTGGCAGGGGATCGCATCGTTGAACGAAAAGAGGGTGCTATGGCTTCTTGGCTACGACTATCATCTTTCCCGGCAGTTTAAGGATATCCGGTTCAAGGTGTGGCATGAGGTGCGGACCCGGGACAGGGCCTTGTTGCTTCTGGAAAGCGGCCGTTATGATGCCTGCATCGATGCCTTGATCGATATGAAAAAGGAGCTGGCGATCAACGGGAGTGATCCGGCACCCTTCAGGCTGGAGGTACTTCAAGGGGAGAAGTCCTATGTCGGGTTTGCCCGGACCCTAAAGTCCCAACGGCTCATGGCCATCTATGATCATCGGATTCAGGAACTCTTACGGTCGGGGGTGCTGAAGCGCATATTTGAAAAGTGGAATGCAACCTTTGAGCCCGATGCCTGGCAGGCGTGGCGCCAGGCATCGGATGGTGAAATCAAACGGATCAAAGGGCCTTGATCAGGGCCTGCATGTCCCTTACCGCCTGGTCCATGCCAGTGAGAACGGCACGGGAGACGATGCTGTGGCCGATGCTGAACTCGTCGATCTCGGCGAGTCCCTGGAAGGCCTTGATGGTGTTGTAGCAGATACCGTGGCCGGCATTGACCCCCAGGTTGAGCTTGTGGGCAATTTTTGCCGCATCCACGATCCTTATAAATTCCTTGTCCTGGTCATATTCGGTGGTTGCGTCGCAAAAGGCGCCGGTGTGAATCTCGATCATGTCGGCGTCGATTCTGTGGGCGACTTTGATCTGGTCGAGATCCGGATCGATGAAGATGCTCACCTTGATGCCGGCGTTCTGGAGGGCTTGCACCGTGTCTTTGATGGCGGCGTGGTGGGTGATGAGGTCCAGTCCCCCTTCGGTGGTGATCTCTTCCCGTTTTTCCGGCACCAGGGTCACGGTGTGGGGCTTTACGGAAAGGGCTATCCCCAGCATTTCGCTGGTGGCGGCCATCTCAAAGATCAGCTTTGTCTTGATCACCTCTTTGATGACCCTGACATCCCTCTCCTGTATGTGGCGCCTGTCTTCCCTGAGATGCACGACAATGCCGTCGGCGCCTCCTGTTTCTGCGGCAATGGCCGCAGCAACGGGTTCTGGGTAAGCGGCTCCCCTGGCTTCTCTCAATGTGGCGACATGGTCTACGTTCACGGCAAGCTGTGCCATTTTAATCTCCCTTTAAAATGCGTCAAGATCCGGGTTGGTTTCGATGAGCCGTAACAGCTCCAGGCTCTTTTGTTCCATCTGAACAGCTTCTTTTTCACCCTGTTCATGGTCAAAGCCCACCAGGTGGAGGATGCCGTGGACCATGAGCTGGGACATGCGTTCTTCAAGGGAGATGCCGGCATCGACGGCCTCCCTCTCGGCTGTCTCGATGGAGATGACAAGATCCCCGAGAAGCCCCGGGGTGATGGCGGAAAATTCCCCTTCAAGCATGGGGAAGGAGAGAACATTGGTGGGCTTTGCAATGCCCCTATGGGTCTGGTTCAGCGCCATGATGGAAGGGTCGTCGGTGATCACCACCGAAAGTTCATGGTCATCATATCCCAAGGCGCTTAAGATTCTGCTGAGTTTTTGATTTGTCGGCAGTTTTGATATCTTTGTTGTTTCTGTCTGAATCTGAATCAGAATTTTCTGGTTTTCCATTCTTCTCTTTCCGTTTTTCCTGGGGTTTGTCTGTGTATTCGATACGTTGGTGGTAGATGCCGGTGAGGATCTTGTTGAAACTCTTGGCAATCTGGTGGAGGTCCTTCAGGGTCAGCTCGCATTCCTCAAGCTGGCCATCGGAAAAAATGGCGTTGGTCAGGTCCTGGACCCGGCCCTGGATCCTGGCCGGGGTGGGCCGCTCCAGGGTTCGCATGGCCGCTTCGATCACGTCCGCCAGCATGACGATGCCCGCCTCCCGTGTCTGGGGCTTGGGGCCAGGGTAGCGGAAATCGCTTTCTTTTACCGCATCTTCACCGTTCAGCTTGACGCTCTTGTTGTAAAAGTAGCGGATCAGGCTGGTGCCGTGGTGCTGTTTGATGGTATCCACGATGTCCATGCCAAGCTTGTTCTCCTTGGCGATCTCCACCCCTTTTTTGATGTGCTGGATCAGGATCAGGGCGCTCATGGAGGGGGAGAGCTTGTCGTGGCGGTTTTTACCGTCGGCCTGGTTCTCGATGAAGTAGAGGGGCTGCTGGAGCTTTCCGATGTCGTGGTAAAAGGCGCTCACCTTGGTCTTGAGGATGCTGGCACCGATGGCCGCGGCCGCGGCCTCGGCAAGGCTTGCCACGATGATGCTGTGGTTGTAAGTGCCGGGTGCTTCGATCATCAGCCGCCGCATGATGGGCTGGTCCAGGCTCGAGAGCTCAAGTAGCTTGATCTCGGTGGTGTAGTCAAAGAGAATTTCAATCAGGGGAGCAAGGCCTGCCGTGATGATGCCTGCCAGTACCCCACCGGAAAATGCCAGGAGTATATCCTTGGTGATGATGCTCAGTTCCGGTTGGGCCGAGTAGATGTTCAGGGCCAAGGCAAGGCAGGTGTTGAACAGGGCAAGTTTCACCCCGGCGGTGATGAATCGCTTTCTCTCCCGGCACTCCTTTGTCCAGAAGGCGGCGGTCACTGAGCTGAAAAAAAAGAAGATAAAGATCTCGATGCTGTTTGAGAAGATCATGGCCGCAAGCAGGGAAAGGATCAGGGCAAAATAAATGGCAACCTCGAATCCCAGGAAGAGGCAGACGGTCATGGCTCCGGCCGAAAGCGGAAGCCCCAGAGATATGGAGATCTCTGCGATGGAGACCGGAAGATCCGGGTGGACCGATCCGGCAAAGGGAGCGGCCAGCCGTGCAATGAGAAGAAACAGCATCAGCATGGTCGAAAGAAAGATGATGTTCTTGTTATGGTGGCGTTGCAGGCCTTTTCGGTCCTTCAGGAGCAACATATAGACCACCACCAGGGCAATCAGGATGATCAAGGCGGTGCCTGTCTGGGACATGAAAAAATTCTTTTCCTGGGTCTGGCTTTCCAGGGCCTTGAGCTTGACAAGGCGGATCCCGTCGACCCGTTCCCCCTCCCTCAGGATCATCTCTCCGGCTTTGATCTTGTAGAGCACCGGTTTAACCGTTGACTGGGACTCTTTGACCCTTTTTCCGGTTTCGCTCCTGTTCATGGTGATGTTGGGAATCAGAAGCTGCTGGGAGAGGTCCACGATGAGGTTGGAGAGGTTGTAGTCAATCTCCCGGAGCAAGGGGTCGCCCACGATTCTGACCATGGTCTTTGCCTGGTCTGGGCCGTAAAAGGCCTTTAGGTTGTTGACCACCCGCTCGTTGGCGGTACCGATGGTCCTCAGGACAATGCCCTTGCCCTCTTCCTTCAGGAGAATCTCCTTGTTGGCAACGATGCCGTTCTTCAGGATCTCGGTGATGATGACCCGGATTTTCTGGGGGATTTTCTGGGAAAACCTGTTCTTATAAAGTGTGGTAAAGGTGCCCCTGCCAAGGGTGATCCCCATGGTCTTTTCAAACTTCTCCCTTGCGGCCATGACCGCTGAAAGGGGGGGCGGATCTTCCTGGTCCGGGTTGGTGAAATATTTCTGGGGAATGACAAAGGCCTTGTCCACCCGGTCGGATATCTTTTGAATCAGGGTCGGGTCGAAATCGTAGACCGTGAGGACCGAGTGGCCCGTCTCTGTCCTGTTGAGTTCGGTTGCCTCGGTATCCTCGATAAAAAAATCCATGGGCGCCTTGATATCCCTGTCCGCCACATCCCCCAGTCTGTAAGAGACGTTGATGTGTCCTTCTTCAGGATAGAGAAAAAGAGTGGATATCAAAGTCGTTATCAGGAGAATGCCCCATAGTACCGAGGTCTTGGTTCCGATGAATCGGTTGATGGAACGAATTTTGTTTTCAGGTATCATTTATTTCGCTGTTTTTTTGTTGAGCACTCATAGGCCTGGATGATTCTTGATACAAGCCTGTGTCTCACAACATCCTCCCTGGTAAAATAGACAAACTGGAGCCCTTCGATGTTTTGAAGCAGGCTTTTTGCCTCCACAAGGCCGGACGTTTTGCCCGGGGGGAGATCGATCTGGGTGATATCGCCAGTGATGACCGCCCTGGAACTGTAACCGATCCGGGTGAGAAACATCTTCATCTGTTCGGACGTGGTGTTCTGGGCCTCGTCAAGGATGATGAAAGAGTTGTTAAGGGTTCTTCCCCGCATGAATGCCAGGGGGGCGATCTCAATGGTTCCCTGCTCGATGAGTTCCTTGGCCCGGTCAAAGGTGAGCATGTCGTAGAGGGCATCGTACAAGGGTCTCAGGTAGGGGTTGATCTTTTCGGCAAGGTCCCCCGGCAAAAATCCCAGGGTCTCTCCTGCTTCAACCGCAGGCCGTGTCAACACGATCCTGTTGATCTCTCCCTTGGTGAAGGCAGCCACGGCCATGGCCATGGCAAGATAGGTCTTACCGGTTCCGGCGGGACCGATGGAGAAGACGATATCGTTTTGCCTGGCTTCATCGATGTACCGCTTCTGGGACGGGTTCCTTGGTGTTATGGGTTTGTTCTTGGCCGTGGTGAACACGGTGTCCAAAAAAATGGTTTTCAGTTGGCAGGTGCTGTCTTGGCGAAGGGCCTTTGCCGCGGACTCGATGTCCGAGGGGTTGAGGATGTACTTGTGTTTAATAAGGTCGTAGAGCTGGGTGACGATGTTTTCTGCAAGGAGAATGTCTTTGTCCTTGCCCCTCAGGTGAAGTTCGTTTCCCCTGGCGTCGATCCTTACCCCGGCTGCTTCTGCTATTTTTGCGATGTTGTCGTTGTGCTGGCCGAACAGTTGCTGTGCCAGATCAATGTTGTTCAAAGTTATGGTCTTCATGGCCCCAAGACTGCACGCAATTGATCAAAAGGTCAATAAAAAATCTTGACTGAAAACCGGGGCAACTGATACTTAAACCCTTCAAGGATTAAAATATACGGTGGGATTATGAATGTTTTTGATGTTGTGATCGTGGTCATTGTTTCGTTCTGTCTGATTCGTGGACTCTTCAGGGGACTCATCCGGGAGATATCTTCCATCGTGGGGGTGCTTGCGGGATTTTATGGTGCCTACACCTATTATCCCATGGTTGAGCCGACCTTTGTCCGGTGGGTGGAAACCCCCGGCTATCGAAATATTATCTCTTTCTTTCTCCTGTTCTGCACTATTTTGATTTTGATCAACCTGATCGCCCGGTTGATTCGCTACCTTTTAAATATTGTGTTTTTGGGGTGGGTGGATCGGTTGTTCGGCATGGTTTTTGGTGCAGCCAAGGGGTTGATCATCGTTTCTGTCCTTTTTATTACGCTTACGACCCTGTTGCCCAAGGGGGGGACCATTGTGACCCAGTCCCGGCTTTCACCCCATGTTGCCATCGTTTCCGAAGCGATCTCCGTGTTTGTGTCACGGGATATGAGAAACCAATTACAACTAAAGCTTGAAGGAATAAAAAAGAGTTGGGAGAAAAAGAGAAGCGCGATACAGACGAGGGCTTGAACAGCCTTGTAAAGATTATACAGACCTTGCGGGGAGAGAACGGCTGTCCCTGGGACAGGAAACAGACCCCTGAAACCATGTGGAAATGCCTTGCTGAGGAGGTGTACGAGCTTCTTGAGGCCATTGAGGACGGCGACGTCAACGATGTGTGCGACGAGACCGGGGATGTGCTGTTTCAGTTGGTGTTCATTGCCGAACTCTACCGGGAACAGGGAGATTTTGATCTTTCGGACTGCATTGCCAAGAGTGCCAGAAAGATGATTCGGCGCCATCCCCATGTGTATGGGGATCTTGCGCTTAAGAACGAAGAAGAGCTTTTCCAGCGCTGGGAAAGTATCAAGCGGGAGGAGAAGCTTGAGGCGGGCAAAGGGCGGGCAAAATCGGCCCTGGATTCCGTGCCCAGGGGAATGACGGCTTTGTTGAGGTCCTATAAAATATCGGAACGGGCGGTTCGATCCGGATTCGACTGGGACGATATGGGCGGGGTGATGGAAAAGGTCGAAGAGGAGTGGCAGGAGTTTACCGAGGCCCTTGCCAAGGGGGATAAGGATGAAATCGCCCTGGAGTTTGGGGACATCCTGTTTACCCTGTCCAATGTGGCACGATTTGCCGGTATTCATCCCGAGACAGCCCTGGCGCGCTCCACAGACAAGTTTGAAAAGCGGTTCAGGCATATGGAGGCTCTTCTTGCTGAAAGGAACGAGGGGCTTAATGATCTTTCAAGAACTGAGAAGGACTCCCTATGGGAGGAGGCAAAGAGGGCTTATGATAGCGATTGTTGATTACGGGGCTGGGAATCTGACCAGCGTTGCCCGGGCGGTTTCCTTTCTGGGGTATACCCCCAGGGTGACCCGGGATCCTGCTGAGATAGCGGGTGCCGACAGAATTATATTTCCCGGCGTTGGGGCCGCAGGTTCAGCCATGACCGGCATGGAAGAACGGGGGATCGATGGCGCCATGAAACAGGCCTTTGGGGCCGGGACGCCCATGTTGGGGATCTGTGTGGGCTGTCAGATTATCATGGATAAAAGCCAGGAGAACGATGCCCGTTGTCTTGGTCTGATTCCAGGGGAGGTGCACGCCTTTCCGGAAAAAATGGACTCGGGTGACGGCTACCCCCTTAAGGTGCCACACATGGGGTGGAACGGGCTTGAGGTCGTTCAAGACCATCCCCTGTTCCAGGGGGTGGGAAAGGATGACGAGTTTTATTTTGTTCATTCCTATTTTCCCGTGCCAAAGGATCCCAAGGCTGTTTTCGGCAGAACCGATTACGGTGTCACCTTTGCGTCTGCCATTGGAACGGATAATTTGTTTGCCACCCAGTTTCACCTTGAAAAGAGCGGTGAGCCAGGACTATTAATCTTAAAGAATTTTTGTGTGTGGAAACCATGTTGAGTAAACGAATAATTCCCTGCCTTGATGTGCGGGAGGGTAAAACGACCAAGGGTGTCAAGTTCCAGAACAACGTTGAGATTGGTGATCCGGTGGAGATGGCGCGTTTCTACTATGAAGCCGGGGCCGATGAGCTGGTGTTCTATGATATTACAGCTTCCCATGAAAAGCGCGACATCATGATTGATGTGGTCAAAAGGGTGGCTGAAACCATTTTTATTCCCTTTTCCGTGGGGGGAGGCATCCGGACCCTGGAGGATATGAGAACCGTGCTTCTGGCCGGGGCCGAAAAAGTGAGCGTTAACTCCGCTGCCGTGAAAAATCCCGATATCATCCGCCAGGGGGCCCAGGCCTTTGGAAACCAGTGCGTTGTGCTTGGCATGGATGTCAAGCATGTGGGGCAAAAGGAGGGCATCCCGTCCGGATATGAGATTGTCATCAACGGCGGAAGGACCTACATGGGTATGGACGCCCTGGAATGGGCCAAAAGGGCCCAGGATCTCGGGGCAGGAGAGATCTGCCTCAACTCCATTGATGCCGATGGAACAAAGGACGGGTATGAGATGAACCTTACCCGGCTGATTTCAGATGCCGTCGACATTCCGGTGATCGCCTCGGGCGGGGCCGGCACGCCGTCCCATCTGGCCGACATCCTGACCCAGGGCAGGGCGGATGCCGCCCTCATCGCATCCATGGTTCATTTCGGCACCTATACGGTCAATGAGATCAAGGGATATCTCCAGGAGAAGGGCGTCAAAGTGAGAAAAACCTGGTAGCGGCCGACCCTATAGGTAGTCCCCCCTCTGGAACTTAACGTATTCGTTGTTTGCCATCATGGCACTCTGGGTGGCAATCTCCTTGAGTTCGGCATCAATGTCCGGGGTTTTTTCGGTCTGTTCGAGGAGTTTGCCGGCGCTGGTCTTGATCCTGTTGAGGATTGGCTCCAGGCTTTTTAATGAAGCTGTAGGGTCCTCGAGCTGGTTTGAGTAGAGATCCAGCATGTCCAGAAGTTCATCCGTCATGTTCTGGATGGCTGGGAGTGGGTCACACCTGAAGTCACACCTCGTAGATGGGACCTCTTCCAAGGATGCAGCGGGAGGGGTCTGCATGGACGGCGCTCCTGTCGTACCCAGGGCCTTTCCCAGGACCTGCTGGAACGCCCCGTTTGTGTTCTGCTTCACGTCGTTCTTTCTTGTTTCCGCAAGGCCTGCGAAAGATGAATTCACCTGATGTATCATTGCAATCTCCTTTGTCGTTGCTAAGGACTAAAGAAGCAAGAAACGGGCCAATTCGATGGTGTGATGTTTTTCGGTGGGAAGATGTAATTAAATTAAGCGGTTGAGTTCTGCAGCGTCAGGGGCGAACGTCTCCGGCCCCTGGTTGGGCGGAAAAAATTGCATTCCAAGGGGGTGGTGCCTAGGCAATTTTGTCAAGGAAATACCCCGTCATCTTTTCGGCAACCTTGTCGGCGTCGACCGTATATTTGCCAAGCTCGATCTGTTCTTTAAGTTCAGCTATCCGTTCGGCTCTCCCAGCAGGTTCTTTTTCCATTGTCTGCTGAATCTTCTGAAGATCCTTTGTGCCTGACGAGAGGTTGACGTTATCAACGTTCGGTGTTCCCACTGCCTCTCTCTTTTTATCTGAAGAGGGGGAACCAGCCGTTTTCTGATTGCCGTAGGTCTGGTTGACTAACGATGGATTTTGAGTGGAAATTTTCATTGTGACCTCTTTTTTTAAGACTCCATGTTTTTGTCGGCGGCCTGACGCGCTAGTTCGGTCAGGCGCCGAATGACAAATTCCGAATCCTCAACAGAGAGGGTCTTGGTTGTCTTGACGTTGTTTTCGTCAATGGTTGTAAAGGAGAACTTTTCTTCTTTTTTATGGGTGAAATTGATTCTCTGGCCAAGTTCTTTTTCAACCTGGTCTGCAATTTTGTATTCCAACTCCTCTTGGGGGCCAACCGTGGTGATCCTGTCGACAATGCTACTGGTAACCTTTTCGATGATCGCTGTTCGCTTCCCTTCCGCAGAAATGCTGACATCATCGGCAGAGGTTTGGCTTCTACCGACGGATCTGTTTCTGGCAAGAATTTTCCCCTGGCTCAACTGCCTGCTGTAAACTTTGAGAACATTCTGTATTTGGTATGATGGAATCTGCATTGCAATTCTCCTTAACCTAAAAGACCTATCGGCATTGAAGAATTAAAACTGAAATGTTTTTTTTATTCATCATAGTCTCCGTCAGGACCCTTGTCAGAGGTTATCATGGCTGCCTTCTCAATAATTTTTTCCCGGGTCCAGTTGTCAGGATCTTCAATGACCTTGGCTTTTGGGCCCGGGTCATGGGAGCCGGTCTTCAGGATCTCTTCCAGGGTAATGGTGCCTGTCCCTTGTGCATTGAAAACGTTTGTCAAAAGGTCATAGGCAAATACTTCCACGGCTTTTATCATTCTGTCCCGGATCTCTTTTGGCTGGGCAAGGAGGCTGTTCTCAAAGGGACGATTGAGTTTTTTGTAGTTGCCGGGATCGATCCCCTGATCTTTTGCTGTGGCAAGCATTTCCTGCCACATGGTTTCGCTGAGACCTTCATCCTTCTTTTTAATGACGTCACCGTTGTCATCGAGGATGGCGTTGCCGTATTCGTTTACTTCGAGTCCCCAGGAGACCATTTGCAGGGCCGTGGCAACATTTGCCTTGGTGGTGCTGGTCTCGGAGATGATGGCCCGAAGTCTGTCCGAGTCGTTTCCCGAGGTGCCGTGCTGGGCGCCGGCGGTGCCATAGGGCTTAAGCGCCTCGTGGATCTCCCGGGTGAGCTCAACGTTGATGCCGGTGCCGCTTGCTTCAATGCCGTGGGTGGTGCCGTTGTTCAGGGCGATCCAGTCGGGAATGATGTTGTAGGCATTGAGTCCCTGGATGAGAAACAGGGCCTCCTCCGGGGTGGAAAGACCTAACTTGCCCTTGATTTCACCCACTTCGGTTTCAAGGCCTGCCCAGGCCGGAATCATGGGGTTGACCTCAATGTTGGCCAGAAGGTTCTGATCGTCGGGCATGTGGGAAGCGTCAATGGCGATGGAGGTGATGCCCGCCTCGAACAGGGTGGGAATTTCCTCCTTGGCCAGGGGTAGGTCATCCGGTTTTTTGATGACAAAGTGGTCGGCATGGATGGCCACGGGAATGGTGATGCCCAGCTCGTTGCAGATGGCGTCCACCTGGCGGGCCATGTTCCAGAGACTTGTGGGGCAGTAAGCGGCCCTTCCGCCTTCAGAGCGGGCGATCTCGATGATGATGGCGGCATCGGCCCGCTGGGCGGCCATGAGGGTTCCTCTCATAATAAAGGAGCTCCGTGCGTTGGCCGCAATGGTCATTGCCTTCCCTTTTTTCAGCATGGCTCTGTCAATGTATTTTCCACTCACGATCAATGCTTTGGAGTTAGGGAAGAGCTGTTTGATGTTTGGGGGCCGTCCTACCTCTAGTGCCTTGTTATACTCTGGGGAGTATTTTATGGGGTCTGGCATTTTAATCTCCTTAGTTTGTTCTTAAAAGTCATTGTTTGGAGGTGTTTCGTAATGGGCATCGTTTGTGTTGAAACGTAAATGATACCCATACTTTCCCCAACAGGGGCCAACTCGACTCTTAGATAAAGCTATCGACTTCCGCACGGTTTCTCTTTCATGGGCCCCTTCTCTTACCTGAGCGAGCAGGGCTTGTATCCACCGCATATCGTCTATATGTATCACATTTCAGACAAATATCTATCTCATAATAGGTAATGATGAAAAAATCAAGGAGAATAAAATGAATGTTAACTCATTACTGCGATTTGGGTCTACAATAGGGGGTCTTAACCCCAATGGGAGGGGGGGTGTTGTTGTAAACTGTCAAAAATATGAAGGATATTAAAGTGAAAACAGAGTTGTAAAAAGATGATGAATCCGCTTGACAGATGAAAAAAATGTTTGATACAAATGAATATCAATTCATTTTTTTGATTCTAACGAGGTAACCTGTTTTGCGGAAAGATAGAAAAGAGCGATCTGACAAGTACTACTCGATGTTGAATGCCGCAGGTGTCGTATTTGCGAGGCTGGGGTTCTACAAGGCCACCATCTCCCAGATTGCGGCCGAGGCGGGTGTGGCAGACGGTACCATTTATCTCTATTTCAAGAACAAGGATGATATCCTCTATCAGTTCATGAACTACAAGAGCGGTCGTTTTTTTGAAACCATGCGACAGGCCGTGGACGGAAGCGAAACTGCCGATCTCAAGCTTCGGAAACTGATTCGCTGTCATTTAAGAGAGTTCCAGAATGACAGGGATATGGCCGTCATCTTTCAGTCCGAGGTGAGGTACCGCCGTGACGTCGCCCCCCACATCAAAGATATATCCAAGGTCTACTTCGATCTTCTGACCGAGATCATTGAACAGGGACAGAACGATGGTATCCTGAAACAGAACCTTTTCATGGGGCTTGTCAAGCGCCTTGTTCTAGGTGGTGTCGAAGGGGTGATCAATACCTGGGTGGCGGCAGAGGGGAAGTATGACCTGGTCTCCATGGCCGATCCCCTGGTGGATCTTTACTTGGGCGGTATCGAAGCCCGCTAAATTATATATAAATACTGAATGGTCTTTTTCCTTGACGCATGGGGTATTGTCTATTAATGAATTGAAGCTGCATCCAATGCAGTTGAAAGAGCGCGTGTCAACTATAAACTATTTTTTGACTAAGAGGTAAAACATGTCTTCCCTAATTGGACCAGCAAGTTTTAAAATCTTTGGTTTTTTTCCGGCTGCAGTGCTATCGGTGCTGATACCTGTGGTTGGCGTAGGACTGTTCGCTTACATCATGGCACGGAGGCTTGCCCCCCTGGTCAGGGCAGCTCCGGACAACAGGCTCAACCGCATCCCCGAACGCATCAAGAACCTTCTTGTGTTGTGGCTTGCCCAGTACCGCCAGCCAAGGTACAGAACCGCCGGCATCCTTCACATCGTCATCTTTGCCGGTTTTCTTGTTCTTTCGATCCGGTCCACCTCTCTGGTCCTCGTCGGCGTTTCCGATGGATTTGTTCTGCCGGGGTTTGACGGCGTGATCGGGCATATATACAATTTCTTCAAGGATTATGCCGCTACAGCCGTTTTCGTGGCTTGTGTGGTTGCCGCGGTGCGCAGGGGAATTATCAAGCCCAAACGGTATTCGGTGCCTGTTCAATATGGTAAGGATCATACTGCAGAGGCGGTTTTTGTCCTTGGCATCATCTGCACCCTCATGATCTCGGAAAGCCTGTTTGAGGCCTCCAACGCTGCGTTTGAGATGGCCCAGACCGGCCACAGCGAGTTCCTGGCTCCCCTTTCCCTGGGCTGGATTTTCCGGGGAATGCTCATGGATCTTTCCCAGTCGACCCTCCAGGGTCTTCACATCACAATGTTCTTTGTCCATGACCTCACCTTTTTCTTTTTCCTCTGCTTCTTGCCCATGGGCAAGCATTTCCATGTGATCACCTCTTTTTTCAATGTCTTTTTCATGCGGGTGGACAAGGGAAACATCAAGCCTGTTCAGTACGGCGTGACCGATGAGGAGCTGGACGAACTGGAATCCTTTGGTGTCAAGAAGCTTGAAGACTTCACCTGGAAGCACATGCTCGACTTCTACTCCTGTGCCGACTGTGGGCGCTGTTCAGACCAGTGTCCTGCCAATGCTGCCGGCCGCCCCCTCTCTCCAAGATTCATCACCATCAAGGCAAGGGATTTGATGTTCGACAACTATCCCATGTCCGGGGATATCTACAAGAGTAAAATGCTGGTGGAGGATATCTACACCGAGGACGAGATCTGGTCCTGCACCACCTGCGGCGCCTGTGAGCAGGAGTGCCCCCTTGGCATCGAATATATCGATAAGATGGTTGACCTGCGCCGGGGCATGGTAGACGAGGGCATGGTTCCCCAGTCCCTGCAGAAACCCCTTAAGGCCCTTGAGAAGAGGGGCAATCCCTACGGCACCATGGAGAAGAAACGGGCCGACTGGGCCAAGGACAAGGAATTTGCCGCCGAGTGTGCGGTTAAGGATCTTGGAAACGGCGACACGGCTGATACCCTCTTCTTTGTGGACAGCATCACCTCTTTTGATGATAACATCCAGGAGATCGCAAGGCGCACCTCAAAGATCCTGACCAAGGCAGGGGTGGATTTCGGTATCCTTGGCAAGGCTGAAAAGGACAGTGGAAACGAGGTGGTCCGGTTTGGTGAGGAGATGCTGTACCAGGATCTTAAGTCCCACAACACCGAGGAGATCATGGCGTCCGGTGTCAAGAGCATCGTCACCGCCGATCCCCATGCCTACAACGCCCTGAAAAACGATTACACCGGTCTTCCCCCGGTCCGGCACATCAGTGAGGTGATCGCCGAAAAAATACGATCGGGCGCATTGATGCTCAAACCGGCCCTCCATCCCGAAAAGGTGTATGTCTACCACGATCCTTGCTACCTTGGACGTCACAACGATGTGTACGAAGATCCCAGGGAAGCCCTGGACGCCATTGATGGATTGACCCGGGTCGAGCTTGAAAAGAGTCGGGACCGTTCCTTCTGCTGCGGCGGTGGTGGGCTCATGCTCTTTTTTGAACCGGAGGAGGAGATTCGCATGGGTGTTCTGAGGGTCAACATGGCTGCTGAGGCGGGTGCCAATGTGATCGTCACTGCCTGTCCGTTCTGTCTTGTCAACATCCAGGACGCCATCAAGGTGGCGGGCCAGGAAGGGAAGATCGAAGCCCTGGATCTGACGGAACTCATTGAGGAGCATCTTGCCTAGATAGAATTTAATGGATTTGCGTATGATAATAATTTAACTTGGAGGTAACAATGGAGATTTTAGTATGTGTCAAGCGGGTTCCAGATACTGCTGAGAACGAATTTGAGCTCAACAGTGTCGGCAATGATCTTGATCGTGACGACCTGGTTTTCTCTGTGAATGAGTGGGACAACTATGCCGTTGAAGAGGCCATTCAGATCGTTGACAATGTGGGCGGCAGTGTCACCGTCGTCACCGTCGGCGATGATGAAAGTGAAGAGGTTCTGAGACGGGAAATGGCAATGGGTGCGAACAACGGCGTGCTTCTCAGTGATGACGCCTTTGAAGGTTCCGATGGCAAGGGGATCGCCTCCATCCTCAAGGCTGAGGTTGAAAAGGGAAGTTACGACCTGATCCTCGCCGGTGCCCAGGCAGATGAGGGCGCAGGCCAGGTCGCCGGAATGCTTGCAGCCATGCTCGATCTTCCCTATGCCTCCCTCGTTAATAAGGTTGAAGTGGGTGAGGGCAAGGTTACCGTGGGTAGGGAGATTGAAGGCGGAAACCAGGAGATGAACGAGATCGATCTTCCCTGTGTGCTTTCCATTCAGACCGGTATCAACGAGCCCCGCTATGTGGGAATTCGTGGTATTAGAAAGGTTGCCAAGGTTGAGATTCCGGTTCGTTCCGCATCAGACCTTGGTGTGGATGCCGCAGTGATCGGAGATGCCAATGCAAAGGTCAAGCGGGTCGATTACTTTGTACCCGACCTTGGTGAGGGTGCGGAGATGCTCGAAGGCTCCACCGATGAGATTATTGCAACACTCATTGAGAAACTCAAAAGCAAGGGAGGACTTTGATCATGACCCAGATTTTTGCATATATACCCCACCAGGGAGGCGTTGCCGCCGACATCTCATTTGAATTTCCGGAAGCCGCTAAAAAACTTGATGCCGCCGCCACGCTCACAGCCGTGGTTACCGGTTCCGGTGCGGATCTTGATAAGGTTGCCAACAGCTTGACCTCCCTCTATGCCGAGGTGATCAAGATCGACAACGAGGCACTGGCTTACCCCAACGGGGAAGTGGTTAGAAAGGCGCTTGTGAATGTCCTTGATGCCAATGCCATCGTTCTTGCCGCCCACGACACCTTTGGCATGGATCTTTGTCCCGGCCTCTCCATCAAGATGGATTCGGCCTATGTCGCCGATGTCGTTGAATTTGAAGGTGTTGACGGTTCCCTCCTGAAAACAGTGCGCCAGGAGCTGGGTGGCGCTGTTTCCACCCATGTGACCTGCGATATTGCCGCAGGTGCCGTGATCACCATCAGACCGGGTGCATTTGCCCCGGTGGAAGCGGGACAGAGCGGCGCCGTTGCTGACAAGTCTGCAGATGCCGGAGATCTCGCCGGAAAACGTCGTTTCCTTGAGATCGTGGAAGCCGAGGTTGGCGATGTGGATATCACCAAGTCCGATGTCCTTGTCTCCGTCGGTCGAGGCATTGAGGAGGAGGATAACATTGAGATCGCCCAGGAACTTGCAGAAGCTATGCATGCGGTTGTTTCCTGCTCAAGGCCTATTGTTGACGCCAAGTGGCTGGAGAAATCTCGCCAGGTCGGCACCTCCGGTCTGACGGTTAAACCCAAGGTCTACATGGCCATGGGCATCAGTGGTTCCTTCCAGCACATGGGCGGGGTAAAGGGGAATCCCTTTATCGTTGCCGTGAACAAAAATCCCAAGGCACCGATCTTCCAGGTTGCAGACGTGGGAATTGTTGAGGATATCCTCGAGTTCATGCCCGAACTGACCGAGAAGGTCAAATCTCTATAAGACCTACCCGGGGTCAGACTTAGCCGCCAATAAGCTAAGTCTGACCCCTCTATTCGAAGACCCTATTTAATCACCAGCACGGGACAGTCGACCCGCTGGAGCACCTTGTGGGTGACACTTCCCAGGATCAATCCCTCAAGATCGGTGCATCCCCTGGATCCCATGACGATCATGTCTATTTTTTCTATTTTTGCCGCTTCAGGGATCATTTTGCCTGGCGATCCTTCCAGGATTCGGGTTTCAAATTTCACCGGATGCTTTTCGAGAATTTGAACAAAGGGGGTGATCAGCTGTTCCGACTCTGCCATGATCTGGTTGATGGCGTTCTGGAAATAGGGCTCGGCAAGGATCACCGGAAATCGGCGATGGCAGTGGAGAAGAATGATTTCGGCGTTCACCAGGCCGGCAAGCTCGCAGGCATATTCGGTGGAACGTTGGGAATGTTTCGACCCGTCAACCGGGTTAAGAATTTTTTTCAATTCCATGGTATCCTCCTTATTCCTTCCTGTTTGTTTATGATATCATGGCGGGCGGATTTCTTGCAAATTTTTATCCGTTGATCCCGGCCCTTCCGGGGCAAGAAAAAGACTTGATTTTTCCTTAGTAAACGCGATAAGAGATATGTGATAACTGTTCTCTACTTCGTTTGTCGTTCATAAACCCGTTGCAAGGCCGGAGGCGTTACTCCATGAAGCATGGGATTCTTTTTAAAAGCGTACGATCCATCGTGGTTGTGGTAGTGGCTATTTTTGTTGGTGGTTTTCTTATAGCCATCCGTTCGGAACCGGAACGGCGAACCACTGACGTTTCAATTCCCGTTGTGCAGGTGGCCGAGGCCAAAGCCGAGACCCGGACAATGGTCATCGACGCCTTTGGTACCGTAAAACCGAGGGATACCCTTAAACTCACCGCCGAGGTGCCGGGAAGGGTGGTCTTTATCCATGACGGATTTAAGGAGGGGAGCGCCATTGACCAGGACGAGGTGATCGTCCGCATTGACCAGCGCACCTTTCTCCTTGACGTGAGAAGCGCAAAAGTGAGAATCCGCCAGGCCGTGGCCGATATCCAGAGACTGGGCCAGGAGATCGACAACCTTAAAGGCGACATCCGCCTTGCCACTGCCAATGTCAACCTTACGACAAAGGAACTGTCCCGGATCCGTGCGCTCAACAAAGAGGACTTTGCATCCATCACAAGCCTTGATCGGTCCGAGCAGCAGGATATCCAGGCCAGGATGACACTCCAGGCCTTTCAGAATTCCCTTTCGGTCACCGGTTCGGCCATGGAACAGAAACAGGCCGCCCTTTCCATGGCAAAAATCGACCTGGACCGGGCCGAGCTTGCCCTTGAAAAAACCGAAATCCGATCGGACTTTAACGGCTGGGTACTGGAAAAGGGGGTGGAAATGGGAGAGTTCATCACCATTGGCCAGCCCCTTGGCACCGTGTACCGCCAGGGCGGGCTCGATGTGGAGGTGAGAATCCCCTTGGAGAAGATGCAATGGATTGATCCCATATTTGCCCAGGGCGACCTGCCCAGGGCCGTTGTCACCATGACCGGCAGCGATCCGAACCAGGTGTGGCAGGCACGGGTTGCCCGGGTAAAGGCGACCATTGACGAGAAGACACGGACCCTTCCCATGGTGCTGGAGGTTGACTCCCAGAAGAACGGTCTGATTTCCCTTCGGCCGGGAACCTTTGTTCGCTGCACCATCAGCGGCAGCCGGTATGATCCGGTTTTTGTCGTGCCCCGGCATTTGTTGCGCCCTGGAAACACCTTGTTTGTTCTGGAAGCGGGCCGCCTTGCCATGCGAAAGGTGGAGGTGCTGAGGCGGTTCAAGGAGGAGATTTTCATCTCCCAGGGCCTTGGAAAGGGAGACAAGATTGTTCTCTCTCCCCTGGCCCAGGCGGTGGACGGCATGAGGCTCATGGAACAGAAAACCACAAACCCGGGTAATAACTCATGAAAGGGCTGGGGCGCTGGTCCGTTGAAAACAGGGTCACGGTCAACCTGATCATGGTTTTTCTCATTGTCGCAGGTCTCTATACGGTGCTTGACATGCGCCGGGAGATGTTTCCCCAGTTTGCTGTGGACATGATCAACATTTCGGTTGACTATCCGGGTGCCTCTCCGGACGAGGTGGAAGAGGGAATCTGTATCAAGGTCGAGGAGCAGCTCAAGGGGATCGAGGATGTTACCAAGATCCGTTCCAACGCCTATGAAGGTCGGGGATCCATCACCTTGGAGATAGAGCCGGGAGTCGATCTCCAGGACAAGATGGACGAGATATCCACCGAGGTGGACCTCATCGACTCTTTTCCGGAGGAGGCCGAAGATCCGGTCATCATTGAGATCAAGAACCAGAATCCCGCCATCACCGTGGCTGTTTTCGGAAACGTGGGTGAGGATGCGCTGCGCCAGGCTGCTGAAAAGATCCGGGACGATCTGGTGGACACGGACACGGTCTCCATGGCCGAACTCATCGGCACCCGGGAGTATGAGATCTCTGTGGAGGTCTCGGAAGCAAGCCTGAGGCGGTTCAACCTCTCCTTTGATGATGTGGCAAGGGCGGTTCGCACCGGCAGCATGGATCTGCCCGGGGGGCGGATCAAATCCAAGGGCCGGGAGTTCATTATCCGGGCAAAGGGGCGGCTTTACCACGGGGAGGAGTTTGAAGCGATCCCTGTCATCACCCGGGAGGACGGCACCGTGGTCACCCTGGGGCAGGTGGCAAGGGTGGTGGACGGGTTTGAGGATACCGAGATCAAGGCAAGGTTCAACGGCATGCCCGCGGCCCTTGTCCAGGTCAACCGGACTTCCTCCCAGGATATCATCGCCATTGCAAAAACAGTCAAGAAGTACCTTGCCGCCAATGGAGAGAATCAGCCCAGTGGAATCCAGCTTGCCCATTGGCAGGATTTGAGCAAAATGGTCCAGGGCCGGATCGATCTCCTGCTGAAAAACGGAATCCAGGGGATTGCCCTGGTTTTCATCGTCCTTGCCCTGTTTCTGAACCTGCGGCTGGCTTTCTGGGTCGCATCCGGGATACCCATCTCCTTCATGGGCGCCTTTCTTATCCTGGAGTATATGGGTGCATCCATCAACATGCTGTCGCTTTTCGGGTTCATCATGACCCTGGGGATCCTGGTGGACGATGCCATCATCGTGGGAGAGAACATCTTCAGTCACTACACCCGTGGGAAATCGTCAAAAGATGCGGTAATAGACGGTCTGAAAGAGGTGGGGGGGCCAGTTGTCATGGCGGTCACCACCACCATCGTGGCCTTTTTCCCCCTGATGCACATCGCCGGGATCATGGGCAAGTTCATCGCCATCATGCCCCAGACCGTGATCGCCATCCTGGTGATCTCCCTGTTTGAGGCCTTGATTATTCTTCCGGCCCACCTGGACCACGCCCTTGGCGGATCCCGGGGCAATGCCAAAGGGCTATTTGCATGGCACGAGATCATACGGATGAGGGTGGACAATCTTCTTGCACGGTTCATCAATGGTTTTTACATGCCGGGACTTGTCTATGCCGTGAAAAACCGTTATTTCGTCCTCACCCTGGGGGTGGGGATTCTGATCGTCAGCCTGGGACTTGTGGCCGGCGGCCATGTTCCCTTTGTTTTTTTTCCCAAGGGAGATTCCGACTGGGTCATTGCGGAGATCGGCTATCCCCTGGGAACCCCGTTTGATATCACCGAACAGAGCATCAAGCACTTGGAAAATTCCGCTTTCAAGTTGAACGATCTTTTTAAGGACGCTGTGGAAAGCGACGGGAAACTCCTGGTGAACACCTTTGCGCTGGTGGGGGTGATCCCGAGAAGGGACTGGAAGGTCGGGCAGCAGGGCGGCCATTGCGGAGAGGTGTGGATAGAAATACAAAGTGCGGAAGAGCGGCCCGAGTTGCCGGTCACCCAGGTTATTACGGCCTGGCGGGACCTGGTCGGAGCCATTCCCGGGGTCGAGACCCTTACCTTTGCAAGCCTTGAGGGGGGTCCCGGTGGAAATCCCATCGAAGTCCAGCTGGCAGGCAACGATTTTAATCAGCTGAGAAAGGCGGCCAACGAGCTGAAGCAGGAGATCGCCACCTATCCCGGCACCTTTGACATTACCGATGATTTCAGGCCCGGAAAGATGGAAAAAAGGCTGAGTGTGAGGGAGGGGGCCCGTTCCCTGGGGGTCACCATGGCGGACATTGCCCGCCAGACCCGGCAAGCCTATTATGGGGATGAGGCGTTGCGGGTCCAGCGGGGAAAGGACGACATCAAGGTGATGGTCAGGTATTCCCAGGTGGAGCGGGAGCAGGAATCCAGCATTGATGAGATGCGCATCCGCACCCAGGACGGCCGGGAGATTCCCTTGTTTGAGGTGGCCGATGTGGAGGAAAAACAGGGGTATTCCGTGGTTCACCGATCGGACAGGAAACGGGTGATCACGGTGATCTCGGATATCGACGAGGCAACGGCCAACGCGCGAAAGATCGTTGCAAACCTGAAGGCGGGATTCCTGCCGGCGCTTATGGAACGGTATCCGGGCGTCTCCTTTGACCTGGAGGGGCAGGCAAAGCGTTCCAAGGAGTCCCTGGACAGCCTGAAAAAGGGGTATCTCATGGCCATAATGGGCATCTTCCTGTTGCTGGCCAGCCAGTTTAGAAGCTATATCCAGCCCGTGATCATTATGTTCGCCATCCCCTTCGGCCTTGTGGGGGCCGTTGTGGGACATTTCATCATGGGACTCCAGCTGACCATGCTCAGCATTTTCGGCATTGTTGCCCTGTCAGGCATTGTGGTGAACGACTCCCTGATTCTCATCGAATTTATCAACTCACGGGTGAGAAAGGGCCAAGGGGTGGAATCGGCCGTGCTGGCAGCGGGCCAGAGCCGGTTTCGGCCGGTGATCCTCACCTCGTTTACGACCATTGCAGGACTTTTTCCCCTGTTGCTGGAGCAGAGTTTTCAGGCCCAGTTCCTCATTCCCATGGCCGTGAGCTTGAGCTTTGGGCTGGTTGCGGCCACCGTGTTGACCCTTGTCTATGTGCCCTCCCTTTACATGATCATACAGGATGTCGTCAATCTGTTCTCAGGGAAAAAAGCCGACACGCCATGAGATGATATTGGGATCTCGGCTTTTTGATTGTCAGCCTTTTTATTCTTTTAACTTCTGTTCATACCCGGTTGGGCGTTTCATACGACAGGGCCGAAAATCGGTTCTGTCAAAGTTTTTGTCATGTTGTAAATTAACTTGACTCGCTTCCTTTGATAGGAACAAGGCCACCGTTAGTTTCTTTGCTTTCGGTTTTCCTTTTAAGTTTCTGTGCCCCTCCCGCATCCCGCGTTCCGCATCTTTGTCTTAATTCGTCGTTCATGTTGGTTCCTCTAAATAATATTCCCGTTGCCGGGACAGGCATGCCTTGTGATGGATGGGCATGGTATTTGCTAAATCCCAATGTAAAACGATTTCATCGGTCTGGCAGGGGATCAACGCTTTGTGGTGGGGGTCGACAGTTTTATCATGAAACTGGTTTTGATGGATGAACTTGGAAAAAAGGTTCAAATTGTTTTGGCTGATAAACGGGGGGAAGATGTTGCAGAAGATGAGTATTCGAACCAAAGCCTGGCTGTTGATTTGGATTGTGTCAGTGGTGGTGACATTGATTTGCTGCAATGGGGTGATCAGCCTTGAGCAGCTTGATGCCATCGACAGGCATGAAAATATTTTGGACGGGATCAATGATCAGATCCTTGAATGCAGACGCCAGGAGAAGAATTATCAGATCCGGGGACTCGCCCTTCATGGCCGGGATACCCTCAATGCCGTGGAAAAGTGGGAAGGGCTTTTGGACAAGGCCTTTGCCCAGGTTCAGGAGGCCCAGGCCGTTTTGAATCATCTGCATGGTGGGCGGCTGACCTCGATCCGTCTTGAGATGGAGGCCTACGCAAAGGTGTTCAAAGGCCTGGTGGCAAGCTTTAAGGACGATACAGGGGCCTGGGATGCCACCCTGGACAAGGAACTCGTGGTCCGGGCCCGGCAGGCCCAGGTGTTGATCCAGGAAATTCGGGATTTGGAGGAGGCGCGCAAGCTCTCTCTCATAACCAGGTCAAAGATGTTGACCTACTGGCTGGGGGCACTTATGGTCGCGGCCCTTGGGTTCTTTGGGTATTTTCTCATGGCCAACCTGGTGAAACCTGTTGTGGTCCTTGCCCGTATGTTCAGGGAGATCGCCTCCAAGGAGGGAAATCTCACCCTGCGTCTCACCGTGGACCGTCAGGATGAGATCGGTGACCTGGCCATGGGGTTCAATGGCTTTGCCGGGGCGATCCAGATCATCATCCGGGACGCTTCCATCCGCATTAAAACCCTGGCCGGATCGTCCGGGGTGCTGGATGAGATTGCCACCGGGCTAAAGGCCCATGCCGAGAAGATGTCGGATAAGGCCAATGCCATGGCATCGGCCGGGGCCCAGATGAGTGCCAATATGGATTATATTGCCACGGCTTCCCAGGAGACCACGGCCGGTATCAAACGCATGGTGAGGGCCACAGAGGAGATGAGCACCAACATCGGCGACATCGCCCAGAGTTCTGAAAAGGCCCGGCTTGTTTCCGGTCAGGCCGTGGCCAAGGCCAGTGCAGCTTCCACACGCATCATGGAATTGGGGGGGCTGGCACGGGATATTGGCAAGGTCACCGAAACCATCACCGATATTTCGGAGCAGACCAATCTGCTAGCTTTGAACGCCACCATTGAAGCGGCCAGGGCCAAGGGCGCGGGCCATGGGTTTGCCGTGGTGGCCAATGAAATTAAGACCTTGGCCCGGCAGACCGCAGAGGCCACCCGGGAGATTAAGGAGAGTATTCTGAGGGTTCAGCAGACCACCACATCCACTTCCGAGGAGATTCGCCAGGTGTCCGGGATTATCCATGAGATAGACAGCTTTGTTTCATCCATTGCCTCGTCTGTGGAGGAACAAAGTTGCGTCACAAGGGGTGTGGTTGATAACCTTCAGGTGGTTTATCGAAAAATTCAAGGCGTTAGTGAAAATCTGAGTCAGGGCGCCGATGCCGCCCGGGATATGTCCCGGGACATCGGTGAGGTGGATGTTACGGCCCGGGAAATTTATATCACCGCATCCAATGTCAGTTCCAGTTCAAAAGGACTTGCTGTGCTGGGGATGGCGCTCAAGGAGATCATGGAGAGGCTTCGTACCTGAGCGTCGCAAACAGGGGAAAGTCGTTAGGGCAGAACTGGAAAGACGGTCATGGGGTGTCATTGGTGCCTGAAATCCCATCGAGCTGAAGCAGCCAGACCGCCGCCAGGGTAAGACCGATGCCCGGAAGCACAGCCCATGCGGGTGAAGAGAGGCCCAGTCCCCACTCAAGGCCGGCCACGGCCGATGGGGTCAAAAAGGTGTAGGCCACGATCCGTGTGGGGCTCAGCCGTGTGGCCGTGTACTGGAGAATCCAGAAAGTGACGGCCGTTGACGGACCGGCAAGGTAGGCGATGCCAAGCCAGGTGTCAGTCCCTGGAACGGAGAGGGAGCCGGTCCGACAGATCGCTGTCACCATCAATACCAGGGTGGCGAAAAGCAGGCTGTAAAAGGTGAAATGGATCTTTGATTCCTTACGCTGGAGCTTTTTCATGGAGAGCATGTACACGGCAAGGCAGAGGGTGCCCAGGAAAAAGAGAAGATCCCCATGGTTGAATGTAAGACCCAGCATCAAGCGGACATCCCCCTGGAAAATCACCCACAGGGTGGCCACCATGGACAGGGCCATCACCCAGAGCTGGCGAATCCTGAAGGGCTCTCCCACCACGGTGCCAAGGAGCATGGTGAAAAGGGGCACGGTGGTGTAGATGGTGCTGGTGTTCAGTGGGGTGGTGGTTTTCAAGGACTGGAACATCAGGACAAAGAAGAGTCCGTAGCTGCCGCCAACCATGGCGTAGCGTCCCATGTCCCTCCATCCGGGGATGCCTTTACCGTTTTTTGCAAACGGGAGCATGGCGCCGAAGATCAATGTGGCCGCCAGAAACCGCCAAAAAGTGAGGAGCACGGAATCGATTCCTGTGGTGATGGCGGCGACCACTGGGAAGGAGCCGGCAATGATCAGGGTGAAGACGAACATCAGGATGTGGGGCCATCTGGGTGACTGGTAGATGCTCAAGCCCAATTCCCCGATTTCGGTTTATTGCTTTGTTGTTTAACCATGACGCTAAATCTCAAGCTCCCTTGCTTTGCTGTTCAACCATGACGCTAAATCTCAAGCTTCCTTGCTTTGTTGTTTAACCATGGCGTTAAATCTCAAGGTTCTGTGCCGGTACGGCTTTCACCGGGTGTTCTGGCAGGATGAGGTTTTCCCACATGAAGTTATGGTGGGCGATGATGGTTTTTGCATCCAGGTGGGGGCGGTCGGCCGTGGTGTGGCAGTCGGTGGGGACAAGGACCGCATATTCCCTGCTTGTTGCCGACCTGAGGGTGGTGTCCACGCAAAAGTCGGTGGCACATCCCGTGATGATCAGAGTGGTGGCCCTGAGCTGGTTTAAGGTGTCGGCAAGCCCTGTCCCAAGGAATGCATCACAGGCGGTTTTCCGGATCACGGGATCTTTTTCACGCCTGTCCAGGGTTCCAAGTATCTCCCATCCATGGGTGCCGGGCTCAAGGGGATCCCCGTCCGGCCCGTCGTGCTGGATGAACAGGATCGTTCCATTGGCGGCACGGACCCGCTCTGTCAGGCGGTTGATTCGATCAACCACACCTTCTGCATCAAAGCGGGGCGCTTGGTCAAACAGGCCCTGCTGCATGTCTATGACAAGCATGACAATGGATTCCATCCTTGCTCCTTTTCTCTGCCTATCCATATTACGGGGTTACTCTTCAGGGATGATGAACTCTCCCAGTTTTTCAAACATGGATTCCGGCCACTCCTCACCGTTAAGGAAGAGCTCGGTTTCCTCCTCGGTGAGCTGTTCCCGGATGTGGGGGGGCAGGGCCTTGAGGGCCATGGTTCGCTGGGCATCGGTTTTTTGGGCTTTTTTATTCTTTTTTGTCATTGTGACCTCGTGTCTGGGTAATATTGGTTGATGTTGGCACTGATATATAGAGCAACAGGCTCCCTGTCAAGGCCGGTACTCATTTTTATGCTCCTGGTCTTTTGGGGCCCTGTGACCGGTCAAGACACCTGGCGCGGATCTTATTTTTCAGCCCCTTGACCCTGTGGGCGGCAGGACAATCGCTCCTCGCACATGAACCGATCCCATTTCTGATCACAATAGGCCATCTGGTATCCGTTCGAGTGCAAACAGTTATAGCTGAAAATAAGGCCTGAAAATAGGGCTGGCAATCCTTTTTCTTTGTTGCTAAAGTGATGCTTCTAAAATGATGCAGACTGGAAGGAACAGGCAGGACAATGGATCCAATTGAACAGGCTGAAAAAATCATGGACGGAACCCAAATACGGTATAAGACCATCTTTGAAAATACCGGAACCGCGACGGTTCTCATTGAAGAAGACATGACCATCTCCATGGTCAATTCAGAACTGGAACGCATTTCAGGCATAAAAAAATCCCGGGTGGAAGGCAAGATGAAATTCCCGGAGCTCATTGCCGAGGCAGACCGGGCCAAGGTGATGGCCAATCATCAACTGCGTCGCCAGGCCGGGGCCCAGGTTCCCCGTAATTATCCCTGCCGGGTGATCGTGGGTAATAATGAAATCAAGGAATGCATCCTGACCGTGGCCTTGATCCAGGGGACCCGGCAGAGTGTGGCATCGATTACGGATATCTCAAAACAGAAGCATCTGGAACGGGAAATTTCCCGGATAAGTGAGGAAGAACGGCGGCAGATGGGGCAGATCCTCCACGATGACCTGGGCTCCCACCTGGCCGGGGTCGAGGCCATGTCCGCCCTGCTGGCCGGTCGGTTGGAAAAACAGGGCCATGCCGATGCCGAGTTGGCCCGGGAGATTACAGGCCTTGTGAACCAGGCCATTCAAAAGACCCGTGCCATGATCCAGGGACTTGTGCCGGTGAACCTTGCGAACACCGGGTTCATGACAGCGGTACAGCGGTATTGCCTGGAGGTGGAAAAAGCCTTTGGCCTCACCTGCCGGGTCCTGGGTCGGACCCAGGAGATCCGGTTTTCAAATTCCGCCGCCCTGACCCACCTTTATTATATTATCCGGGAGTCGGTTCACAATGCAGCCAAACACGGGGATGCCGGGTATATTCACATTCGGTTTAAGGAAAAGTCCCCGGATATCGTGATTGAGATAGAGGATGACGGCAAAGGCATGGGCACAGCTGACCCGGCCCGGAAAGGGATTGGCCTGGTCATCATGCGGCATCGGGCAGACTTGATCGGTGCCCGGTTGAAGATTGTTGAGAACCCTTCAGGAGGTACCCTTATCCGGTGCAGGATCGAAAAGAAATATTTATTGTAGATGACCACCCGGTCTTCAGGAAAGGCCTGGCCCAGCTCATTGATGAAGAAACGGATTTAAAGGTCACAGGGGAGGCGGAAAGCGTGGCCGATGCCATTGATCTGCTTCATCACTCCCCACCGGACCTGATGATCGTGGATATTACCCTCAAAGACCGATCCGGCATGGAGCTCATTGAATTTCTCAGGGAACACCACCCCGGGATGCCCATTCTGGTTATTTCCATGCATGATGAGTCCCTTTATGCGGAACGGGTCCTCAGGGCCGGTGCCCTGGGCTATATCACCAAGCAGGAGTTGACCTCGGATGTGGTCTCTGCTGTCCGCCAGGTGCTCAAGGGCAAACGGTACCTCAGCGCCACAATGATCGATGCCCTGCTGGGCAAGATGACCCATGGTGCCGGGGGAGATAGTGATGACTGCATTGATGTGCTGTCCAATCGCGAACTGGAAGTGTTCCAGCTCATCGGCCAGGGGGTCAAGCGCAGTGAGATCGCCAATATGCTGAGCCTGAGCGTCAAAACCATTGGTACCTACCATGAAAGCATCAAGAAAAAGATGCACCTCAAATCTGCCACCGAGTTGATGAAGTATGCGGTCACCTGGGTGCAGACCCACCAATGAGTTGATCCCAACGTTACCTTTACCCGGATATTTCCGATATATTTCCCCATCGAATTTTCCCCATCCCATGCCATGGAAAATCCATGATAGGTGTTTTACCTAGGACAAAATCGGTATGCAGCCGGTTTAAATAACAGTGATTCATGGATTCTTATTTTACCTTAACTCCTGTACAAGAGTATGCCAGTGTGTGTTAAAAGATGATTAAAAAATGCATCGGGTCACGACAGCCTGGAAAAGGGGATCAGTGATGGCAGCTACACAAACGAAATTCGTAAACGACGTTGAAGTGTGTATAAATCATATTTTTGAAACCGTGGGGAAAAAGATAGTTTTCGGCATTCCTCTGGCACTTGGCAAGCCCAATCATATCGCCAATGCCCTTTATCTGAGAGCCAAGCAGGATCCTGAGATTGATCTGACCATTATCACGGCCCTCTCCCTTGAAAAACCCGCTCCCTCTTCTAACCTGGAAGCCCGGCTTCTGGGGCCCATTGTCAAACGGATATGGGATGGGTTTGTGGAATTTGAATACATGAAGGATCTGCGAAAAAATCAGTTACCTCCCAATGTCAGGATCTCTGAGTTTTTTACCAAGGCCGGAGGGTACATGAACTCTCCCCATGCCCAGCAGAACTATATCAGCAGCAATTACACCCATGCTGTCCGGGACCTGATAGACAACGGTTTGAATGTTATCGCCAATCTCATTGCCCCCCATCCCGAGGGCGATAAAAGCCTGGTCTCAATGAGTTGTAACCCGGACCTGACCGTGGAAGGCTTTGCCAGGGTGACGGAGGTACGAAAACAGGGACGAAAATGCGTTATCATCGGCCAGATGAACAGCAATTTGCCCTATATGTACGGGGATGCGGTCATGGATTCCAATGTTTACGATATGATTCTGGATGACCCCAAGTATGACTTTCCCCTGTTTTGCGTACCCAAGGCCTCGGTGGCCCCGGCCGATCATATGATCGGCCTCATGGTTTCCACCCTGCTCCGGGACAATGGGTCCTTGCAGATCGGTATTGGTTCCCTGGGGGATGCCATTGGTGCAAGCATGGTCATGCGGCATAAACATAACGACGCCTACCAGAAAGCCCTGTCTGCATTCAATATCCCGGGCCGGTACAATGGCTTGATCCAAAAACTCGGAGGGACAGGCCCCTTTGAAAAAGGGCTGTACGGTGCCACGGAAATGCTGGTGGATGTCTTTATACAGCTTTATAAAAACGGGATACTCAAGCGGAAGGTTTACGACCATGCCGGTCTACAGGAGTTGCTCAATAACCAGGTCATCACGGAAACCATACCCCCGGACATTCTGGATATTTTCGTGGATCACCACATTATCCATGAACGGTTGACCCAGGCGGATCTTGCCCTGCTCATGAAATACGGTATCATTACCGGGCCTTTGGCCTACGTGGATGGCCGGATCCAGTGTGATGGGGTTGATGTCTCCAATGACCTCAGGGATGAAAAAACCCGGGATTTTTTCATTAAACATCTTGGGGACGAGCTCCAGGAAGGGGTGGTGTGCCACGGATCTTTTTTCATCGGGCCAAAGGAATTTTACGATACCCTCAACAATATGCCTGAAGACGAAAGAAAGTTGTTTTCCATGACCGGTGTGGAGTATGTGAATCAGCTCTACGGGGGAGAGAAGCTCAAGTCTCTCCAGCGGCAACATGGCCGGTTTGTCAATGCCGGAATGATGGTGACCCTCCTGGGGTCGGTTATTTCTGACGGGCTTGAGTGCGGCAATATTGTCTCCGGTGTCGGGGGGCAGTATAATTTTGTCTCCATGGCCCATGCCCTGGAGGATGGCCGCCTCATCATGATGGTGAGAAGCACCAAAAAAAGCTGTGGCAAACTCTCTTCCAATATTGTTTTCAACTACGGTCATACCACCATTCCCCGGCATTTAAGGGATTTTGTGGTCACGGAATACGGCATTGCAGACCTTCGGGGAAAATGCGACAAGGAAGTGATTGCGGAAATGTTGAATGTTGCGGACTCCCGGTTCCAGAACCAGTTGCTGGACCAGGCCAAAAAAGCCGGTAAAATTCCAGCGGATTACGAAATCCCCGAAGCCTTTCGCCAGAATACGCCGGAACGGTTAGAGGCGACCATGGCCCCGCTAAAAGTGGAGGGGTATTTTCAGGATTTCCCCTTTGGTACGGATTTCACCGAGGAAGAGATTTCCCTGGCAAGGGCCTTGAAGGGGTTGAAGGAGAGTGTTAACTGCAGCCGCTATCGGACCGTGGCCGGTATTGTCCGGCAGTTTTTTTCCAAGCCGCCAACAGCCGTACTTCCCCTGCTGGAGCGGATGAAGCTGGATCTGCCCCAGTGCAACTGCATGCGGGAGCGGGCCCTGCAGGCAGCCGTGGTATACGCCCTCCGCCAGAGCGCTTAACCCTGGCCGTCGAACCCCTCCGTTAAGTCGGTCTTTTTAGACCCACCATTGCCCTTAAAGACATTTGGCAAAATGTCTTTAAGGGCAATGGTGACGACGAAAATATCCCTGAGTCACTCCGGTCCATTCCTTGAATCTTTTTGAAAATACTTGGTTCTGAAAACACCTGGTTCTGAAAAACCAAGAAGATAGGTGATCTCATCAATGGAAAAATGCCTATTTTTCGATTTGATCTGAAAAAGGATTGAACTTGCCGGCCTAATCTGCGATTATTTGAAAATGGGTCTCTGGAGCTGGCACGCTCAAAAATGGAAGGTCGTTTAAAAAACGCTGCCGTATCGCCCAAAGAATCAAGCATCCCACTTCAAAGGATGAAGAGAAGAAGGCCCAATAGAAACAACTAATCATTGAAGCGCATACCAATTCTAAAGACTCGGTAGATGATTTCGTCAAAACTGCAACGTTTATGATCGAACATATTGCTTCAAAAGATTTCGTGTGCCTGGTAGGAATAGAAAGGCTGAAAACGTATATCGTTCATGCCAATCGGCAGATTAAATTGTCAAAGAACAATAAAAACAGGATTCCTGTACCTTAAAAAGGGTTGAGATGATGGAGAACAATATTTTAGAAGGCCGGCAAAGCCCCAGGGATGGACTTTTCGGTCAGCCACTAAATATGTATGAAGGAGCAAAGAAATGATTGAAAAAGAGATTAACGGCATCACTTTTTTAACCGGTAAGTGGCCACTAACTGCCGACAAGCCGACAATCGTTTTTATTCATGGTGCGGGTGATTCTTCAATCTTCTGGAAACACCAGATTAAAGGCTTGGCAGATAGGATCAATGTTATTGGAATCGATCTGCCGGGACATGGAAGAAGTACGGCTCCCGGAATGACGACCATCGCCGATTATGCAAGCATCGTAGACGGGTTTATAAATGATGCAAAAATACCGTCTCCGATACCCTGTGGGATTAGTATGGGAGGCGCCATCACCCTTCAACTTCTCCTTGAAGGAAAATTTTATTATCAGGCTGGAATCGTCATTAATTCCGGAGCTAAATTGAGAGTTATGCCGATGATTTTTGATCTGATCGATAATGATTTTCCCGGATATGTCAATTCCATTGGATTATTCGCTGTTTCAGAAAAGACGGATAAACAGAAAATTCAATATGCGATTGACGGGTTATCGAAAATATCTCCGGAAATAATAAGTAATGATTTTAAAGCATGTAATTCTTTTGATGTCATTAAACGGCTGGAGGAAATATTTGTTCCGGTTTTGGTTATGACTGCGTCAGATGACAATCTGACCCCTTTGAAATATGGTGAATTTTTGGCAGAGAATATCAACGGGGCAGTTCATGTTCATATCGGTGATGCAGGACACATGGCACCGGTCGAGAAGCCCGATGATGTTAACGTGGCAATTCATAATTTTTCAAGTACTTTGCCTTCACCTCCCCCTGGCGGTTGATCCGGATGTTTCTGACAAACAGGGCATGTATGGGAAGGGACGTTTTATTTTTATGGGAAACCTGCTATCTTGCCTAGTACTTGACTTGATACTTTGTCAGAAACAGGAAACTTTGGATGATGAAAAAAACAGCTTTGCTTTTGATCTTTTTTGTGGCGGGCCTGAATCTTACAGGCTGTGTTTTAACCAAGGTGGTTACCGTGCCCATGCGGGTGACAGGCGCGGTCATATCCGTGGTGCCGGTGGTCGGCAACCCTATAGACGGAACCATCGATACCGCAGCAGACATTGCGGATAAGCTACCCATTTAGACGGGGCGCTGCTCTTTACGCATTTGGCGGGCGAGGATCTGTCCAAGTTCAAAGCCCTCCCCAAAAAAATGTTATTATAAGCGTTTGTGTCATGTTTCTCTGAAGTCTTTAGATACGGTTTATTTATCACATTTCGTTTTTAATATGGAAAAGAACTTGATATGGCTCACAGCTTTGAGATATTAGCCTCCAAAATTTCCGTGCCCCTATTGTCCGGTTGTCTCGCGTCAATTACTTTGTCCGGTTCGCGTCAATTATCTTGTCCGGTCGAGATAGCGTTTAAAAACTAAATCGT
>JAEINR010000041.1 GCA_016342325.1 Desulfobacterium sp.
ATCCGAGGAATTTTAATAATCGGAGTGGGCGGTTTCATTATTGTTACCAACCAGTGCGTTAAGTTAATGACATTGGGTTGCCATCTATAAAATCACAACGTTACAGACGCGGCTCTCTCATTTTCGATTATTACGTCGATACGTATCTATAGCTATGCATCGTTTTGAACAACTATGATAAAAGCCGTTGCATGCTTTTCCTGAAAGTTTCTACTTGCTTCAGTGCTGTTTAGAAATAAAGGATAAACAATCAGGTTCCTCCTCTGATCTCATCGACAATAAAGGGGGTACACCGAAGCGCCACACTCTGCTTTTTCACCCAAATCCGGGCCATGGAGATAACATCACCGTTTATAGTAGTAATGTTGGGCAGCTCTTCAGCAAATCCAATATCCCTGATCTTAAATTCATAATAAAACGTATTGGTTGTAAACGGATCCGCAATTAAAATGAACTTCTCATTTTCAAAGGGGTGTTTTCTGGGAGAACCGGAAAAAGGAATATGGGTATGCAGATCCCTGTTTTTTGGTTTTTTATAGGTCTGAACCTCAAACTTCTCTTTTACATCCAGAAGAAGGGAAATGGGCATATTTTTTCTCCTTTCGTAAGAGTCAATGTCCTGTTAACCCGATTATACAACAAAAGATAAAGGTTCAACAAGCTGTTGTTCAATTCACGACGTTTTACGCTCTGTTGACCGTTTTTTTTTCATTCCGGTGCCATGGGACCGGTAAAGCCGGACCAATCTCCGGATGGGCACCCCCAAAAGGAAGCCCACGATCATCATCTGGTTGATCAAGGTGGTGCGGACCCGGCCCACCTGCTGCCAGCGCCGCGCCGAAGTGATGACCGCATGGGGCAGGGTGACAACTTTTCCGCGACGGCGAAGGCGACCCACAAGCTCAAAGTCCTCCATGATGGCCAGGGAAGCAAACCCCCCCACCGCGTCGAACACCCGCTTTTCCATGAACAGGCCCTGGTCACCATAGGGCCACTGTAAAAGACAGGATCGGAGGTTTGTCGTCCATTGAATCAAGCGCATCCCCGTCCTGGCATCGTCGGTCTTGAACCGAAATGCCCCGGCCACCGTGGCCGGGGAAGCCATGGCCCGGTGTATCATCTTTTCATACCCTTTGGGCAACAGGGTATCGCCATGGAGAAACAACAGCCATCGTCCCCTGGCAAGGGCTGCACCGGCATTCTGCTGGGCGGCCCGTCCCCCGGACACCACCACCACCCGTGCCCCAGCCCTGGCCGCGATATCACGGGTTTGGTCCTGGCTGCCGCCGTCCACAACAATGGTTTCCACCGCCTCCCCTTCCTGGACACAATCCAGGACAGGACCCAGTGCCAGGGCTTCGTTAAGGGTCGGAATGATCACCGAAATCAGGGGGGAATCGCCAAAATTATGGGCAAAGCGGGGATCGTTCCTGAGCCTTGACAGGTCATCGGGCCGATCCACATCCCTGAGAAGGGGTAGCTCCGCCCAACCAAGGCCAAGTTCTTTAATTCTGCGGCAGGTCTGCTGAAGGACATGCGCCGTTCCCCAATCAATACCGGACAACACCGCCGGGTGGAGGGCGTTCATCCCAAGGAGGTAATATCCGCCATCCGCGGCCGGACCAAGGACGATCTCGTTATTTTCCAGGCATTTAAAAGCGTGGCAGATCATCTCCCCTGTCAAATCAGGCAGATCAGAGCCGATAACAATGACAGACCCGGCCCCCTTCCCCAGGGCGGTCTTAAACGCCCCCAGCATCCTTGCACCCAGATCCCCAGAAGGCTGTGCCAGGTACGTAAGATCACGCCCCAGCCAGGCGCGAAACGCTTTCAAGGGCGCACCCGTACAGCAAAAGGTGATGCCGATTTCCCTTGCCCCCATTTTCCGGACAGCGGACCGGGCCATGGCCACCACATGCTCGGTCATCTGCCGGTGAAGCCGGGCGGCGCCTTCCGGCCCCAGGGCCGGGATCAGGCGGGTCTTGGCCTTTCCCGCCACGGGATACCGGCCAAAGATCATGATCCGGGCGTCAACCGGCATTTACCCTTTCCGTTGCCGCTTGAGCCACCATTTCAACACTCCTGCCACCCGGGGGGTCAGGCGGGTGCGGTTGTAAGCGTCAGCCACCCGTTTGATGGCCTCTGCCTGGGTGGGATAGGGGTGGATCACGTTGCCCAGGGTTTTCAATCCGACTTTGGCAGCCATGGCCACGGATATCTCACTGATGAGATCCCCGGCATGGGCAGCAACAATGGTCGCCCCGAGGATCCGGTCTGTTCCTTTTTTTACAAGAATTTTGACAAACCCCGTCTCTTCTCCATCCACAATCGCCCGGTCCATATCCGCCATCTCAACCTTGAAGGTGTCGGTGGGAATGCCCCGGGCCTCGGCGTCTGCCTCGTACAGCCCCACATGGGCAATTTCCGGGTCGGTATAGGTACACCATGGCATGTTCAAGGCGCTCACCCGTTTTCGGCCGAGGAAAAGGGCGTTCTGTACGGCAATGCGCGCCCCGGCATCTGCCGCATGGGTGAATTTCCAATCCATGCACACGTCACCTGCTGCGAAAATATCAGAATTGGTGGTGCGCAAAAAATCATCCACAACAACCCCCTTGTCCTTATCATAGGTCACCCCGGCGGTGGTAAGGCCCAGGCCCTCGACATTGGGCGTTCGGCCTGCACCGATCAGGATTTCATCGGCTTCGACGGTCTGCTGGCCGTCAAAGGTGGCAATGGTTACGCGCTTACCCGTTGGGGACGCTTCCACGCGAACCACCCGGGCGCCGGGCAAAACGCGAATGCCTTCGCCCTTAAAAACCCCGGCAAGGAGGGCCGAGGCCTCGGGATCTTCCCTGGACAAAAAGCGGCTGTGCTGGACGATTGTCACCTGGGAACCCAGGCGGCGAAACCCCTGGGCCAACTCACAACCGATGGGACCGCCGCCGATGACCACCAGCCGCCGGGGCAATTTTGTGAGGTTGAACACGGTCTCATTGGTCATAAACCCCACCTTGTCCAGGCCCTCTATCCCGGGACGCACGGCCCGGGCACCGGCGGCAATGACGGCCTTGCGAAAACGCAAGGTCGTTTCCCCAACGGTCACGGTGTTATGACCGGTAAAGACCGCCTCCCCAAAGAACATATCGACCCCCAGTTCGCTATAGCGCTTGGCAGAATCGTTCCGGCTGATATTGGCACGCAGGCGGCGCAATCGCTCCATGACACCAGCGAAGTCGGATTCCGATGGGGAACGGGGGGTCAGTCCGAAACGATCCCCGGAAGCCGTTTCAGCGGCCGCACGGGCTGAACGGATAAAGCTCTTGGACGGGACACACCCCACATTAAGGCAGTCGCCACCCATGAGGTGACGTTCCACCAAAGCCACTTTTCCACCAAGCCCGGCACAGCCAAGGGCAGAGATCAGTCCTGCGGTACCGGCCCCGATCACCACGAGATTGTAGCAGGGTTCCGGCGTGGGCGGGGTCCACTCCCGGGGATGGACATGCTCCACCAGCCTCAGGTTATGCTCATCTTGGGGGGTCACCTCGAAATGCCAGGGCATGTTGGTCATGGTTGCTTCTCCTTTGATTCCGCATTTGATTCCGTGTTCGATTCCGTTCCAGGCTTCATCCGCCGCCCCAGGGCCTGGCGTGCAATCCGGGTAATCACCACGGTAACCGCCACCGTGGCCGTGAACCCCAGAAGGTAGAGCCCCCATTCTGCAAGGGAACGGGTTCGACCACTGTCCTTTGCCCCGAGCTCTGCCAGGGACCCTGCCAGGGAGCCGATATAAACATACATCACCGTCCCTGGGATCATACCGATCCATGACGCCAGGACATAATCGCGCAATGGGACCCGGGTCAAGCCAAACCCGTAGTTCAGCAGGTTAAAAGGGAAGATCGGTGAAAGCCGGGTTAAGCCCACTATTTTCCAGCCCTGGTCGGCCACAGCCTCATCCAGTGCTTTGAAGGTTGGGTTTCCCGCAACCCGCCGGGCCACCATGGCCCGCGCCAGATAACGGCCGATCAGAAAGGCAGCCGTCGCCCCCAGGGTGGAGGCAAGGGAGACAAACAAGGTGCCCCTGACCACACCAAACACCACCCCCGCGCCAAGGGTCAGGATGGCGCCGGGCAACATAAACACACAGGCTGCCACATAGAGGAGTAAAAAGATCAGAGGCGCAATGGGACCGGCCCGGTCAATCCACGCCAGGACGTCTCGAAACAGCTCCGGCAGGTTAAGATATCTGGCCGCGGCAAGCGCCCCAACAACAATAATTACGCCAGCCATCACTTTCAAAATCGCTCCCTTGCGATCTCTGGTTGTGGCCCTTCCGGTTTCCTGCCCCATGGCGAATCCTTTCGGTGGTCCAGCGACCAGCCATTTTCCTGAAATTATAGGTCTTATACCTGTCATGACGATTATGAATACGATTACTGATTTTTCACCTGTTATACCACACTTTCCAGGTCCTGGCCTTAATTTATCCTTGACAGGAAATGGCCCCTTGCTACAGATCACACCCCCATGGCAACCGCCCTGAACCTTGGACAGACCAGTTCCCCAGACCCAGCACATACCGGTTGGCCGGAAAGGGCAAGGACGACAAAAACAAACTCCTTGAAAAATGCAAAAAAACACCTATACTGTGTACGTTTAAATTCTTTAACACTTATTTCAAGATCAAGCGTTCACACGACATCAAGGAGTAAAGTTATGGCTATCAGATATAAGCTGGGACTCATCGTTGGAGGGCTTTTCTTCATCATTCTGTTCATGTTTGCCGTGACCTGGCAGACCACCTCGGCCCAAAAGGACGACGGCCTTGTCATCAACCTGGCCGGCAGACAACGGATGCTTTCCCAGAAAATGTCCAAGGAACTTTTTTTGCTCTCTTCCATGGACGGTCAGGGACCTGAAAAGGCAAAACTTCATGCAGAGGTCAAGAATACAATGAAGGTCTTTGACATCACCCTGAAAGCCTTGTCCGATTCCGGGAATGCGCCCTTGGACCTGAACCTTGAAAAAACCCTCTACGCAGAATGCCCCCGGGCAGAAGGAGCGGCTGCCACCCAGCTGACGGCGGTAAAAGGGTTGTGGCAGGATTTCTCAAGCCATATGGCGCAGGTTCTCTCCAACGGCGATCAAACCGATCCAAGCCTTCAATATGTCAAAGACAACAACCTGAAGCTCCTCAAGGAAATGAACACAGCCGTGGGCATCATGCAGAAAACATCTGAAAAAAAGGTGAAACGCCTGATTTTCCTCCAAAGCTTAGGCATGCTGTCCGGCGTCATTCTCATGGTGCTAAGTCTTCTGCAGATTCACGGCATTGTCAGGCAACTCCTTGGCTCCACCTCCACGGCAAAAAAACTCAGCCAGGGGGACCTTACCCAACGATTCCCCTCCCAGGACAAGCCCACCGAAAAGATGGATGAAATCGCCTATCTGGGTCACAACCTCAATCTCTTCATTGAGACCTTGCAGGAGAACATGAAAAACATCCGCATGGAGGCGGTCTCCTTGAATCATTCATCCACGGACATGAACCAGGTGGCCAAGGGCCTTTCCACGGAATCGGAAAGCTCGGCCCAAAGGACCGAAAGCGTTGCCCAGCATGCCGAGCAGATGAGCGAGGACATGAATGCGGTGGCGGCGGCCATGGAGGAGTTGACGGCAAACACCCAGCAGATCGCCGATTCCACCTCCAGAATGAACAAAACCATCAGGGATATTTCCGGCAATACCGATAATGCCAACGGGATTTCAGCCAAGGCGGTCCAACGGGTAGAATCGGCATCATCAAGGGTGGACGATCTTGGAAATGCAGCCCTGAAAATCAGCAAGGTCTCCGAATCCATCTCCGAGATTTCCGAGCAGACCAACCTCCTGGCTCTCAACGCCACCATTGAAGCAGCAAGGGCCGGAGAAGCGGGCAAGGGCTTTGCCGTTGTCGCAAGCGAAATAAAGGGCCTGGCCACCCAGACCACCCAGGCAACCGAGGAGATCAAGAAAAACATTGACTGGATTCAGAGCGCCTCCGGATCTACGGTGGAGGACATCAAGGAAATTGCCCAGGTCATCCACGAAGTCAATGACATCATTAAAACCATCTCTTTGGCTGTGGAAGATCAGACCAATACGGTATCGGATATCGATATCAATGTCTCCCAGGGGGCGGATGCCATCCAGGAGGTCAGCAGCAATGTTGCCAACACCTCTGCCGCATCCATGGCAACGTCAAAGGATATCCGGGAGGTGAGCCAGTCCATCACCCAGATCTCTTCCAACAGCAGCAACATCCATTCAAGTTCCGGACAGCTTTCAGCGCTTGCGGAAAAGCTGAACACCATGGTAGACCATTTCAAACTGGAAGCATGATGCCGGAAGAAGCAGGCCCTGGGGCAAGATGAATGCCCCAGGGCCGGTTTCTTCCCGGAAGATTATAATGTATTCGTCTCTTCCGGGGTGGAAAGGAAATGATCCACGGCCAAAAGCATCTCGGAAAGGGTTGCAGGGTTGGAAGAAAGGATATTGGAAAACGCCTTCAACGCCCTGCGACCACGGTCAGCGTATCGCTCTTGGGCTGTATACCCTGCCAGGCGAAACAGGAACCGAACCGGCAAGCTGCTGGGAAACTTGGGAGCACCCTTTGTCCCCCGTTAACCAAATCAAACGCCTGGGTATAGATCTGGGATGCTTTATGCAATACGTCAACCCTAGGCAACCCTGTTCCCGGTTAGATCGTCATGGTTCTACCAATGGCATCGACAAGATCATTGCCCGTTTTTTCGACCTTTTCCCGGTCGGTTTTGTATATATCCGTCAAGCGTTCAAGTATGTTCAGAAACCCCATTCCCACCCCACGATCTCCATCCCTGGCCGGGAAATAGGTTCCCCCGAAAATAGTTTTTTTCTCCCAGGTCAGCCAGACATTCAATGGGCTCCTCTCCCCAGGAATACCAGTCCACGGGATTATGGGTGGGGGCCGGCTTGTATTTTTCTGCTTTTTATCATAAAAGCATGGTGAAATTTAAAAAATATAAATAAGGAAAACCGGCCCCTACGCAAAAGGCATTCACGAACCATGCCGGATTATCCTGATGAACGGCACAGCTTTTGCTTATTTACCACCGATGCAACGTTTAACGTTATAATTACTTCAAGGAGATCGTCATGGACAAGCTGGATGCTATTTTCTCTCCCAAATCGGTTGCCATTCTGGGCGCTTCAACAACCCCTGGAAAAGTGGGACACGATATTTTTCAAAATATACTGAGGGGGGGGTATACAGGCACCCTCTACCCGGTTAATCCAAAGGCCAAATCCATTTTGTGTGTCAAGGCATACAAGAGCATCCTGGACATTCCGGATGGGGTGGATCTTGCCATGATCATCCTGGCCCCTGAACTTGCCCTTACCGCTGTTGAAGAGTGTGTGGGAAAAGGGGTGAAAGGAATTATCATTGTATCAGCGGGCTTCAGGGAAGTTGGCGGTAAAGGGATTGAGATCGAAGATAAAATCATTGCGATCTGCAAAAAGGCAAACATTCGGGTGGTGGGCCCCAACTGCCTTGGGGTGATCAACCCCAAGGCCGGCACAAAGCTCAACGCAAGTTTTTCAGCACGCATGCCCGAAGCCGGCAATGTGTCTTTCATCTCCCAGAGCGGCGCCCTGTGTACGGCGGTTCTCGATTTTGCCAAAGACCGGGGATTTGGTTTTTCCAAATTCATCTCCATTGGCAACAAGGCGGATGTGGATGAGCTGGATCTGCTGAGATATTACCATCGGGATCCGGATACCAGCGTAATCATGATCTATATGGAGGAATTGAGACGATCAGGCCAGGAGTTCATTGATGAAGTAAAGCAGATCACCTCCGGCCCCAACCCCACCCCCATTCTGGTGATCAAATCCGGAAAGACCGCTGCAGGCGCGTCTGCGGCAGCATCCCATACCGGCGCCATTGCAGGGTCCGAGGCGGTCTATAACGCCATTTTTGATGAAGCCGGCATTATCCGGGTGGATTCGGTGAATGAGCTGTTTGATTATGCCAATGCCTTTTCCTTAAAAAAACTGCCCCGGTCCAACAAGATCGCCATTGTCACCAATGCGGGCGGTCCCGGTATTGTGGCAACGGACATGACCGAGGTATCGGGATTACATCTGGCCCAATTTCAGCCTGAGACCCTGGAAACCCTGAAAAGTCATCTGCCCCCCACGGCCAATATCAACAACCCGGTTGATGTCATCGGGGATGCGGCCCAGGACCGATATGAAAACGCCCTGGAAGCAGTGATCAAGGATGAGGGGGTTGACGGGGTGCTGGTGATCCTCACCCCCCAGTCCATGACCAATGCCATTGGCACGGCAAAAGTGATTGTCAGGATTTCAAAACGGTCTGACAAACCCGTGGTCTGCTGTTTCATGGGTATTTTTGACGTGTCAGCCGGTGTGGAATACCTGCAGAAGCATCGGATCCCCGTATACAAATTCCCGGAAAGTGCCGCAAAAGCCCTTGGCATGATGTACAAACGTTCCCAGTGGCTCAACAGGCAAATCCTTGCGCAATTCCCGGTTGATCACAACTCCCAAAAAGCGGCCGATATTATCGAAGACAGCCTTTCCAAGGGCATCACCTACCTGAGCGAACTTGAGGGGCTTGACGTACTGGCCTGCTACGGATTTAAGGTGCTGCCCACCCAGCTTGCAACCACCGAAGATGGGGCGGTTGAGATTGCCGAAAAAATCGGACTGCCCGTTGTCATGAAGATCCTGTCGCCCCAGATCATGCACAAATCCGATGCCCAGGGGGTAAAGGTGAACCTGACGACAGCCGACCAGGTGAGAGAGGCCTTTACCACCATTGTTGCCAATGCTGAAGCCTATGATCCCAACGCTGAAATCCGGGGGGTTCTGGTCCAGAAGATGGCCCCCAGCGGTGAAGAGGTGATCCTGGGCATGACCCGGTATCCGGTTTTTGGTCCCCTTGTAATGTTTGGCCTGGGGGGCATCTATGTTGAGTTGTTCAAGGACGTGGTATTCAGGATCGCCCCCATTGGCAGGAACAATGCCCGCAGGATGATTTCTTCCATCAAAGGGCTTCCCATGCTCCAGGGATTCCGGGGACGGCCTGTGGCGGATCTTGAGATTCTTGAAAAAATGATCACCTCCCTTTCCGCCCTGGTCCTGGAAAACCCCCGGATAAAGGAACTGGACATCAATCCCCTGCTGGTTCATGGGGAGGGTCAGGGGGCCACGGTGGCCGATGTGCGGATTATCCTTGAAAAGGAAGAGGCGTAAGCTCGGGGAGCAACTGTCCCAGTGTCTCATGCTGGGACTGTCCCATGGGAGACAGTCCCAATTCATCCGCTGACAACAAAAACAATCATCCCTTGTTTTTTAAGGGAGTTACAAATATTTCATTCAACATGGCATGGTCGATGCAGTATGGATTCGACAGTTCAGAAAATGACAGATAACATTTTTACCAATAGGGCTGATACGAGCCGGTTAAGGAGAAAAAATGAAAAAGTTTAGTTGCGATGTATGTGGTTATACCCATGAAGGTGATGCTGCTCCGGAAAAGTGCCCCCAGTGTGGTGCTGCAAAAGAAAAATTCTCCCTTGTTGAAGGGGGAGATTTCGCATGGGCCGACGCCCATATTGTTGGCTCAGCCAAGGACGTAGACCCTGAGATCCTCCAGGGACTCAAGGATAATTTTGCAGGAGAGTGTACCGAGGTTGGCATGTACATTGCTATGTCCCGCCAGGCAGACAGGGAGGGATATCCTGAAGTGGCGGAAGCCTATAAGCGCATTGCCTGGGAAGAGGCGGAGCATGCAAGCAAGTTTGCAGAGCTTTTGGGAGACGTTCTCGAAGCCGATACAAAGGCGAACCTTACCGCCAGGGTTGCTGCGGAAAACGGTGCCTGCAAGGGTAAAAAAGCCATTGCTACCCGGGCCAAGGAGCTTGGACTCGATGCCATCCATGACACCGTCCATGAGATGTGCAAGGATGAAGCCCGCCATGGCATGGCTTTCCAGGGTCTTTTAAAACGATATTTCAAATAGTGATCCCACCCCGATCCGGTTTTAAACCGGGTCGGGGCAGGTCGGACTTACAGGAACAGGTCGGTGCTCAAATATCTCTCCCCTGTGTCCGGCAGAATAACAACGATGACTTTCCCCTTGTTCTCCTCCCGACTCGCCAGGGTAATGGCGCCTTGAATGGCCGCCCCGGAGGAGATGCCGCATAAAATCCCCTCCTCTCTTGCAAGCGCTTTAGCCTTGTTGACGGCATCATGGCCAGACACCTGGACAATCTCATCTATAACGGCAAGATTCAACACAGCCGGAACAAATCCCGCACCAATGCCTTGGATCTTATGGGGCCCCGGGACACCGCCGGAAAGCACCGGGGATTCGGACGGTTCCACGGCAACCGCCTGGAACGAAGGGCGCCTCTCCTTGATCACCTCTGAGACGCCGGTGATGGTACCGCCGGTGCCGACGCCTGACACAAGGATGTCGATCTTGCCCTGGGTATCGTTCCAGATCTCTTCAGCCGTGGTTCTTCTGTGCACCTCCGGATTGGCAGGATTGGAAAACTGGTTGGGCATGAAGGCATCCGATCTCTCGGCAACCATGGCTTCCGCTTTTTCAATGGCGCCCTTCATGCCAAGGGCTCCCGGTGTGAGCACCAGGGTTGCCCCCAGATGCGTTAACAGCTTTTGGCGTTCAATGCTCATGGTTTCAGGCATGGTGAGCACCAGTTTCAACCCCTTTACCGCCGCTGCAAACGCAAGGGCGATGCCAGTGTTGCCACTGGTGGGCTCCACAATCACCGTGTTTTTGGATATAAGCCCCTGTTTCTCCCCCGCTTCGATCATGGCAACCCCGATGCGGTCCTTGACGCTCCCCAGGGGATTGAACGCTTCCACCTTTCCCAGGATGGTGGCATCGTATTGGGTGCTGAGGCGCTTCAAATGAACAAGGGGGGTGCATCCCCAGCTCTTTGTTATATCAGATAGAATATTCATTCTCTCTCTCCTTGAACCGATAGACAAGCCTGGGGGTTTCGATGAACACCTTGGTATCAGAGGGGATGGACTCGGTGATCCAGACATTGCCGCCGATGACAGACCGCTTGCCGATGATGGTCTCCCCCCCGAGGATGGTGGCCCCGGAATAGATGATCACATCATCTTCAATGGTGGGGTGGCGTTTCTTTCCCTTGAGCAACTCTCCCGCACCGGGGGGCAGGGAAAGGGCGCCGATGGTAACATTCTGGTAGACCCTCACATTGTCACCAATGATGCTTGTCTCACCGATGACGATGCCGGTTCCATGGTCGATGACAAAGCGTTTCCCGATGAAGGCGCCCGGGTGGATGTCGATGCCGGTCACGCTGTGGGCATGTTCCGACATGATCCTGGGAAGTTGGGGAACGCCGAGATCGTGGAGGATGTGGGCAATCCTGTAAACAGTGATGGCAAAGAGGCCGGGATAACTGAAGATCACCTCGTCATGGCTCTTGGCCGCAGGATCTCCGTCATAGGCACCTCTGACATCATCGGCCAGCACCCGTCTAAGATCCGGCACCGATTCGATCACCTTCAAGGCCACCTCCTGCCCCCGTATCTCACAATCGCTGCAGGCCTGGCCATACCTGAGGCAGTCATGTCTCAACACGTGGGTGATCTGTTCAGACAAGATGTCATGGAGCTGGGAGACGTTCTGGCCCATGCAGTAGCCAAGGTTGGCAGCATCCAGCTTTTCCCGGGAAAAATAGCCAGGAAACAGGACCTCCCTGAACTTGTCCACCATGGCCTTGACCGAGGTGGAAAAGTGGATGGGCTCATCCCCTATGTGGGCAAAGCAGGTCTCATCGTCCATGGTTGAAAGGATATTTTGAATCACACGGGGCAGCTTTTCCCTGTGCTCAGATATAAGCTGGTTATCATTCCAGCATGGTGGTTCATTGGGGGTGAGGATCTCCATCGCCTGCTCCTTAGGGATAACTTTAAAAATCTGGACCCAATCCCATTAATCGGGTCACGTTTCACACACAGCGCATATTTTTGGCTTTTATCAGATTAGCCCATGGGGAAAGTTATACCACAATGTGGTAACTGTCAATTAAAAACCACCATATGGTGCTAGGTCTATCATAGATTCAAGAGTTCTTTGACTTTTTTTTCGATCTCGTCCCGGATGGCCCGCACCCCGTCAAGATCCCTGCCCGCCGGATCCGGCAGATCCCAGTCAACCATCTTGCACCCGGGAATAAAGGGGCAGGCCTCGCCGCACCCCATGGTCACAAGGAGGTCCGGCCGGCTGTTTTCCAGGGCCGCATCCAGGGAGACCGGGGTAAGAAACGCCATGTCGATGCCCTTTTCCGCCATGGCCTCAACGGCCAGGGGGTTAATCTTATCTACAGGCTGGGAGCCGGCGCTGATCACCTGGATCCTGTCCCCGGCAAGGGAACGGGCAAAGGCGGCTGACATCTGGCTTCGTCCCGCGTTCTCCCGGCAGGCAAAGAGCCAGGTTTTCCGTTTCTCAAAGGGCGATAAAATCGTTTCCACAAGGGAGAGCATGTCTGCCCGGACCGATGGGTGTTTTTCCATATCCCCCCGGCCTTCCATCCCCCTGTAGCAAAGGCTCTCTTCAAGTTTGGCACCGGCAGCGTCAAGGAAATATTTGACATTGAGATGGATGCCGTCAAAAAGGTCCTTACCGTGGGTGGCCCCGACAGCCATCAGCACCCCTTTGCGGAAGTCATGGCCGGGGTCTTTGAGCTTAAAGATATACTTCCGGGACCAGAGGGTCTGGGTCCGGTCCATCAAGGCCTTGATTTTGGCCGGAACCCCATAAAAATAAGTGGGCACGGAAACCACCACCACATCCGCCCGCCGCACAAGGGCAAAGAATTTTTCGGGCATGTCATCCGCTATACTGCAAACCCCCTTTCGTTCGCAGTTTCCGCATCCGATACAGGGGGCAAACCCCTCCTTGGCTGCGTCCACGACCTGGGTTTCCCACCCCCTTTTTTCTGCCTCCTGTAGAAACAACCCAAGCAGATAATCGCTGTTTCCCTTTTTCCGAGGGCTTCCCTTTAGTCCGAGTACGAGCATGATATGAATCTCCTGTGGTGGTTGCGGCAGTTCGCCACTGACGTTTAATGCTTAAAATATTCAAGCAGAGGAGCTAAACGGATGACCTGTTTAATGAACGGGGCAGGCTTGCTCAAAAGGGCAATAGGTCAAGCCTGCCCCCATTTTCAATCACTGTTTTCTTATCCGAGGATCGGTTTTCTGACCGTCACAATCCGGCGTATAGCAGGAATTGTCCACAAACGAACATTTTTTCTTGCACGACGGACACTCTTCTTCCGGCGGTGTCTCTGCCTCTATCACATAACCACACTGATCGCAAATCCAGTTAGCCATGGTTCCTCCTTTGATCGGAACGTGTATCAAATGCTCTGCCTGACACAAAACCGTATCAGACACTTCCTGTCCCTGGTACAGCCTCTCCACGGGCCTGCCGCCCCCAAAGGCTATCCCTCAATGGCAAACCGTGCAAACCCATCCTCGGAAGGGACATACTGTCCCACGGCAACGAGTTTTTTGTTAAACTTGGCGCAATCCACAACCGTGCGCCACAGGGCTTCAAGGTCTGCCTTTTCCTGGTCTGTTTCCGGGGTAAACTCAACAAGATTCTTCTCGATATTGATCTTCATGGTTTTCTCCTCATTTTAAATGGGTTGACGCCAACGAATACTTAAACATCACTTCAATAACCATGCCATGGCAATGCCGGGACAAGGTCATGCTTAAAGCGGTAAGCATTCGGAAAGGCTTAGAAAAAAGCCATCAAAAAGGCCATTTGGGTTGAGCGGTTGCCCCTCTTCCTTCCCCTTTGCCCCGATCCGGATGGAACGGCTACAAACAATGTTCCACCCGAATTTACGGGTTGAAAAAGCGACCTCCATCCCTTATAGTCGTTTCCAAACAATGAGAATAGCACCGTCTATAAATGTTCCCATTGGAATTGATGCCGGCTTTACCTGATTGTTATAAGGAACGGGCTCTATTTCATATGCGAGGAGCTATACATTCCACAGCTCGACCAACAGCTTGAACCCACGTTACCACGGATTAAGGAGATCCCCATGAACAGCGGCGTCACCGGCTTTGTTTCCCAGGCCCCACACATCATAGACAAGGCGGAAAGCGTCGGCCTGGATCTCCGGGTTCTTTACGAGGCCGTGATAGACCTCTCCGCCGCAGGATTGATCACCGCAAACTGTATTAACATGGCAGCAGGGATATTGCTCAACGACCTGGGACTGCCCAACTATTTTTTTGAAAACATCACCAAGGCCTCCCTGAAAAACCTCCTTGCTTCCATCACCTCGAGCATCGCCATCCAGGAGGGCAAGGTGCTCCTGGTGGGCAGGGTCGCCCACATCGACTTTGACTTGGCCCACGGCAACGATGTCCAGCGGGTAAGGATCGCCACCCAGGAGACCCGGGACAGCATGGAAAAGGTGCTGGAGAGCCTGATTTCGGGCCACCGACGGGAGTATTACTTCAGCCCGGATAACAACTACTACACCTACATCATCCGGCCTGAAACGGTGAACGACTACACACGGAACGAATTCAAGGAGTCAAGGTTCCTATTCAATCTAGCCGGGGACTACACGGCCACCCCCGAACCCACCCGCAGGCGGTACGAAACGTTTCTCAAGGCATCCAAGGCGTCGGTCTCGACCCTGATCGAGGTATTTAACCTGCCTGTCACAGGGGAAACCCGCTTCATGTTCAACTCCGACTTTGCCTCCCCCCAGATTCCCATCTTCAGGCGACTGTTTAAAGACCACGGCCTGACGCTGATCCGCGCCTATTGGGAACCTTACCGGGACAACGCCGCTGTTCCCTCCTCCATCTGCTCCCTCTACATCCAGGGGGAGATTTCAAAAACAAAAAAAACCGAAATCATCCAGGATCTCTGCGCCTTTCTCTCCTTCAGCGTCAACCCGGTCACAGCGCTCTATGTGCAAGGGGAACTCTCGTTTAGGGAGATGCTCTTTGCCGGTAACGCCATTGACTTCACCCACATGTTCATCTTCACGGAAAGCGAAAATGCGACAGACAGGGAGATCATGGCAAGCCTTGGTAGCAAGGCCCATGAAGATGCGTTTGCCGCAAGGATCCACAAATCCAACAGATCCACCTACGGCGCAAGGATCATCCTTTCCACGGCCATGGCGCACCCCGACCTTCTGAAATGTCTCTACACCCTGTTTGAACAGCGGTTTGACCCGGCCCTTGCCGCCAATAACGATGGCATGGATCTTGGGGAGGGACTCAAAAGATTTAACAAGATCCTGGCCGCCCGGTTCACGGATTTCAGCCTGGGTAGGGATATCTTCCGTTTCATGGCAAAGCTTGTCACCTGCACCTTGAAGACCAATTTTTACAAACCCCGGAAACGGTCGTTCAGCTTCCGGTTTGATGATAAAATCCTTGATCCCCTGGTATACAACCAGTTCGTGTTTGCCATCTTTTTTGTGAACGGCCACTACGCCTGCGGCACCCATCTAAGGGCAAGCGACATTGCCCGGGGCGGGCTCAGGCTCCTCAGGATCACCCCGGCCAACCACGGCAACGAACTCGACAATGCCGTACTGCTCAACTTTGCCCTGGGTCCCAAGGCCCAGCGGCTCAAGCACAAGGATATCTGCGAAAGCGGCTCAACCGGGGTGATCGTTCCCCATGCAACCTATGGGGGATACCCCAGGGACGCCCTGTACGACTACACCGAGGGAATCCTGGATCTCATGCTGGAGGATGATGCCATTGTGGATTATTACGGCAGACCCGAGATGCTCTTTTTCGGCCCGGACCAGGGAACAGCCCCCCTCATGGATGCCGTGGCCCTCCATGGCAAAGAAAGGGGATACCCCCACTGGCGAACCCTCACCACGGGCAAAAGCGCTGGCATTCCCCACGAGACCTACGGCATCCTGGACAATGGAAAACTCTTTGGCCTCCTGGATGCAAAAGAGGCGGGAATCGACCTCCAGATCAACGGTAAATCCGTGGTTGTCACCCCTGACATGGAGACCATCCACCGGGAAATCGGGGGCAGGATACAAACCTGCGGCATGGCAACCACCGGCGTCATGGCGGCATTCAGGACCCTGATCTCCCACTACGATGCAAGGGAAAAGGATCTCAACCTGATGATAATCGGTGGACCGGACGGAAACCTGGGCGCAAACCAACTCCTCTGCTACCAGGGCCGGATCTGCCTTATCATGGACACCGCCGCCATCCTCTTTGATCCCAATGGCCTTGACCCAAAAGAGCTTGAGAAAATCGCCTTCATGGGCCACACGTCTCCCAGGGCAAACACCCTGGCCTTCCCGGTTGAGAAACTATCGCCCCAGGGATTCAAGGTACCCGTCTCGGCACGGAACCTGACCCTCCCCGACGGCAGCGTCGTGGAGGACGGTGGCGTGTTCCACCGCAATTTCCTCTTTGATCCGGCCAACCAAGCCACCATCAACCAGGCCCGGATCCAGGCCTTCATTCCCTGGGGCGGATTCAAGGACACGGTCAACCACAAAAACGTCAAGGCCTTTCTTGGCAACTTCCCGGAGCTGGGATTCATTGTCGAGGGGGCCAACCTCTTTTTTGACGACGCGTCCAGGCGTCACATGGCAACCGAAACCTGTATAAAACAGATCAAGGCCTCCACCGCCAACAAAGGGGGGGGCTTCTCAAGCTCCATTGCCGAGGTGCTCACCGGCTTTCTCCTGAAAGATGAGTATGAAGCAAAACTTCAGAACAACATCAAGACCCGGTGGGCCCTGATCCGGGACATCATGGCCCTGGTTGAAACATATTCATCTGCGGAAACAGACATGCTCATCCGGATCCACAAACAGAGTCCGGACCGCCCTCTGTTCACCCTGTCGGACAGGGCCGGGGAAGAGATCCTGGCACTCCAGGCCGTGATCCAGGAAAAGCTCAACCCTATCCTGAAGCAGAAGAGCCTTGTCTGGAAAATCATGGAGGCCTACGTTCCAAGGGTGCTGATCAAAACCCTGGGCAAGAAAAAGATCATGGCGATTTTCAATTCAGACGATATGCAGGTTTACAGGGACGCCATCATCACCAAAAAACTTGCGTCCATGGCCTTTTACCGGTTTGGCCTTGAATGGGACCACTTCCTTGAGCGCTTAAACGCCGACTTTTCAGCAACCCTCAACAGTATATTTAAATGAATACCTCTTTTTAGGAGGGCTCCCATAAATATAGGCACGTATATTGCTATAATTAGTGACCCATGATCAAGATTAACGATTTTATGAAAACCCTAAATAGGAACAAGGAGATCAACAATGGAAAAATATGAATGCCCCTGCGGTTATGTATACGACCCCGAAGAAGGAGACTTTGAGAACGGTGTGGAAGCGGGAACTGCGTTCAAGGACCTTCCAGATAGCTGGGTATGTCCCCTGTGCGACGCTGAAAAAGAATTTTTCGAGTTAGTGGATTAGTAGGGAACAAGGAGAGACACCATGTACAAACCGGTTGAAATTACCAAAAACATCTACAATGTGGGCTGCAGGGACTGGGATATCCGGGACTTCCACGGCTACTCCACCTACCAGGGCACCACCTACAACGCCTTTCTCATTGTGGATGAAAAAGGCGTCCTGGTGGACACGGTAAAGAAAGAGTTCTCCAAGGAACTCCTGGACAACATCAGCAAGATCATCGATCCTGAAAAGATCGATATCGTTATCAGCAACCACACCGAAATGGACCATTCCGGTGCACTGCCTGCCATCATGCATCGCATCGGGGCGGATAAACCCGTTTATTGCTCCAAAATGGGCAAGAAAAACCTTGAAAGCCACTTTACCGGAAAGCTCAACCTTATCAGTGTGGATAATGGCCAAGAGCTTGCCCTTGGAGAACGAACCCTCTCCTTCATGGAGACAAAAATGCTCCACTGGCCGGACTCCATGTTCACCTATGTAAAGGAAGACGGCATTCTCTTCTCCAGCGACGCCTTTGGCCAGCACTATGCCGGAGACGCCATGTTTGATGACGAGATCGGCGACACCATCATGGAGCATTCGGCAAAATATTTTGCCAACATCCTTTTAAACTACGCCCCCAGGGTGGAACAGCTCATTACCAAGGTGGTAGAATCAGGGCTTGCCATCAACATGATCTGCCCGGACCACGGCATCATCTGGCGAAAGGATCCCGGTGCCATCATCAATGCATACCTCCGCTGGAGCAAGCAGGAATGCATCCCAAAAGCGCTCATTGTCTTTGACACCATGTGGAAAAGCACGGCAACCATGGCAAGGGAGATCGCCAGGGGCGTGGAATCCCAGGGGGTACGGGTCAGGGTGATGAACACACGGAAATGCCACCGGAGCGACATCATGACCGAGATGCTCGATGCCAAGGCGCTGGTCATGGGTTCCCCCACCCTGAACAACGGAATTTTCCCGGTTGTGGCGGATGTTCTCACCTATATCAAAGGACTCCGTCCCAAAAACAGGATGGCCGTCGCCTTTGGCTCCTTTGGATGGAGTGGTGAGGCGGTGAAGATCCTCAACAAGGAATTTGAGGCAATGGACCTTGAAATAGTTGACCCGGGGCTTGCCGTGAAGTATGTTCCAGATTCAGAAGATCTTGTCCGCTGTTTTGACCTTGGGGCGACCATTGGACAAAAAGTGGCTGAATCCTTTTCATAACAACAATTTCGGAGGAAAAATGGCTTACAATTTTAGTGCAGATGAAATCTATGAGATGGCAAAACAGATAGAGAGAAACGGAGCCGAGTTTTACAAAAAGGCGGCTGCCGATGTCCAGGGTGAAGATGAGAAGACCTTTCTCCTGAACCTTGCCAAGATGGAAGAGTCCCATGAAAATACCTTTGCAGAGATGCAGAAAGAACTTGCCGACAAAGAAAAGGCAAGCCAGGTATTTGATCCCGCTGAAGAGTCGATTCTATACCTCAAGGCCCTTGCCGACACCCGGATTTTCTTTGAGAAACCCGCCCCGGGAAAAGAGATGAAAGAGATCCTGAAATCAGCCGTGGAAGCGGAAAAGGACTCCATTGTCTTTTATCTTGGCATGAAGGAGATGGTACCCGGAGAGCTTGGAAAAAATCGGGTGGACCACATTATCAAGGAGGAGATGGCCCATATCCGCCTCCTGTCCGGTAAACTGTTGGAACTAAAGTAATCGGTCCTTCCCGGGCACCGTTTCCGGATAAAAAGGAAACGGTGCCGGGAAGCATATCGCGCCTTGCACATGAATTGATCCGGTTTCCCATTCTAACGGGTAAAAAACCCGGAATCAATTCCAATGCAAAAATCCATAGAAAGGATCAGGCGGTCCAGTAACCGTGGAGGTTACAGTACTCCTTGGCAGTGACCGTATCCGCATCCACAAGGAATCGTGCTTCCGGGGTATCCCCGGGGTTCAGGAACTTTCTCATGACCATGCCGTCGGCAGTGAGTTCGATCCACTCAATGTAGTGCTTCTCTTCCATGGGATGGGCAACGCTTCCCACCTTGACAAGGTACCCGCCCTCGATCTTCTCAATCACCGGCACATGCTTTTCACGGGCCGCATCCACGGAATTGGGCACCAACAGGGTCATCTCCTGGTTGCAGCAGGACATGCTAGGCTTTGAGCCATGGAGCACCTCTGCAATGTTACCGCACAGTTCACATCTGTAAACACCAAGTTTTTCAGCCATTTCCTTCTCCTTTTATTAGTAATTTTCGCCAAGCAACTCAAAATGAGCCCTAGCATGGGCACAGGCGGGACAAACGTCACAGGGCTCGGAGCCCTCATGGGTATAGCCGCAGTTTCTGCATCTCCAGGTCACACTTTCGCCACGCTTGAACACCTGCTCCGTTTCAATGTTGGCCTTAAGATCCAGAAATCGTTTTTCATGCTGTTTTTCCGCAACGGCAATGGCTTCAAACACACCGGCAATCTCGTCAAACCCTTCGGATTTGGCAATCTTTGCAAACTCGGGATACATGGTGGTGTGCTCATAGTTCTCGCCGGCAGCAGACGCTTCAAGGTTATCCTTGGTATCCCCGATGATGCCTGCGGGAAAGGCCGCCGTGATCTCAAGCTCTTCACCACTTTGAAGGAACTTGAAAAGACGCTTTGCATGTTCCTTCTCCTGGTCGGCCGTCTCCTCAAAAATAGCCTGCATCTGGACAAAACCGTCCTTTTTTGCCTTGCTTGCAAAATAGGTGTAACGGTTCCTTGCCTGGGACTCCCCGGCAAAGGCTTTCAGCAAGTTTTTCTCGGTCTCTGTTCCCTTAAGATCTTTCATGGACCCTACTCTCCTTTTATTGTCTTTACTATGGTGTTGAAATCGCTTAAATCGCCAATCATGATGCAACCGATGGTCTCGCCCGCTTCATTGGTGACGACCTTCCTATAAACATCCCCCTGGATGGAGGTGTCGCTTAAAAATTTATTATCCGCATCGATCTCGCCTGCCGATGCCACGGCAATGCCCGCCACCTTGAGGCGGTTTGAGGGTGCAATGTTCTTGAATATTGCCTCTCCCCCGGCCATGTTGATGCCTGCCACCCGTCCCTGGGCCACGGCCTCGGGCCAGATGCAAAAGTTAACGCCGTCGTACTGGGCCACATCCCCTGCGGCAAAGACGCCGGAAACATTGGTCTCCATGCGTTCATCCACGACAATCGCCCTGTCGGTCTCAATGTCGGCTCCCTGGACAAGGCCCAGATCCGGCCTCACCCCGGCGGCAAAAACAACCCCATCGGCGGAAAGAAGCTCTCCGGATTTGAGCCTGACACCTGCAACCGCGTCCGCCCCGGTGATCTCCTCCGTGATCTCACCCAGGCGGAACTCAAATCCCATGCTCTCCATGAGCCCCTGGAGAAGGTTGGCCCCCTGGGTGTCCACCTGCCGTGGCAGCAACCGGTCAAAAAATTCCACAACGGTCACCTTTCTACCCTGGGCCAGCAGGGCCGCACCCGCCTCAAGACCGAGGAGCCCGCCGCCGATGACAACGATCCGTTCCAACTGACTGGGAAGGTTGGCGAGGATTCCGGCATCCGCCACACTCCGCAGGGAAAAAACATTTTGCTTGTCCCGTCCCTCAACCGGGGGAATAAAGGAAGTGCTGCCGGATGCCAGGAGCAGGCTGTCATAGGCAATGGCCTCATTGGTATCCGTGAACGCCTGCCTGGCCTTAAAATCAACCCGCTCAATCGTGGTGGCCGTCCTCAGATCAATGGCACGCTCCCGATACCAGTCGGGCTTCTTGATGATGAGATCGTTCTCACGGATTTGACCTGCAACATACTCGGGAAGCCTCATGCGGCTGTAAAACGGAAGCGTCTCATTTGTCAAAAGAACAATTTTACCTTCCTTGTCCGTCTGTCGAATCGCCTCTGCAGCCATGGTTCCGGCCGCACCATTGCCGATGATGAGATATTGTTTCATTCACTGTCCCCTTGGTTGACTGGTTGTTATAGGTCTTCGCATATGAATTGATATCATTTTTTAGTAATAAAGGTAAAGGGAGTATCCGTTCAAGTGCGATCATCTATAAAACCCGAGATTCAGATACCACTCTATTACTCCTCCGTGAGAAATGCAAGGGGTGTGCCAGGTCTTATTTTTTTTAAATAGAGTTGAAGATCCTGCCTGGCTGGGGTTCAGATGGAGGGGCCAGGCGTGTTTTAAAGGAAAACCTGACCCCGTGGATGTCTCATGGAACAAATATGTACCAGACATCCACGGGAAGCATCTGAAACATTGACAGAAAAAAGCCCAGCCGGTATGGTTAGAATTGCCTTTCGGAGACGAATCTCTCCAATACGCTATTTTAAGATCAACCCTGGAACAACAATTGCTTTTCAACCTTCGCAATCAACGATGATAGCGATAATGTTCACGGAGGTTTGTTTTATGACGTGTCAGCCCAAACTTGCGACCCTGCTCCTGGGAGCAACCCTTGCCTTTGCAACGGTGTTTCATCCCCAAACCGGGACGTTGGCCGCCCCCCTCCCGGACCACCCCCTGGCCGTGGAAGAGGCGATAAAGATCGCCCTTTCAAACAATTTCGATATAATGATAGCAAAGAGCCGGGTGAAGACCGCCGCGGCCGGACTCAAACGAGCCGAAGCCGCCTTCCTGCCCACCCTGACCTTGTTCAGCGAGTATTCAACCGGGGACGCCCCTTCTGCCTATCTGTTCAAGTCCATTGACCAGCGGGACCTGCCGGCCAACACCAATTTCAACGACCCCGGCAGTTTCACCAACCTTGAGACGGGGGTCATGGCACGGATCAACCTGTTCAAGGGCGGCAGGGATCTTTTGACCACCCGGATGGCCGGGAGCGACCTTCGATCTGCCGGCGCCCTGGCGGGTGAGGTTGAAAACCAGGTTGTCTCCATGGTGATCCAACTTTTCTTCTCCGTATTAAAGGCCAGGGAGTATGTGGCCATTGCCGAAGAATCGGTGGCAACGGTCACCGACCAGCTCAGGATCATGGGGGTCAGGTTCAAAGGCGGCGGGGTTCTGAGATCAGACATCCTCTCCCTGGAGGTGCGGGTGGCCGATGCTAAAAAAGACCTGGTCCTGAGCCGTAACCTGTTTTCAACCACCCTCAACGCCCTGACCACCCTGCTTTCCCTGGAGCCCATGGCATCCCTGGACCTTGCCACGGAGTGTGAATGTCCGGTCCGGCTTCCCAGGGCCTACGGGGATGCCGTGGACAAGGCCCTTGGCCTGCGGCCGGAGATGGCCCAGGCCATGGAGGGGGTTAAAAAGGCAAGACTTAAGGTAACGGCGGCACGGGCCACCTATCTTCCGGTTGTGGATCTTGCCGCCCGGTACTACCTGGACAGCGACGATCTCGACTATTCCAGAAACAACGAGAACTACACCGCCGCCATGACCCTTCAATGGGACCTTTTTACCGGCCTCACCTCGGGCCAGGAGATCATCCAGGCCCGCCAGGAGCTGGTCCGGGCCCTTGCCTTTCACCAAAAGGTGAGGCTTGCCATTCTAACGGAATTGAGAAACGCCTTTTCAGACCTGGAGGACGCAACAGAGCGCCTTGGGGTGGCCAAAAGCAGCGTGGCCATGGCCGAAGAGACCCTGGTCCTTGTGAAGAAACGGTACCAGGGGGGCTCAGACTCGGTGACCCGCTACCTTGAGAGCGAACTGGCCAGGAACAGGGCCCGGATCAACCTGTCGGCCGCCTTTTACGACAAAAAGATCGCCCAGAGCGAAATAGCACGGACAATGGGAATCCTCAGGCAACTATGGCAACAGGAGAAGTAACCATGGGCAGAGCAATACAGTGGCTAGCGGCAGGCGTCATCTTTTTACTTATCCCGGTGACCGGGATTTCAGGAACAATTACAGCCGTCAGGGCAACGGTCATGGAGACCTGGCCGGCCGTTGGCACGGTGAGACCCAGGAGCGAGACAAAGATCCAGGCCCAGATCCAGGCCCAGGTCAAGGCCGTCCATGTAAGGGCAGGCGACCCGGTAAACCCTGGGGATCTCCTTGTGACCCTGGACAACCGCCGGCCCCTTTCCACCCTGGACCGGGCCAAGCAGGGCCTGCAGGCAGCCACGGCCGCACGGCAAAAGGCCCTCCAGGGGATCGAGTCCGCCAAGGCCGCCCACACCGAGGCACGGCTGAACTTTCAGCGAATAAAAGGCTATCTTTCCGCCAATGCCGCCACCCGCCAGGAGCTGGAAATGGCTGAATCAAACTTTATCCAGGCAACGGCCGGTCTTTCCATGGCAAAGGAAGCCCTCAGCCAGACCGATTCCGGCATCAAACAGGCCAAGGAGGTTGTCAAGCAGGCCCAGGTGGGCCTGGGCTTCACCCGGATCACCGCCCCTGTCCAGGGGGAGGTGATACAGCGGCTGGTGGAACCGGGGGATCTTGCCCTTCCGGGAAAGCCCCTGGTGATGTTGAGGACCCAAACAGGCTTCCGCATCGAAGCCCATGTCCGGGAGGGGCTGGTGTCAAGGGTTTCCCCCGGCACCCGTCTCAGGGCCGAGATCCCCACCCTTGGCACCTTCTGCCAGGCGGTGGTGGAGGAAATCATCCCCTATGCGGATCCTGAGACCCGCACCTTTCTTGTCAAGGCAGCCATTGACCCCCTCAAAGGCCTCTACCCGGGCATGTATGCCAAACTCATGATCCCTGAATCCTCAAAGCAAGTGGTTCTCATCCCCCGATCCTGCGTGATCCGCACGGGCCAGCTGGAACTTGTGCGGGTCCAAACCGACCACGGCTGGGAGCGGCGCTACGTCACCACGGGCAAGGAAAAGAAGGACCAGATAGAGGTGCTTTCCGGGGTTGCCCCGGGAGAGGTTCTTGGGACCGGAAAAACCGGTGACAACGGGGAGGAGAAGTAACCATGTCTGAACCCCAGAACCGGCCCGGCCCTATCTCAAAAATTGTGGAGCGTTTCCTGGACGGAAAGATCTCCATGATTCTGATCATCATCGCCCTCTGCCTGGGCGGTGCAGCCCTGCTTGTGACCCCAAGGGAAGAGGAGCCCCAGATCATTGTGCCCATGGCAGACATCCTGGTGAGCGCCCCGGGAGCCAGCCCGGAAGAAGTCGAGCAGCTGGTGGCCACCCCCCTGGAACGGCTTCTCTGGCAGATCGACGGGGTGGAGTATGTCTACTCCATGTCCCATAGGGATATGGCCGTGGTCACGGTGCGCTTCCTTGTGGGCCAGGACCGGGAGGACTCCCTCATCAAGCTCCACAACCGCATCACCATGCACATTGACCAGGCCTCCCCCATCATCCGGGGATGGGTGATCAAGCCGGTGGAGATTGACGACGTCTCCATCGTCAACCTGACCCTCTTTTCCCCCACCCGCTCCGACCATGAGCTCAGGCGCATCGGCCAGGAGGTCCTGGCACGGCTCAGCCAGGTCAGCAACATCTCACGGACCACCATCCACGGGGGCAGGGACCGGGAGATCCGGGTGGCCCTTGTTCCGGAACGCATGCGGGGCTTCAACATCTCTTTCACCGAGGTGGCCGCCGCCCTCAGGGGGGCGGACGCATCGGTCCACGCCGGCAGCTTTAACCGGAACGATACCGAATACACGGTCTCCACCAGCTCTTTCCTGACCTCCACGGACGAGATCAACGCCCTGGTGGTGGGGGTGAAGAACCAGCGACCGGTCTATCTCAGGGAGATTGCAACGGTGAGGGATCTTCCCAGGGAGGCCTCAACCTACACCAGCATCGGCTTTTCCCAAGGCCAGGATCCGGCCGTGACCCAAGGCAAAAATCCGCCCCAACGATATCCGGCCGTGACCCTGGCCATCTCCAAGAAGCGGGGCACCAATGCCGTGACCGTTGCAAAAGAGATCATCGCGGCATTCCGCACCCTTGAGAAAACCGTGATCCCCAGCGATGTCAAGGCCGAGATAACCCGGAACTATGGAGAAACGGCCCAGGAAAAGGTGGGGGGGCTCATCAGCTCCCTTGGCTTTGCCATCCTATCGGTGGTGATCCTGCTGGCCTTCACCCTGGGGTGGCGGGAGGCCGTGATCGTTGCCATTGCCGTTCCCATCAGCTTTTCCCTGGCCCTCTTTGTCAACTACCTGTTCGGATACACCATCAACCGGGTCACCCTCTTTGCCCTGATCCTCTCCCTGGGATTGGTGGTGGACGACCCCATCACCAATGTGGAGAACATCCAGCGCCACATCCGCGCCGGTGTCCTTGAACCGTTCCGGGCCACCCTGTTTGCCGTGGACGAGGTGCTACCCCCGGTGCTCATGTCCACCCTTGCCATCATCGTCTGCTTTGTGCCCCTGTTTTTCATCACAGGAATGATGGGTCCCTACATGGCCCCCATGGCCGTGAACGTTCCCTTGACCGTGATCTTTTCCACCCTCTGCGCCCTTACCATCGTGCCCTGGCTCTCCCTTGTGCTGCTCAAATCCGCCCCCAAAAAAAAGAGTCCGACCCAGGAAAGCCCGCCCCCCCTGTTGCACCGGCTGTACCGGCGAGCCCTCCAGCCGTTTCTGGAATCGAAACCCAAACGGTTGCTGCTCTTTGGCCTGGTGTTTCTCCTGCTGGTCAGCTCTTGCCTCCTGGCCCTGTTCCGGTTGGTGCCCCTGAAGCTCTTGCCCTTTGACAACAAGAACGAGTTCCAGATCGTCATTGACATGGCAGACGGCACCACCCTGGAGCGGACCGATGCCGTTGTCCAAAAATTTGAACACTACCTCAAGACCGTGCCCGAGGTAACAACCGTCCTCTCCTCCACCGGGGAAGCCTCCCCCATGGATTTCAACGGCATGGTGCGCCACTACTACCTGAGGAAAAAGGCCAACCTTGCCGACATCCGGGTCCTGCTCAAGCCCAAGCATCAAAGGGAGCACCAGAGCCACGCCATTGTGCTCCGGTTGAGAACCGACCTTGAGGAGATCGCAGCAAAAAACCAGGCAAAGATTCGGCTGGTGGAGGTCCCCCCCGGTCCCCCGGTCCTGTCCACCATCGTGGGGGAGATTTACGGCTCCCCTTCCCTTGACCACAAGGATCTTGTGGCTGCAAGCGATCATCTCACCGGGATCATGGAGAAAGAGGCCTTTGTGGTTGATATCGATGCCATGGCTGAAGATCCCCATGACCAGATCGACCTTATCATCGACAGGGAAAAGGCTGCCCTCCACGGCATCTCCACCCGGACCATCACGACCACCCTCAAGGGCGCCATGACAGGCCTTGAACCCGCCCTTGTCCATCTGCCCAGGGAGCGGCAGCCCCTTAGGATACGCCTCACCTTGCCCCGGTCCCTTCGCTCCTCCGTGAGCGATCTTGGGGCCATCCCCATGCGGACCCGTTCCGGCAAGATGATCTCCCTTGGGGAACTGGTGACCCTTCGCCATACAAAAAGCGCCCAGCCCATCTATCATAAAAACCTTGAGCGGGTGGTATACGTGCTTGCCGACACTGCGGGACGCCCGCCTGCCGAGGCCGTCCTTGACATGCAATCCCGCCTTAAGCAAGATCCCATGCCCAAGGGTACCCGGGTGGTCTGGTCCGGTGAAGGGGAGTGGAAAATCACCATCCGGGTGTTCAGGGACATGGGCATCGCCTTTGCTGCGGCCCTGACAGCCATCTACATCTTGCTGGTGATCCAGTCGGGGTCATTCTTCATGCCCCTGATCATCATGATGGCCATCCCATTGACCCTGCTGGGCATCATGCCGGGATTCCTCATCCTCAACCTTGTGGCGGCACCGGAGGTGGCGGGCTTTGCCGACCCTGTGTTCCTGACCGCCACCAGCATGATCGGCATGATCGCCCTGGGCGGTATTGTAATCCGGAACGCCCTGGTGCTCATTGAGTTCATCCAGGACGCCCTGGACCGGGGAACCCCCTTTAAGGAGGCGATCCTTGCCAGCGGAGCCATCCGCATGCGGCCCATTGTGCTCACCGCCCTGACAACAGCCCTGGGCGCCTTGCCCATCACCTTTGACCCGGTATTTTCAGGCCTGGCCTGGGCTTTGATCTTCGGGCTTGTGGCCTCCACCCTCTTCACCCTTGTGGTGATTCCCGTGACCTATTTTGCCGTCTACCAAAACAAAACACCGAGACAGGAGGACACCCCATGAAAAGGCTTGCCCCCACGCTTTTGTTTATCGTTTTCTTCTTTGTTTCAGACGGAAGGGCAGAGCCCCTGTCCCTTATCGCCATGGAGTACCCGCCCTATTCATTCCAAGAAAACGGAAAACCCAAAGGGATCTGGGTGGATATTGCCCTGGAAGCATTCACACGCATGGACCAGCCCGTCACCATCAAAACCTATCCCTGGGCAAGGGTGATCCACATGATGAAAAAGGGCACGGCAGATGGGGTGATCGGGGCGTACAAGACCCCGGAGCGGGAGCAGTTCATGGATTACACCCAGCACCCCAACACCCATGGCATCCTCTCCCTCTTTGTCCGTAAAGACGCTTCCATCACATTCAACGGGGATCTAAAGGCACTCAGCGACTACCGGTTCTGCGTGGTCAGGGGTTTCAGCTATGGAAAAACCTTTGACGACGCCGTCAAGAACGGGACCATCGTCTACATTCGAGAGGCCCCCACCATGGAAGAGAACATCAAGGCATTCCTTGCTTTAGGATTGAAGAGTATCCTGGTCGCCGAAAAGTACGCCTGCTCCCACCTGCTCTCCCGCATGGACAAAGTAAATGCGGTTCGTGAACTTCCGGTGAAGCTCGATAAAATCCCCATCTATATCGCCTTTTCAAAGAAGCGGAACCGCCTCGCCCTGGTAAAAAAACTGGACAGGGTTCTTTCCCGGATGCACGCCGACGGCACCATCACCGCCATGATTCGCCGCCACACCAAAGAGTAGTGCCCCATCAGCTGGTTTTGCAATGGGAAAGACGCTCCGTCCCGGACTTCATTTTTTCAATTGATCGATAAAAATCCGCCTTTATCTTTGATGGAAAAGGAGCAGGAGCCGGTTTTCCCTGGGAATCACGGGTCACCCAGATCATTGTTTGTTCACCAAAGGCAAGCTTGGTACGCATGCCGTCATCCCCAAGCTTGAAATACTCGAAATAAAACACCGCACCATGGGCCTTGAGTTGTTTCAATGCCACGGTCACCACGATCCTGTCAAAGGGCATGGCTTCCCTCAGGTGATCCACCCGGCTTTCCAGACAAAGCAATTCTCCCCTTTCTCCTGTGCCCCGGAAATATTCAGGGATCAAGTCATAAAAATATCTGTCCCTGGCCTGGCCCTGCCATGCAAAATAGTTGGCAAAATAGATATTACCTACAAGATTCGAATTATCAAGGGAGGTCTCAATCATCTGCTCATGGATCAGGGGGCGTATGTTTGGCCCCCCAGGTGCCCCATACAACTCTGTTTCCTGTTCGCCCCAGGTTATGATCTCGGCCAGGGGTTCGGGAAGAACGTCAAGGCGATTGGGTGCGTTGTTCTGGGGCAGCAGGAGGACATGGGGGCTCTCCATGAATTTCCAGTAATAATCGGGATAGGGTTCCGGCTTGACAATGCCATGGCCCAGTACTTCCACCCAGGTTGTGTTCTGGGTACATCGCGCCACCCGTTCGTAGGTTCCATCCGACAATATTTTCCTGAAATCATAGGTCAACTCCATGGTGGAGTTGGCAGGACCACGATTGTCCGAGGCCCACAGCTTAACCTCGATGCGATCCTTTACGGTCGCCTCCCCCAGGATATGAATATGGGTATCATTGGTTACCTGGCCGCAGGTTCCTTCGGCAAATGCCTCACCCACCTTTCGTAAAACCGGCCAGACAGACGCCTCCCTCACCTCCCCCAGCCAGAAACAGTAATTTGTGAAATAGACGGTCCTGCTCAGCTGGGCATTGGGCCTGAACCCCACAGGAAAGCTTTGCACAAACACCCCCTGGCCCTGGGGACCGTCAAGGGACATGCCGATATGTTCCATTCCAAGCAGGTCTTCATACCCCGTTCGTTCCGGTATTTGTGCTTCATCCCCGGGCTGGGCAAGGCCCTGTACCACAAGAGCAAAAACCCGGCCAGGTCCCCAGGTCAGGTCCATGGAAAGGGTCAGGATGTTGCGTAACCCATTGCCGGACCCGGTCCTGAAAAGAACTGCCCGGCCCTGTGTTTGAACGATTTCCAGGGAACTGCTGCTTTCACCGCCACTTTTAAGTACCACCTCCATGGCCGCCCAGATCCGGGTACCGGCAAGGTCAAGGGTGTCTGCCTCCCCAAGCAGTTTGTCCAGCAGCGGATCCCTTGATTTTCCCAGAAGCGCTGTCCAGTCACGACGGTTTCGATGGGTAACCGGTGCAATGTCGCACCCCTGGGGGCCTGGACCGGCAACGCACAGACAAAGACGCTCATCATGGGAAAGGGAAACCGCCATCTGTTTTTCATCCATCCCCGTTACAACGGGTTTCCCCGATTCAAGCCACGTGATGTCAAACCCATCTGCCGGGCCGGCGCTATTTCCATGCACCCGGCTTAAGCTGGCCCGGATCAAGGGCAATTCATGGATGTGCCGTTCCGCCTTGGTCATTTCGTGGATACCCGGAATATATTTCAGACACAGTTCAGGGGGGGCAAGCTTGAACAGGCTGCATACTTCATTTATCTTCTGTTGCACCGTTTGGGTATCCCGTTGGTCGGGATTTGCCAGGTCCGCTGCAACAGGATAATCCGGGTTATGTTTTAATATCTTCAAGATATAGCCATCAAGCCTTTCCATCACCCTGCCCTTGGCATCAACAGCAACCACCCGGAACGCCAGCTCATCGTCCTCCCTTCGTTCCAGCACGGCAATAGCAGAAACGGCAATAGCAGAAACGGCAGTGGCAGAAACCGATTCAGGATTTTTTTCCTTGCTTGCCCGGGGGTATATGTCCAACCCTTTGATATTAAAGGGCAGACACGTTTTTTCAGGAACCAGCAACAGGGCTGCCTGGAGCAGGGAATCCCTGAAAAAAGGATCCCCCAGAATCAGACGCTGGTGTGCCGGGTCCGGAAAAGCCGTTCCCACAGTGTCCTCCGGATTTTCCAGGCGACTCGTAAAAACGGCCTCCCTGGCCGTGTCATCCCCCACCGAGATCGATTGAATTTTGTCGATGCGTTGGAATGAGGGCCCCTGGAACAATAACTGTTCATTATAAAGATCAAGCCCGGGATCTATGCCAAGGGGTGTTTCCGGAATATGGATCCCATATTCGCCGGGCTCATCCGGCAGTCCAAGGATAAACAGGGCGGAAAAATAATCCCCCCTAGTCCCGGGTTGAACCTTTGAGATGCCGGCTTGAATCACCTTGAGATCGGATCCCGGCTCACCCTCTTTTACTTCCGCCCGGATAACGATATCTGCGCCCCCATCAGGATCAACCGTTATGGGACGTTCTAACAAAATATTTTCAATCCGCACCCTGCCGGCAAAAGAATCACCCGTGGCATGGGCAACGACCTGGGCCATGGCTTCCAGCCCAAACACGGTGGGAAAAAGATAAGATCCGTTAAAGAGATGATCCTTTAGATAGGGATCCCGATCAAGGGTCAGGTGGGCCTTGAACACCGATTCCACCCCGGGTGTTGAAGCGATCAACCCTTCAAGATACCTTGCCTTGACAGGGGACGAAATGGGGTGGGGGTTCCAGGTATCCATGCCACCCAGGCGGGCGGTAACAATCACCTGGTTGGTGCCCGGATCGTTCAGGAAAAGACGAACAAACCGGTTAGCCCCTTCCTCCGTTGGGATGGCATCGATCCCCATTTTCTTCAGATGGCCCACGCTTCCCAGACGGGCCCCCATGCCTTCATCCCTCCAGATACTGTAAGCCACACAAAGGGTGGCAATATTTCGTTCCTCCCCATACCGCCTCAACAAAAGATTCAACGCCTCGTTGGAAAAACCATACCATCCGTTTCCCGGCATGCCCGTCACCCCTATGATGGAACTTAACCCCGCAAACATCTTCATGGGTTGGTTTTTGAGCGCTGAAAAAAGGTTTAAAACCCCCAGCACCTTGGGGGCAATCTCCTTTAAAGCCATTTCAGACGATACCCGGCTGATCTCCCGGGGTTGATTGAGCCCGGCGCCATGGATCACCCCTGTGATCGGCCCCATTTTCTCCCCAATGGACAGGACCAGGGCGTCAACCGAATCCGGGTCTGACACATCACAACTGAAATACCCGGCATCGATACCTTTATCCTTAAATTTCCCCAGGGTTTCCGCTATTTCGGAGGTTCCGGGAAGATCAGGCCCCCCATCCGGATGAAGGGAACTTCCCACCAGGGCCATACGAACCCCTGTCTCAACCGCCAGTGCCAATGCGCAGGATGCGGTGATCCCCTTGGCTCCCCCGGTGACAAGGATAAGGTCATCTGCCGACCAGCCAAGGGGACGGGGATGATATGAGACAGGTTGCATCAGCCTGTGGGACACAACCCTGCGTTTCAATCGGGAATCAAAACCAACCGCCGCAAAAGCCGCCGGGGTGTTGATCTCCCGTATGGTTCTTTCTGCAATGGCATCTTCATCCATGACACTTGAAAAATCCAGAACCCGGACACGCAGGTCATTGCGCTCAAGATGAAGGCTCGCACCCAGGGCCAGTGCGCCGCACTGGTCAAGGTTTGCAAACCTATCATGATCGCCAAAATACCCTCCCCCGAACTGAACATATGTCACGGTGGTGCGTCGACGGGGCGCATGGGCCGCCGGAGGAGGGGCGGCAACACTTGCCAGCCCATCCACAATTCCGGCCAGGTATTTTTCATTGTCATCTGCAGTTCCGGACTCCCTTGGAAAAACGGCAATGATATGGGAATAGGATGAATCCTGAACCCACTGATTTTCTTTTGCATCCTTGAACACCCCTGTTTTCACCTGTGCCCCGCGTTGAAAAAGCACCTTTTCCAACGATTCCAAAACCAGATCATTCTCCAAAGGCCCCAGAACAAGCACTTTGCTGATGGACCAATTGTCCTCCCCCCGCAGAATTAAATTATCAGCCAACGGCTCCCAGGGTTCCTTGATCAAATCAACCACAAAATCCCGAACCCATGGATTTGGATCTTCCGTGATCCGGGTACCATTTTTCGGGGCTTCACTTTTAACAATTCTCTCCAGGATAGCGGCAATATGTTTCAGGTTCCGATGAAGAAGCGGTTCCAGGTCAAGGGGGAAATCCACCCCCAGCGCCAGGGCAGTCTCCTGTATCATTGTTTTCAGCCGCTCTAAACTGATATTCAGATCCTTCTCGATCAAAAGATCCGGATCAAGGGTCTCTTTGGGATAACCGGTAATCCTGACGGCATTATCAATCAGTTTTTCAAGGATATCAGGAGACGAAAGAGGGGCTTGATCTGAGTTTCCAAGGGCGGTTACGATCCCAGCAAGGGTTGATTTTGCAAGGTCAAGGGTTTCCACATCCCCTTCAAGCCCAACAGCCCGTGCAGCCTTTGCAACAAGATCCCCTGCCTTTATGGAGTCAAGATTCAAATCATCCAGAAGACGCAGATCCGACGTTAAGCTTTCACTGGGAAAACCGGTAACTTCATGAACAAGGCGGAACAGAACCGATTCAATATCGGTTGTGTTTTCAGCAGGAACCCTGGGAGCAGGCGCCTCAAGCGCCTGGCGTTTTTCATCCCAATCCCCCCTTTTTGATATTTTTTCTATCATCCCGTTGGCCAGGGGATATTTCATATCCGACCGGATAACATCCGCAAGAAACCCGCCCCTGGCATTCAAATACTGGGTTATTTTCTCCTTGGGAAGTTTCGTAAAACCGGCAAGCAAAGCATCCAGATCTCCCATGGCATAGGCAGCGGCCGGTTGAACGGTACTTGTTGCACCATTGAATCGTTTCTCACAGGGGTTTTCAATGAACCGGCGCTCCCGGGCCGGAACAAACGGACGGATCAACCGTGATTCATACAGGCTGCTCCAGGTGATATCCACCCCATGGGTAAACACCACGGCAAGGAGTGTATTCAAGTCCTGATCCCCCTGGGCAAGGGATTCCACCGGCTGGCATGGCGGTCCGTCCGGCCCGACGATTCCCCCTATCAACCCGGTGAGCACCCTGCCCGGTCCCACCTCGATCAACAGGTCACACCCATTTGCCATGGACTCGATCATGGCGACAAAATCCACCTGGGCCAACACCTGCTCCGCAAAGTGGTTTGCCAGGCCAAGGCCGGGTTTCACCGCCGCTCCAGTGGTGCTCGTAAACAGGGTAACGTCCGAATCCACCATGGATTCAGGCAGGGTGGTGTCTGATTTCAAAATATCATAGGCCTTTCCAGCAAACTTTGAATGAAATGCATTTGACACCTTTAACCGATAGGTTTTTATCCCCTTTTCCCCACAAAGGGCAATGGCTTTTTCCACCGCATCTATCCCACCGGAGAGTACGCTCTGGCGGGGGCCGTTGATATTTGCCAGCACCAGGTATCCATCCACCTGGGCAAGCACTTGCTCGGCGTCATCACGGGAACAGATCAGGCTCACCATGGCCCCGGGTGTTTCAGCACAGGCGGCCATGGCGCGTCCCCGGACAGCGGCAAATTTTATGAGTTCCTCTTCTCCATACCCGCCTGCGGCGCAAAACGCGGTCAGTTCACCAAGGGAATGTCCCCCAACCAGCTCCGGGGTTATACCGAGCTGTTGAAGGTATTTAAACCATAGGATAGAACAGAGACAGATGGCAGGCTGGACCGTCTCTGTCTGGGATAATGCCCTGGCATACCCCTCAATCTCATCTGCCCCCCCGGTCTGATCCAGGGGATGATAAATCAAAGGCGACACCGGATGCCCGCCCATCTCCGTGATCCATTTGTCAGCCTGGTCCACCAGCTCCTTTGCCCACTGAAATCGTTCAACAAGGATCCGGGCCATATTGAGTTGCTGGGACCCCTGGCCGGGAAACACCATTCCGATCCGCTTTTTATCCACATGCCTGCCAAAGAAGAGGGTCTTTCCCGGGTCATGGGCGATTTTAACGGTTAACGGATTGGATTCAATCAGAACCGTCAGTTTTTTGAGCCGTTCCAGCAATTGGTCGGGTTGGCCCGCAATCACGGCACAGCGAATATTGGCTTCCGGGCGGGTATCCTGCCCCAGTCGAAACGCAAGATCCGCAAGTTCGGCAATACTGATCCCCTTGGCCATCTCCTGGAGATCTTCAATTTTGCTCAAAAGCGCCTTGTCTGAATCCGCTGCCAGCACAAAGAGTTCGGTTTGCTGGTTTGAGACCAGAAGCACCTGTTCTTTTATGGATGGCTCAAGTTTCGGACTCGGCTGATCACCGGATTCCACAGTGACATGGCAATTGATACCGCCAAACCCCATGGAAGAGACCCCGGCCCTTAATATTTCGCCAGCATCCCGGACTTCACCGCTAAGGATGGGATACAGTGAGCGGGCAACCGTATCGAAAATCGGTTGGGGATCGCGGCAGGCGGCCGTGGGCGGCAGGACACGGCGATTTACAGCGGAAACCGCCTTGATGAAACCACCAATGCCCGATGCAGCCTTTGTATGCCCGATAAGGGATTTTAATGATGTCACCCCGCAAAACCGGGAACCGCTTTTTAAAGATGAAGCAGGGAATTTCCCCGGATCGCCCATGGCAATGGAAATCGCTTCCAGTTCAACCCGGTCCCCCACCGTTGTACCGGTGCCATGTCCTTCAATAAAATTTAAGTCATGGATACCATAGGGCGCGCGATCATAGGCCGCCTTTAACGCCCTGGCCTGTCCCTGGGCGCTGGGAGCGGTCAGCCCGGTACCACCCCCATCTGATGAAATTCCCCAGCCCTGGAGAACCCCATAGATGTAATCACTGTCTCGAACGGCATCCGCCATGCGTTTAAGCACCACAAATCCGCACCCTTCACCCGGAATAAAGCCATCGCCCCTGCGATCGTAGACGGTCATTTCATTATCAGTCAATGCACGGGTCTTGGCAAACCCGATCAGCTCAAAACTGTCTAAACTGATATCAACACCTCCGGCAAGAACCAGGTCCAGGTCCCCCTCTGCAAGCTTTGAAGCAGCCGTTGCAACAGCCAGAAGCGAAGATGAGCATGCGCCGTCAACAACATACCCGCCACCCTTGAGATCCAGATAGTTGCATATCCGACCGGCATTTGTATTGGAAAGACCGCCGGCCAGGGAATCTTCACTGGCCGCAGGAAAGGCGGATTTAAAATAGGTCTCAAATGCGATCTCCATCTCCATGAGTTGCTTTGCAGGCAATTCATTTACCTTGGATGCAGATAGAAAAGCACGGCGAACAAAGGGCCATCGCAATCTCATGGTATTGGCCCGGGACTGTTCTCCAGCCAGGCTGTTACCAAGAATAACGCCGGTATGCTCACCCGGAATCGTGTCCCGGGAGTATCCTGCATCTTTTATCGCATTAATTGCAACTTCCAACGAGAGCCAGTGTGTGATATCAGTAGAGTTGAAGGTGGATTGGGGAATTCGCATGGATGCCCAGTCAAAATCAAATCCATCGATAACAGCTGCCTGCTTTCCATAGGTTTTATCAGGTTCATGGGGATCTGAATGATAATAATCGGCAACTGGTAATCGTTGATCCGGAAGCTGCCTGAATTGACGACGGCGTGAAAGCACATTCTCCCACATCTGTCGTGGATTACGAGAATCAGGATACCAGCAGGCTAAACCGATAACTGCAATTGGGGAATTTGATCTGTTTTTCATCACAACATCTCCTTGTTGGCCCTGGGTTTGTATGACTAAAAAACCGCATTAACAATGGAAGGACACTTGACTGAAAGAGGGAATAGACGATTTCATCGGGTAATTGTGACATCGCTCAGGTAGATGGGTTGAGACAGAACGTTCCAGCACGATTTGTACGACAGCAGTTTATATGGATCGACTCAATAATTCAATCTAATTTAAGTTGAATTATTGAAACGTCCAACCGTCCAATCCGAATCCTGTTAATTTAAAAAAATGGACCGCCTGAATGAAAGCATTGCCTGGCTACGAAACGGTTACAAAAATATATGAGAGCCCAAGCACCATCGTATATAAAGGAAAAAGAATTTCCGACCATTGCCCGGTGATCCTTAAATTTTTAAATGAGGATTCCCCTACGGCTGCGGCGGTTGCCAGGATAAAGAGCGAATATGCAATCATCAAATCACTGAATTTTGAAGGCGTCATAGAAGCATACGCCATTGAGGAATATAGAAACACAACAGCCATCGTATTTGAAGATTATAAGGGAACGTCCCTGGGCGAACTGATCAGGACCGAAAAATATACCCTGCACCAGTTCTTATCCATGGCCCTTGACATTATAGGCATCCTAGGTGAAATCCATGCAGCAAATATCATTCACAAGGATATAAACCCATACAATATTTTGATGAATCCCTTAACAGGCAAAATCAAAATCATCGATTTCGACCTTGCAACGTCAATGTCCCATGAAACCCCCGGGATCGTCACGCCGGATGTTCTTGAAGGCTCCCTGGCATATATTTCACCGGAGCAGACCGGCAGGACGAATAGAAGACTGGATTATCGCACCGATTTTTACTCTTTGGGCGTTGCGTTTTACGAAATTCTATGTCGGCAATGCCCCTTTGAAAGCACAACCCCGTTGGAACTTGTCCATTCACACATCGCAAAACAGCCCGTCCCGCCATCCCATCGGAGTCACACAATTCCAGGCCCCCTATCCGACATCATAATGAAATTGATGGCAAAAAATGCCGAAGACAGATATCAGAGTACATGGGGGATCAAGGCCGATCTTGAAGAGTGCCGAAATCAATTGAACGCCAATAATACAATTACGCCATTCTCCCTGGGGAAACACGATATTTCAGATACACTGCTTTTCCCCCAAAAATTATATGGTCGAGAAAATGAAATTAATGCCATAAAGGCATATTTGGTGAACGTTTCCAGGGGTGCTTGCGAATTCCTGATGATCCAAGGCGCTTCAGGAATAGGCAAGACAACCTTGGTCAGAACGGTATGCAAGCCGCTTACCCTGCAAAGGGGGCATTTCATTTCCGGCAAATCCGACCGCTTCAGACGGGACGTTCCCTACATCGCGTTTGTAAATGCGTTTCGGGAACTGATCCAACAGGTTTTAACTGAAAGTGATGTTAATCTTTCCGCATGGAAAGAAAAGATACGTTCTGTTTTGGGGCCAAACGGTCAAATCATCATCCATGTCATCCCGGAAGTTGAACTGATCATCGGCCCCCAGCCCCCTGTTCCCGAACTTGGCTCAATGGAAACCCAAAACCGCTTTAATCTGGTGTTCAAAAACTTCATCCGCCTTTTCTGCGGACCGGATCATCTGCTTGTCATCTTTTTAGATGATCTGCAATGGATAGATTCCGCCTCCCTGAACCTGATCGAACAAATTATGGCCGACAATACGATTGGATATTTTTTTCTCATCGGGGCATATCGGCCGGGTGAAGTCGACCCTGTCCACCCGCTCACAACGACCATGGCAAGAATAGAAACCGAGGGCAGAAAGCTTAACCGGCTTCCCCTCTCCCCTTTAACGCTTTCCCAGACCATTGAACTTATTTCCGGTTCCCTTCAAACAAAAAAGGATCGCATCACTGAACTTGCGGAACTCAGTCTCAAGAGAACAGCAGGGAACCCCTTCTTTATCGTGGAGTTTCTGAATTCGTTAAATGCAAAAAAACATCTCAGATTTAACGTTACAAACCTGGAATGGGAATGGGATCTTCCTGAAATCAAAGCACTTGGATTTTCAGATCATATCGTTGACCTGATGATAGCAAGATTCGAACTATTAAGCAGAAGCACCCGGAAGGTACTACAGATAGCGGCATGCATCGGCCATACATTTGAACTCGCCATGGTTGCGATCCTCTTTTCCAAACATGAAAAAGAGACCCTTGTATTACTCCATGGGGCCATAAGAGAAAATCTCGTGATACCCCTTAACGATAATTATAAAATCATTGAATTGGATGTACGACAGTCAACAGCAGGCTTAAGTGTTAAATTCAGGTTTGCCCATGACCGAATTCACCTGGCTGCATATTCACTTCTCTCGGATCAGGAGAAAAAAGATATACACTTTCAGGCAGGTCAATATCTGTTACAGAACAGTTCCCAAAGACAATTGAAAGAGAAAATATTTGACATCGTAAACCATTTAAACTTCAGCATTGAGCGGACCACCGGAAGATCAGAGATGGATCATCTTTCCCGGTTAAACCTGATGGCGGCTAAAAAGGCCAAAGCATCTGCCGCCTATGAACAAGGCTTTCATTATTTAAAAACCGCCGTTGAACTTTTAAAGAACGACCCATGGAATCGAGATTATGAGGTCACGCTTGCCATCTATCTTGAAGCGGCTGAATCGGCATACCTGTGCGCCGAATTCACCGTAATGAAGGACTATATAGCAATCGTGCTGCAACAGGCGCGCACCCTGCTCGACAAAGTAAAAGCCTACGAAATATTAATTGAGGCAGACAAAGCACAGTATAGATTGAAAGAAGCCCTTGCCACTGCCAATACGGTTCTTAAACTGTTGGGCGTCGTTCTGCCGCAACGACCAAACAAATTGAGCATCATGGGGCATTTGGCCGGAACAATGTTGATGATGGCAGGAAAACAGATCGAAACTTTTGTTGATCTGCCACAAATGAGCGACCCAACCAAACTGGCATCCATGAGAATTATGACAACCATATCATCGGCTGCCTATTTTGCAAACCCGGATCTATTTCCGCTGCTTGTGTTTAAACAGATCGTTTTTTCCATCAGATTCGGCAATGCAAAGGAATCCGGATTCATATATGCCTTATACGGCCTGATCCTATGCGGCGTAGTGGGAGACATTACAAAAGGCCATCAATTCGGATTACTCGCCCTTGCGGTTCAGGAACGGTTGCAAGCCAACAAATATAAAGCAAAAACATACAATATGGTTAATGGGTTTATCTCCCATTGGAAGACCCATATCCGGGAGACAATAACGCCCCTAGCAAAAACCTTTCAATATGCCCTTGAAACGGGGGATTGGGAATATGCCGGACATGCTGCCTTCTTCAACTCGTTCCATTTTTTTGTTTCCGGCATGGAATTATCCCAGGTCAATCGGGAGATGGTAAAAAACAGCCATGCCATTGCCAATATAGAACATGACGTTTCCTCCCATCTCCATGGGATATACAGGCAAGTTGTATCTAATTTAAGGGGAAAGTCTCAACATGCTGAACGGTTAAAGGGGGATCACTATGATGAATTCAGGATGCTTCCCATTCACCAAAAAGCCGAGGACAAAACAACCCTTTACAACCTGTTTTTTAATAAATTATATCTATGTTTCACTTTTGAAAACTACCCAATGGCACTCACCCATGCAGCCGTGGCCAAAAAATATTTGGATGCCTGTGTCGGCACCTATGCCGTGCCTGTCTTTTATTTTTATGAATCCCTGGCAATGCTGGCGGTGTATCGTGATTCAAACAAAAAGGAACAAAAACGAATCACAATTAAAATCGCAGCCAACCAGAAGAAAATGAAAAAATGGGCCCACCATGCCCCAATGAATCATCTCCACAAATTCCATCTGATCGAGGCGGAACGGATGCAAATTCGCGGGCAGGATTCCAAGGCCGTGCACCTTTATGACCAGGCCGTTAAACATGCAAACGAGTACGGTTTTCTCCAGGAAGAAGCTTTGGCAAATGAACTTGCTGGAAAATTTTATCTTTCAATGGGGAACGAAAAGATCGCCAGGGTTTATGTGGCGGATGCCCGTTTTTGTTATCAAAAATGGGGTGCCATTGCCAAAGTAAAAATAATGGATAAAAAATATGAGTTTTTTGAAGCAGAAGAATCAGTCAATGGGCATTCCCCTTTAACACGGATCATTCCAACAATAAAATCCTCCACCAAAGTGTCAACAGAGTTGGATATAACATCTGTAATGAAAGTTTCCCAGGCATTATCCCGTGAAATAGTACTCAACAGCCTCCTGGATCGGTTAATGAAAATAGTAATTGAGAATGCCGGCGCAGCAAAAGGTTTCCTGATCATAAAATCGAAAGACAGGTTATTCATTGAGGCGGAAGTGAGAACTGATCAGGAGAATATTCAGATACTGCATTCAATTCCCGTTGAAAAAGAGAACAATCTTTCCCAGGAGATAATCAATTACGTTGTAAGGACCCGGGCACACCTGGTACTCAATAATGCTGCCAAAGAGGGCCGATTTACAAACACACCCTATGTCCTTAAAAATCGCCCCAAATCCATACTCTGTGCGCCCATTATCCATAAGTCCCACCTCACCGGTATCCTCTACCTGGAAAATAATCTCATTGCCGGTGCATTTACAACTGAACGCATAGAAATGCTGACACTGATAAATGGTCAGATCGGAATTTCCCTTGAGAATGCAAAACTATATTCAAATCTTGAGGAACAGGCAGAAGCGATTCGCAAAATGAATGAAGAATTAGAAGATCGTGTGACCGAACGAACATCTGAACTGAGCGAATCCCTTACCATGCTAAAAAAAACCCAGGCCAAGCTGATTCAATCTGAAAAAATGGCAGCCCTGGGCGAACTCATATCCGGCATTGCCCATGAGATCAACACCCCCCTTGGGATCATCAATTCAAACACAGACCTGATCGTCCGCTATTTAAAAAAAGCAGACACCCTTGAAAATATTGACAGGGCAGTATCAAAAATCATCTCCAGCATAGGCCGGAAACTGACAACCACATCAACGGCATGTGATTCAATTCTGACCATCGTAGATTCATTGCGGGTATTTGCACGATTGGACGAGGCGGAATACCAGTCCGTAACGATCTCGTCCCTTGTGGAAAATACCCTTGCTATCATGAAACACAAATTAAAAAATAAAATAACAATTGAAAGAAATTATGCCTTTAATGAACCGGTTTTATGTTTTCCCAGCCAGCTGAACCAGGTTTTCATGAACATCATTAACAATGCCCATGATGCCATGGAAGGGGAAGGCACCCTTCACATCACCGTGGATTCAGCAGAAGGAGACGTTATGATCTTTTTTGAGGATACAGGCAGTGGAATTCCTGGGGAAAAGCTTCCCAGAATCTTTGATCCCGGTTATACGTCAAAGGGCGTTGGTGTTGGAACAGGCATGGGGCTTTCCATATGCTATCGGATTGTTGTAGAAAAACACGGGGGCCGTATCTGGGCCGAGAACCGCCTTGAAGGCGGCGCAAAATTAGCCATTCAATTGCCCCCCAAAGGGAAGGAGGAATGATGAAACCGTCACGGATTCTGCTTTTAGATGATGAGAAGATGGTGGTGGATAACATACAGGATTTGATCGAGCTTGAGACAGACCATAAAGTCTTCCCGGAAACAAGCCCCTTTGACGCTTTGGTGACATTGGACAAGAACAAGGTGGATCTGATCATCACAGATTTTCTTATGCCTGAAATGAACGGCATCGACTTTTTGATACAGGCCCAGAAAAAGGATTCCGATTCAACATCTATTATTTTGACCGGATATGCGGACAAAGAGAATGCGATCAGGGCCATAAACGAAGTGGGGATTTACCAGTATATTGAAAAGCCCTGGAACAATGATGATCTATTGATCACCATTCAAAATGCCGTCGAACGAGGGAACCTCATTACCGAACTCAAACAGCAATACAATGAGATTCAGCAGGCATATTTGGAAATCATTTACAGGCTTACCATAACCGCTGAATATTTTGAAATGAACACCTATACGCATATTTTGAGAATCAGCCATTTCAGTAAAAAATTAGCTGAGCTTTCCCACAAAGACGAGACCTACTGTAACAACATTAAATATGCAAGCATGATGCATGATGTCGGAAAGATTGGCATCCCAAAAGAGATCTTGCAAAAGCCTGGCAAATTGACAAAAGAAGAGTTTGAAATCGTTAAAAAGCATCCCAACATTGGCGGTCGCATATTGAGGAATGCAACGAATAAACTTATGGAAATGGCCCGGGAAATATCCATATTTCACCATGAAAAATGGAACGGCAAAGGCTATCTTCAGGGGATATTAGGAGATAACATCCCTGAATCCGCAAGGATTGTAGCCATTGCCGACGTATTTGACGCCCTTTTATCAGAAAGGCCCTACAAAACGGCCATGGCTCCGGAAAGGGTAAAGAAAATTTTTCAAAAAGACAGGGGGACCCATTTTGACCCCGGGCTGACGGATCTGTTACTGAACAATTTTGATCAATTCATCGATATTTACAACAAAATATCTACCATGGATCAGGAGGAGGTATTGAGCAGCTTGTTTAAACATAACCTGCCCTGAACTTAAAACGGTTTTGGAGTGATCACAGTTTTTCCAGGGGGAAAAATCCCTTTGGGATCCCACCGGTCAGGTTCATGGAAGGCCTGTGGAACTGTCCGCTGTCGTAGATGTGCTTGATCAGGAGGTCCCGGTCCCCAGGTTCTGCCAGGTAGGCGATGGCCATGGCATGCTCCGTGATGCTCAACCCCCTGGGATCAAAGGCGCCCTTTTCCGTGACGATGATGACAGGATCGGCTGAGATGGCCGTTGTGGTGATGCCTTCCGGGCATTTGTCCACAATCTTTGACACCCCGCTTGCGGTGGTTGACTTCATGGCAATGATGGGCACCCCGCCTTCGGAGAGATAGGCACCCCGCAAAAAGTCTGCCTGGCCCCCCACACCGCTGTAGATCTTCCTGGCATCCAGGGAGTCGGCCCATATATTTCCATGGAGATCCACCCCGATGGCGCTGTTGATGGCGATCATCCCGGGATGGCGGGCGATGTTCAGGATGCTGTTGGTCCTGTCCGAGGGACGGCTCTGGATGGAACTGTTATAATCCATCCAATGGTATCCCCCCCGGGTTCCGGACAGGAAGATGGAGGCAATGGAGAATCGGTTGGCAAGAAACCGGTTGGTGACGATCCCCTTATCCACCAGGGTTCTCATGGCATCGGCAAAGAGCTCCGTTCGAATCCCGAGATCCTTGACCCCTTTGTCCATGATGGCCTGGGTAACCGCCTCCGGCACCTCACCGATGCCGTACTGGAGGGTGCACCCGTCCTCGATGTAGCGCTGGGCGATCAGGTTGGCGATGTCCATGGCCCGCTTATCCGGTTTTTTCACGGGACTTACGGGCAGGTCGTAATCTGCGTCCACAAGATAGTCGATGAACTCGCCTGGGATGGTGGTTCCCAGGATAAAGGGCATCCGCTGATTGCGTTCGGCAATGACCACCCCATTATTCTCCCTGGCGGACTGGACGGCGGCAAGCACCCCTTCCACGGTGGTGCCAAGGCTGTAATTACCACCGTTGTCCGGGCCTGAAACAGACACCATGGCCACATTGGGCTTTAGATAGGATTTGACCTGCCTTGGGATGTCCGACAGGTGCATGAGCTGATACCGGGCCATTCCCTGGTTGACGGCGGCCCGTGAGTGATGGCTGTTAAAAATCACCCGGTGGGTGATTCGCTGGCAGACCGCCTTGGAGAACACCTCACCCACATCCCCCAGGAGCAGCACGCTCAACAGCTCCACCTCCCGGATGGTGTCATCCGCTGCCATCTGCCTTAAAAGAACCTGGGGTGTGGCGGCATTGCCGGAGCAGTAGATCTTGCTGCCGGGCGTTAACACCGATGAATTGATCACCTCTTCCACGTTTTTTACAATCTTCATCCAGGGCTCCTGCAAATCATGTATTATAGTATCGGTCAAATGACATGATGCCAACCTTATCCTTATTAATACGTAGTGGCATCATTGGGTCTGACCAGAGCAATAACAACCAGCGCTTCTCTTCAATATAGATACCCTAACATGGACCAGCCAGAACCAAAAAAACTTTCTGATTCTCTTGCCAAAATAACGCGAAAGAGGAGCAGAACCCGCCGTGTTCCGTTCCCATGAACACCTCACCGTAGTTATCATTGGAGGCCTGGATAATCTTGAAATAATCGTGAATTCCCGTGGCGACCTTTCCCGCGTCCATTGGGGAAATCGTTTTTTACACGGTTGTTTCCGTGTAATTGGGCAGGGTCTCGTCGGCCCCCCTTGGCTGGGGACTTGCAATCATCTGCTCCAGGGTAGTCTTTCCCCCCTCCATGAAAAAAAACACGGCATTGTCAATTTGTTTGAGCTCTCGGTTGGTGGATGAAATGAATTATTTCAGAGATTCTTTATTAATGTTGAAAATTAATAGGATAGAAATAGTCATGATGGGAAGCAATGCTGCCAGGATAAAACCGATGATAAGTTTTTTCTTGATGGAAAAAAACTGCATGTGAGTCTCCTTTACAAATCAGAACATTTTCAAATCTCAAAGGTGCGGGTCTTTGACACAATATTCACAGCGTTCATTCAGCAGGGTACGAACCGTATCCATAAGGCCATGCAGGCTTACCGGTTTAACCATTATTTCACCAATTTCCAGGGCGGATTCCTATTCGAGAAGCTCTTCACTGAATCCGGTGCAGAGCAGAACAGGAAGACCGGGACACCGTTTCACAAGTTCTTCGGCCAGCCTGTTCCCGTTCATCCCCGGCATGGTCATATCCGTAATCACCATGTCAAAAGCCGTCGGGTCCGTACTGAAAAATTCAAGGGCAGAAGGGGCATGGGAAAAAGGGGTCACCCGGTACCCGGCATATTCCAGCATCTGTTTTGTCGTGGACAGCACCTCCTTATCGTCGTCAATCAGCAAGATATGTTCACTGCCTTTTTCCAGGGATTCCGATTCCAGGATCGGGTGGGCCCCAATGGCGTCATGGACAGGAAGAAAAATTTCGATCCGGGTCCCTTTGCCGGGAATGCTGTGGACAAGCACCGTCCCCCCGGCATTTTTTACGATGTCATGGACAATGCCCATGCCCATGCCGGTACCTTTCCCCTTCTCTTTTGTGGTAAAGAACGGATCAAAAATCTGATTGACGATTCCCTTTTCCATGCCGAGCCCGGTATCGGCAACACTCAGATAGGCGTATACCCCAGGGGACATTTTCGGAACCGGACATCGGTTCCATCGAAAATCCACCTCTTCCAGATTGATTGTCAGTATTCCCCCTTTTCCCTTCATGGCATCACTGGCATTGGCTGAAAGGTTCATGAGAATCTGATGAACCTGGGTCGGGTGAATCTTGACCGGCGCGCACTGATTGTTCACACACGGTCGAATCTCAATACTCGACGGGATGGAGGAACGTAAGAACGTCACCACCTCGTGTATGATGGAGGCAAGGGGTATGGGATGCAGAACAGGGCTGTCCTGGCGGGAAAAAGTCAGGATCTGGGACACCAGTTCCCTGGCCCGGATCCCGCCCTTATAAATTTTCTCAACCTTCTTGTGCATGGGACTCCCCTTGGGAATATCCATGAGAAGCATTTCCGTATGGCCGAGGATAGGGAATAGTATATTATTGAAATCATGGGCAATCCCGCCGGCAAGGCTCCCAAGGGTTTCCATTTTCTCAACTTGCCTGAGACGGGTTTCCAGCATATCCCTTTCCCGCTGTATCTTTTTGCGCTCAATTGCATACCGAAGGGTTCTGTCAAGGAGCTGGGAATCCATATTGCCCTTGATCAGATACTCCTGGGCTCCTTTTGCCACGGCTTCGACCCCCATCTCTTCATCACTGCCCCCGGTCAACACCACCACCGGCACATCCGTACAGCTCCCGGTTATCCGGGAAACGGTTTCAATGCCCTGGGCGTCGGGCAGGCAAAGATCAAGGAGAATGGCGTCCGGCGGTGTGACCGCAACCGCCGACATCAGATGCTGCAAAGAACCGTAGACCTCAACCCGGTAGGTGATGGGAATCGGTTCCCGTAAGAATTCCATAATCCGCCTTGCATCCTCCGGGTTGTTCTCCACCAGAAAGATATGAACATCAATCCCCATCAGCGCCTGTCACTCCTATACGGGGCACACACCCCTGTTTTCATCATTTACCTACAGTTGCCGACACTTATAGCATAAAAAGGGAAAGGGGATATAAAGGAAGAATATAGGAAAAATAGAGGGGCAAACCCTATATTTTATTTAATGGAACGCAGTTTGTTTCGAAGGCTGATTTTCTTATTCTGAAGACCCATTTTTTTTCTAATTTGAATCCGGTGCCAGTCAACGGTCCCTTTGGAGATATTCGTTAAGCACGCGATTTCCTTTGATGTTTTCCCAATCTTTATCAGGTTGGCGATTTTAATTTCAGCCGGACTTAGATTAAAATATCTTGAATTTAATTTAGAAACCAATGGGTCAAACGCCTGCTCGATGTTAAATTCGATCACCTTGACATAGGTGTCCTGCAGCGGGTCCAGGGCGGTTGATTTCAATTTCTCCAGATAGGGAACGATATGGGTTTTCAAATGGGAGATAACGTGTTCTTTGAGATCCTCACGGGCCTCGTCCTTATTGTCGATCACGATCCTGAGGGCCATGTTCAGCTCCCGGAGGGTATCGGTTTTCTCCTTTAATTCACGGTTGGCGATTTCAAGCTCAGCGGTTCTGCTTTTGACTGTTCTATCCAGATTTCGGTTACCTTTTTTCAACGCTTCCTGGATCTGTTTGAGTTCTGTTATATCCGCTGCCACACCGACCATCACTTTTATATTGCCCGCGTCATCGGTGACCGGGTATCCCCGGTCCTTTATCCAGATGATGGATTTGTCCGGTCGAACAATCCGGTATTCGTAGTCCCACTGCCCTTGGGCATGCAAAACCTCGAAATTACAAAATTTTTTCCGATCACAGGGAAGAATGGCATCCAGAAAGGAATGGGGGTCTTCATAAAGACCCTCCCGGCTTCTACCCCAGAGTATCTCATATGCGGGGCTCACATAGAGCAACTCTTGAAGCCCCGGTGTGCTCACCCAAAAAACCTCCTGTATGGTCTCCGCAATCAGTCTGAATTGTTCCGCTTTATTTCGAAGCTCATTGCAAATTCGTTTTTTTTCAGACAACACCTCACACACCTTGCACCCGATGATTTCATCCCCTTTTACGCCGCGGTAGGATCGCAAAGCGTGGGGGAGCACCGGGTCGATAGCCTCCCGATCCACCACACCGGCCAGGTCCAGCGTTGATTTCACAGCTGTTTCATAGGCGTCAAGAGATCGGTGTTTTTTTTCACTTGCAAGGGGTTGCTTCCCAGACGCTTTTCTACATCCAAGATCACGGGTTGTTGCGACAATGCTTCCGACGTCACCGGCACTGGAATGGATCACCTGCTTACCGGTGGTTTCAACCCACACGTAATGACCTTTCTTATGCCGGATTCGGTAAGGATGGGTATGAAACGTCTCTTTATCGGGTTTAATCTCGAAACCCTTCTGTTTATTTTCGAAATCACCGGAATGGTAAAACTCATGGGGAACGCGTCCGACCAATTCTTCAGGAGCATACCCCATCAAATCAAGGGATGCCGGAGACACGTACATGCAAACACCGTCTGATGAATGCAGGGTTACCATATCTATGGAATGCTCCGTAAGCAACTGATAAAAACACTCATTTCGTTCCAAATCTTGAACCTTTTTCTAAAAAGTCTCAACGTTCCGGGACAGTCAATCGATCCTCCCCCTGGCCGAAAGCCACACGGGTATCCATGGCCGATCCATCGACGACCATTCTGACGTTTAAAGGGTATCTCACTTTTTTACTTTCATGGTTTGCCACCGACCATCATGGTGAGGTGTCCCGGGGTTAGGGTGGCGGCCATGGCAATTGAGAATAAAAATAACAACAGGTCTTTTCAATCATTTTATCCTCACTGTTTTCCTGGAAAGTTCATTTAGGAGACGGTATCCGTCCGATATGTATCCCAGTGAGGATTATAGGGATGCCAATGAATGGCGTCAAGAGAAGTAATGTATGCATGACAAGATGGATTCCGGAGATAATAAAATAAAGCAAGGGCCACGTTAGGCAATCCCGGCAAGTTTTCCAACATATTTATGTAACATCCCGACGCTCTTATTCGAGCGTTTGGTGACGGTTTTCCAGGAACTATACCATAAATTAAAAACAACACCATAAAGGAAAAATATAGGAAGAATATAGGGGCAAAACCTATACTACTTCGCGTTGCCGTCAGATCGCATTTGTTTCATCATCTGCCCCATGCGTTCCAGCTTTTGGGGGTCGATAACAGCATCCCTCCGGTGCCCTGCTGCTCCCTTTTGCGGGTTCATGAGCTGAAGGTACTCCTGGTTGGTGATCCGGTTCTGCCAGTGGCCTTGGAACCTGGCAGCGCCAATGCCCATGGAAAAAAGAGCCGCAAGGGTCAAGGCAACGCCCGCATGTTTCACCGGCATCGTTCCAAAGAACAGTGAAAAACCGATGGCCTGATCTTCGGGGCAGACAGAGACGCAGCCCATACAGGTGCTGCACCCAAGGGAGTTGATGCTCTCCTTTTCCCGGATCGCTATCATGGAGGGGCAGGCGCGTTCGCATTTTCCACACCCCGTGCAGACGGCAGGGTTCCGTCGTATCCTGCCGAGGCTGACAAAGCCGATGATTCCCAGAAGCGCCCCATAGGGACAAAGATACCGGCACCAGAAATGCTGGATGACAACCGAGAGAACTGTAAGAGTGGTGATTCCCCCAAGGGCCAGGGGGGAGATATGGGTAAAGAACCCAAGCATCTTGATGTCGGCAAGGATGTTGTACGGACTCTCCATAAAGCCCTTTACCGATGCCAGGGGCATTTTAAGGAAAATGGTCCAGACAAAGACCCCCAGGATGGCGTACTTTATGGAACAAAACACCCTGTCCAGCCATTTTGGAAGCCCTAACCGATGGTTGAAGATCGCCCCATGGAGCCTGGCCAGGATCTCCGAAGCAAGTCCCACAGGACAGATCCAGGAACAGAACCCCCGCTTGAACAGCAGGGCGGTGAGGCAAATGATCAGGAAAAGAACCAGGCCCGACGGGTGAATTTGGTTGATGATACCGGTGAAGAGATAATATTTCAAGCTCACCAATGCGCTGATGGGCAGAAATGCCTCCACCCCGGGGGGCCGCTCCACCGTGGGGATTGCCCCGCCGGCAAGGGCAGAAGCAAACCGATAAAATTGAATGCCGATAAAGAGGACGATCACAAGTGACCCTGCCTGGAACCACCGCCGTGTACATCTGCCCCTGCTGCTTTTTATGCTTTTCACTGCCAATGCTCCTTGGTGTATTTGATTAACGGGTCCGGCAGACCCCATGTAAAAATAGGGACGGTTCACCTTTTTTCAAACCCATCACACCAAATTAATAATAAAAACCATGGAATCCATCTCCGGGCTGTGATACATATCTGTATCTAAATCACCATTCATGGGACACGGCTGGAACGATAAAACCAGGGCAGGCCCTGGGAGAGAGATTTATGGTTTATATTGACGACTTCATATCAGACAGAAAAACCCTCGAGTTGGTTCTAGACAATCTCAAGGACGGTATCATTGCCCACGACCTGGAACGAAAAATCATCTTCTTAAACAAGGAGGCGGAAAAGATCACCGGCTTTTCAAAGGACGACGTCATGGGCAAGGATTGCCACGAAGCCTTTGGTGCCCCCTTTTGCGGAGATCAGTGCTCCTTCTGCGGCAACCTGCCGGATCTCAGGAAACGCCTGGAATTCCCGATAACCATCCTCACAAAAACCAGGGAGCCTCGACAGGTAGAGATGAGCATCACCGGCATCTTTGACAAAAAGATATGGGTGCGGCTCTTATGGAACAAAGTAAAACAGTTGTCAATAGAGGAACTCAGCATTGTCGGCACTGGTTTTAA
>JAEINR010000190.1 GCA_016342325.1 Desulfobacterium sp.
CAGGGCCGACTCCCATGGCGCAGAATCCCCACCATCCAGCCTTGGGAATTCCAAATGAGAACTCGCCAAAGGCGTTGGACTTGATGCCCATGGTGATAAAAGAATCCTGGGGAGCCACTGCCTTTGCCTCTTTCGCAAAGCTGTTGCTCGTCATTAAAGGCTCATGGTTCATGTATTCCACTTCGATCTCGGCAAAGGGGACAGGTTTGCCGTTGCTGGTGACAATGCCACGGAATGTGGAACCGGTCCAGATTGCATAGGGTTTGTCCAGGGGGACAATCTCTGCGGGAAGGCCCACTTCAGCATCCCAGTCCGTTGGTGAGCCGCCAACATTTACAATGGTTTTGGTGATCTGCTGGATGTAGATGTCCTCGGAAGCCTCGTAATAGGGGGCCGGGGTGAGGGTAAAGATCCAGTCGCCCATTCCCCTGAGTTTGTATGATGTCTCATAGGCCTTTCCGCTGTTTGTAAGGCTTTTCCATGTGATAGGCTTAAGGGTATCGGCGAGATCTGTTGTCTTTTCCTTGTGGAGGACCTTAAAGCTCTCCGGGGTACCCATGTCCATGGTGTGGCCTGCCTCAAAGGGGTGGGTAAAGATTATTTTCATATCAATGGTGCTGCCCTTTGCCATGGCAGCTTCAGGGGTGTAGATCATCTGGAAATGGGCAAAGGCCGGTGCTGCCGCCATGATCAGGCCGGTAATTCCTGCAGTAATCAGATTTTTAACTTTCATCTTTTCTCCTTCTTTTTTCTTTGTTGTGTGAATTAATATGTTAAGTGTAAAACAAAATTAGGTGTGCCGAACTTGATGGGCAAAAAAATTACTCTGCTATTTCCTCGCCGTTTACTTCAACCTGGTGGCCTTCCCCTGCATCAAACATTATTGTGTATGGCTGGGAGGGCTTTTTAAAGGAAAATTCGCTGAACTCGTTCATCTGGCCCTTGATAAGGGTTTTTCCGTTCTTTTCTTTGACGTACATGATTACTCCCTGGGCAGAGGAACCGTCGGAAAATCCCCCTTCGCATGTTATTTTTCCGTCTCCTTCGTCCCAGCAACTGCACAGGGGGGTATGTGCAAGTGCAGGAATCGCTGTGAAGAGTGTGATAAGTATTGCCGCAATAAAACCGTTTTTGATCATAATAATCTCCTTTAAAATGTTATCTCTTTTCTGGGGCTGATTGCTCCAATTGTTACTGCAAGAACCAGGGCAAAGATCCAGAATCCGAACATTGCCTGGAGGCCGGTGAGGCCGAGCTGGGATGAAATTGTGAATACGGATGATGCAACTGTAAAGCCCAGCAGGGATTGATAGCCAAAGCTGATGAGCATTATCTTTATTGATCCAGACTGGATCTTTAAGGTTATCAAGGTAGCCATACATGGCGGGAACAGGGCCATCATCAGGAGAAGGGCCAGGGCGTGGAGCTGGGTGAATCCCTTCTCTCCCTGTTTCATCCTTTTTTCAAGGCTCTGGGTTTCAGCTCCTGCCTCCTGCTGGTAGAGGACTCCGAGGGTTGCGACCGTGCTTTCCTTGGCTGCAAAGGAGCTCAGCAGGGCTATGTTGACCCGCCAGTTAAAACCTGCCAATTGTGTGACAGGCTCCAGGGTGCGGCCAAATCTACCTAAAAAGCTGTTCTGGATTTTCTCCTGTTTGATGCCGCGAAGCAGTTGCTTTCGTGTCTGGGAGAGCTTTTTCAAGGTACGTTTTGCTGACTTTGCATCCTTGCCGCCCTTGCCAGTGGTGATGGAGTAGAAGGTCTGGTTTTCTGATTTGAACCGGGTGTTGATCTTTTCCATGGACCCTTTGCTTGCACCCATCCTGGCGTTCTTATATCGGTCTGCAAACAGGATCAGCGACATGGCCGCGTCGTTGGTGTCCAGAGCCTCGCCAAAGGATGTCTTTGTCAGCTGTTTGTGAAAGGTCTCCATGGCGATCTCAGCCTGATTGTCGTACCATGCTTTTCGCTCGTCGTTGAGCCCGGGGAACTGGAGAAGAACAAAGATTACCACGGCAACTGCGGCAACAATGGTGACGATTTTTTTCAAGAACATCCAGATCCTCTCCAGCGCCCGTTTCAATACTCCTGAAACAGTTGGAAGATGGTAGGTGGGCAGCTCCATTATAAAGGGTTCGCTGGGCTTGTCCTTTAACACTGTCAAGGTGAGGATTTTGGCTACAGGCAGGGCCAGCATAAGTGTTATGGTGGAGATGAAGATCATGAGTAATGATTTGTGGTCTGCAAAGTAGATGTTGATGATCAGGATATAAAGGGGGATCTTTGCCAGGCAGTTGAGCATGGGGATGATCATCATGGTGGCGAATCTTGCCTTTTCATCGGGAATGCCCTTGGTTGACATGATTGCAGGAACTGCGCATCCTCCGACATAGACACCCCCAAGCACCATTGGAAGTGTTGACTGTCCATGGAGCCCGAATCTGGCAAGGAGTCTGTCCAGGATAAAGGCCATTCTTGGCATGTAACCGCTGTCTTCAAGGATTGCGATCAGGGAAAACAGAATGAAAAATATGGGGATGTAGTTCAGCAGGGCATTGACGCTGTCTACAAACCATAATGATAGGGAGCGGATCATGGGTTCGGTGATAAATCCAGGATCGGGCATGATCCATTCGGTGAAGATCCTAAGCTTTGCCAGGAGCGGCCAGGTGTAGTTGGTGATCTTGTATCCCTGGACGATGGAGAGGTTGTACAGGGCGTAGACAAGCAGGGCCAGTATGATCGGTCCCAGGAATTTGTGGCAGACAAACCCGTCTATTTTGTCCGTGAGGCTCTTGCTCGTCCTTGGTTGCTGGGTGACAAACAAGCTGTTGAGTCTGTCCGCCTCCCTGTACCGGGAGTAGGCAATGTGTTTTTCCGGGGATTCATCTTCCTTCTGCCTGAACAAGTTTCGCTCGGTGTCGGCCAGGGCAAGAGTCTTGCCTGAATCGGGCAGGGTTTCGTTGAGAAGTTTTACTACCTCAACGTCCCCTTCCATGAGCTTGATGGCCAGCCATCGCAGGGGATAGGAAGAGGAGTAGGAGGACGTTTTAATTTCAGCTGTTATGGCTTTTATGGAAGGTTCCATTGGGCCGTAATCGACCTTGAAATTCGAGCGTTCCCCTGAATCCATGGATGCCTGAATGGCATGGATGAGCTCCTGTTTTCCCTCTCCGCGCTTGATGGCAGTTGGGACCACCGGGGTGTTGAGTTCCTGCTCAAGCCCTTTGAAATCAATGGCCATCCCTTTCTTTGCTGCCACATCCATCATATTGAGGTTGAGGATCACCGGGGTTTCCATCTCAAGGAGCTGGAAGGTGAGGTAGAGGCTTCGTTTGACGTTTGCGGCATCTGCAACGTTGATGATGGTCTCTGGTTTGTCATGGAGGATAAAGTCCCTGGAGACCTTTTCTTCAGGGGAAAATGATGTCAGGGAGTATGTGCCGGGAAGATCCACGATCTCTATCCTGGTTCCGTTGATCGAATATGAACCTGAAAGCTTTTCAACGGTAACCCCGGGATAGTTTGCAACATGCTGGCTTGCCCCGGTTATGGTATTGAAAATTGTTGACTTCCCGCAGTTTGGCTGGCCAGCCAATGCAACAAGCCTTTTCTGGCTTGCCATTTCAGCTGACTTCAACATACTCTGCCTCTTCATGTCTTAGACTTAAAAAATATCCGTTTATTTTAATTTCCATGGGATCTTTAAGGGGAGAGTTCCTGATTACATTCACTTTAAGGCCAGGGTAGAGTCCCAGATCCATGAGGCGCTGGCCAAGTTTTCCCTTGGCCGTGACTTTTTTAATGCTGACAATTCCTCCGGGGTTGGTTTTGCTCAATGAAGTCATTTTTTTAAATCCAGTTGTGTGTTATTAAGTGCTGCTATCTTCAAACTT
>JAEINR010000042.1 GCA_016342325.1 Desulfobacterium sp.
GATAACAGATGGATTTTTAAATCAATTATTCTGAGGGGTTGTTTTCTTCCAACCGCCATTTGCGGTCATAGGTTCCGTGCCAGGCCCCACCATTGCGTCGACCATGGCGTAATGATACGCAAACCGTGCATTTAAGTTCATGTAGTCTTTTGCAATAATGGCATAATTTTTATCCGAAGCGCGTCTTGGGCCCCTGTTACCGCCAAGAACGGCTTCCTGGAAATCAGCCGGCATACCCCTCATGGTTTTCTCCCAGCGCTCGGGCCAGAACAGCCTATCATCCATAATCCCGCGCCATAGGGCTTTGAACGGAATACTTTCCACATTCTCCGGGGAGACGTTATTTGAATTTTCAAGGACGGATCCATCCAGATCGATTAACTGAAGTTTTATGGGTAAATCGGTGATCAGTTTTTTGCTTTTTTTGTTCCAGCCCCGGTTTTGTTTATCCCCGAAATCGAACATGGAGCGGACGGACATTTCGTGCATGAACCGGAGTGTGTCATGGACGGACCGGCATGATTTAGCCTTAAATGACGCGGCATCCGGGTCCAGAAGATTCAAGGCCAAAATGAGGTCGTAAAGCGGGCCGGATTTCTCCTGATGGCGATTCCCGGTAGCAATTCGAGCAAGTACTCTCTCCCTGATACCCGGCCATCGCATGCCGGCGTAAACGGTTCTTTTGGTGGCATTCACACTGATGATGTTTTTCCCATGCAGTATTTTTTCGTTTTTTCCGAGCCTGAAAATGCACGGCACGGAGAACTCCCGGATTAACGTTGCCAGATGGCCGACCGGGTTGCCTTCCACGACCAGAAGGGCGGCAATCTTCGGCAGAATCGAGGTCAGCTCCGGCCGGGGATGCGCCACAACCACAATGGCCCCTTCCGGCACCTTTGACATGTCGGCCCCGGGGCTTAAAAAGGTTATCGGCCCTTCGGCCCGGCCTGGAAATATCGTAATCCCGGCTTCTATGATCGGCAGGGTGTCTTTTCTTTTGGATGGTTTGGCGATCTCAGGATTCTCCATCCGGGGGATGTTCAGCCGGCGCGCCTGTAAAAACCGCACGGTGTTGTTTTTATCAACCGCCCATTCAATATCCAGCTCATGGCCGAATTCAGCAACGGCCTGGCCGGCAATTTCTGCAATCTCAAAGAATTTTTCATTGCTGATATAATCCGTCTTCCGGGTCTTTTCTCCATCCCCGTTGACCGGTGGCACCCAGGATATTTCGGGGGAGGGGCCCTTTGAAATCATGACCGTATCCGCCTGCTCTTCACCTTTTACCATTTGGTTTGCAAGCCCCGGTACGGCGCTGATCACCATGGTATTGGAATTCGGATCTTTGATATCAGTTGAGTGCACCACCCCGGCCGCAACAGCATCCACCATGGGCATAAAAAGAACCGCCATGGGGGTGTCAACTTCCCGAAAATTATTATGTATCCGATATTTAACCGCCCGGTCTGTAAATCTCCCGGCCAGTACATGGAGGTAAGCGGTGACAATGTTTTCGTGCTTAATCTGCAGTTCAGTGTCAAACTGCCCGGCAAATGAGTGGCTGCCATCTTCACACACCGCAGATGACCGGACCGCCCACAGTTCTTCAGGAAAGGCCTGACCAAAACGTTCCACCTGTTCGTTAATGCCTGCCTCAATTTCTCCATAGACGGTTGATTCTCTGATCAATCGGCGGATGGTCTGTGTCCGGGATTTAAATTGTGCCTCATCTTCGGTCACATCCAGGTTATTCAACAGTATACGGATACGGTTATGAAGATTGTTATCTTCGATGATCCGATTGTATGCTGCTGTTGTGACGACAAATCCCGGAGGCGCCAGGTTGTTGAAGTGTTTTCCGAGATGCCATACATTGAACGCCTTTCCGCCGATGAGCAAAGGATCCGGATCGTCCGGATCGTCCAGTCTCAAAACAAACGGCTGGTCGGCATTCGGCTGCTGTTCTGAAAACAGTTTGTCTGTTTGGTTTCTGATCTTGGCGATGACCCCATACAGGTCCGAATAGTTTTCCCCGGTCATAAGATTAAGCTCCTGGGCCATGAGCAAAACTTCAGTAATCAGCCTCTGGATGGGGCGCTTGATCCTTTTGTCATAATGATGCATGTGGTTTAAATCTGCTTCAAGGTCACTTAATATCTGAAGTGCACTGCCGTTTTTGTTCAGCAATGCCCGAAGTGTTTCATAGCGAAATCTGAAATCATAATCGTTATCATAACTTGCAATGTTTTCCGGATTAATAGACATTCTGATCCTCCATCATTAAGTAGTGTGTAAAAAACCGGATCTCAGCTCTTTGGATGCACGTTGGATGATTCCCCGCAGGTCTGCAGGCTTGAACGGTTTTGCAATAAAATCAAAAGCGCCTTTTGACAACGCTTCCCTGGCAATTTCAACAGTGGCATAACCGGTTATAATGATAACTTTTGTGCGACCGGATTTTGCGAGTACCTGTTCCAGGATTTCAATCCCGTCAATGTTTTCCATGCGGATATCCGTGACAACAATATCAAAAGGGGTTTCATCAAAGCGGGCCAGCGCTTTTTTTCCTTCCTCAAAAGTTTCAACGATATCTCCGGTCTTTTCCAGGGCGGGTTTGAGTCGTTTCCCCACAATATTTTCATCATCTATCAGCATAATCTTAAGCGGTTGGTTTGCCATCAGTTTTCTCCCGTTACGAATATAAGGTTGATAGTTGAATCCTTTAGCTTCTTAGCTCTGATTTTCGTGTTGTTTTGGCTTTGGCTTGTCCAGGTCAGGCACTTTAGTTGAAAAGGTTGCGACCGATGATCATGAGGCTGTCTTCAATGGTTTTCTCCGAAATTCCGAGGTTCCATGCAAACTGTCCGTAACCGGAATTTTCAATATGAAATCCAGGGGGAAGAAGGGTGTCCAGGATTGCGGCGTTATCTGCGAAAACAAAAATAAAATCAGCGTCTGCATCACCACTTGCCAAGGTGACCAGGCGAAATTGAAAATCCGCTCTCAACGAATTCAGGCTTAACTGGTATTCACCCACCGCCGCTACCCAGTCCGCGCCGTTAGGAACTGACCTTGCGCCTGTATCTATCAGTAAATGATTGAGCGGAATACTGTTGAAATCATGAATTGAACTTTTTCCTCCAGGCAACGCCACCCCATCGTCCCACAAATCAATCAGGTAAATGCCCATGTCCGGTATCTTGCCGCAGCAGTTTTCAAATAAGGGTCGATTCTTTATTATCTCATTTGGTCCCTGACCCTGGACCACCTTTGAAAAAATCTGTTTCATGAACGCCATTACCGTTGAATGCAAGGGGGCATCTTTTCCATTGAACCACTGGAGCACTTCCGAAAGCAATTGATACTCCGGCTCCACTGTCTTCGAAGTTTCAGGGGTGACATCCCCGGAAGAGATGTTTTTTTTGACAAACCCGCTGAAATCGATCAGGTTTTCGGCAGTGCGTTTGTGTGTGTCGTAGGTTGCATATAATGCTTCCCCGCTTTCCGGGAGAAGCACACATGCGTCATAGACCATCATTCCCAATCGTTCGACCACGCTGTCAATCAGGGTAACCACATAGTGACGGTCAAAAATATATTCCCCAAGGGCTTTTTCCCGGCCATCTTCAAAAAGGTCCAACAGGGCCCGGGCGTTTTCAAGAAATTTTTTAAAACGGATGGTCTGAATGCAAAAATCTCTGATTTCCGATTCTTTGTGGCCGATTTTTTTCATTTTTTTTAAGATGTTCATCACGGTTTCTCCTTTTGTGTCCCGGCAGTACCGGGACACACTTTTCGGCGACCGATTCGTTCAAGCCTCAACCGGTTCTTTGCTCATAGAAGAATTATAGATGGGTGAACCCAACTCCTCGGCCGCATTGGCGATAATTTGCCGTAGATCATCCGGACGAAAAGGCTTGGCTATAAAATCAAACACCCCCTTTCCCATGGCCTCCCGGGCCAGGTCTATTTTTGCGTAGCCGGTGATCATGATCACCTTGGTCCTGGGCCACTTTTTTTGTACATGTGCAAACACCTGGAGACCATCCATCCCTTCCATGCGGATATCGGTCACCACGATATCAAATTCCTTTTGATCTATTCGTGCCACCGCTTCCCGGGGATCTTCAAAAACTTCCACCCGGCATCCGATTTTATCCAAAGCCGGTTTGAGACGCCTACCGACAATGGGTTCATCATCCAACAGCAGTACTTCCAATGGTTTTGACATATAAACGTTTCCTTAATATATCCATCGACGAGATTTTCCAGGATCAAAGAGGTTCTCTGATTCTTTTGCCTGAAAAAAAACGAAAATAAGAGCTAAGAAGCTAAAATGTTATTTTTCACATGAACTTCCACATAACTGACCCCGTCAACCGTGCTGGCCAGTTCCTTGATGGTTGCAATTTTTTTCCTTTTTTGCCGATTTAACGCCTTGGTTATAACCACCACCGATCCATCCCGTGCCTGGACCTTAATCGACGGCATTGAATCCAGAAGTTTTGCGTTGACTTTGGCGGCAAGTGCCAGGTCTGCTAAACATTTCATGGAATACGTCATTACTTGAAACTTGCGGTATTCCGCGGCACCCGTAATGGTTTTGACCGCTTCAACCGGGTCAATCTGGTCCAGGTTGATCACCAGGTCATACCGGGATAGGTCTGTTTCATCACAAACGTAGGCCGCCAGGGACCACTTTTTTCGATGCTGCAGTTCAGCGGCACGACATTTTTCTGCTTTTTGAAGACTGAGGCCCTTTTTTTCGACGATGTCCTTGATACACCGGCTGTTTCCGGAGAGGATACGGACATTCATGACATGGGAAATCCCGGTAACATAAAGGTGTGCCGCCAGTCCCTGGCAGACGATGTTACCTGCCAGCAGATGGTCCAGAACTTCGGCCTCGACACAGGCCAGGTTACGGCGCCATTGTCTGGCCGACATTTTTTTGAACAACGATGGCGTCGTTCCCATGATTTCATTTAATCTGCCCGGATCGATTTGATGCTTTGCGGCAATATCGGCCAGAATTCGACGATTCATCAAATTATAGCCCATTTCATCGGCGACTTTTTGAGCTATTGATTCTTCTATTTCCCTGACATCAGCGGAAATAATAATGATAGGCATGATCTTCTCCTTTGTAGTTCCCACCGTTTTTCAATCTGTTTCGAAATGACTTAGATATCTAAACGGCATCCGAAGGGAATTCGATTCCCCCATGGGTTTCAAGATGATTGATACCGCTGATATTCTCCCGGATTTTGTTGAGTTGCCTTGACAGCTTCCCGGTCGTTGGGTCCTTGCTTTTAGTATAAATTAAAACATTGCCGTATTCACACGTTACGGCGATGTTTGGGAATTCATCAACCAGATCGGCCTTGACCCGGCAGGCCACCGCCATATCCTTTACTTTCTGTTTACTTTTTTCCGTGGGTTGGACCCCTTTTGCCCCGGCAGCCTGGCAAATAAAATCCACGGCATCTTCAATTGAGAGTTTGTCGATACAAATACTTAAATCATAGAGAGACGTGTCCCGGGGATCCTCTCCGTAGAGGGAATGGGTCCATTTTTGCCGTTGTTTGTCATCGTCAAGGATCAGTTTACCGGCCTCCACCGGGGAAATTTTATCCCTTTCTACCACGATGGAAATACGCTTTTCCAGGTCCGCCGTGATTCTTACCTTGAGTACATTGGGAAGCCCCTTTAGCAGCAGGTGACCGGCCAGTCCATGATAAACGACATTGCCGCCGACGACCCGTTCGACCAGGGTGGAGCGGATATACGCGATATAGGACTGTTTGCTGTGCCGGTACCTCTCCAGAATTCCCGGCGCGTCGTGAATGGCGCTTTTAAGTTTGATTGCAGGGACATTGAAGCGATTGCAGGCATCCAGAAGCACTTCCCGGCTGATAACCTCGTAGTTGAGTTTTTGGGCCACTTCTTCCGCAACGGTTTTTCCCATGGAATAAGATCCCCGGGAGATCGTAATGATGGACATATGAGTGATTCCTTTCAGAGGTTAACGATAAATTCCATGGAATGCCAGGCTGATCCTAGGTGTTTCCTGACATTCTATCTGGGTACCGATTAAATGCCATAGACCAGGCTGATCATGGCGATCATAACAACCAGGAAAACCACACTGACCAGCGCCCCGGCCTTTATGAAGTCAACGGTTCGATAGTGCCCCGGTCCCATGTAAAGTGCATTGACCTGGTGGGTGGGGAGCATGAACGAATTACTTGTGGCCAGTCCGACCACCAGGGCTGCCATTCTCGGATCGACGTTGGCGGCAAGTGCCATATTTACAACCAGGGGCACCAGTAGAACCGTTGCTCCGACATTTGAAATAACCAGGGTGAACAGGGTGGAGAGTATACCAATGACGGTGAGCAGGACAATCGGTGAAACATCCCCGATGACATTGAGTATGGTATGGGCAATCCAGGCGGCTGCACCGGTATTTTGGGTGGCGATGCCCAGGGGGATCAGCCCGGCCAGGAGAAAAATGGTCCGCCAGTCAACCGACTGATAGGCTTCGTCGATGGTCAGGACCTGGGTCAGGATCATGCCCAGGGCCCCGGTCATTAAAGAGACCGAAAGCTGGATTTTAAATCCCATGATCATCACCAGTGCAGTGGTCAGCCAGAATCCGGCCCATAGGGCCTTTTCCGGCCGCATTTCTTCCAGGTCCGTGGGAAGGCTGAAAAGCAGGCCGCCCTCCTTCTGCAATGCCATGAGGCGCTTCCACGTGCCATGGAGGGTGACAACGTCACCCACCTGGATGACAAGGTCATCAATTTTTGCACGATAGGTCTCTTCCTGCCGGTAGACATTCAACGGGGTGACGCGGAACCGGTCCTGAAAGTTAATATCTTTCAAGGATTTTCCGGCAAACGGTGACCGGGGGGCAACAACCGCCTCCACGGATCCTGCTGTTTGGGCGCTCAGACTTTCCTTATAGGTTTCCAGATCGTCTTTCAGGTGCATCCCTTCGGCCGAAACCATCCGGAGCACATCTTTCTTCTGTCCGCAGACCACCAGGTCCATACCGGACCGCACTTCCATGTCAGGCTGGGGGGACGTCACCTGATAATCAGGCGGCTCGGTAAGGGCCACAACATTAAGCAGGTACCTGCGTCTCAAGTCTTCCACAAACACCGGGTCCCGGTAATCGACAAAATCATCCGGCGTTTTTAATTCGTAAAACTCGGTCGGGTCCTCGCCCGGTTCAGGTTGGTCCGGGTCTGCCTGGCCTGGGTCCATATCTTCCCCCTGGGGCAGGATAAATCGACCCAGTAGGACAAAACAGCCGATGCCGCTTGCGACCAGGGCCAGGCCGATGGGGGTGACGTCAAACAGGCCGAACGGTTCTAAGTTAAACGGCGCCAGGAGATCATTCAAGAGAATTAGCGGACTGCATCCCACCAGGGTTATGGTGCCGCCCAGGATGGCGCTGAAACCGATGGGCATGAGCAACCGGCTCAGGGGTATCTTCTGCATTTTGCTGATTCGCTGAATCGCAGGCAGAAAAAGTGCGGCCGCTCCGATATTCTGCATGAAACTGGAAATAATGGCCACGGTCAAGGAGATGGCGATAATGATTCTGGATGAACTTTCCCCGGCAATGCGAAGCACCGGAGCCACCAGTTTATTAATCATTCCGGTCCGGTCCAGGCCCGCCCCGATGATGATAACCGCGATGATGGAGACCACGGCATTGCTGCTCAGGCCTACAAATGCTTCCTTGGGGCTCACAAGATGAAGTAACGGCAGGGTGGCCATCATCAAAATAGCAACCACATCCACCCGTACCCACTCAACTATAAATAGGAAGATGGCAAGTCCGATCATGGACATCACAAGGATCATATCAAGAGTTAAAGGTTCCATATTCACTCCACTTAAGAATTAATAATTCAATTTATCATTTTTCATCGAATCTCTCTTTTACTGACTGTCAGCAGCGGACATTCCAGGCTGCCGACAACCTTTGACATCCAGTGACGTTGGTTGCCCCGGCCCTTGTCCGGCAGGTCATGTCCGCTGCCCCAGACAATTGACTGAAACGGCGGCCGGTCCGCTAAAAATTTCATCAGTTCCTGGGCCGGATCCCCGATTTTCAGGGCTGAATTCACTTCGATTCCTTCCTGGATAAAGGTCTGAAGACAACCGGACAAGGATTTTCCCACCCGGATTTCAATATTTCGGATGGTGTCTCTTTTGGGACCAATGACAGTGCGCCCCACAAACGACATGGGTACGATCATCAATAACGTGACCTTTGCGTCTATGCGCATGGCAAATTGTCGTGCATAGACAACGGCTTCCGAAAGTATTTTTTCATTTTCAAACATAAGCAAAATGTTATGAAACATATTCTGCCTCCTTGGATGGACTGCATTGCAAAATGTCTGCCAAGTTGGAGTGGTTTTTTAACGTGTTGAATTTATGGGGTTTTGTAGCTGTAGGAAAGGGTGGTGGGGACGGGAATGTTTCAAAATGCAACAGCATGAAAAAAGAAAACAGAAAAGGCCTTTGCAACAGGCCCAGGATCGTTTTGTTGCAAAAACGAACGCAGGTGTTGCAAAAACGACTATCAGAGTCCGTGTTTTTTTATCTTCCGCCACAGGGAAGCACGGTCAATGCCCAGAATTTCGGCGGTTTTGGTGCGAACCCCACCGGTTATTTTCAGCAAATGGGCGATATAGTCCTGCTCCAGTTCGACCAGGGTCATGAATTGTTCATCCGGCCGCTTGTATACCTGAAGTTCCAACTCGATCAGGTCCGGTGGCAGATCACATGCACGGATTACGTCTCCCTGACAGACAGCCACTGCCCGTTCAAGAATGTTTTCCAGTTCCCGCACATTTCCGGGAAATGCATAGTTGCTCAACAGGGCCATGGCTTTCTGGGATATGGCTTTGATATCTTTGCCGCCCCGGCGGTTCAAACGGCTGAGGATATGGTAGGCCAGCAAGGGGATGTCTTCTTTTCGTTCGCTCAAGCCGGGCAGCTCGATATTAACAACATTGACGCGGAAATAAAGGTCCTTGCGAAACACGCCTCCGTCGACTGCTGCCTTCACGTCCACGGCGGTGGCGGACACGATCCGGACATCGACGGGAATGGGACGATTGCCGCCGACCCGTATCAGCTCACCTTCCTGGAGCACCCGGAGGAGCTTTACCTGCATGGTGTGGGGCATTTCTCCGATTTCGTCGAGGAAAAGGGTGCCACCGCCGGCCGCCTCCAGCAACCCGGTGCTCCGGGTTTCAGCCCCCGTGAAAGCGCCTTTTTCATGTCCGAAAAGTTCATTGTCGATGAGCGTCTCGCTCAATGCACCGCAATTAAAGGCCACGAATGGACCCTTGGCGCGTTTGCTGGTCGCGTGGATGGCGCGGGCGACCAGTTCCTTGCCGCTTCCGGAATCTCCGGTGATCATCACATTGCAGTCCGTCGGCCCAATCTGTTGGATGATGGATACGACGTCCCTGATTTTACTGCTTTCCCCGATAATAACAGGGGACTGGGTGTCTTTTGTGCCGTCGGCCGAGTGGTCGGACGCACCTTCTTTGGCTTGCCTGAGTTTCAGGGCCTGCTTAACCCGATCCCGGACCTGGTCCGGTGTAAACGGTTTTTCAAGATAATAAAATGCGCCTTCCTTGGTGGCCTCCACCGCGCCGTCTAGAGAGGCGTAACCGGTAATCAGAATCACTTCCATATCCGGAAAACGCGCCTTGACCCGGGTCATCAGGTCCAGCCCGTCCATGGTCGGCATCCGGACATCGCTGATCACAAGGTGGCAGGGGTTCTGCTTGATCTGCTCCAATGCCCGCTGGGGATTGGAAAAGGCCGCAACCTGATATCCTTCCTTCTCAAGGATCCGTCGAAGCTGCTTAAGGGTGATCGGTTCATCATCAATAATAACAATATGGGGCGTCATTAGATTGCCTGCAGGTTACGGGAACCCCCTTAAAAACGGTTGTGTTTTTCAACAATTGAATCTGCTTTAAATTTCGTATCTTTAGATTAGGCACCGGCTTTTTGTCAAGACTAATATGGGACGACGGTCTGGCCGGGGTAGGGGGGCTATACATTGCCCCACTCCTGAATCTGTGATATCTTTCAAAAAATCCGGAAAAAACCGGAGCAGGCGCTCAATGCATTTTCTTTCATCATATGACCACGCTGATGTCTCCATTGAAACAAGAGAACAGGAAATACACTTTATTTATAACGACAGGACGATAAACGATTTTATGAGCTTTTCATCCCTGGGCTTATCCGCCCCTATTCTTGAAGCAGTGGCTGAACATGGCTACGAGACGCCAACACCTGTTCAAGCCAGGGCGATCCCTGCGGTGGTCCAAGGCAAGGATGTGATGGCGGCAGCCCAGACCGGTACCGGTAAGACAGCGGCTTTCATTCTTCCTATTTTAGAGCGACTTTCCAAAGGGGGGCAGGTTCAGGCGAATCAGGCCCGTGTACTTGTTTTAACGCCAACCCGTGAATTGGCTGCCCAGATTGGTGGGAGTGTGGTCACCTATGGTAAGCATTTGTCTTTGCGTTCCACCGTGGTCTATGGTGGGGTGAAGATCAATCCCCAGATGATGCGCTTGCGTAAGGGGGTCGACATACTGGTGGCAACACCGGGCCGCCTGCTGGATCTCTACCGGCAAAATGCGGTGAAGTTTAACCAGCTGGAGGTCTTGGTGCTGGATGAGGCCGATCGAATGCTGGACATGGGGTTTATTGATGATATCCGTAAAATTTTGGCCGTTTTGCCCCGTCAGCGCCAGAATCTGATGTTCTCTGCGACTTTGTCTGATGGGAGTCGACATCTTGCCCGGGGGTTGGTCAATCACCCGGTTGAGATTTCGGTAACACCGCATACGACCACAGCGCAAACGGTCAAACAGTTGGTTCATCCGGTGGATAAGAAGCGGAAGTCGGCCTTGCTCACTCAATTAATTCGCAACAATAGATGGAAGCAGGTGCTGGTCTTCAGCAGAACAAAGCAAGGCGCAAACCGATTAACCCGTTACTTGGACGGGAAGGGGATGAAAGCTGCGGCAATCCATGGCGACAAGAGTCAGGGCGCCCGGACAAAAGCATTGGCTGAATTTAAAAATGGCACGACCCGAATACTGGTGGCAACGGATCTTGCCGCCAGGGGATTGGACATTGATCAGTTGCCCCAGGTTGTTAATTTTGATCTGCCCCATGTGCCGGAAGATTATGTGCACCGAATCGGTCGTACAGGCCGGGCCGGTGTCCAAGGCCAGGCGATCTCCCTGGTCAGTGCGGATGAGTTTCAGCAGCTCTCTGACATTGAGCGCCTGATCAAGAACGTGTTGACCCGGGAGTTGATTGATGGGTTTAAACCGGTTTTGGATGTTCCTGAGTCACGTTTGGATCTGCGACCATTTAAACCCAAAAAGCCGAAAAAGCCCAAGAAGAAAAAGTTGGGACAGGCCCTTCAAGGTCTTCCCAATGGCGGGGAGAGGGACGCCTTAAAAAAAACATTAAAGTGAAGAGAATATCATGACACTGCCGGGTAATATGACATTGGAGATGCTCATTGTTTTTGTTTTTCTGATCTTTGTTACCCTGCTTTTTGTGTTTGAAATTGTCCGGGTGGACATGGTGGGGCTGCTCATGATGGTCTTGCTGCCTCTGTCCGGGGTCATCGCACCATCAGACGCCATCAGCGGCCTGAGTTCCAATGCCGTGGTTTCCATCATTGCCGTGATCATCATGGGGGAAGGTTTGGACAAGACCGGTGTCATGAACGTGTTTGCCCGGTATATCGTCCGGTTTTCAGGAAAAAGCCAGGTTCGGATGGTCTCTTTGATCTCCGGCACGGTGGCGGTTATTTCCAGTTTTATGCAAAATATCGGGGCGGTAGCCCTGTTTCTTCCGGCCGCCAACCGCATGTGCAAGCAGCTCAATGTGCCCATCTCCCAGGTGCTCATCCCCATGGGATATTGTGCCGTCATTGGCGGTTGCATCACCCTTGTGGGGTCAAGCCCCCTGATCCTGCTCAACGATCTCATGGCCTCCTGGTGGTCCAACAATCAGACCCTTTTAGGAAATCAACCCTTTGAAGCCTTCGGCCTTTTCAGTGTGGCCCCCCTGGGCATTGCCCTGGTGGTCGCAGCCATCCTCTATTTCATTGTCTTTGGTAAGTTCATCCTGCCCAAGGCTGACGCCAAAACCGATTCCCGCGCACTTTTGAACCACGACCTGGAATCCACCTATGGCCGGGAAGTCAGCAACGTATTTGAGATGCAGGTTCCCAAGAAATTTTATACCCGTCGGCTTGAAGAATTAAAACTGCGTCCCCTGTACCATGCCACAGTGGTCTGTATTTCCAAGCACAATGGCCGGTATCGGGTCGACGTACCGGGCCGGGCCCATGTCATTGAACCCAATGACGTGGTGGGCATTGTCAGCAACCTTGACCATGCAAAAAAGCTGGCAAAGGACATGGGCTGGACCCTTTGTGAGGAACTGAACATGCTCAACGGGGTATTGTCCGTGGACCATTCCGGCTTCACGGAAACCATTGTCACGCCCCGCTCGGAACTTGTCGGCAAGACATTGCATGAATACGGGTTCCGGAAAAAGCTCCAGGTCAACCCCCTGGCCCTGTACCGGCGGGACAAGGTACTGCTGGAGGATATTTCGGAAATCAAAATCCAGCCCGGGGATGCCTTTCTCCTCCACGGGGAGTGGGAAAAGTTCCATTTGCTCAAACAAAAACCGATCCTGATATTTACCGAGCACCTCCAGGGCGAGATCATGTACCCTGAAAAAGCAGGCCTTGCCACTGCCTGCCTTATCCTGGCCCTGGTCCTGGCCATGGGGCTCAAGGTTCAATTGTCCATTGCCCTGCTGACCGGGGCGGTCAGCATGATTCTGACCCGGGTCATGACCCTGGACGAGGCTTACAGGAGTGTGGACTGGATGACGGTGTTCCTGCTGGCAGGCTTGATTCCCCTTGGCATCGCCTTTGAAGAAACCGGGGCAGCTCGGTTTCTGGCCTCTTTTCTGGCCGGACTCATGGCGGGCTGGCTCACACCGGTCGGCCTTTTTTTGCTCATCGGATGCTTAACCTCTTTCTTCACCCTGGTCACCTCCAATATCGGTGCCACCGTGCTCATGATTCCGTTGGCCATGAACATGGCGATTCCCTGCGGGGCCGATCCCAGGATGGCTGCCCTGCTGGTGGCCGTGGCCGCGTCCAATACCTTTATTCTGCCCACCCACCAGGTCAATGCCCTGATCATGCGGCCCGGCGGGTACAGGGTTAAAGATTATGTCAGGGCCGGCAGCGGCATGACCCTGCTCTATATCGCCGTGGTCATGGTCATCATGTATTTTTTCTACGGCATCACGACCTGAAAACCGAACCTCGTTTTCTACACCCCATGTTGTGCCCGTGCCGGGCTTGGTGCATATTGCATCGTTTGGTTTTTTACCCCCAGGCTGTCCAAGGCAATACCACCTAAATTTTAAACAAATCCACCGTATTCTTAAGACTGTTAGACAATTGGCTTAAATCATGTGAACAATTATTAACACGGGTGCTTTTTTCTGCCATTTCAGTCACGGTGTGGTTTAAATTGGCTATGTCGGATGCAATCTCACCGGCTACGCCTGAGCTTTGAGTCACATTTCCGGTGATCTCCTGGATTCCCTCCGCAGCCTGCCCAACATTTGTTGCGATTTCCTGGGTCGTCGCCGACTGCTCTTCCACTGCTGCCGCAACACCGTCAATCATTTCATTCACACCGTTGATATCTTTAGTCACCGCTTCTATCTCGGTAATGGTTACTTTTGTTGAATCCTGTATATTCTCAATTTTCTCTTTTATTTCCTTGGTCGCCTGAGCCGTCTGCATGGCAAGATCTTTGATTTCATTTGCAACAACAGCGAAGCCTTTTCCTGCTTCGCCAGCACGGGCTGCTTCAATCGTTGCATTTAAGGCCAGAAGGTTTGTCTGGTCCGAGATATCGCTGATTGTTTCAACCACATTGCCGATATCCTTTGCAGAAGTTCCCAGCATATTGATGTTCTCAGATGCCACGGTTGTCCTATTAACTGCCTGCTGGCTGGTACTCCTTGTTTTTGCCGTACTCTGAGAGATTTCGTTAATGGTTGACGTCATTTCTTCGGCTGCGGCGGAAACCATGCTGATATTGGTTGAAGACTGTTCAATGGCAGCGGCTACAGAAGTCATATTTGCATTCATTTCTTCTGTGGCTGCAGCAACTGTATTGGATGTGATGGCCATCTTTTCCGTTCCCTCAGTCATTTCATTTGAGATGGACAGGATGTCTTTAGAAGAAACGTCCAAAGAATCTGAGCTTTTTGCGATATCCGAAATGATACCCTGCAATTTTTCAAGAAACAGATTAAATGCCTCTGCCAAAAGGCCGATTTCATCTTTCGTCTTCACTTCCAACCGCTTGGTCAGATCACCTTCTCCCTCTGCAATATCTATCATATTATCAAGCATTATTTTAAGCGGTTTGGTCATGCCCTGGACAACAAAATAAATACCCAGCAATACAATCGCCAGCGTAACAACAAAAATGGTGAGTGATAAATTTCTCAAGCCGTCTAAGGTTTCTCTGACTTCTGAATAAGTAGGTACCGCCCCCAATCGTCCAGCCGTATTCATCAATGGTTCTGACGATCCCAAATTTAGGCCCTTTAAAATCGTATTCAAAATATCCGTTTTTCTTTTCTATCATCAGCTTGATAAAGCTCAGCTTATCACTTAAATTTTGGCCGATCAGTTTGGGGTCAGGGTGGGTTAACAATGTGCCATCTTTGTACAATACAAAAAGATAGCCGGTCTTACCAATTTTTATTTGGCTGACAGCCTTGGCCAGAGAACCCAGGTTCAGGTCAACCCCTACGACCCCTGCTTTTTTACCGTTGTTAATGACTGCCATTGAAATCGTAACGGTCATTGTGTTTGCGGCAGCATCCACATAGGGCGCTGACACCACAGGCTTTTTATCTTTGGCAATGCTATACCAGGGCCGTTTCCTGGGATCATAACCCTCCGGCAGATCCACCCTAGGCTCAATATAGAACTTGCCGGTCTTTTCTGAAGCAAAATACACATTCTTATAATCAGGATTCGCCGCCGCCACTGATTTGAATATTTTAAAACCTGCTTCCACACCATAAATATTGATATTGGTCCCAAGCATTGCGGTAATTTTTTATGTATGGTCTATTTGGTTAACGATACGCGTTCGGATATCTTCAACAGTCTGCTCTGTGTACTTAACTTCTTTCTCAAGCAGCATCCCCTTGCTTTTAAAGTATCCGGATCCGCCAACAATAATCATGGGAAACAGTGCGATGATCATTGAAAAAATACCTATTTTGTAACTGGCTTTCATAACGATCTCCTTTATCTGTTGGGCAAAATCTAGATAAAAAACACTTTTCTTTTAATCATTTTTTAAAAGTGGCGTTTATGGAGCCAATAGTACTCGGGAATCTTGTTAATTAAAATCATTCTACGATGGTGATCCCCTGTTGTCAACAAAGGGTGATTTTATCCCAGCCGGTAGCAGTATGACCCTGCTCTATATGGCTGTGATCATGATCATCCTGTAATTTTTTATACTTTTCTTGACAAAAAGCAACCTTCCATCCTAAGGTCGACCATTTTTTGATATTATTCTTGGAGAAAGAGATCCTGTGATCATACAAACATTGCTCGGCCCCACCAATACGCGAAGACGGCTCCTGCGGGATTTGATTATCGTGATTTTGCTCACCTCCGGTGCCATCACAGCCGTCACCCTTGTTCAGGGCGCCAATATGCGTAACAACATTGCGCAAGAGCATATTCAACAAAGTCTGACCAACACATCGGATAGGATCTTTCAGTTCTACGAGCCCGTGGTAAGCAATGCGTTGTTGATTCAAAAATGGGGACTTGCCGGTATCTGGAAGATGGAAGACACGGCCTCGGTCACCGCCAAGCTGATCCCCATGATGGAGAACCTGCCCCAGGTCGGGGCCATCAAATTCGGGGAGACCTCCGGCCGCTCTTACCTTCTTTCCCGCAATGAAAACATCTGGATGACACGCACCACATCCCCGGACAAGCCGGGGGAGATCCTCTGGCAGCAGTGGGTAAACGGCCAGCCCATGGAGACCCGGGTTGAAAAAAAGGCGTTTGATTTTAAAGAGCGCCTCTGGTATCGGGTGGGCCTCTCCCATTCTCCCCAGAACCAGGCCGCAGTCACCTGGATGCCCCCGTATCTGTTTGACTATGACAAGATCCCTGGATTATCCGCCGTCATGACCTGGCCCTCTGCCAAGGAAGAAGCAGAGATATCGGTGATGGCCCTTGATGTCCCGATCAACGGGTTGTTCAATCGTATCTCAGAGACCCGGGTGGGAGCCAATGGAACAGCGTTTTTGTTTGATGGCGACACATCTGTATATCATCCGGTGAACAAGGCGGTTGAGACAGGGGACATCCTCTTCTCGTCTCGCCATACCGAGGTGGAGGCCGCCAATGTGCGTGGTGCCATGGCCGCCTGGCACGCCAAGGGTAAACCGAAAAAGGCCTTTATGTTCCCCTACGGTGGTCAGACATACTGGGCCGGGGTGCAGCCCATCAACGCGGATACTCGGGAATTCTGGATCGGTGTGGTGGTGCCGCAATCTGATTTCCTTAATAAAGTTCAGGAAAAACGCTGGGCGATTTTAGTGGTGGTGCTGGGCGTTCTTGGCCTGGGCCTTCTTATGGCCGGGTTTGTGGTCTGGAAATATCGCCATCAGCTTCGGGATATGCCGAACAGGGTGGTCCGTGACGCCTGTTTTGCCGACGATGTTCAGCGTCTCATCAGCCAGGGCGAAGGGGCCACCCTGGAGTTTAAATCCACCCTGCGCATGAACCTTAAGGCGGGAAAAAACGACAAGAACATCGAAGTGGCCTGGATGAAATCCGTGTCTGCGTTTATGAACACCAACGGCGGAATGATCATTATCGGTGTCAACGATGACGGAGAGGTGATCGGGACGGCCCCGGACGGGTTTGAAAGCGAAGACAAATGCCGGCTTCATTTCAGAAATCTCATGAATCAGCATATCGGCCTGGAGTTTACCAAGTACATCCATCTTTCCATTGGCACCATTGACGGTCACACGGTAATGGTGATCGAGTGTGAACGGGCAGATGCCCCGGTTTTTTTGATCAACAAAAAAGACGAAGCGTTTTATGTGCGCAGCGGCCCCTCCAGCTTGAGTCTCACCATGCGCCAAATGCTGAAATACCTGGAGTCCCGAAAGTGAGTTGTGGCTCTTTTAATATTGTCAAATGCCAGGCAGGATTATGTCTTTTCAATATAAATAGTTTGTGTTAGGTTCAATAGATAGGCTTTTCATACAAGAAGAACACGTGAACGTTTGACCACCTACACTTTATCTCTTTCTTTTTTCAGCATTTTAAAGAGGAATGAGTCATTATGTTAAAAATAACTGTGTTTAGTTTATTTGGTGTGTGTGTGTTGCTGTTATGTTCAACTTTTTCCTATGCATTCGATTTTAATCCGGGGACGTATGAAATTACTTCTACCGTTGAGATGCCGGGAATGCCTGTTGGATCAGTTCCTCCCCAGACCATTGTCCAGTGTGTGACAGCCCAGGACCCGATTCCTGAAACGAATGCAGAGAGTGAGGATTGTAAAATGAAAAACATGAAACAGGCGGGTAACACTGTCACCTGGGAACTGGAATGTGTGCTGCAAGGCCAAACAATGGCAAGCCAGGGAGAGATACGCTATGCCGGCGACAACTTCAAAGGAACCGTTATAATGGAAATGGGGCCGGAGGTCGGAAGCATGACGATTACCACCGTGATTACAGGAAAACGGCTTGGCAATTGCCAGTAATATGAGCGTATTCTCAATGCAAAAAAAAAACATCTTTTCTTACGCATATGATGTGCATGTCGGTGGTTCTCTTAAGAAAACAGATAAACCAGCACCTGAAATATATTTCCATGCAATAGAATGGGGGGCATGATATGGGACAAGATTATTTTAAAGAAATAGTTGATGAATCCATGAATATTGGTGATTATAATTTACTTAAGGCCTTGTATGTAATGCATAATAGAGATGTAAAAATAGATAAAAGGATTAAACATGAAGACAAGTTCGTTAAAGTAAAAGAAAGAATTATGGATGACTACATTAACCTGATAAATTTTTATTTAGAAAATAACAGGACAAATGAAGAAGATCCAAAATATCTTGTTTATAAATCCATCGTAAGAAGTCAACTCGACTCAGTCGTTGAAGCATATATAAAAGAACATAAAAGTCGAACTTTATCTGAAAATTAATGGTTTATGCTCAACGCAAGTTTTTCTTATCTGGTGGAAAAACACCCAGTTTGGCCCGTTCTCATATGATAATTGGTTATGTAATGCCTTTGCAACCCTGCAAGCTAACAAACCGGATTCAAGAACCCTCTTATGGCAGGAAAGTCGTTTTTCAAGCCGGGAGGTCTGAAGGAAGCGTGATGGTGACCGTTGTACCTTCGCCCTTGGTGCTCTCGATCTCTATGGTTCCCTTGTGGCCGGTGACAACGCTTTTTGCGACAAAGAGGCCCAGGCCGGCGGCATCCTCTTTTTGGGATGAGAAATAGGGGTCAAACACCCTGGGCATGTCTTTTGATGAAATGCCTTGGCCGGTGTCGCTGATGGTGACCACGATGGAGCCGTTCTCATGGTCGAGGGAGATGGAGACGATACCCTGGGGACCCACGGCCTGGAACGAATTTTTCAATATCGCCTTGAACGCGTTCAGCACCCCCCCAGGGGATGCTTCTATCTCGGGGATGTCGTTGAAATCGGTATGGATATCGATTTTTCTCGTTTGTTTTGTCAAGACCTCTGCCAGGGCCTTTTCAATGGTGTGCTTGACGCTCATGGGCTTTGGGGATCCGTTGGTGGCCTGGATAAAGCGCTTTATTTCTGCGGCGGTTTTTACGATCAGGCCGATTCCCTGGAGCGAGTTGTTGATGATTTCGGGATAGCGTTCCAAGATCCTGTCCATGTTGGTTGTTTTCCTGAACGCGTTGATCTCATCTATTCGGGTGTTGGTGTCGCTTGTTTTTCGAAGGGATTTTGATATGTCGATGATCTGCAGCAGGGCTTTGTATTTGTCGATCAGTTCCGTCATGTCCGAGCGATAGCCCTCGATGGTGGTCAGGTTATTCATGACCGCTTCAGCAGGCTGGTCGAGTCTCTGGGCCGCCTTTGACGTGAAATCCTCAATGAAACGGTGCTCCTTGGACTGTTTCAGTTCTTCCTCAGCCGTCTTGAGGCTGGTAAGGGCTTCCTCCAGGCGGTGTTTCTTGTCCTTGATCATCTGTTCCAGGCTCTTGTTGTACTTTGCCAGGTTTGACTCGGCAACGATTCTTCTGGCGATCTCTTCGTTCAGGCGCCTGTTTTTCTCGGCAATCTCTTTTTTTTGCTTTTCAAGATGGGTGAGGTGTTCAAACGATCGTATGGCGGTTGTGACTGAGGTGAAGAGCTTTTGGCTGGTCAGTTCCGTCTTTTCCTTATAATCATTGATATCGTAATCCAGGATGATGCTTTTTTCAGGGGCCTTGCCCGGCTGACCGGTTCTCAGGATGATTCGTATGTTGCTGTTGTTTGCTTCCTGCCTGATGAAGCGCGCCACCTCCAGGCCGGCATGGTTGGTCTCCATGACCACATCCAGAAGAATACAGGCGCAGTCGGGGTGCTCTTTGATCATTTTTTTTGCCTCCCCGCCTGAGTAGGCGTGGAGAAATTTCAGTCCGGCATTTTTGTAGCTGTAGTCCGAAAGAACCATTGTGGTCATGTTGTGGACATCTTTTTCATCATCCACGATCAGGAGCTTCCAGGGTGGAGGACCCGAGGGCTTTGGATGTTTTTTTGAAGATTCTGCTGCAAAGAGGATGTCGTCGTCACCTGGGTTGTTCGGTTGTTTGTCTGTCATGGCCGTTTCCTGAATATAGCGGTTGTGTAAGAATCGTATTTCTATAATAACTACGAGGAATAGGCGACGATGTCAATACTATCCCGAGATAAAGTCGAACATGGCCGTGACAACGGGATAGAGATAGGCGTTCAAAAGGTTCCAATCGTTTTCTCGGATAACCAGCAGGGCTGCCACAAAGAGGTAGGGGAGGCTTTTTGCAAACCGGGTCACATGGGGAGACCGCTTCAATCTTCCGGGAAAGAAGACCGAGACAAGGGTGGCCCCGGCAAGGGGGGGGATGGGCAGAAAACTGGCCACAAACACCATTAGGTTTACGGCCAGGACGATTGAGAACACCTGGTCTTCGAGGCCCCAGTTCCCCATGATCCACAGGATGCTGCCCGTGATGGAGGCGAGCATGAGGTTGGCTGCCGGGCCTGCAAATTTAACCAGGATGAGGCTGAGACCAGGGCGTTTGAAGTTGTCCGTCTCTATTTTTGGTTGTTTGGGCCAGCCAAATCCGGCGATGGCAAAGCAAAGGAGTCCGGAAAGCTCCATGTGAAACAGGGGGTTGAAGTGGAACCTGTCCTTTGTATTGGTGTGGGCATCCCCCAGTACGGTGGCCATGAAGGCCTGGGCCTCGGCGTTGACGGTGATGGCAAGGAAAATCGACACAATAAAGATGATGGTGGTGTCAAACTGAAGATTAGAAAAGTCCAGGACAAAGGGAATTTCGATCAGACGATGGGGATCCATTGGCTATCCTTTCTGTGGGGGAGGGCCCGGGGCATGGACCGTATGTTTTGCCATGCCCCGGGAGATTAGTGATATTAGCCGTTATACTGGGGTTTTGTGGTCAGTTTTGCCAGAATGACGCCGGCCACCAGAAGGCCGCCTGAGATGTAGAATGCCAGGTTGAGGCTGCCGGTAATATCCTGGATCACGCCGCCCACCCGTGCCATGAAGAATCCCAGTCCCCATCCAACGAACACGAGTCCATAGTTGAAACCCAGGTTTTTTGCACCAAAGAAATCCGCTGTAAAGGACGGCATCAGTGCCAATCCCCCGCCGTACTGCCAGTAGGCAATGCCCACAACCAGGAACAGGAGAAAGAGGTTTTGGGTTGAGATCACATAGGGAAGGGAAAAGAGGCAGAGGGCTGAGACGCCGCAGTTGAGGCAGTAGGCATTGAGCCGTCCGATCTTGTCAGAGTAGTACCCTGTGCCCACCCGGCCGGAGGCGTTGATCAGCCCGCCGAAGGAGACCAGAATCCACGCGTTTGCCATGAAAAAGGGCATCCCTTTTGCCGTTTTCATCATGAGCCCCTTGGCGCTGCTGATGATGAGAAGGCCCGATTGGGTGGTGAGGACGAACATGAAGACCAGGGCATAGAACTGCCAGGTTCTGAGCACGTCTCCAGCCTCCCAGTCGTGGGTCTTTTCCGTGGCCTGGGTGGTGCCGGCGTTGGTCACGTTGGAAGGGGGAACATACCCTGGAGGGGGCGTTTTAAGGAGCTGGCCTGCAATGACCACTACAACGGCAAAGAAGATGCCCAGGACCACAAAGCTTCCGGTGATGCCGTAGAGGTCGATGAGCTTCTGGCCCAGCCAACCGATGTAGAGGGCGGCGCCGCCGTAACCTCCCACAACGAGTCCTGCCACGAGTCCCCGTTTTTCAGGGCCGAACCATTTCAGGGCCGCAGGGGTGGGGGCGGCATAGCCGATGCCCATTCCAGCGCCACCGAGGATGCCGAAACCGATGATGAGCCCTGTATAACTCTTCATAATTCCCGCAACGATGCAGCCGGCCGCAAGGAGCAACCCCCCGCAGGTGGCGCCGAATTTAGGACTGATTCTGTCCTGGATTCGTCCCCCCGGGATCATGAGAATGGCAAAGACGATGACGCAAAGGGAGAAGGGCGTTGCCGCCTGTGCATTGGTTAGGTAGGTCCATCCTGCGTTGATGCCGGTCATTACCTCGCCGGCCTTGTTAACGTCTACCAGGGCGGATTTCCAGATGCTCCAGGCATAGAGAATACCAAGACAAAGATTGATGGCCGTACCGGCAAAGGTGGTGATCCATGCTTGTGCCGGGACTTTTGAGATTGCTTGTGTGGTCATTGTTATCTCCTTTGTTGTTGGTAAATTATCAAAAATAGGCAATCACGGAGCCTTTTTCCCATAGCCGATGGCGCCCAGGCTCTCCTCTATCTCATCGAGGATGGCGGGATCGTCAATGGTGGCCGGGACCTTGTACGCCTTGCAGTCGGCAATGCTACGCATGGTGCCCCTGAGGATTTTGCCGGACCGGGTCTTTGGAAGCCGCTTGACAACGGTGGCCGTCTTGAACGCTGCCACAGGGCCGATCTGGTCCCGAACCATCTGGATGGCCTCCTTGATGATCTTGTCGTGGCTTTCCGTAACCCCGGCGTTGAGCACGAGAAAGCCCAGGGGCACCTGGCCCTTAAGTTGGTCATCCACCCCCATGACGGCGCATTCGGCAACCAGGGGATGGTTGGCCAGCACCTCTTCCATGGCCCCTGTGGAGAGCCTGTGGCCGGCAACGTTGATGATGTCGTCGGTGCGGGTCATGACATAGATATAGCCCTCTTCATCGATGTATCCTGCATCTGCGGTCTTGTAGTATCCGGGGAATTCCTCAAGATAAGCTTCCACATACCGTTTGTCGTTCTGCCACAGGGTGGGCAGGGTGCCCGGAGGAAGAGGCAGCTTCACGACAATGGCGCCGATCTCGCCCGGGGCAACCGGTTTGGTATTGGGATCGACCACCTGGACGTCCCAGCCCGGAACAGCCTTTGTGGGGGAGCCCGGTTTTACCGGAAAATGGTGGAGTCCCATGCAGTTTGCTGCAATGGCCCAGCCGGTTTCAGTTTGCCACCAGTGATCGATGACCGGAACTTTGATGTTGGTTTCAGCCCATTTCAGGGTGTCAGGGTCGGTGCGCTCACCGGCCAGAAAGAGGATCTTAAAGGCGGAGAGATCGTAATCTTTCATGAGTTTGGCTTCGGGATCTTGCTGCTTGATGGCCCGGAAGGCCGTGGGTGCGGTGAACATGCTCTTGACACCGTGTTCTGCTATGACCCGCCAGAATGCGCCCGCATCCGGTGTTCCCACGGGTTTTCCTTCATACAGGATGGTGGTGCATCCACTGAAGAGCGGTCCGTAAACGATGTAGGAATGGCCCACGACCCAGCCGATGTCGCTGGCTGCCCAATAGACATCCCCCTGGTCCACGCCGTAGATCGCTTTCATGCTCCATTTCAGGGCCACCATATGGCCGCCGTTGTCCCTGACCACGCCCTTGGGCTCGCCCGTGGTGCCCGAGGTGTAGAGGATGTAGAGGGGGTCGGTGGCCTTGACCGGAACACAATCATGGGGTTTTGCCTCACCCATGAGATCGTCCCAGTCAAAGTCCCTGCCCGACTTGAGTTCGGCCTGGGACATTTTGCGCTGGAAGATCACGCAGCTTTCGGGTTTGGACTTTGCCAGATGGATGGCCTCGTCCAGGAGGGGTTTATAGGGGATCACCTTCTTTGTCTCTATGCCGCAGGAGGCCGAGACAATGACCTTGGGCTTTGCATCGTTGATGCGGGTGGCAAGCTCATTGGCGGCAAATCCGCCGAATACCACTGAATGAACCGCACCGATCCGTGCACAGGCAAGCATGGCGATCATGGCTTCAGGGATCATGGGCATGTAGATGATTACCCGGTCACCCTTTTTGACATTCTTTGCAGCAAGGACCCCGGCAAATTTTGCCACCTCGTCCCTTAAGTCCAGAAACGTGTACTCCCGCTTAGTGTCAGTTACCGGACTGTCGTAGATCAGGGCTGTGTTTTCCCCGATACCGTTGTCGATGTGAAGGTCCAGGGCGTTGTAGCAGGTGTTCATCTCGCCGCCGGTGAACCATCGGTAGAACGGTTTGTTTGAATCATCAAGCACTTTGTCCCAGCGTTTGTACCAGTGGCACTCTTCTGCAATCGGTCCCCAAAAGGCGTCAGGATCGTGAATGGACTGGTCATAGGCCTCGGCATACAAGTTTGACATAAGAGTAGGTTTCCTATTTGGTAAAAGATTTTGACCGGCGGCAGGGAATGGAGGGTGCCGCCGGTCTTGCAAAGAGTTAGCTTTTCTCAACCATATCCTTGATGGTTTCAACAACTTCGGGGTTGGCCAGGGTCATGACATCACCCACGTCGTTGTTGTTGGAGATGGCCCCCAGAACCCGGCGCATGATTTTGCCGGACCGGGTTTTTGGCATATCCGGAACGAGCCATACCTTTCTTGGTTTTGCAATCTTGCCGATCTGCTCGCATATAGCGTCGGAGATTTTCTGGGCCAGGGCGTCGGTTGCCTCGACTCCTGGTTTGAGGGCGATGTATAGATCGGGCTCCTTGCCCTTGATCTCGTGGGCCACCGGAACAACGGCGGCCTCGGCAACCTCCTGCACGGTCAAGGAGGCGGACTCGATCTCCTTGGTGCCGAGCCTGTGGCCCGATACGTTGATCACGTCATCGATGCGGCCCAGGATCCTGTAGTAGCCGTCCTCGCTGCGGGTGGCCGCATCCCCTGCAAGATAGGGCCAGTCCCGCCAGTCCTTGCTCTTGGGATCCTTGCAATATCTTGCAAAATAGGTGTCCACAAACCGGTCCCTGTCGCCCCAGATGGTCTGGAACTGACCCGGCCACGGGTTCTGGATGCAGATGTTTCCGGCAATGCCGGGCTGGGTCACCTCGTTACCATCATCGTCGTAGATGATGGGGTGGATACCCGGGACGCCGGGGCCGGCACTGCCCGGCTTCATGGGATTGAGGCCGGGAACGGTGGAGCAGAGGAATCCGCCGGTCTCGGTCTGCCACCAGGTGTCCACGATGATGGCCTCCCCCTTGCCCACGGCGGACTGGTACCATTTCCATACCTCGGGCTCGATGGGCTCGCCCACGGTGGTCATGTGTTTGAAGTGGTAGTCGTATTTGGCAGGCTCGTCAGGACCGATTTTTCGAAGGGCCCGGATGGCGGTGGGGGCAGTGTGGAAGATGTTGACGTCAAGTTCCTGGGCGATTCTCCAGGAGCGGCCGGCATCCGGATAGGTGGGGACGCCTTCGTAGATGACGGTGGAGGCGCAAAGGGCGAGGGGGCCATATACAATAAAGGAATGGCCGGTGATCCATCCGATGTCGGCCATGCACCAGTAGACATCTTCGGGCTGGATATCCTGGATATATTTAGACATGGCCGTGACATAGGCAAGATAGCCGCCGGTGCTGTGCTGGCACCCTTTGGGTTTTCCGGTTGTTCCGCTGGTGTACATGAGGAAGAGGGGATCTTCGGACAGCATTTGCTCGGGTGCGACCCGCTTTCCATAATGATTTTTGAGTTCATCGTTGACGAAAACGTCCCTGTTTTCGACCATGGGGGTTTCCGTGGAGCTCTTGCCCGGATAGCGCTGCCATACCAGAACCTTGTCCACGATCTGGCCTTCTTCTTTGGCGATGGCCACGGCCTCGTCTGCGTTGACCTTGTGGTTGAGCAGTTTGCCGGATCTATAGTAGGCATCCATGGAGATGAGAACCCTGGAGTTGGAATCCACGATCCTGTCGGCGCAGGCATTTGCAGAGAATCCGCCGAAGACCACGGAATGGATCACGCCGAGCCTTGCGCAGGCAAGCATGGTGATGGGAAGCTCAGCAGACATGGGCATGTGGATCGTGACCCTGTCTCCTCTTTTTAGGCCTGCAAAGTCCCGGAGCACCGCGGCAAATTCGTTGACCCGGACATAGAGTTCCTGGTAGGAGATGTGGTCGATCCGCTCTTCTTCCAGTTCCGGAACAAAATGGATGGCGGTCTTGTTTTTGTTCTTCTCAAGATGGCGGTCGATGCAGTTGTAACTGGCGTTGAGCTTTCCGCCCTTGAACCATTTCCAGCAGGGCGCGTCGCTTGTGTCCAGGACTTCATCCCAGTACTTGTCCCAGGTCAGGAGCTCTGCAAATTCCGTGTAGCAATCGGGGAAGTTATCGAGGCTGAACCTTTCAAAAATCGATGGATCCGTAAGATTCGCTTGTCCGATGAATTTTGTTGAGGGATAGAAGTAATCTTCTTCCTTCCAGTGTACAGCAATCTGTGCCTCAGTGGTCTCTTCTACTTTTTTGTCGCCCATTGATTCTCTCCTTGGATTTTAGTTGAGTGAACAGGGTGTTAAATACAATAAAAAGTAAAAAATGGGTTCTATCACCTCCTTTATAGTAAAAAATAGATTTATCGCTGTTATTTGTCCCATGTCATTATAAAAAAAACATGGTTTATCGAAAAACGTGAAGGCTGGAAGCCTTTATTTACAGTGTTAGACCACTTTTAGGGTGCAAAAGGAGCGTTGAGCGTCGCAGCTCTGGTTCGCACAGAACTAATTGTAATGCGATGAATGTAATTCATATCGTATATGCGACTATAAAAAGGAAATTTTATTTAGTCAATAGAAAATTGAAAAAAATCACGGTTTTTTAAAAATTGATTGCATAGTAGCTGGTTTTTTGGATATCGTCATCGCAGATGAGCTTCATTGATATGATGATCAGCCAAAAGGAGGATGAATAGAGTGAAAAATCCCGTAGATAATTTTTGGAAACTCAAGTCTGTCCTGGTTAAAGAGGCGCTTGAGAAGAACAACTTCGAGGTGTTCCTGGCCGATACTGGGGATGATGCCAAAAAAATCGCACTGGAAGATATCATTCCCGGGCTCAATGTGAAGAGCGTTTCCTGGGGGGGGTCCATGAGCTTTGTCGCCACAGGCCTTTTCCACGTCCTGAACAGCGATGAAAGCCTGACCGTGCTCAACACCTTTGATAGAAGCCTTGATCCGGAAGCGCAGATGGCGCTTCGAAGGCAGTCGCTTCTCGTGGACCTTTTTGTCACGGGCACCAATGCCGTCACCGAGGATGGACAGCTTGTCAACCTCGATATGATCGGCAACAGGATCGGGGGGATCACCTTTGGTCCCAAACATGTCATCATCATTGTGGGAAGAAACAAGATATGCCACGACCTGGCAGAGGCCATGGATCGGGTCAAGAACCTTGCAGCTCCCATCAACGTGATGGGGCTTGGCAAGAAAGCGCCCTGCAGTGAGACAGGCGTTTGCCACGACTGCGCAAGTCCCGACAGGATCTGCAACACGTGGACGATTACGGAGAAGTGCTTTCCCAAAAAGAGAGTGAAAATCATACTTGTAAATGAGGACCTTGGGTTTTAACATGGAGAGAATAACCGTATTTCAGTAAAACGGTCGGGCGAAGGGGGCGAAGGGTAATATCGCTCTTCTTCCGATCCTCCCTGAGATTCTCTGAAAAACCCTGTACGCCGGAGGCGTGATACCTAGGTCAGAATAAACGTTACCAGAATGGGCACCGCAATGGTGAGCACCACGCCGCTGAAGAGGGCGATGATGGAAAACTCCTTCCCGGAGTTGATGGTGATGATGGGAAGGGTGGTGTCCATGGCGGTGGCGCCTGCTGAGGCGATGGGGGCGGTTCGTCCGAACCAGGTCACCAGCAGGGGGGCTGCCAGCAAAGTGAAGATCTCCCGCATGATGTTGGAAAGCAGCGCAATGGTGCCTAAAACCTCACCGCGCATTTCGGTGATGTAGATGGAGGAGAGGCTGTAGTAGCCCAGGCCTGAGCCGATGGCCATGGCGTCTTTGACGGAGATATCCGATAGAAAAATGGAGACGCTGGCGGCGCCGGCCAGGGAACCCACGATAACAGCGGCGGGGATGAGGAAGATGCGCAGGTTGCTCTTCTTCAAGACTGCGAAGGTGGTGGTGTCTCCACCAATGCCGATTCCCACAAAAAAGATGAGGGCATAGAGCACCCAGAGGGTGAGGTCCGATTCGGTGGCAAAGGATGGCAATTTCACGAAAAGCCCGGTCATGACCCCAATAATAAAGCAGCAGAGAATGGTGAGGCTACCCTTCATGGGCCACCTGCTCTCCCATCTCGTCATGGATGGACACTTCCGTGGTGTCGGAGAAGAAGAGTCGCCAGGCCAGGCAGCAGCAGAGAATGCTTCCCCCTACGGCCCCTGCGGTGAGAACCACGGCCTTGACGCCGATGATGTGGATGCTTTCCACCACGGTCTCGTTCAAGCCCACTGAGACGCCCAGGACAAAGAGAAGAAGAAATATCACCGCCATAACGATGCGGTCGATGGCGGCAAAGAGGGCCTTTTTTTCGCGCAGCAGGTATCCGATGACCATACCCACCCCCATAATAACGAGAATTTCAACCATATCCCACTCCCAAATTTTGGGAGCGTTGCCCCCGTCTGCTCTAAAATACCAGGCAAACCTCCCCGAACGCCGGGGTTTCCCAAAGGGGATGTTCTCTTAACCTGGACAAGCCAGAAGCAAAAAAGGTTTCTGATTTTTTTCCAAAATAACACGTAAACCAGAGCTAAGAAGCTAAACTGCCTGAACGTGGGGATATATAAGAAGTATGGGGGATTGTCAACCCACTTCCACGACCCCATCCGGACAAGCCGGAACCAAGGGTGTTTGACGGTTATTGCTGCCACGGGAGAGAGAAGACTAAAGGTTCTCTCCCGCAGCAACCGGTGCTATCGGGCATTCTTGAGAAGCATGTTTTGGGTAATATAGCCTGCTTTCTTGGTATGGGCGCCAACATTCAACGCATTATTTTTAAGATGGTTTTTATTGATAAAGGCGGTATAGATCGTAGCAATCTGGTCATCGGTTTTGACAATGACCCGGGCCGGCAGGACCGAGGTGTCGACCTTGTACCATCCGCTGTTGTTCCATTTCCAGTTCGTGCTCCTGGACCAGTCGGCAGCAATCAGGCGAATGGACAGAATGTCATCCGAGGGGTATAGGGTTTTCCACTCTTTTTTAATCATTTTTTTGAGTTTGTTTTTGTCTCCATTGGCATAGTTGTCCGAGGGCATTTTAACGCCGGCCAGAAGTTCAGCCGCCATGGTTTTTTCTGCAGCATCGATTTTTTGTTTATGGGCGGCATAGGCTTTATTCATCTTGATGACTTCGGGTGCATCTTCTCCTTTGCCTGCGCTTAAAAGAGCCAGCATTGCGTTGGCCTTTTCCAAGTTTTGGGCCACGCCGCCTTTAAAAAACAACGGTTTCTTTTCAGCTTCGGCTTTTTGGGCGGTGCTTGTGGCCTGACTCAACGCTCCGCTGATTTTGCCGGGTAACTGTTCGAGGTAATCATCCTGGTAGGCTTTGAATTTGTCCATGTACTTGGCGTTCGTATCAAGCATGGTTCTCAGGCTGCCCGCTTTGTTGGCTTTTAACGGCAGGGCGTATTTTTCCGGCAGATGTTGAAAAAAATTGTACTCATCCTGAAAGGCGACAACGGCGTTGATGGCTTTTTCCGGCACCTGGAAGGTGTAGGAGGGGTTCTTGTAAGCCTTGTACATCTTTTTGAGGCGCTCAACATCTTGTTTATAATCGGGAAAATTGCTGATATCACTTTTTTTGAGATCTTTCTGGTACTGTTCATACCCTTCCAGGTAAACCTCCGTCAGAACCGGGGTGTTTTTTTTGAGGGACGTGAACCAGGACTTAATGTTTTTGATCTTTTTATGGTCTGCCGGGAGTTTATGGGCTTCGAACTCCTTTTCAAGGGCAATCACATTGTCTAACATTCCTGTGAGTGCGGGAGTTGGATTCCTTGAATACTCTTCATTGACGTGGAGCGCTCTGTACGCCTTGAAGTCGGTAATGATACGCGATAGTTTGTTCGAGACCGCTTTCAACGCCTGTTCCTGGGGATAGAGCAGGCGTTGTTCAGCAAAGGCCGGTGTTCCGGCGAGGAAGGCCAGTGCACATGCCGGAAGGATTGCCAAGCTTAGACGATAAAGTGTTTTTTTCATAAAACCTGTTCTCCTTGTTTGAGGGTGTTGGTAAACAACGTTTGTACGGTTTTGCCCGTTCAAATGTAAGGGCTGGATAAACAAGAATTCAATGACGGAGGGGCTGGAGGGGGTAGGGTTAGACCTTCGCCCATTTTATCTGATGAGAAAGATTATCTGCTAATATACCTTTTAGGCCCGACAGGGTCAAGGGTTTGAATCGACCCTGTATCCACCACCCTGCTGTCGGCCATGTCGCAAAAATAGCCCGGTTCATCCGGCCACAGGTATTCACACCGAAAGTCTTCCATCGCCGGTTGAGAAAAGATTCAAAAACGGATGTTAAACCCTGTAAAACCGGAAACCGTGTCAAGCCAATCGGTTTCAACCTGATCCACGGATGATCCTGGGGAGCCTTGACCACACCATTGGATTATCTGGTCAAGATCGCTTTCTTTTCCTTCAAACACGGCCTCTACGCTGCCGTCTGGACAGTTCTTGACCCATCCTGTAAGGCCCAGGCCCTGGGCGGCCCGTTGGGTTTCCATTCGAAAGCAGACCCCCTGGACCCTTCCCCTGACGATGACATGGACCTGTTTATTTTCCGCCATGGTCTCCTCCTTTTATGGGAGATGATTGTACGGTTTTCAGAATCGCGAAAACAGGATCAGGATACGCTGAAAAGGCCGGGAAAGTCAAACCCTAGGACCGGTTGAGGCGTCTCCACAGGGTGGAGATGCTCAGGCCGAGTATCCGGGATGCCTCTGTCTTATTTCCGTTGGTCTGGTTCAGCACATGGCGGATATACTGCTGTTCCAGTTCCCGGCAGCTGGGAAGGCTTTGGCCGAATATTGCCATGGGATGGGTCCCTGTCTGCGCTTCCTGGTTTGGAAAGTGTTCGGGCAGGATGCGCTGGTGGTCCCCGGCCAGGATAACGCCATATTCTACGACATTCTCAAGTTCGCGGATGTTCCCGGACCAGGAAAATCCCTCCAGATGTTGGATCGCCTGGGGCGAAAAGCCGGGATGGTCAGGGGATAGCCTGGACAGGAAATGCCTGGCAAGGGGAAGAATGTCCTCCCGTCTATTGCGAAGGGGAGGGAGGGTGATGGGAAACACCGAGATTCTGAAGTAGAGGTCTTCCCGGAAGGTTCCCTCGGCGACCATCTCCTTGATCTCCTGGTTGGTGGCGGTCAGGATCCGGGCCTTGACGGGTTCCAGGGTTGAGCCGCCAAGGGGGCGCACCTGTTTCTCCTGGATCGCCCTGAGGAGCTTGGGCTGGAGGCTTAAGGGCAGTTCCCCGATTTCATCCAAAAAAAGGGTCCCCTTGCCGGCCTGGACAAACAGTCCCTTTCTTGCCGACTCTGCGCCGGTAAACGCCCCTTTTGTGTGGCCGAACAATTCTGATTCCAAAAGATCGGAGGGCAGGGCGGCACAGTTGATGGGCAGGAACGGCTCCTCTTTTCTCCCCGATTGATCATGGATAAACCTTGCCAGCACTTCCTTGCCCGTGCCGCTCTCTCCCTGGATCAGCACGGTTGCAGCCGTGGGGGCCACCTTTTGTGCCAGGGTCATGGTGGTTGCCATGGCATGGCTCCTGAAGATCATGGTATCCATCGATCCCGGCCGGATCTGCTGCTTGAGGGCGTTGATCTCATCTTCCTGGTCTGCGATGAACCGGCTGGCCTGTTCAAGGTTGCTTTTCAAGGATTCCATTTCGGTTTTGATGTCCGTGATCTTGAATTCCTTTCGGACATCGGCAAGGTCAAGTCCCCATTCCCCAAGGGTTCTCCCCTCAAAGGTGCAGTGATCAAAGCCCTGGGCTTTGCATGAAATCTCCTTGACCAGCACATCGGCGCCAATAACGGCACTGGCATAGCCGCTGACCAGGCCGGCCAGGATGGCGCAAACCGGCGTGTCCGAACCGGTGGAAATGGAACGAAAGATGTCCGGCTCAAAGGACTCTTTCCAGATGCCCTTGAAGCGCAGCTGTTTCTTGTCCGGGTTAAAGTCGATCTCGGTGATGGTTTCATGGGCAAGACCTGCCAGCCGACGCATGACGCCACCGGCCTTTAACAACTCTTCAGGGGAGTCAAACCGATAAAGATCTGAAATAACGGTGGCGTGGGCCAGGCCGCCGTCATACCCAAATCGGGTCAACAGAACATCCATCTTGTCGGCACCTAGGGATTGGTTCAGGTCCTTGTATAGCCTTCCAAGGCCGGTGATGCCCATGGCCATGATTCGGTAGTGCCCGAGAATGGGGAAACCGGTCTTGGGATCGTGGCCGATCATCTCCATTGATTTCAGATCGCTCGCTCGCATGGTTTTCCTCCGTTCCAGGGTGAATATGGACGAAACCTTATCATTTTGAAACGGTACTTTTCAAGTTGAAAAGGTCTGTTCCGGAAAAGAGTAGGGGAGATTAGGGTGCAAAATCTGTAATTTATAGGATATCAAGGGGTTCTCTTGTGTGGCACCCGGATTGCAAAGAAGGTTGTTAAGGACGCTTTGATTAAAGGAGATGATTATGAAAATGCGCAATGGATTTAAATATATGATGGTTATTTTTTGTGTGGTGGCCTGTTCCCAGGTGGCCTCGGCCGAAATAGTTCTTCTCACCGACCATGAGCTTGAAGCGGTCAGGGGGCAGGTCGGTATTGTCTCCATGGGTCTTGACGTCCTGGGGAACAAAGGGATGCTCGCTGTAAATCGTCTTGTGCGAAACCAGGGGGATGACGTCCGGGGGAACGGCATCCTGACCCTGGAGGGGGTTGGGCTCACGGGTCTTATCAATACCGGATCCGCCTTTACCGAAGTGGTGGAAAATGATGGCAATGCAGTGCTCCATTGTCATTTTGAAAACTATGGGGTGACCGTCGACCATCTCAAGGTGGATGCTGTCTATGCCGGGGGTGATACCTCGGGTATAAGCTTTGGCGGCTTTGAAATGACGGGCTTTTCCATGGAAATCTCCGGGGATGTCACCATCTCGTTGCATGACTGAGCCCGGCTTCCGGCTTGCCTTGCTGTGGCTCCCAGGAGCAGCACCAGGGAGCCTGCCAGGGAAATGGAACAGATCAGGGTGATCCCGGGCCATGCCCAGGCGTCCCAGGCAGGTCCCAGGAGAATGGATGAGAGGCTGCCGCCCCCGATGCAGAACAGTATGTAAAGGGACGACGCATTACCCAGCAATGTCCTGGGAACCCGTTGACCCACGAGGATAAAGAGCAGGGGCTGGCAGCAGTAAACCCCCAGGAACAGGAGTAACACCCCCAGGGTGATCACGACAATGGAATGGCTCCACCCCATGAGCTGGATCCCAGCCAGGCAGATGATAAGGCCCGGTACCATCACCTTTAACACCCCTTGTTTTTGGGACAGGGTTCCGGCAAACGGCGCCACAATTGCCGTAAGCCCGGCAAGGCTGATCCAGCCGACTTCTCCAGCAGAGCAGTTGAACGGAGGGGCGACCAACCGGTAGGTCAGGAAGGTGACCATGCCGAGGAACCCGAAAAAGAGTAAAAAACCTGCGCCCAGGAGTGACATGATCTCCGGCCTGACCATGAGCTTCACTGTGGTCCGGTAGCGCTGTCCTAATGTCTCCCGAAGGGTGGGTGTCTCTCTTCTGTTCTTGATCAAAAGAACGGCGGCCGTGATCCCAAGCACCACCAATCCCAGGGCGAGAAGTCTGAAGGAGGCCCGCCAGCCGAAGTTTGCTGTCATGATGCCGAGAACCACCCGCCCGAACACGATTCCCAATGTTCCGGAAGCCACGATGGAACCCACATAGGTGCCGGTCTTATTCGCCGGAGCGATCAGGGTCATGTAGGGAAACATGGCCCCGGGAACCAGGGCTGCCCCTGTGCCGACCATTGCCATGGCAACGAGAAACAGGGAAAATCGGGAGACAAGGGATGCGGAAAAAATCGCCATGGCCAGGAGCGCGATTCCTGCGATGGCCAATCTTGGCAGATTTACCGTATCGACAATGGGAGCGATAAAGAAAAAGGTCGTGGCGTAGAACAGGGAGGCGATGCTGAAGGCAAAGCGGGCTTGACCCATCTCCATGGCAAAGGATTGGGAGATCTCGAGAAATATCGATTGGGTCATGAAGACCGTGGCCACGGCGATAAGGGTCATTACGCAGGCGATGGCGGCACTGGGATCATGTTTTTTGTAAGATTTCACGATGGATGATTTCCTGTTTTTAGCTTTTTAGCTTCTTCCCTCGGGTTTTCCTGTTCTTTTGGTTCTGGCTTATCCAGGTTCGGTTTTTGTGCGACCATCAGGAGTCGGCTTGTCAACCCGAGCACCCAGGGTTCCTCTGCAACGGTTTGAAAGGCCTTGTCAAGCTGGTTGAACATCTGGTCATCATCCAGTATTTTTACCTGTTTCGTTGAGGGCGGATGCTCTAAAAAGGGGGTGATGGCTGCGGTTTTACACGGCGTGAGCCCCTGTTCCCGAAACAGGGCTTCGAGCTCTTCCGGGCCGAAACAGTAATGGGTCAGCCCGGAATCGGCAACGACTTTTCCGTTGTTGAGAACTGTTAGAAACTGGGTCATGTCGTTTTTTTTGGCCAGGTCAAGGGCCCTTCGAAATCGATTCATGGTATCGCACACCACATGGCCGCCGGGTTTTGTTATTCTGGACAGTTCGCTGACGGCCTGATTTGGGTCGCTGCACAGGGAAAGGGGCATGCCCAGGGCCAACACCAGGTCAAAAGCGTTGTCCCCAAGCGCTGCCATATCACAGATGTCCAGGACGTGGTAGTTGGTAACGCTTTCCCCGAGGCCCTGCTGGTTGACCAGGACTTCAGCATGGCGGATCATCTCGTCGGAAAAATCCGCAAGTTCCAGCGTATAGCCCATGGGGGCCAGGCGAAACACCCACCTGCCCGTGCCGCATCCGGCCTCCAGGATCGTGCCTCCTTCCTTTACGGGCAGCAGTGGTTCGATATATCGCCAGCAGCCGTTTTCATAGAGGTCGGCCATGCGTCTGTTTTTCTGCCGCCGCTTCCCGGATGCAAAGAATTGAGCCTTGTCGTTCCAGTATCCAAGGGCCGGGTTTGTCCGTGTCTTTGTTGCTGCCATGGTTTTTTCTCCCTGTGTTGATTTTTAGCTTCTTAGCGTTGATTTTCGAGTTGTTTTGGCAAGAACTCTGAAATCTTTTTTGGTTCTGGCTTGTCCAGGTTGGGTTATGTCATGCCGTCCAGGCGCTTAATGCTTCCACAACTCCCTTTACCTTGTTTTCAATGGCCAGGAGATCTGCGCCATTGGGACGGTCCTCGATGTTGCCCAGGCGTCCGTTTTTGTTGAGTTCCGGTTTGTGGTGGTGTTTCCCCACCACAAGCCACTGGTCAAGGCCCGTATACCCCAGGTGTTCAAGAAATGAGTTGAGCCACATGGTCATGGGCAACGCTTCTTTTTCTCCGATATGGGGACCGGCATAGGTGCCGAAGCTGATGCCGAATTTTCCCGGTATCATGGGGGATGAGGGCTTGATCCGCCCTTGCTGACTGTAGGCCTTCAAGGTCTTTTTTACAAATGTCATCAAGGTTTGGGTGGGCAGCCAGTCAATGACCGGAGAGCCGATGAAGATGAGGTCATAGTCAAACAGGTCGACCATGGGTTCCTTTTCTACCTTTACCATGTGGGGCGTCATTGCGTTTGCCGTAAGGGAGCGTTGGATTGTCTCTGCCACCTTGGCTGTGTTGCCACCCAGGGAGTCGTACAGTATAACTGATTTCATCATTGAGTCCTTTACCTTAACCTGGACAAGCCAGACCAAAAAAGTTTTCTGATTCTCTTGCCAAAATAACGCGAAAATCAAAGCTGAGAAGCGAACCTTTGTTAACTTGGATGTTTGCAAATGCATGGGATGTGCCAAGGGTGATGCTTGATGCTTCTTTCGGTTGCAACTTGTTGTAACAATGGTTGATCTCTTTTTGGGACGTCCTTGTTGGCCGGTCTGTATAATACCTAAGTTAACGTTTGGTTTACGTTATTGATCGTTAACCGTTAACCTATGACCGTAAATGAACAATAATACCATGATATGCTTGCGGAAATACAGGTAAAGGTGTATCGTTTGGGTTAACGTTGTCTGTCGTTGTTCAGCAGTGTATCTGTATTTACCAGGAAGAGACGGAAACCCATGAAGAGCTTAATCAGTGAAATGAACGACCACCCCTTGCTGGGGCATATCATCGACACCATAGCGGACGGTGTGTTTACCCTGGATGTCAACGGGGAGATCACCTCCTGGAGTAAATCCATGGAGCAGATCACGGGGTTCACGGCGAAAGAGGCCATGGGCAAGACCTGCAGCCTGCTCAAGATATCCAACTGCCTTGGCATCAGGGGCATGGGCGATCCGACCCGATGCGGCGTGCTTAAGGGCCGTCCCACCGGTTCCCGGGAGTGCTTCATCAGGCACAAGGACGGCCATGATGTTCCGGCAATAAAAAACGCGACACCCGTAAAAAACCAGACCGGCCAAGTCATTGGTGTCCTCGAGGCCATTACCGATCTTACCGAACTTGAAAAGGCCAGGCAGACCATTGAGGAGACCACCCGCCGTCTGGGGGAGAAGCACCGGTTGGGCCGGATCATCGGAAAGAGCGACTGCATCCAGGCCGTGTTCACGGCCATTGACGCAACAGCCGCAAGCAATGCTACCATATTGATTCAGGGGGAGAGCGGCACGGGAAAAGAGCTTGTGGCTGGGGCGATCCACCATAATTCCGATCGGTCCAAAGCCCCCTTCATCATCGTCAACTGTTCGGCCCTGTCGGAATCGCTCCTTGAAAGCGAGCTCTTCGGCCATGCAAAGGGAGCGTTCACCGGCGCTGTCACCGAGCGCATCGGCCGGCTTGAGGAGGCGGACCACGGCACGGTTTTTCTGGACGAAATCGGGGAGCTGAGTGCCCTGGTTCAGGTGAAACTGCTTCGGGTCCTTCAGGAACGGACCATCGAGCGGCTGGGAGAATCCCGGCAACGCAGGCTTGATATCCGGGTGATCACGGCGACCCACCGGGACCTCTACGCCCTTGTGAAGGAGGGTAAATTTCGGGAAGACCTCTATTACCGGCTTAAGGTGTTTCCCATTCGGGTGCCTTCCTTACGGGAGAGAAAAACCGATATCCCCCTGTTGGTGCGCTATTTCTGTAACCGGCTGAACACTGAAACCGGAAAAAACGTTCAAGCGGTTTCCCCCAAGGCAATGCAACGGCTCCTGGACCATGGCTGGCCCGGCAATGTCAGGGAGCTTGAAAACGCCATCGAGCACGCCTTTGTTCTCTGCACCTCCCGCACCATCCAGCCCGATCATTTACCCCTGGAGATCAGGGAGATGGTATATCCGTCCAGGGCCACCTCCCTTGCCTTTTCCCCGGATGCAGCCATGGAGGCCCGGCCCCTCACCAAGGAAGTGTTAACGGCCCGGCTCCATGAATCCAACTGGAACAAGGCCGAGGCTGCACGACGGCTCGGCATCAGCCGGACCGCCGTGTGGAAACGCATGAAACAGTGGAATATTCCCCTTGAAAAACCATCCCGGGGGCTTGCAAGCGCACAGCCTTAACTGTCCTGCTGGCATGGTTATTTAATCTCCTAGGTTTCTTTTGAATCATCCTGGTAGGCACCGGCCGAGTAAGTGAGCTCATAGCTGTGGGAGTAAATCTCGATGATGTTGCCAAAGGGATCTTCGCAGTAAACCATTCGGTAGGGTTTCTCTCCCGGGTAGTACTCCCTGACAGGCATTCTCTGTTTGCCGCCGTTTGCAACGATTTTGGCTGCAAGACCCTCCACGTCCGGATCTTGTACGGAAAAATGAAATACACCGGTTTTCCAGAATTCGAAATTGTTTTCCGGTCTTTCCGCATTTTTAAATTCGAAGAGTTCCACACCGATCTTGTCTCCGGTGGCAAGGTGGGCGATTTTAAACCTGTCCCATCCTTTACCAAACACATCATCGCACATGATGCCGATGGCGGAATCATCGGAATGGATCTCAGTGGGGGGCATGATCACATACCATCCCAGGGTCTGGGTATAAAATTCCACTGCCCGTTCCAGGTCAGTGACGGAAATGCCGATGTGGGAAAATGTTCTTGGGTATGTCATGGAATTGTTCCTTGTTTTAATGTTCGTGGTCATCTTTCTTGTGTCTTGCTTTTCATGTATTATATTGATTCCTACGGGTCCTACAAGTAGGCACTTTGGGGGGAGTTACTTACCTTTTGGTGTGAATTGAAGGCTAACAAGGGTCAGACAGGAAAAAAAATATGGTTTCATGGAATGGAAAAGCCTACCGGTGTCCGGTGGAGGTCACCATCGGCATTGTGGGTGGGAAATGGAAGTGTTTGATCCTGTGGCATCTCCACCAGGGGAAAATGCGATTCAAGGAGCTGGAACGGATCGTTCCCGGGGTGAGTCAGAAAATGCTGACCCAGCAGTTGAAGGAGATGGAAAAGGACGGACTGCTCACAAAGAAGGTATTTCCTGAAGTGCCGCCCAGGGTGGAATATGAACTCACCGGCCGGGGTCACAGCCTCTTTCCCATTTTGGAGCAGATGCACCGTTGGGCCTTGGATCACCTGGATCTCGAAGAGCCCTAGGAAAATGGTGAAGCGGCAATGCCCCTTACATCGACCTTAAAAACCCTTCTTGTACCCAGGAAAAAAACATGTGCAATTAAGTCGGAGCCGGTATTCTCACCCCGACATCCGCTTTCTTTTTATCAGGAAACCTAGGCCTAACAAACCGAAACTGAACAGAACATATGTGGATGGTTCGGGCACAATATTTACGATATGAACATCAAAAGTTGTAGGGTCAAATCCATTATCAGGGCTTATTATCCTGCCGTCAGGGTCGCTTAAAACAATATCTGACTAAACATCGTTACCGCGCCATTTAATCCGATGGCGCTGAAGTTAAGCGTCGCCAGCCGAAAACGATCGCCCTGTAAATTCGCTAAATAGGGGGGCCAACACCAGATACATGTGGCAGCGCTCTCCTCAAGCAAGGAGACTTCGTCCAAATGCAACGTCCAAAGGAGTGGTGGGCCTAATATACCGGATATGGTTCCGTTTTCATCAACCATTGCCTCACTTAAGCTTTCATCTCCCAGGTAAATATCATAGTCAACAGATGTGCTGGTTATGGTGAATTTCAAATCCTTGGCTAAAGTCGTGTCATAAAATACGAGGTCTAATTCAAACGCGCCAAGCCAAGTCAAGCCTGACGACGACCATGATAATTATTTAAGAGTGTTGAATATGTATACCCTAAATAGGTTCAAGGCATAAAAGCTACATACAAAATAATCTGCAGGGGGGGGTATCTCAAAAGATCAGTAGGGAACACCATGTTGCAGTGGAAGAAAAATACGCTGTATTTGTTATTCTTGGGTCTTATAATAGCAAGAAATGTACCTGTTCAGAACGTGCGGCTGGAGCAGGTTGTAACTATAATTGCAGACAATTTGGGTACTTTCTTCTATGAAAAAATGTAGTATCGTTACGTGTCTGGGCGTTGCCCTTTATCCAGGCAATTTAATGGTATCCAATACGCAATCGGTGATTTGATATCTCGGTAAAAAAAGGGGGGTAAGGGGTGGCGATCCGAGGAGGTAGGGAAATCTTTCAAGTTTTAGGCTTCACGTATCACTATTTCGGCACAGCTGTTTTTCCCAGGGGGGCAAAACAAACCCCTGCCAGCCGGAAATGTGCAAACCCGAATGGAATGCCGATAATGGTCAGGCAAAGACCGATTCCTGCAGTGATATGGGATATGGCAAGCCAGATTCCTGCAAGAATAATCCATAGGAAATTGGCTAGGCTTGTTCCAGTCACACGGTTTTCACCCATAGCACGGGAATCAACAAGCTCTTTACCAAAAGGGAACGCTGCAAATCCTGCAATCCTGAATGCTGCATATCCGAAAGGGATTCCGACAATGGTGATAAAAAGAAGACATCCCAGTAATACCCATAAAAGCCAAGCAAATAATCCACCACCAAGAATAAACCAGAGAATATTTAATATAAATGCCATGTTGTATTTTCCTTTTATAGATCCTTGTCTTTTATATGATGGATTTAGCCTTCTTCACAAGCTGAATTTTAAAAAAAAATAGAGATCAAGAGACATGGGGTTGGCATGTGGATTGTTCGATTTTGAATGACAACCGTTCAACGACTTGCTATCTTCATTCCTTCGTTGGCCGGCAATAAACCGGATGTGTCGGCTGTTGTATGGAAAAGTAAGATTAAGTAATGGAAGGTAAAATGTTGTCTTTATCAAAAAAAATTAGACCCATATTTATGGTGCTGCTTGCACTCTTTCTGGTGAATGGCAGTTTGCTTGCAGATACGGCAGATGCCCGGTCCAAGGGAGGCGGTAGGTCTTTTAAGTCGGCTCCCAGATCGACATCTTCCCAGAAGGCTGCCCCTGTTCAGCAAAAGAAAAGCGGCAGTTTTGCCAAGGGACTTGCCGGGGGACTCCTGGGGGGTGCCATTGGCGGCATGCTTTTTGGCTCCATGTTCGGAGCCGGTGGTCAAGGCATGGGGCTTTTGCCGATCCTGTTGTTTGCAGGTGTGGGCTTCGTTTTGTTTCGACGATTTGCCAGATCCCGTCAGGGGTCGGGGCATGAACCGTCCGGCGGTGTTTTCTCCGGCGGACAGGCGGGGGCGTTTGGCCAGGCAAGGGATGGATCAGCTGCCGCCAATATGCCACCCCCGGTTTCCGGCTCCCCCGGGGCCGTGGAGCAAGGTCTCAACGAGATTCGCCAAACAGACATGAATTTTGATGCGTCAGATTTCCTGGAGATTGCTTCGGATGCGTTTTTCCAGGTGCAGGCTGGCTGGATTCGCCGGGACCTGGATTCCTACCGGGACCTTCTGGGCGCTCAGCTGGCCTCGGAGTATGAGGAGCAGTTCGCGCAGATGCGTGAAAAAGGCATTGTCAACAAGCTTGAAAGCATCGCCATCAGGAAGGTAGACATGGTTGATGCCGGCAGTACCGGTTCTGAAGATTTTGTCACCGTATCTTTCGCTGCGAATCTTCTCGATTATACCGTGGACGAGACAACGGGGAATTTGCTGGAAGGCAGTATGACTAATCCTGTGAAATTCGAAGAGGAGTGGACCTGGGCACGGTCTGTCGGGACCAACGGATGGAAACTGGAAGGCATCAAGGTAGTGGCTGGATAGACAAAACTGCTGTCCCGGTGATCTGCCGGGACAGCATCTGTTATTCTCTTCTCTTTCCCCGTTTGTTGCGAACCGTTGCGATTCCCGGATCAGCAGGTTTTCTTTGCTCCTTATAACACAGGAAAGTCCAGAAAAATCATATCTCTTTTTGCATCGCCATGGGGTGTTTATCCTCAAAAACGGTGTTTTTGGGGAAAGTGTGAAATTTTTAAGGGCTTGAAATTCAAGGGGAAATTTCACGCTAAAAAAATCACACTTGACATAACAATAAAAAAATGCTTGATTTCATACCATTTGGCGAAAAATATTCAAATGTAAATTATGTATTTATATTTGAAAAAAACAAATGAATTTCAGGAGGCATCATTAATGAAAAAGATTAGTTTGATGGTTTGCGCGGCTTTTTTTATGACGTTGTTTGCATCAGGATCTGCTTTCTCTGCAGACAGGATCTTCTTTGGTATTGCAACCGGCGGAACAGGTGGTACCTACTATCCCCTCGGTGGCATGCTTGCCCAGATGATTTCAAACAAGGTTATCATCCAAGGAAAAAAACTCTCAGCAACGGCCGAGACCGGAAACGCCTCTGTCGCCAATGCAACCCTTTTGAGCCGGGCTGGCATTGAGTCTGCATTTGTTGCAGCGGACATTCTTGACGCCGCTTATAAAGGAACAAAGCAGTTCAAGGGCAAGAACCTGAAAAATTTGCGCGCCCTTGGTGCCCTTTATCCTGAGACCGTTCAGCTGGTTGTTCGGGCCAACGCCGGCGTGAAAGAATTTACCGACATCAAGGGGAAATCCGTCTCTTCCGGATCTCCTGGTTCCGGCCAGTGGCAGCTCCTCGGCGACCTTCTGGCTGCCAATGGAATGGATCGAAAAAGCATCTCTGAAGATTACTCTTCATTCTCCCAGTCCGTTGAGAAGATCAAGGACGGCAACCTGGACGCATCCCTCATCACTGCCGGAAGCCCCACAGCATCCGTACTTGAGCTTGCCAACTACCATGATGTCATCATCGTTCCCCTGACCGGACCTGCCATCAAGGAGCTCCAGAAGGTTCAGCCCTACTACGCAGACACCCTTCTTCCTGCAAACACTTACAAGGGCCAGCCCGAAGCTGTTAAGACCATCGCAGTTCGAGCCATCTGGGCGACCCATGACAAGCTGGACGAAGAGACCGCCTACAATGTTGTCAAGGCGCTTTACGAAAATACCGACACCCTTGCCAAGGTTCATGTAAAGGGTAAGGAGATCTCACTTGCCACAGCACTTGAGTCTGTCTCCATTCCCCTGCATCCCGGTGCCGAGCGTTACTACCGTGAAAAGGGCCTGCTCAAATAGTATGAGATCCATGGTCGCAGGCGTGCTGGCCCTTGTGCTGGCCGCCTGCATCCCATCGGGATCATTACACAAAAACGACCTCACCCCTTGTCTGATTGTCAGCGAGTTCCCAGGGCTTGCGGAACTTGGACGCTATCCCCTTGGCAGCGGCAACGGCTTTTCCCTCTCCTTTATTCACTCTGTCTCAGTCACCCCGGTGACTGATCGGTATGAGGTTGTTGAAAATAAGATTGTCCAGACATCAGAAACCTTTATGGCCCACGGCGCAGGACTTCCCTCAAGTGTTGACGAGCCGGGTGGTGTGCGCTGGACCCAAGAAAATAACGAATTCTGTCTTTACATGGATCGACCCATCGAGAAACTGGTTGTAAGGACCGACAGGAACTACAAGAACCGGCTTATCATCGAGGATTTGACTGTGAACCTCAATCAGTGGGAAGACCAGGCATTGTTGATCACCATCAACACCTGCCCACCCCTCTGATCCGGGTTTTTAGCTCTTTGCCTCTTAACTTGGGTTTTCGTGTTGTTTTGGCAAGGCAAGAGAATCAGAAACCTTTTTGGGTTCCGGCTTGTCCAGGTTCGGTCAGCAAGGCAGGATTGCAGTAATTACCATTTTAGAAGTATAAGGAAGATTTGTATGAATTTTGACGATAAAAACAGAATGGGAGCACCCCAGACCATCGCTGTTGATCCCGAGGAGATCATGGATTCCGCGGAAATAGAGGCCATAGTAAAGAAGTACGACGCAGAGTCCAATTTCAGGAATCTTGGCGGTATAACCGCAAAGATCACCGGGGTGCTCTGCATCCTGCTCAGTCTTTTCCATATTTACACGGCTGGATTCGGTCTCTTGAACGAGGTGACCCATCGAACCGTACATCTCTCCTTTGTGCTGGGCCTCGTGTTTCTAGTGTTTCCCAGGCGAAAGCCCGGCAAGCTGATCCAAGACTGGGGCTTTGGCCTCTCGTTTGCATCGTTTTATCTCTTCCTTGCGTGGCAACTGACCCACCGCTTCTCCCAGGAAATGCCGGTCTGGGGCAAGATCGGGCTGATTGCCATGATCGCTTTCGTTGCCCTCACGGCCCTTCCTGTCCGGAGCTTGAAAGGGGAGGGGGATAAGCTTTCCTTTTCCGACTGGCCCCTGGCCCTTGCAAGTGCCGGTGTTTCGCTCTATCTCATTGTCTTCTTCAAAGAGATCTTCATCATCAACATTGGCTTCCCCGGGCTGCCCGACTATATCATGGGACTTCTGGCCATCATTATGGTCACCGAGGCCTGCCGCAGGGTCATGGGCAATACCCTTCCCACCATCGGTGCCCTTGCACTGATCTACGGCCTCCTGGGACCGCTTCTTCCCGGCGTTCTCGGCCACCGGGGCTATGACATTGTACGGATTGTCGAGCATCTCTACCTTGGCACCGAGGGAATCTACGGTGTGGCCGTCGGCGTTGTGGCCACCTATGTGTTTCATTTTGTTCTTTTTGGTGTCATGGCCCAGAAATCGGGCCTGGGACAGCTTTTTATCGACCTTGCCATGATCATCGCCGGTAAATATTCCGGTGGTCCGGCCAAGGTCTCCGTGGTCTCCTCGGGTTTCTTTGGCATGATCTCAGGATCTCCCATTGCCAACACGGCCACCACGGGATCCTTTACCATCCCCATGATGAAGAAGAACGGTTTCACCCCCCAGTTTGCATCGGCGGTTGAGGCATCTGCCTCTTGCGGCGGCCAGGTGACGCCCCCCATCATGGGCGCGTCCGCCTTTGTCATGACCGAGATGCTGGGTGTCCCCTACAACGAGATCATCCTGATTGCCATCATTCCGGCGCTGTTCCATTATCTGGCCATCTTCAGCATGGTGCACCTTGAGGCCAAGCGTCTGGGATTGAAGGGCATGGCCCGGGAGCAGATTCCCCAGTTTCTCTATGTGCTCAAGACGTCCTGGCATCTCATGATCCCGCTCTCCGTCATGGTGACCCTGCTGCTCATGCAGTTTACCCCCTATCTTGCGGCTTTCTGGGGTATCATCCTCACGGTGATCTGCTCTTATATCCCGGTGATTACCAAACAGATGGGAATCGGGGAGCTTGACGATTCAAACACCCTGACACCCAAGCGGCTTGCAGAGGGACTGGACGAGGGCGCTCGGTATGCCCTGGCCATCGGTGCTGCCTGCGCTTGCGTCGGCTTCATCCTCGGCATGCTCACCCTCACCGGCATGGGATTCAAGTTCTCAGGGGCGGTTCTTGAGGTGGCAACGGGTATGGGTCAGTTCTTCTCCAGCATCGTTCCCTTCGGCCTCCTTTCCGTTCAAGGGTGTACCCTCTTTTTCGGATTGATCATGGTGGCCGTGGCCTGCATTATCATGGGCGCCGGTATTCCCACTACCCCCTGTTACATCATCCTGGCTTCCATTGCAGGGCCTGCCCTGAGTGATCTCGGGGTGCCCCTGGTGGCCACCCATTTCTTTGTGTTCTATTACGGTGTTCTTGCCGATGTTACCCCGCCAGTGGCCCTTGCCGCTTACGCCGGTGCCGGTATCGGAGGAGCCGATCCCATGAAGACAGGGGTCACGGCCTTCAGGCTTTCCATGGGCAAGGCCCTGGTGCCGTTCATGTTTGTCTACGCACCGTCCATGCTCTTCATCAACTTCACCTGGGGTGAGTTTTCCCTGGCCATGGTGAGCGGTGTGCTCGGCGTCATTGCCCTGAGTGTTGCCTATATCGGTCACTTCAGCAGGACAGACATCGGCTTCTGGGGCAAGACCATGCTGACCATCGGGGGACTGCTCCTGGTCTCAAGCCAGGTCACGGTGATCGCAGTGGGTTCCGTGCTTGTTCTGGGTGTTCTGATTCCGGCATTTCTCAAAGGAAGGGTTTTGGCTCCTGTTCAAGAGGACGTCTGCTTTGCAGAAGTCGAGTAAAAAGCCGAGTAACCACGCAACCTATATTGTACCGGCCCTGAAAAAGGGCCTTGAAATCGTTGAGATGTTCTCCGTCCGCAACCGGGTGCTGACCATTGACGATTTTGCTGAAAATCTCGACGTGAGCGTCTCTTCGATCTATCGGACCGTGGTGACGCTCACCGAGATGCATTACCTGAAAAAGGTGGGCAAGAAATCCTATGAACTCGGACCCAAGGTGCTGTTCAACGGATTCTCCTATCTCCACCAGCGGGACATTGTCCAGGTGGCGGCGGTCCACCTCCATGCCCTGAGGGACGAGACCAGCGCCTCCTGTCATCTGGCGATCCGGGAGGGGCTGGACACCATCTACCTCTACCGGGCCCAGTCCCCCCAGATCATGAGCGTGAACATCCCCGTGGGCTCCCGGTTTCCCTGCCACACGACGGCCATCGGGCGGGCCATCCTTACCGGCCTCAAGGATGAGGCACTCAACCGCCTCTACTCAGGGGTGGCCCTGGACGGCATCTCTTCCACCAATTCCTCCGCAAATCCCCTTTCCCTACCCCAACTGCGCATGATGGTGGCCAGGGACAAGGAGCAGGGCTACAGCATCAACCGGTCGGACTTTTCAACAGCCATTGCAACGCCTGTGATCAACTTTGCAGGCCATGTAAAGGCCGCCATCAATGTGTCCGTACCGGACTTCATCCTCACCAACAGGGATGTCCAGGAGCGGTTGACCGCATCCCTTATCCGCACGGCACAGCAGATCTCCGTTGAGATGGGGGCCATGGAGGAGTAAATCCCTCCCCCCCCTTTTTTTAAATTGACAGGTGTTTCTTATTTTTCTATAGCTAAAAATAACTATCTGTATTTCTCTATATGAGAAATGGATATTGGATGTTATTTTAAGCGGTTCAGGCATAGATCTCCAAACACGATATAGCGCTTGAGTACATAGCCAAGCCTTGCAACACCTGAATCTGATCGCAGAAAATAACACCATGCTTTAAATTGACAACGTATGGGGTGCTCTGTGAGATGTTTTTATACGATGATACTCTTTCTTACCTTTTGTTGGGGAACCGCTTATGCCTGCAACGTAACATATTTTTCTGATGGTCCTTTTACGGTGTATTGTGATGAACGGTTACCACGGTATATAGAAATGCTAGAAAATAAGGTTGGTCAATCCGGCGCCACCTACAATAAAGACGGAGGGTATGTTTCTTTAACAAAGCACTATGAAAAATACTGCGTAGAATATAGAATGCGGGTTAATTACGAGGAGTATACGTGTAATCCTACGTATTTCGGGTATGGACCCTTACATGTTTCAAATAAAGAAAAATTACAAAGAGTCATGGATAATCTCGAAGCGACCGTCGGCCAATCCGGTGCAGTGGTTACAAAGGATTATGTTTCTGTAACAGTCGATACAGGGTGTAACTGCGCAGAATACAGACAGAGACTTAAATACCTTTGTGAAGATTCCGATAATACGGATTCGGATGGGGATGGGGATGGTGTTCCTGATTGTGTTGATCCATGCCCTGATAATTCAACTCCGGAATGTAGAGAGATCCCGGCAAGCCAGGAATTCGGACAAGAGGAACTCCATGGGAAATCAGACCAGGAAGACAATCAATCCGGTGGAGAAGAGAATCAAGGAGAGCCGATAAATATCTTCACCGGAAATAACAACATTATCAAAACCGATATTTCCTTTAATTCACCTTTCCAGGAAGGGTTCTCTTTTAGACGGACCTACAATAGCCGGTCATCCCAAAATGAAATATTGGGATCCGGATGGACCCACTCATATCATGTCCGGCTTTTCCCCGATTATGACATGGCGAATAACATCATCAGTGTAATAAATGGCACCGGGCGAAATTATTTGTTCCGGAATAACGGCAGTGCTTATACTGGGATAAATCAGGAACCGGGTTCTGTTATAAAAATCGATTCTACCTATGTATGGCGGGTTGCCAATGGCAAAGAATATACATTCGGTTTATCCGGTGCCCTGGAAACCATATCTGATAAAAACGGCAACCTGCAGGTGCTGGCATACAATCCCGACAATCTGCTTAAAACAGTCACGGACCTGGCAAGCGGCAGGGTTTTAACCTTTCACTATAATGCGTCCCTGAAAATAGATCATATTACCGGGCCTGTCACTGAAGCGGTCTTGGACGGCGTATGGGTCACCTATGGCTATGATGCCAATGATAACTTAATTTCAGTTGTTTACCCTGACGGCTCAGGTGATGATTTTGACTATACTGATTTAAATGATATTCACAATATCACAGCTCAATTTAACAAAGCGGGCCATTTACTTAACCGTTGGGCATATGATGCAGATGACCGGGCCTATGAAAATATCAATAGGAATGGATTGGGAATAACCATTGACTACTCGGATATGAATGCTGTCAAGGCCACTGATGCTTACGGTGTCACCCGCACCTTTACTATTGTTGAAAACTCCGGAAAAAAAATAATTACCAATATTGCCTGTGATACTGGAAAATCCATTGGCGGCCCTGGCGTTGCAAGATATTTATATGATGATAGTCGTCGGATCATAGAAAAAGAGTATGAAAACGGAAGGATCGATAAATTTGAAGACCTGGATGACAGGGGCAATCCCCAAAGGATAATAGAAGCGTTTGGAGCGGCGAACCAAACCACGCTGTATTTCACCTGGCATCCGGATTTACATCAAAAACTCAGCCGTTCACAGGCAAGCCTCATTGGTCCCGGCAACAAAGAGACCATCTGGGATTATGATACTGATTATGATGATATTCCCAATGAGGCCCCGTCAAAAAATATTTCCCGCATCATTGAAAAGGGGTTTTCCCATGATATTGACGGTAGTGTGGTTTCATATGCACATATAACTGAGTTCCGGTACAACCCAAAGGGGCAGATCATTAGCATGGACGGGCCCCTTGCCGGAGATCAGGATAAAGTCAGCTTTGCATATGATCCCCTGACCTCAGATTTAATCTCAATGACAAACCCGCTGGGAATCGTATCATATACCCGGGATGCCGCAGGAAATATTATTTCAAATAACGATATGAATTCCGTCGAGACCCATAACGTATATGACGCCAAAAACAGATTGTTATCAACAACAAGGGATGGCAAAACCAGCAGCCTCACCTACACCCTGGCAGGGGAGATAGAGACCGTAACCGATGCTTCCCAAAGAAGACAAGCCTTTAATTATGATGCCCAGTATGGAAGGCTTGAAAAAAATATGGATGCATCTGGGAATTATCACCTCTACGGATATGACCCCATGGGGAATGTCATTGATGACTCAGCATACACCAGCGAAGGCGCAAGAACCCACTGGGTACGGTTTGATTACCAGGGGGCGGATCTCCCCGGGAGACTCTGGAAACAGATAAATTTTGATGGCTCTTTTACCGAATTCGGCTACGACAATTCCGGTAACAGAAACGCCACAACAACACCGGACAATAAAGAGGCACAATACAGCTTTGATGAGTATCACCGAATAACAGCCATTACGAAACCCGGTACTGTCATAACCGCCTTTGCCTATGATGGCCATGGCAACCTGTCATCCGTCACCGATGCAAACAATAATACAACCTCATACACCCATGATGATCTGGGACGGTTGATTCAGGCAATATCGCCTGACACCGGAACTGTCCGGTATTCATATGACAATGCAGGGAATCTCCAGTCAAAAATTCTGAACAGCGGAACGGTAATAACATATTCCCATGACAGTTACGGCAGAACAACGGGTATTCATTATGCCGACACCTCCCAGGATATGGCATTTACCTATGATGAGGGGGAAAACGGCAAAGGCCGTCCCACGGGCAAAACAGGGCCGGGGTATAGCTATGTCTTTAAATACAACACCCTCGGGCTGATTTCATCTGAAACAAAAACCATTGACGCTGTATCCCACACCACCCGTTACGCCTATGACAACACTGGCAGACTTACCGAAATGACCTATCCCAGCGGCCGAACCGTCACCTATGAATTGAACGCCGACGGCCAGTATCTCTCAGCGTCAACTTCAGACTCCGAAACAACAGACCTGCTGGCAGCAAACGCGAATTACCAGTCCTTTGGTCCAAATACAGGGTTTGATTTTGCAAACGGAATCAAACTCACCAAATCATATGACCTGGGATACAATCTCGTCGGAATTACAGCGGGAAAGCCCCCAATCATAGAAAACAATCCTGTCACCCCCCACGTGGACCTGTCCTACACAAGGCGTTTTTCAGGCAATATAGAAACCATTTCAGATCACCTGAACCCCGCCGGCAACCAGAATTTTACCTACGATGATCTATACCGGTTGACAAATGCCTCGACTAACCATGGCGAGCTGACCTATACCTATGATACGGTCGGCAACCGCCGGACAAAAAATACTGCCACTGTGGATGAAACATACAATTACATACCCGAAAGGGTCTGTTAGAAAATAAACTATGCAAAAGCCTCCGACGGAGACACCCAATAGTTCCATTCTCCATGGAACTCAT
>JAEINR010000043.1 GCA_016342325.1 Desulfobacterium sp.
GCTTTCAAACTTATATCATTCTTAGCAAAAAGTCAATAACAGTAGGGTTTTCAGCCCCTTATGTCAGGAGCTCTGAACTTTGAGTATTTACCTGAACTGCACTATAAATACAGTTACTTTATTTTCTGGGCGGTTATCGTGACCATTGCCGGGGCGCTGCTCATCTATTTCAAGCGAAAGAACTGGTTTTAGAAAAAACATCCACCGGAGTACTCAGTCCCAGTCTGTGAGTAGAACAAGATGTACCTATCCAGAAGTGGAAAAACGGCGGAAAACAGGGCCGATGCCATGGCCCATAAGATGTTTGGTCTGTTGAGACTCCTGGGCGCTTTTTGATTCCTTTGGATGCCTCTTTTTAACAGGAGTAAAACCGTTTTTACCGTTTCGCTTATCGATATATAGGGTAGGGGGGAGCAGGACGATATTTCTTATACTAATAAAATTGACATTGACGATATTTCGCAATAAGATGGTTTAGCCATTCGATGGATTCTATTACTTTCTGACAGTCTCCGGTTCCTGAAACTTCCCGGTTATCTGATATCAATGAACACCTAACCCAAAGCGAGAGCCTTAAAATGGCAAAGGTTAAAATGATCGCGGCGTTGCTGTTGGTTGCAGTGGGCCTGGTCGTGGTACTTCAGAACACCCAGCCTGTTGAGACCCGGTTCCTTTTTATGACGGTGACCATGCCGAGAGCCGTCCTGCTCATCATTACGATGCTTATCGGTATTGCCGTCGGGATTCTTGTGGCACTTGGCTTGTCCGGCAGGAAAACCAAGTAAGACTGCGGGCCTCATCAAGACGGTAGTCCCATGAAACGTGCCCCACCGGTCTTTGGAACTGACGCATTCATTTTTATCGTTAGGGAGACATCATGCTCATACATGCGTTTCTTCTTGCGTTCGGGTTTGCCCTGCTTCTGGGCGGTGGAGACCTCCTTGTCAGAGGGGCCTCGGCTTTGGCCGAAACCTTTGGGATTCCACCCCTTGTAATCGGTCTGACGGTCGTGGCCTTCGGGACCAGCGCACCGGAACTTTCCGTTAATCTTATGGCTGCTTTTCAAGGCAATACGGAAATTTCCTTTGGTAATATCATCGGTTCCAATATCGCAAATATCGGGTTGATCATCGGCGTCTGCGCAATAATGAAACCCCTGGCGATCGAAGGGGTTGTCATAACCCGAGAAATCCCCATGATGGTGCTTGCCTCCCTGGTGGCCCTGGTGACAGGAATGGATCTGTTACTTCGTGATGTTTCAAATCGCTTTGATCGTTCGGACGGTCTTGTCTTTCTTCTCATATTTTGTGTTTTCCTGTTTTATACCATCGGCGATGTGATCAGTAAAAGAAAGACAGACCCGCTTGTTCAGCAAGCGGAAGAAATCTATGAGCGAAAAAGGTCCGGGAAAACAATCCATAACCTGTTCCTGTTCATTTTAGGTCTTATTTTCCTTGTCTTTGGCGGGAAAGTGGCTGTTGATGCCGCCGTGGTCATTGCGGAATTGCTCAATGTGCCGCGGGTGATCATCGGGCTGACGGTTCTGGCCATCGGCACCAGCCTGCCTGAACTTGTCACGTCCGTCATCGCCACCCGGAAAGGGCAAACAGATATGGCCATTGGCAATGTGGTTGGCTCCAATATCTTTAACCTGCTGTTTGTCAACGGTATCTGCTCAACAGTGAGGCCCATTTCCGTGCCGGCATCCGGGGGCGTTGAAGACCTTGTCATGATGGTGTTTCTTTCAATTGTTCTGTTACCGCTTTGTATTTCGGACAATCGGAAAATAGTCCGTCTGGAAGGGGTCTTACTTTTAGTCCTGTACCTGGGGTTCAATCTTTGGCGAATTTTGGGGTAACTCAGCAGGAGTGTTTATCCATATTAAGGAGAAAAGGCTATGAAGCAAAGCATTCTTTTTCGGCTTGCGGTTTGCATGCTGTTCGTGTTGTGCACAGGACTTCTGTTTCAATACCCGGCCTGTGGTTCTGCCATCAAGGATACGGAATCCGCCACCCACGGCGATACGGCAGCCACCCAGGTTATTGTTAAAACGTATGAATTTGATGGGGTCAAACTGGTGCAGTTCAATCTTGCGGTACTGTCCCACTATTCTTATATGGTGGTGAGTCGCGGAGAGGCCCTGGTGGTTGATCCGGATCGCGATATTCAGGTGTACCTTGACACGGCCAAAGCAGAAGGATGGACGGTCAAAGGGGTATTTCTCACCCATTCAAATGCCGATTTCGTGGCCGGTCATACGGAATTTTCAAAGCGGGTCGGCTGTCCCATCTATCAGAGCCGGGACAGCGGCGCCGTTTACGATATCACCGCCCTTTCCCATGGGCAGTCGATCCCTTGGGGAGAGGTCAGGCTGCAATTTTTGGGTACCCCCGGCCATACCCCCGACGGCATGAGCGTTCTGGTCTTTGGCAAGGCAGACACGGTCACGCCAAAGGCGATCCTTACCGGCGACACCCTGTTCGTGGGATCCATCGGCCGACCTGATCTCATGGGCGGGAGCGTTCCGGCCGCAACCCTGGCCGGTATGGCTTACGATACCTGGACAGACACCCTTGCCAAACTTGACGATGGTGTGGTGGTGCTGCCTGCCCATGGTGCCGGATCCCTTTGCGGGGCTCATCTCAGGGACGAGCCGTCGTCCACCATTGGTACGGAACGGGCAACCAATCCCTATCTCCGGCATAAGGGCAGAAATGATTTTATCACTGCCGTGCTCGAGGGGCTGCCCGATGCGCCGCAATATTTCAAGCATAATGCAAGGATGAACCGGGAGGGGCCCGCTTTGGTGGATTGGAACGGTCAAGTGCCGAAAATCTCTCCCCTGGATGCATCGCTGTCGGATATATCCAGGCTTTATATCGTTGATTTGCGGGATGCCCAAAGTTTTGCCGCAGGCCACATTCCCAATGGGATTAATATCGGCCTGCGGGGACGCCTGGAGACATGGGCCGGCATCATTGTGCCCTGGGGCAGTAGGGTCGTTCTTTGCGGCAGTGACGAGGAGGTGAAAGAGGCTTGCTTCCGCCTGCACCGGGTCGGCTATGAAGTGGACGGAGCCATTTCCCTGGAGGCGTGGAAAGGGGCGAAACTGGCTGTATCCGCCAACCGGCAGGTTTCTCCCCAGGAACTCTACAACCAGGTCCAGGCGGGGATTGGTCCGGTGATTGTGGACGTGCGCCTGCCGAGCGAGTGGATGGGACTCAGGATCGGAAATGTGTTGAACATGCCTCTCAATCAATTGAGCGATCTTGCTGTGAAACTCGATCCTGAGCAGCCGGTGGTAACGGTTTGCAATTCGGCCTATCGAAGCAGCATGGGGATCGGTTTGCTGGAACGGCTAGGGTTCCGGCAGGTGGCAAGCATGACAGGGGGGGGCGAGGCCTGGATCGAGGCGGGATTGCCCGTGCGCCAGCCAACGGCTCCGGGTGGTGCCCAGGCACAGGCCAGGCGGGTGATCAAACTGCCGGACCGGGTCGATCCGGCCCAGGTCAAACGCATGCTCATGGATCAGCCCGGAACCTTTGACCTGGTGGACATCCGGCCGATCGACCATTTCAGGGACTATAGCCTGCCGGGGTCACGCAACGTGGATATTGCAGATCTGATAAATGATTCGGTTTGGCTGACCGGCGCGGGACCGCTTGTGATCGTTGATCGTGACGGGTCCCTGGCCATGGTCGCCGGAGGCATCCTGTCCCAGAAAACAGACAGACAGATCAAGGTGCTTTTTGGTGGCCTGGAAGCCTACTGGAACCTGTCGGAGATGGGAGACCCGGTCAAAGCCGTTCCCATTGTCCCTGGTGTGCAGTCACCTGTTCCGGCAGTACCGGTCCAGCCGGGTGGGCAGACGCCTGAACCATTGAAAAAGAAAAGCGCGGGGTGCTGACCATGACTGAAAAAACGACCCATGAAATTAAGGCTGAAAAGGGGGGCATGAACCCCTATTACGCCGGCGTGCTGCTCGGGGCCACCCTTTTATTCTCCTATCTGATCCTTGGTGCCGGGCTTGGGGCCTCGTCGGGCATCGCCCGGGTGGGGGCGCAGGCGGCATTGCTGTTTTCCCCGGCTCGGACCCTGGCCAGCGACTATTTTGGGAGCTGGGGCCCCCACCCCCTTCGATACTATCTTGCGTTCATGCTGGCCGGCGTTTTTTTTGGGGGACTCATTTCCGCATTGCTGGCCGGCCGCTGGGATTTTTCCGTGGAACGCGGCGGGAAATGCCCACCCGGAAAGCGGCTTCTGCTTGCCCTGGTCGGGGGAGTGCTCGCAGGATTCGCAAGCCGCCTTGCCAACGGATGCACTTCAGGCCAGGCCCTGTCAGGAAGCGCTCTGCTTTTAACGGGAAGCCTGCTCTTTCTGATATTCCTCTTCGCGGGGGGGTACGCCGTGGCCTGGTTTGTAAGGAGACAATGGGATGATTGAAACGTTTTTTGCAAACGGAACCCTGGATACCCCGGCTGCGTTCCTGACTAGTCTGATCATTGGCATCCTTTTTGGCGTGGCGCTGGAACAGGCGGGGTTCGGGAGTTCCCGGCGTCTGTCAGGCATCTTTTATTTCCGGGACATGACGGTGCTTAAGGTGATGTTTACCGCGGTTGTTGTGGCCATGCTCGGCATTTGTTATGCCAGGGCCTTTGGCTGGGTGACCATGGAGAACCTTTATTCTCTGCATACCTTCTATGGGGCGCAGATCGTGGGAGGATTGATATTCGGCGCCGGGTTTGTCATGGCTGGTTGGTGCCCGGGTACCGGCGCTGTGGGCATGGCATCAGGAAAGGTGGATGCCTTGGTGTTTCTCCTGGGCGGTGCCGTCGGCAGTATCCTCTACAACGAAGTATCTCCTGTCTTGGGGTGGTTGACCTCGGCAGACCGGGGGGTTGTATTTGCCTATGACAGTCTTGGGGTTTCCCGGGCCGTTTTTGTCTTTTCCTTTACGGTGATCGCTGTGGGGTGTTTCTGGGGCGCGGAGTATGTCGAAAGAAAAGGGCAGGGCAGGGGGGAGCACTTGGGCACGCCCTTCCTCAAGGCCTTCAGCGTGATACTTGTGGTGGGGGCCTTTGGCCTGCTGGCCGTGCCGGAAGCGCCCTTGGTGGCGTCATCGGGTTCTTCAGCTGTCCTGCAGGAGGCCGGGGTGCTGACGGGGCTGGAGGCCGGGTCGGATCATATGGAACCTTGGGAGCTGGCAGATCGTCTGCTTGCCGGTGACCGGTCGATGGTGCTCGTGGATATCCGTACACCAGGTGAATTTGCTAAATTTCATATCCGGTCCGCCCTTAACATTGCGGTGACGGCGCTGCCGGACCTTCTTGCGCCCCATAAAAACAATGGCTTGATCGTGCTCTATTCCAACGGCATGACCCATCCGGCCCAGGTGCGTGACAGCCTGTTTCGGTTGGGTTTCGGCAATGTATGTTTCTTGACGGATGGGCTGAAAGGCTTTCTGGACGCGTGCCTTAAACCGGTATCGTTGAGGGCTGAGCCGGTTTCGCCTGTGTTGGCAGTCAAAATCAATGCATGGCGGGCATTTTTCCTTGCACCGGTGCTTGCTGGGGAGACAACGGCTGCCGCTGCCGCAACCGTCCCGGACCTTGGTTCGCTGACCCTTCCCGGAATGGTCGAAACCCAGTGGCTGAATATGAATATGGGAACCCCCGGGGTAAAGATTGTGGATCTTCGCCCCCAGGCCGAGTACAACGCCGGCCATATTCCAGGATCCATGAGCCTGAACCTGGAAAGTCTGAGGGGCCTGGTAAACGGTCTGCCATCGACCCTGCTGCCCGCGGTAATGCTGGCGGAACATTTTTCTATGATGGGGGTTCGACCGACGGATTTGGTGGTGTTGGTCTGCACGGATAAGCGCCAGGATGGGACCCTGGTCGGCATGGCATGTGAGCGGTTACGGCATGGAAATTATGCGTTGCTGCGGGGCGGGTTTTCCAAGTGGGTGGCTGAAAAGCATGCCCTGGACACAATCCTTCCCTCAATCGAACCGTTCCAGTATCCGGTTCCGGATCGTCCGGAAACATTTACTGTCACCGCAAAAGAGGTATTGGCCGCCATGGGCAGGCCCGGGACGGTTATTCTTGATGTCAGGCCGGGGGATTACTTTACCGGTAAGAAACAGGATGAAGCAAGGGGAGGGCACATCCCCGGGGCCATCAATCGTCCCTTTAACGAGGATGTGACAAAGACCGACACCTATACTGAAATCAAGTCCGTTGATGCCCTTGAAAGCGCATACGGGAAGCTCATTCCGACAAAAAAGACACCACTCATTGTTCACTGCCGCACAGGTCACCAAGCAAGTCAGACATTTTTCATTCTGGTGCGGCTTCTTGGTTACACGGACGTCAGTTGGTATGACGCAGGCTGGACCGAGTGGGCCGCCCGACCGGAATTTCCGGTGGCAAAACCATAATTGAAGAGGTTCGGTTCGGTCTTTCCTATACCATCTTTTAGCCGATGCTGATGTCCCGGACCTGAACCCTTCGTCCCTTCACATACCGAACCTGGGGCGAAGGACTATTGGACATTCACTTATGTGGTTTGCCTTTCTTATAGAGAAGGAGGGGGATTGGTCCGGCCTCCTTCTCTACCTTTTATTCAGACTTTCCGGTCAAAAAAATACGCGCATTTGGGTCGCCCCATGTTCCGGCAATTTTGGGTCGGGGTCTATCGGAATTTGTCAGCGCTGATTCGGAAGCGCTTCATGATCTGTTGCAGGGCCTGGCGCTCTAGTTTGCACCGTTTGGCCGCCTTGGTGACGTTGCCGCCGGAAAGCGATAGCATGGCGCCGATGTAGTTGTGGTTGAACCGGGTCAGCATCTCCTCCTTGGCCTCTTTGTAGGGCAGCTTGTGAAGGGTCTCCTGGTCCAGGTGATCCAGGGGCGAGGGGGCTGTCGTGTCCAGGGGGATGTCCGAGCAGGTGATGGTGTCTGATTCGGTGGAGAGGATGCCCTGGATCAGGGCATTCTCAAGTTCCCGCACGTTTCCGGGCCAGGTCTGTTGCATGAGCCGGGTCATCAGCCGTGGAGAGATCTGTTTTTCCGGCCGGTTGAGGTTTTTGCAGTGCTTGGTGACAAGGTGCCGGGCAATGCTCGGGATATCGGTGATTCTCTCCCTTAGCGGGGGCAGTTCAATGGTGAACACATTGAGCCGGTAGAAGAAATCTTCTCGAAACTCTCCGTCGGAGATTTTTTGATGGAGATTCCTGTTGGTGGAGGCGATGATCCTCACGTCGATCTTGACGGATTTCGTGTCTCCCAGGGGCTTTATTTCCCGCTCCTGGAGGACCCGCAGGAGCTTGGTCTGGATGGTGGGGCTGATGTCGCCGATTTCATCGAGAAACAGGGTCCCTTGATCCGCCTCCTGGAACAGTCCTTTTTTGTCTCTTACGGCATTGGTAAAGGCCCCTTTTTTGTAGCCGAACAGCTCACTCTCCAGGATATGCTCGGGAACCGTGGGGCAGTTGATGGGAATATAGGAACGCTCATTTCGCTGGCTCAGGTAGTGGATGGATTGCGCGGTCAAATCTTTGCCCGTGCCGGATTCGCCTGTGATCAACACGGTCACGTTGCTTTCCGCCACCATGGATATCTTTTGAAACACCGCTTCCATGGCCGGACTCTCTCCGATGAGCTTGCCAAAGGAGCCCTTTTTCTCCTTCTGGAGCTTCCGGTTCTCTTTTAAAAGCAGGCTGCGCTCCAGGGCTTTCCTGACCCTGAAGATGATCTCGTCCTGGTCAAAGGGTTTTGAGATGAAGTCATAGGCCCCTTTTTTGATGGCATCCACGGCAACGTCGATGCTGCCAAAGCCGGTTATCATGACCATGGTGAGACCGGGATAGTGTTCCATCACATTGTCAAGCAGCTCAAATCCGTCCATGCCGGGCATGCGGATGTCGCACAGAACCAGGTCAAAGGATTCCTGGCCCAGGATGGTGAGGGCCATCTCTGCTGAAAATGCGGCCGTGACTGTGCATCCGAGTTCCGGTTCCAGGATCCGTTTAAGAAGCATTGTCATGTCTTTTTCATCGTCAACAACAAGAATCCTGCCCATCATTATATTCTGTCTCCGTCTTCCCCGGCACTGGGAAGCACGATGGTAAATATCGTGCCCTTGCCGGGAGAACTCTCCACTGTAATGTCTCCGCCATGGTTTGAGATGATGCCGTAACTCACCGAAAGGCCAAGGCCTGTTCCCTTGCCCACCGGTTTTGTGGTGAAGAAGGGGTTGAATATTTTTTCCATATTTTCCTGGCTGATGCCCGGCCCATTGTCCTTAACTGCAATGAGAACCTGGTTGTGGTTGTTTTGGGTGGTGGTGATGGTGATGGTCCCCCTTTTTTCCAGGGCGTAGCCCGCATTGATCATGAGATTGATCATCACCTGCCGCAGCTCCTGCTCGTTGCCCGTGACAAAAAGAGGTTGGTCCGGCCAAAGGTTGAGGTTCATCTCGATTTGCCTCAGGTCGGGATGGTTGATGAGAAATTTCACCACGTCGTCCACCACCTGGTTCAGGTTGACACGGCCATCGTCCATTGAGTTCTTTCGGGAAAAGGTGAGAAGGTCGGAAACAACGTTTCTGCAGGCATGGACATGCTTTTCAATGATCTTCAGGTCATCGTGGTTGGTGGGGCTGTTTTCCGACTCCTGCTTGAGAAGGAGCTGGGTATAGCCAAGGATAATGCCCAGGGGATTGTTGATCTCATGGGCGACCCCTGCGGAGAGCTCTCCAAGGGCGGCAAGCTTTTCGGCCTGGGCCATCTGTTTTTCCATCATCTTTTTCTCGTTGATGTCCTTGATGATGAAGTGGTAGGTCTTGGCACAGCCAAAGGCGCCGTAATCGACCCCGCAGGTGATCATCACCAGCAGGGTCTCCCCGTTGGGCCGGACAAAGGCAGTCTCCTCGTTGAGGATGAATTCATGGGCGTTGATATGACCCTGGATCCGTTCCCATTCTCTGCCGTCGTCAAAGAGCATCTTGATGTGCATTTCGCCTGTGACCATCTCCTCCTTGGTGTAGCCGGTCATGGGGATACCGGCGGGGTTGATCTCGATGATTTTCCACTGGCAGTCCGTGACCAGGATGGTGTCCAGGGACTGTTCAAATATCCTGCGGCATTTGTGTTCGCTTGTGGTGAGCATCTCGGTGCGCTCTATCACCTGTTGCTCAAGGTTCTGGTTCAGGTGTACAAGCTTTAAGTGGGTTTTTTCAAGGGCCTTGCGGCTATTTATGATTTTTCGGTTCATGTTCCAGCTTTGCTTGAAAAAGAGGGTGATCAGGCCCACCAGCATGAACGAGACCGTGTTGATGGTGCCGGAGTAGGGACCGATGATATGCCAGATTTCGTTGTTGGACGAGAGGATGAGCAGCTGCTTCAGGATGTGGCCGAAGGAGCGGGAGAAGGCAAAAATGGTGAATCCCGAGCCGATCCACATGAGATAAAGATAAACCACGTTGGCCGGATGCTTTTCCCTCAGCATCTTTGCCTTGTGAAGGGAGATGGTGGAGATGATGATCATGGCAAAGGAGCCAAGGACATCCACGGCCAGTATGGGGATATAGGAGAATATCATATCTTCTCCTTGGTATGAATTCCGGTCCGGGCTACGGTAGATGGTCCACAACCCGGGGGGCAGAAGATTATCATCCCTCCTCCTCGGCAAGAAGCGTTGAGAGTCCCCGGTAGAAGAAGGCGATGGCCGGGACGCATAAAAGATGGTCAAGCTTCAGGATGTAATAGAAGTTGGCAAGGGTCCTGCTGTTGTTTGCGGGATCGATCCGGATCTTCCACACGGACAGGGTCGTAACGTCCACGGCCGCGACCTGGTTGTCCAGAAAGTGAACCGCCAGGGCGACCAGGTTCCAGAGGATGAAAAACAGTGCTGAGTATTGGATCAGTCGCCATCCCCTTTCCCGGTCAAGGCCCTGGCCGTTGATGGTGAGGATGAGGGTCACCATGGAGAGGAGAAAAAAGAGGTGCCCGAGCTGGTGGACGATGATTCCCTCGGAGCCCGAGTGCATCTGGGTGGCATGGGCAAGATCGGGGATGAGAGTGCCGACAAATGCCGTGAAAGACAGGGCTAAGTATTGTAAGACGGTTTGTTTCATCTGCTTTCTCTTGCCCTGGTGTGCATCACTGTCCCGGATGGCTCTTTCGCTTGTACAGATACTTGGCAATGGCAATGCCGATAAACGACAACAGGGCTGAGACAAAGTACCAGAATATGGCGCTGGCCTTTACCGTGTGCACTTCAAAAAGGGTTTCGCTTCCCAAAAGCCGGGCAAGGGCTTGGGGGTTGTAAGCGTTGTTGACATAGGCCAGCATCAGGAGAAGGGGCAGCCAGGTGGTTATCAGGGTCTTTAGAAATCCTTCGAAAAAGTAGTCATAATAGGCCCGGTTGAGCTTGGCCTGGTCGATGTTCTTCGCCATGGCCTTTCCCTTTTCCTGGTCCGCATGGTTGCTTGCTTCCTGGCGGATGCCGTACCAGTACTGAAAATCCTTTTCCAACTGCTGGTGTCGTTTTGTCGTGTAGGTGGCGCGAAGAGCGCTGGACAAAAGAACCATGGAAAAGGCGAGCAGGAAGATAATGGCCGTGGGGCCCAGGGGATGAAGGGGGGTTAACAGGGTGTCTAACAGGGTGGCTGTCTTAAGACTGTAAATTAAGATCAGGTCCCATAGGGTGTCGAGGAGACTGTTCATTGCATAAAACCTTTGTCTACCTGCTTCTGTTGCGGGTGGTCAAAATCAGACAGGGGGGTTGCTTTCGCAACACCCCTGTCATGTTCTATAAACTTTGCGCTACTCTATCATCATTAGATCTTTAGATCCAGATCTCAATCTTAAAAAACCTGAAGAACAGGAAGAAAAGAGTGATGGCAAGAACCCATTTGAGCTGAATTTCGCTGAACATGGTCTGGAGGCGGCTTCCCAGCATACCGCCGGCAAAACCACCGATGATGATGGAGATGGCAAGCCAGAGATCCGGAAGGTAGCCGTTGAGAAGGTAACCGATAAAGGAACCGATACTTGAAAAGCAGGTACCGACAAGGGCGATGGGAACAGCAACGTACATGGGAAGTGCACCAAGGCTTGTCATGGCGGGTACGAGGAGGAAACCGCCGCCGATACCGAAACTCCGGGAGACAATACCGATACCCAGGCCGAGGATTCCGAAGAGAAGGGGATTGATCCTGAACTCTTCACCCCAGAACTTGAATCTGTAGTCTGTGAGGCTTCCCTTGACTGGTTCGATGGAACCCATCTCTGCGGCAGAACCGTCTTTCTTGGCCTTGGCAACGGCTGCGTTGAACTTCTGGACCATGGCCTTGATGTTCTTTCTCTTCTCCATGGCCTTGGGGGTTAGCTCCTGGAGGGTTTTGAATCCCATGATCACAACCAGGATGGCGAGCCACTCTTTGTAGGTCTTCATGGGCAGGTACTCGATGGCGTACTGGCCAAGCCATACGGAACCGATAAAGATACCCACACCAAAGGAGAGGCCCACGGGCCATGCAACCCTGCGCTCTTTTACGGCAAAGCGGTAGAAGGATCCCAGGGGGGAGAACAGGGTGAGGGCGATGTTGGAAGGACGAAGAACGTTGGCCGCATTGATACCGACGGGGCCGGCCGTTTGTACGACCATTACCTGGAAGGCAGCCATGAGCATTCCGCCTGCGGCACCGATCATGGAGAAGTAGGCACCCACAAGGATGGCTCCGATGATGATCCAGAGGGGGTTCATGTACCGGCCGCCCTTGTCGAGCCAAAATCCTTTGGGCTCAAGTTTGTAGTCACCGGCAGCAGCGCCGTTTACAAACACGTTGAACTCGGTGTCCGGGGGGGTGTGGCGGTAGGTCTTGAAAGAGGCGGTGAACTTACCCGTGGTCTTGTCAAGGTCGATTTTTGTGCCCTTGTCCCAGTAGCTGCCGGATGTGCCATGGTCGGCAAGAACGCTTCTGGAGAAGATGGTTACCTTGCCCACACGGGTCAGCTCTTTAGTAATGGTGTTGATACCGTAGCTTGACTCGTGGGCGTATTTGTAGAAGTTCCACTCGGCTTCGTTGTTGATAGCGGCAAGCATGCTCTTTGTATCTGCGCCCAGGTCGTTCCACTTGTTGAGCTTGAACATGGTGGTGCTGTAAAGACCGCGTTTTCCCTTCTGGGTGAAGAAGGAGGGACCGCCGAACTTTTTCTTGACAACCTTACCGAGTTTTTCAGGCTTTGAGGTCAGCATGTAGTAGAGGACCGGGATGCTGGTGTCCGTGGTGAACCCTTTTTTCTCGGCATCCTTGGCAAGTTGCTTGACCTCGGTCTTTCCGTTGGTGTCCTTGGGGGCGAACCTGTCTTTGGCTGCAACGGTCAAGAACAGGTCTGCTCCGGGGGCGATAGTGCCGGTCACTGTGACCACATCACCCGCGCTGTAGGTTGATGCGGAAATGGTGCCCGTGTTTTGAGCCATGGCAGGCATGGCGCAAAACAAGAGAACCATTGAAAAAACAAATAATCGAGTCACAATTTGTTTCATATCTCTTCTCCTTAAACGTAATTGATTGCTGCGCCCCTCTCCAGGCTTGATTTGTCTGGAACCAAGGCACAAATATTATAATCCGCTAACAGGGAGCGTTTGCCGGCCCCTGTTAAAAACAAAAATTTAAGAAAGAGCTCAAAGCAAACGGCATGCCCTGGGTTGGTCAGTCAGTGATAAAAAAAATGAAAAATAGTGTAGTTTGTTGATTTTATGATGAATTATTTTTTTTGATTTGTGTATTTAATTGGATCAAGGCGGTCCTGGGATGGAGATGGCCTCCATGGGGCCTGTTTTTTAAGGGAAAGGGGTGCAGCGAAAATGTTGCACTTTATTGGTGTTTGTGTGAATCTTCTGTTAGTTCAGTGGGTTGGCTATGTGATGGTTTTTTCTTGCACTGCCGCTTTTTTATTGCGGTTTTCGCTTTTTCCAGGGAAGAACTGAAAAATAATCCATGGGCCCCTTTCTTTGACAAGGCCTGTCAAATGGGCAATTGCTCCTGGGCAAAAGCAGGGGGAACCTGGCGGAACCGCTTAAACCCTCGGTACGGATATTGCTTTAGGACCACCACATGATTTTGTTGATCACGGAAAACACTTTTGTTGAACCTGATATGTTTGTAAAACCCTTAAGGAGGAACTAATGAATTTTACAGAAATGCATAAACAGTTTATTTGGAATGTAAGGCTTGACTTTGACCCCGTCGGAATCCGTTATGTCTATGATGAGGCTGAGATCGAGAAGCTGCCCGTGACCCACCGCTCAAAGGCCAAGATCACCTACTGCCAGTTCCTTACCGCATGCCGCCAGCAGCGTTCTGCCCTGTTCATGGAGCCCAAGAAGCTTCTTTGCCAGAACGCCTATCCCGTGTTTGGTTTCAGGGAACTTGATAAGGAGGCCGATACAAAACGGCACATGAAATACCTCCAGGACGAGGAGGTGGCCTGGGAGGCGCCCCTTCAGAAGGCCAAGCTCGAGAAAGGGTGCATCGGCATTTATATGGCTCCCCTTGACTTCTTTGACAAGATGGATCTTGCCCCGAGCGTTGTCTTCTTTGTCGCCACTCCCTACCAGGCATATCATATGCTCAATGACTACATGGGCGCCATGAAGAAACCGAACCTTCAGTTCTGCCACACCCCCAACTCAGCGGTCTGCTCCGGTTCTGTTTATTCCTATGTAAACAACACCGCCAATATGACCACCATGTGTGCAGGTTCCAAAACTTCCGGAAAAACAGAGATGAACTATGTGAACGTCTTTATTCCCGGCGACCAGATCAACGCCGTTGCCGAGCAGCAGAAGATGCGGGTCGACAAGGGTGAGGGTGCCTCCCTCATCGGTAAGGGCTCCCAGGCCTGGCCCGGCCTTGACGCCTGCAAGGGATGTCCCATGTTCAAGTTTGAAGAGGTATAGGATTTAAGCCCGGCGTCGGGCTATCTCGGGGTAAGACCCTGGGATAGCCCGACCCGATCTTATATCCTTGGTCTGAATCCCTCCCCCAGCACCTCATGGACGTTGTTTACAATGACAAAGGCATGGGGGTCGATCCCTTTGACCGTCTCCACCAGCAGGGGCACCTCCCTTCTTGTCACCACGGTGAAGATGATCTCCCGCTCTACGTTCATATACAGCCCTTTTCCGTGGAGGGCCGTGGCCCCCCGGTCCATGGTCTCCATGATGACCTTTGAGATCTCGTCGTACCGCTGGGAGATGATGATGGCTGAATTGGCATAATCAAACCCGTCGATGATGGAATCCACAAGCTTGCACGATCCCACGATCAGGATAAACGAGTAGAGGCAGAGGGTAAATACGGGTTTGTCCGGGGAAAGATCCTTGAGGTGGATGATCACCCCGCCAAAGGCCACGATAAAGAAGTCCATGGACATGAAAACCTGCCCAGGTTTCAGGCCGTACCGCTTCTGGGCGATGGCGGCAATGATGTCGACCCCGCCGGTGGTTCCCCTGAACTTGAACACGATGCCAAGGCCGATCCCCATGAGGATGGTCCCGGTGGTGATATAGAGTAAAAAGTCGTTGGCAAGCATGTTTTGGATGGCTGGAATGTCCTGGCATCGGAAAAACGCCATTCCCGGGATCTCCCCCCGCAGGAGATCAATGAACAGGGAGCTTACGCTGAATCCGTAAAAGGTTCGGACCCCGAACTCCTTGCCCAGCACCTTCACCCCCCAAAGGTAGAGGGGAAGGTTCATGAGCCAGATGGCAAGGCCGACACTGATTCCGCCGTTGGTGAGGAAGTTCAGGGCAATGGCGATGCCGGTCACCCCGCCGGGAATGATCCTGGCATCGATGGTGAAAATCGATATTCCCGCCGCAAGCAGCAGGCAGCCCAGGGTGATGGCAAGGTAATCCAATAATATCTTTTGGGTAAATTTCATGGGAACTCCATATCTTAGCTTGTTCGCTCTGATTATCGCGTTATTTTGGCTTGTCCAGGTTAGGGATTGTTCATTCTTTTGTTTACTGTTTGTCGGGGTTATGTCATTTAATCAGGCTTGGTGTCAACCCTAATATGGGGTGGATTCGGCATGTTTTGTTTGCAAATTGCGGAGAACAAGGAGGCGGTGTGGGAAAAATACGATTCAGCAGTGTCAACGGAAACATGATGGGACTTGACGGGGGGGCCATGTTCGGGAATGCGCCCAAGGCGTTGTGGCAGCGTTGGACCCGGGCCGATGACAACAACATGATCGATATCGCCTCCCGATGCCTTCTGGTGGAAACCGACAGTGCAAGGATCCTCTTTGAAACCGGTGTGGGCGCCTATCTGTCTCCTGCCATGAAACAACGGTTCGGTGTCAAGGGGGAGTCCCACCAGCTTCTGGACTCCCTGGACGACCTTGGCCTTGACCATGGGGATATCACCCATGTGGTGCTTTCCCACCTTCACTTTGACCATGCCGGGGGACTCTTGGCCACCTGGCAGGAGGGCAGGGAGCCGGAACTTCTCTTCCCCAATGCCGAGTTCATCACCGGTCGGGCCAACTGGGAGCGCTCCTGCTCTCCCCACATAAGGGACCGGGCCTCATTTATCCCGGCGCTCAATCGTCTCCTTGAAGAGAGCAACCGCCTCAGTCTGAAAGAAAACGGAGATCTCCTGGAATTGGACGGTGTCAGGATCCGCTTCATGGAAAGCAACGGCCACACCCCGGGCATGATGCTCTCCCACATCAGCTGTGATGACGGCAGCCTTGTCTTTGCCGGCGATATCGCACCCGGCCATTTTTGGGTTAACCTTCCCATCACCATGGGGTATGACCGGTTTCCCGAAGAGCTTGTCAACGAGAAAAAGCGCGTGTTCAAAGAGGTCTATGAAGGGAACGCCTGGATTTTCTATACCCACGACCCGGTCTATTCCGTGTCAAAGCTTGCTGTGGATTCAAAAAACGGGCGCTTTGTTCCCTCCTCCCTTGTGGAATCCTTTGCAGGGACTTCCCTGGGCCGGATCTGAAATGCCGTGAACTGTTAATGGGTTGGAAGATCAAGGATAAGCTGGTATCATGTTTTAAAATCACAGCAGGTGGAGGATGATCCATGGCAGCTCAGGACGCAGGAAACCGCTTCGGCGATTTTGATTTAAGCAACATTGATTTTTTTTCTGTCCTGGACAGACTAGACGATGGGGTGATCATAACGGACAGGGACGGTGTGATTCTCTACTACAACCTTTCCCAGGCAAAGATCGACAAGTTTGAACCCGATGAGGTGCTGGGGAAAAAGCTGACCGAAATCTATGATCTGACCGATGAGACAAGCATGATCATCCAGTGCATCAAGCGTCAGTGCTCCATCAAGAACCGTACCTTTTTCTACCGCACCATTAAAGGTAACATTGCCAACTCCATCACCTCGGTCTATCCCGTGTTCACAAACAATGAGGTGACAGGGGCCGTCTGCTTTGTCAAAGATTACGAGCTGCTCCAGCGATCCACTCCCATGGTGTCCATCGCTGATATTAAGCCGGATATTGGAAACGGTTCAAGGTTCACCTTTGCAGATCTTGTGGGCATTAGTCCCGATTTCCAGCGGTCTGTCCGGGCGGCAAGAAAGGCGTCTGCCTCATCCTCGCCCATCATGCTCTTTGGCGAAACCGGAACCGGAAAGGAGCTGTTTGCACAGTCCATCCACAACCACGGCCCCAGGAGCTGCAACCGCTATGTTGCCGTGAACTGCGCCGCCATTCCCAAGGATCTTCTGGAGGGGGTGCTGTTTGGCACCTGCAAGGGTGCCTTTACCGGTGCCATGGACAAGCCCGGGCTCTTTGAGACGGCCAACAACGGAACCCTCTTCCTTGACGAGCTCCTTGCCATGCCCGTGAATCTCCAGGCAAAGCTTCTGCGTGTTCTCCAGGAGAAGACGGTCAGAAGGGTGGGCTCCCTGACCGAACAGGCCGTGGATGTCAAGATCTTAAGCTCGGTGAGCAGTGATCCCAGGGAGGCCATTAAAAACGATCAGCTCAGGATCGACCTCTTCTACAGGCTGGGGGTGGTGCTGATCAAGATTCCCCCCTTGCGCAAACGGATTGCCGGCATGACCGAGCTTGTGAGCCATTTTATCCGTAAACTCAATTCCGCGTTGGGAACCCATGTGGCCAGGGTCTCTGACAGGGTACTGGAGCTGTTCAGCGAGTACCACTGGCCCGGCAACGTCCGGGAGCTTGAGCACTTGCTCGAAGGTGCCATGAACATAGCAGGCCACGAAGATGTGCTGGATGCCAAACACTTTTCAACGGGCCTTGGTTCCATTGAACCTGATAATATCTGCTCTACCCCCTTGGTGATGGACGATTCGGACATAAATCAAGGGAGGAACGCCATCGACACGGGGCCAACGATCGCTTCCAGGCGGCGGACCATGCTCCAGGAGATGACCGAAATCCAGGTGCCCATTTCAGATATCATGGGCAGCCGGCCCGACCCGGAAAGAAAAAGCCTGGCCCAGATCCAGGCCGAGCAGGAGAAGCAGGCCATCAGCCAGGTATTGGATTCAACCCGGGGCAACGTCACCCAGGCCGCAAAGGAGTTGGGCCTTTCCCGGCAGCTCCTCCACTACAAGCTCAAAAAATACAGCCTCGTCAGGAAAGAATTCTGTAATCCTAATTAGCAAATAATTTTTCAGGGTGAAAATATTTTTTCTAATTAGGGGTGTTTCGGCGAAAAAAATTTTTCTATTTCCCTAGGAAATTGGTGTTGATCTTTTCTTGTTTTAAAAATATCCTTTTTAATTTGTAAGCGATATCGGAATGTTACTCTCTTTTTCTCCTTGGGGGAAGGCGGACGGCATCCCCGTGGTATGCAACTTGCGATAGTTGTCGGCATTGGAGATTTATGCCTGTATCATTTGCGCTGTTGCCTTACATCAACCTGTTTACGTGGCATCGCAACATACAGGCCTTTTGATTTACGATTCAAAGAGTTCATTAAAAGGAGAGTTCAATGTCCAGTTCAACAAGTAGTTCAAAACCCTTTGATCCCACGGTCTTCTGGGTTTCGGCCTCGGTAACCGTTCTTTTTGTGTTATGGGCCGTCCTGTTTCCGGAAAACATGGGTTCAACCATCAATGCCGTGTTTGGCTGGACCACAACTTATTGGGGATGGCTTTATCTCTTAACCGCATTTCTTCTAGTTATTGGCTGTTTTGTCCTCATGGGGAGGAAATACGGATCCATTAAGCTGGGGCTGGCCCACGATCGTCCCGAGTTTTCTAACTTCTCCTGGTTTGCCATGCTGTTCGGGTCTGCCATCGCAGCGGGCATCGTGTTCTGGGGACCTGCAGAGCCCGCCTACCATTACATGAGCCCGCCACCCTATTTCGGGGGAGAGGCAATCACCCCCGGGGCCGGGGCCAATGCCATGACCTATTCGTTTTTCCACTGGGGACTCAGTGCCTGGGCCATCTACGCCATGCTCACCGTTGCCCTGGGCCATGCCTGCTTTACCAATAACCTTCCCCTGCGATTCTCCAGCGCCTTTTACTATGTGATCGGTGATCGCATCCACGGCGTCTGGGGCAAGGTCCTGGACATCTTTGCTGTATTTGCAACCCTTGGGGGCCTTGCCACCACCACGGGACTTGTGGCGCTCCAGCTCTCCTCCGGCCTCAAGTTTCAGTACGGGATCGAGCTTGGCAGCGGCGGTATCTATATCATCATCGGGATTCTCACCGCCATCTTCACCTTTTCAGTCTATTCAGGGCTTGAAAAGGGGATCAAGCTCATGGGCGATATCAATATGTGGGTGTTTGTTGCGGTGTGGTTTTTCATCCTTGTGTTCGGCCCCACGATTTTCCTCATTAACCTTACGACAAACGCCATCGGCCAATATCTCCTCAACTTCATTCCCATGAGTCTCTTTACCGCTCCAGGAGTCGAGGGGAACTGGATCGGCAGCTGGACCGTGTTTTACTGGGCCTGGTGGATGAGCTGGGCTCCCTTTGTTGCGGTATTCATCGCAAGAATCTCCAAGGGCAGAACCATCCGTGAGACCGTGGCCGCCACTCTGCTCCTGCCGACCCTGGGTAATTTCCTCTGGTACGGGGTCGTGGGGGGATCGGGAATCAGCTTTGACGTCACTGCTACATTGAAGGAGCACGGGGTTGAGAGCGCCATCTTTGCCATTGCCCAGCACCTGCCCATGACCGGCCTTCTTGCCGTTGTGCTGATATTCCTCATTGCCACCTTTTTTCTCACCAGCGCAAACTCCGCTGCCCTCGCCCTTGCCATGTTTGTTTCGGGCCACGAAACCCCCGGCAAGAACCTGAGGGCCTTCTGGGGCATCGCCCTTGGTGCTGTTGCCGCCGTTCTTTCCGGCACGGGAAGCCTCAAGGCGATCCAGACGGCATCCATTGCAACGGCGTTTCCCCTGATGTTTCTGCTGCTGTTGGTTCTATTCGGAACCTTCAGGGGGTTGAACCGATCCATTAGCGATAATGAAAAACAATAGGTCCCATTAAAAATCAGACCAGACCAATAAAAAGGAGAACACCATGTACGATAGAATGCAGGAATTAGGCACGGAACAGATCACCAGGATCCACGATGCATCCATGGATATCCTGAAAAACACCGGGGTGATCTTTAACGAGGACGAGGCCCTGGAGATCTTCAAAAAAAATGGTTTCAGGGTCGATGGAAAGATTGTCTTTTTTGAGGAAAAGGATGTGGAACAGGCCCTCAAGACCGTGCCGAAACGGTTCAGGGTGTATGCCCGGAATCCTGAAAATAATGTTGATATCGGGGAAGACGATTTTGTGTTTGTTCCCGGTTATGGTGCCCCCTACGTGATCACCCCCCAGGGGGATCAGCGGGAGGCCACCATGGAGGATTACGACAACTTCTGCAAGTTGGTTCACACCTCCAAGCACATTAACATGAACGGTTGGATGATGGTGGAGCCCTCGGATATGCCCCATGAGACCGTGCACCTGGACCTGAATCTCTCCAATATCCTCCTGTGCGACAAGGCCTTCATGGGAAGTCCCGTGTCGCGAAAGGCGGCCGTGGAGGGTCTTGAGATGGCCGCCATTGCCTGGGGCGGAAAGGAGAATATTATGGACAAGGCCGTTTCGGTTTCCCTGATCAACTCCCTTTCCCCGTTGCAGTTTTCCGATGAGATGGCAGGCTCTCTTATCGAGCTTGCCCGCCACGGTCAAGCCTGTGTCATTGCTTCCCTGATCATGGCCGGCGCCTCCGGACCTGTGACCATGGACGGGGTTGCGACCCTCCAGAACGCCGAGATACTGGCCGGTATCACCCTGTCCCAGCTGGTGCGCCAGGGGGCGCCTGTTATCTATGGTTCCACCTCCTCGGCCATGGATATGCGGACAGGTGCCCTGAGCATCGGGGCGCCGGAGCTTTCCATGAATGTCTCGTTCACCGCCCAGATGGCAAGGTTCTACAACCTGCCCTCCCGCTCCGGTGGCGGACTGACTGACTCCCTCTTCCCGGACGCCCAGGCAGGGATCGAGTCCGCCCTGGCACTTTCGACGGCGGCAAGGAACGGGATCAACTTCATTCTTCATTCCTGCGGCATCCTGGGTTCCTACATTGCCATGAGTTACGAAAAATTTCTGCTGGACGAGGAGACCTGCGGGCTGATCCGCCACATGTTCAGGCCCACCGCCGTAAGCGATGACTCCATCGATGTGGAGATGATAAAAACGGTTGGCATCGGCGGCCAGTACCTGACCCATCCAAAGACCTTCAAGCTTTGCAGGACCGAGCTGTACTCGACCGATCTCATGAGTCGCATGAATTACGATGCCTGGACAAAGGCGGGCAAAAAACGGATCGACCAGGTGGCCGAGGACAAGGTGAGTCAGCGTCTTGCCACCTATGAGCGGCCGGATATCGATCCCGGGATCGAGAAGGCTCTGACCGCCTATGTTGCGGCAAAGAAAAAAGGTTAGGAGAAACGGCTAGCGGAAAAACGAGCAGGGCGTGAAACCTCAACAGGACAAAGGAGATAAGATGGGCAAGGGGAAGCAGATGGAAGATTTAATCAGGAAATTGCTGGGCAATCACCTGGATATCCGGGTTTTTTACGGGGCAACCCTTCTAGTGCTTCCCTTCATCCTTGTGGGGGGGCTCTTCCCAGATCTCTTGGCAGCCGTCTCCAACAAAGTGCTTGCCTATCTGACCCAATCCTGGAGCTGGCTCTACCTTGGGAGTGTGAGCTTCTTTGCCCTTGTCTGCCTGGTAATCGCCATCTCTCCCTTTGGGAAGGTGCGCCTGGGCCGGGATGATGAAGTGCCCGAACACAGCAGAATCAGCTGGTTTTCCATGCTCTTTTCCGCAGGCATGGGTATCGGGCTTGTGTTCTGGGCCATTGCCGAGCCCATTTACCATTTCACAGGACCCCCCATGGGAACGGGCAACTCTGCAGAATCTGCCCGGATGGCCTTTGAGATCTTCTTCTTCCACTGGGGGATCCATGCCTGGGGCACCTATGTGGCCGTGGGACTTCCCCTTGCCTATTTTCAGTTTCGCAGGGGCAAGCCCGGGGTGATTTCCCAGTGCATCGCCCCCCTATTTGGCGGGAGCGACGCCATGGGGGGCAAGGCCGGCACCCTGGTGGACATCCTTGCGGTCTGGGCCACCGTCATGGGGGTGGTTACCTCCCTGGGCCTGGGGGCCCTCCAGATCACAAGCGGACTGGCCCACTCTGCCGGGATTCCCGGGACCACCCTTTCCACCACAATTATTATTTCCGTGATCACTGTCATGTTCATCGCCTCGGCCCTGAGCGGGGTGAAGCGGGGGATCAAGTTTCTCTCCCTATTGAATGTCACCCTGATGCTGGTGATGCTTGGCTTTTTCGCCCTGTACGGTCCCTTTGGGTACCTGGTCAGGACCTTTCTCTTGGGGTTTGGGGATTATCTCAGGGAGCTTTTACCCCTGTCCACGAGTTTCACGCTCTTTGACAACCTGGCCTGGACCCGATCCTGGACCGTGTTTTACTGGGCCTGGTGGATCGCCTGGGCGCCCTTTGTGGGGGCCTTTATCGCAACCATCTCACGGGGCAGGACCATCCGGGAGTTTGTACTGGTGGTGATGATCCTTCCGGTGATCTTCTCCTTTATCTTTGCAAGTTTCCTCGGGGGAACGGCCATCCACCTGGAACTGTTCCAGGGCATTGCCATTGGAGAGATCGTGAGCCAAAGCGTTGAGGTGGCTTTGTTTGAAACCTTGAAACACCTTCCGTTTTACGGCGTACTGGCCTTTCTTGCCAATGTGTTGATCGCATCGTTTTTCATCACATCGGCAGATTCGGCCACCTATGTGATCACCCGGTTCTCCACCGGCGGAAGGGGCGCCGAGAACGGGAAAATACGCCGGCGGCTCATCATATTCTGGGGCGTTCTACTGGGCGGACTTGCCGTGGTGCTGATTTATTCAGGCGGGCTGAAGGCGCTACAGACCGCATCCATTGTCGGCGCATTTCCATTTATTTTTGTTATGTACATGCTGCTTGCGTCAACCATCAAAGATCTTTTTAAGCACAACAAACCAATCAAGAAAAATAATTAACATGGAGGAATAAACATGTCCGATCTAAAAACAATCACAGAGACACTGTTGACAGGGGATGGGGAAAAAGTTGCAGAGCTGACACAGGCGGCCCTTGATGCAGGGGTTTCAGCAAAGGATATCCTTGACCAGGCACTGATCGCGGGTATGGACATCGTGGGCGCACGCATGGAGTCCGGGGAGATGTTTATTCCCGAGGTGCTCATGTCTGCCCAGGCCATGGGAGGCGCCGTTGAAATATTGAAACCCCTTCTTTCCGAAGAGGATTCCGCAGGCGTCGGCAAGGTGGTCCTTGGAACCGTTAAGGGCGATCTCCACGATATCGGTAAGAATCTTGTTTCCATGATGCTGGAGAGCGCCGGATTTGAGGTGATCAACATGGGGGTCGATGTGGATCCCGACGCCTTTATCAAGGCGATTAAGGATAACGATGCCGACATCCTTGCCCTGTCCGCCCTCTTGACCACCACCATGCCCATGATGGCCCAGACCATCAAGAGCGTTGAAGAGAGCGGGTTGAGGGACAAGATCAAGATCCTTGTGGGCGGGGCGCCGGTGAACCAGAGCTATGCCGATGAGATCGGTGCGGACGGCTATGCGCCGGATGCCGGTTCCGCAAGCAAGCTTGCCAAGAGCCTTATGGCCTGATCGAAATGATGTTTGCATTACTTGTTACGGTAAAAAATATTAACGGAGGAAACCGATGTTCACAGTCATTGGAGAGAGAATCAACACCACCCTTAAAAAGGTGCAGGCGGCCGTTGCAGACAGGGACGACGCCTACATAAAGGATGACGTAAAAAAACAGACCGAGGCCGGGGCCACCTACATCGATGTTAATGCCGGGGCCAGGATCGGCCATGAAGAGGCGGATATGCGCTGGCTCCTCAAGGTGGTTCAGGAGGCGACAGACCTGCCGTTGTGCCTTGACAGCCCCGACCCGGCCATCCTGGAGATGGCCTATGGCATGGTGGACAAGACCCCCATGGTCAACTCCATCAGCCTGGAGAAGGAGCGATTCGATGCCATGATTCCCTTTCTAAAGGGAAAGGAGTGCAAGATCATCGCCCTCTGCATGGATGATTCCGGCATGCCCAAGAGCTTTGAGGATATTGTGGCCCGGGCCAAGAGTATTGTCCAGGAGTTGGAGAACATAGGGATGAAGCGGGAGGATATCTTTATCGACCCCCTGATCCAGCCCATGAGCGTGGACAGCCAGAACGGGATGATGGTGATGAAGGCTGTAAAGACCATCATGACCGAAATCGAAGGGGTTCACACCACCGGCGGGTTGTCCAACATTTCCTATGGGCTTCCCCAGCGCAAGATCATCAACCGGAACTTTCTTGTGATGATGATGGCCCACGGGTTTGACGCCGCCATCATGGATCCCCTTGACAAGGATATCATGGCTGTGCTCAGGACTTCCGAGATGCTCAAGGGTGAAGACAACTTCTGCATGAACTACCTCAAGGCTGTCAGGGCTGGCAATATCAAGGCGTAACCCCCTCCGGTCCGTTGCCTGGAACGGCCAACGGCGTGTAAGACGTATGTTTACGCGCCGTTGGCTTTTGGCCAAATCCTCCACGTGTCTGGCCCAGGTTTGTAAATACCCCCGGGGAGCAGGGCTATCCGGCCGTGCTCTCCTGGTGGTATGAACGAACTCAAAGGCCATCCCACGATTCCGATTACAGGGTCATTTTTTCTGAAAATACGTTAAGAATTATTACCACTAACTCTCCAACAGACATCTACAGCCACTGCTAAAATGATATCGGACGCAAGTTGATCCGTAATGGATTTGTCATAAAGCAATTTAGCTTCAGCCGGAAAGTCTTCATCTCCTCTCCAGTACAATACTGCAACCTTAATTCGGGGTGTAATTCTGAAAATATAGGCTGCATCTGCCATATCAAACAAAGTACCGTCAAGTTTTTCACAATGCTTTTTAAAACTTTCAACATCATCACCAAATCTTTTAGTGATTTGATTTGTCGGGATTTCATGGGGACCGCTAAAAAAATTCATTCCACCGGGAATATCTTTTTCGGATATCCATTCGTTATAAATCCTGACATCCTTTGACTGCAGGAGATAGTTGACTAAGAATACATTGAAATATTTATGAGGCGGTTCGGGATTATTACTGATACGGTCAATTTTATATTCCCCAGGATATATTTTGTATTCATCTCCCCACGCAAAAACCGTATAGCATTTTTTATCCTTATCATATTCACATAATGCCCTGCGGCAAACGTCTTCAGGGTTTTTTTCTGCCAAATCTTCAAATAGTATTTTATCTACTGAATTGGCCATTTTTTATTCCTTCATCCATTCTTTAATCCATTTGGTTTCTATTAAATCATTTATAACAAAAGGATCGTTCATTGCAAGTTCTTCAGCAGTATTTATACTGTCGGCATTAAATGAAATCATTCCACCGCTCCGGTCGGAAAAAGGTCCGCCCGAATAGTTTTCAAGTTTGTTATCATGCCAATACTTAATATGTTCTTGTACAACTTTTTTAATTTCATTAACGTCTTTTTTCAGATCCTTTTTCATCATGTAAAAAAATACATATTGTTTAGTTATCGTTTGACTCCTTTTCTCCTTGTATTCCTCAGCATTTAGTTTGTAGAGATTTCCATACCCTGTAATACACAGCGTTATCACTAAAAGTGTAAATAATATAAAATGACTGATTTGTTTAAAAACGATCCTTTTTTTTATTCTTTTAAAATTCATAAAATTTCCCTTTTTTTACTAACTTTTGAAAATGAGTTGCCTGATCACGCTAAGAGAATTTAAAGATTTTTCAATTTCATACTCACTAAGAGAATCAAGCCATTCAAGACTCAATTCATTTAAACTATCCAGACATTTTCTCCTTAAATCCGCTCCTTTTTTTGTTGCAGAAAGAATTGTCAATCTTGCATCACCTTTTGAAATCGAAATGTCAATTAGTTCCGAATGGTTTAACTTTTTAACAATTTTGGAAACATTCGATTTTTCAAACAAAAGCTCACCGACAAGTTGTTTTTGATTTACCGTTTTTTTTTCAACAATTTCATTTAATACAACAAACTGTTGCTGGGTTAGGCCATACTCCTTTGTAACCCTTGCTCCGGTTTTTTGCAGATAGGCACCTATCTGCAACAGTTTTCTGACAATCATTATTTTTTTATCAATTTCATTTTTCATAATAGAATATTCTCCTGAATAAAGTTTCTATGGAAACTATAAAGGCAGAAGGTTTCCGTGTCAACTATTTTTTTAAATTCAATTGTGATTGAGAAAATCATCATATATCCGCCAATAGCCATAGCGGGATTTACAAACATCGTCCCATATCTGTTTCAGCTATTCAAAATGATTTTCAACGCACTTGTAATAAGCGCTTGCTTTGGGATTGCGAGGTTGGTAAATGATCAAAATCATATGGTGATGATTTTGCCATACTAAACCAGAAATAATGGTAAGATTTTCAATGAATTTTATTTTAAAATTAGATATGGTTGTATCGTATAGAGGTTTTGTTGAACGCATACAATAAGCGATCTATCCCAAGGAAAGGTAAAATAACACTTTATGGCCAGATGCTCATCCAAGAACAATAGATAATGGAGAAAAATCTGCTATCAGAATAGGTTTGGGGATACACCCACACCTGTGCAGCGTTGACGCTGATGACTACATAGAAAACCACTATACATCAAAGGAAAAAATGGTGTAACTCGAATATCATCAAACGAAAGCTAACAAGTTAACCCTCTTCGGTCCGTTGCCTGAAACGGCCAAGGGCGCGTAAGACGTATTCTTACGCACTCTTGGCTTTCGGTAAAAATCTGCCGCGTGTCCGGCCTGGATTTGTAAATACCTTCGGGGGGCACAGGGCTATCCGGCCGTGTTCTCCTTGGGGGCATGAACAAACTCAAAGGGGGTCTCCTTGTGGCTTATCATGGAGATGGTCTCCAGGGGATCCTTGGTGGCTTTCAGTTGGTTGTAGGTTTCGGCGATTTTCAACAGGGCGCTCCAATCCGAATCGTCTGAATCACCGTTCATGAAAGACACAAGGCTCATGCTGTTGGACTTTGTCTGGAGATTTGTCGTAAAATCGAGGAACTCATTGTTTGTTGCCAGGCGGTTGAAGGTGGCTTTGAACCCTTCGTCATTGTTCAATTGTTTCTCAAGGTCTGCCTTGCCCTCAAACTTTTCTTTGATGACGATCTTTCCCTTGGCGTCCAACGAGAGGGACACCTCCTGATCCTTATCGATGCCAAGCGCCTCCATGGTCGATTCAAGGGCCGCTTTTACCTTTTTTTCATCGGCATCGGCCACGGCTTGAATATCTTCCTTTGCGAGCCTGCCCGTGGGGGGAAGACCCATGGCCTCCCGTTGCTGTGCAAGGGGCACGTCTTTTGAGAGGGTCACCGTATCCTTTTTTATGACTGAATTGTCCGTGGATGCGGTTTTGCCGGCCTCGGTTGTTTTGGCGGTGTCTGTTGTTTCTATGACGTTCTTGTTGCTGCTGCCATAGCGGTCATTGGTTCTGTATGCCTCAGTATTGCTGATACTTACCATGAAATATTCTCCTTGAAAAAATGTTCAGTAAACCATCGTTGTCGGCAATATAAGCATCTTTCGTGCCACAATTTTAAGAATAAAATATTTTGGGTTGAGCACCAGCGCTGGCAGCCGCTTTCCTCCAGATTGCCCAGGCGTTATGTAACAGATCCATGGTCGGTATCCCTGGGGCGGCAGAATTTACCCGGCAAAAGATCCGGGTCAGCGGCTTTTAACCAGGGCCTTGATTCGCTTTAACGAGATGACCCCAAGATAGGTGACCCCGGCAATGACGATGATGACAGGGCCGGTGGAGAGTCCCATGGAATAGCTTACCCCAAGGCCGACACCGTTGAACACCATGCAGAAAAAGACGGACAGTGCCATCATTTTTCCCATGCTGGTGGTGAACTTTCCAGCCACGGCAGGGGGCAGGGTCAGGAGGGCAATGACCATGACAATGCCCACGATTCTCACCAGCAGAACAACGGTGAGGGCTGTGAGGCAGAGAAGGAGAAGATAGTATCGTGACGCGTTGACGCCCCTGAGGGTGGCGTATTCGTCATCAAAGCAGACGGCCAGCAGTTTATTGAAAAAAAGCACGGATGTCAGCAGGATAACGGTATCAAGACAGATCACCATGGTGATGTCATGGGGGGAGATGAGGAGAATATCTCCGAATAGAAAGCTGGATACTTCAAAATAACCCGGGGTGAGGTCGATGAACAAGAGACCCGCAGCCATTCCAACGGCCCAGATGGCGCCGATGACCGTGTCCTCCCTCTCCTTTGCGTAGAGGCTGACAAGGCCTGTGATGACTGCGGCGCCAAGGGCCGAGACAATGGCCCCGTGGATGGGTTGGATAAAGGAGAAGCCCAGGACCTTGTTCATGTAGAGTGCGCCACCGATTCCGCCAAAGGCCGAATGGGAGATGGCCCCTGCAAGATAACTGATTCTTTTGGTGACCACGTAGGTGCCGATGACGCCAAAGGAGATGCTTGCGAAAATGCCGACGATAAAAGCGTTCCTGAGGAACGTCAGGTCCGGGTCCAGGAGGGCGTGGAAAAAATCAATCACAGGAATGCCCCCTTTCGCTGCATCTGTGGTCGTGGCGGATCATCCTCGGGTCGCCGCCGTAGAGATCCTTGACCAGGGTGCCGTCCATGGTTGTGGTGGGGTGGATATTGATCTTGCGGTTGACGCAGATAACGCTTTTTACCACCTGGGAGGTGAAGCCCAGGTCATGGGAGACAATCAAGATGGTCATACGGTTGTTGAGCTCCTTTAAGATCGAAAACAGGGCCAGTTCCGATTCCTGGTCAACGTTTGCGGTGGGTTCGTCCAGGAGCAGCAGCTCGGGATCGCTGCACAAGGCCCTGGCAATGAGGACCCGCTGTTTCTGTCCCCCTGAGAGCTGGCTGAAGTGGTCGGCCTTGTATGCCTTGAGGTCGACCTCCTCAAGGGCCTTTTCAGCCTCAATCCTGTCCTGTTTGGAATACCTGCCCCAGAAGTTGCTGCCGAGACGCCCCATGAGTGCGACATCCATGACCGTGACCGGGAACTGCATATCCAGTTGGGTATGCTGGGGCATGTACCCCACCCTGAGCCTGCTCTGTTCCGGGGATTGGCCAAGGATCTCAATGGATCCCGAGTCCGGCTTAAGAAGACCCAGGAGAAGCTTCAACAGGGTTGTCTTTCCTCCGCCATTGGGGCCGACAACGGTTGCAAAATCCTTTTTTTTGACACTGAGGGAGACATTGTCAAGCACAAAGCCCCGGTTGTAGGAGAACGAGACATCCTTTAGAACGATTGCATGATCTGACTTCAATTTAAGTGCTCCATCTTTGAAAAAACATTGATTGCTGAAGAGGAAAGTACCATAAAATCGGGGCAAAGGAAATCAGCTTGACAACCAAATGGTAAAAATACGAAAATGGGTCGTTTGAAACCCAAAAAAAGGAGGAAGCACCATGCCGGGTGTGCAGGCCCCGGTTCCTGCTGCGGAAAAGATCATTAATAGAAGTATTTGGGCTTTGCAATGAAAATTCGTCCCTCCCCCAATGGGCTAAGGCTGTTCCGGTCGCCTGTTTTGCCTTGACACCCCAAGGGGCAACCGATAATATTGAAAAATCTATCCAGCGATCCTAAATCGTTTCAGTTACAGGGTGACATCCAACGCCTGTTCCGGGGGAGGAGTCCATGAAAAAGTATGCGGGTTTCCGTGGTTTTGCATCTGCAACTGCAACTGCAGCTGCATCTGCGCTGTTTTTAATGGTCCTTTTTTGTGGGTGCGACAAACCGGAACCTTTGAAAATAGGGTTCTCCGGATGCTTGACCGGCCGGCTGTCCGATCTTGGTACGGCTGGCAGGAACGGCGCGCTGCTGGCAGTGGAACAGGCCAACAAGGCCGGGGGCATCCAAGGCCGGCCTGTGGAGCTGATCGTAAAGGATGATAAGCACGATCCCAAAACAGCCGTTGCCGTAGACAGGGAACTCATGGACCAGGGGGTGGTCGCCATCATCGGGCACATGACAAGTTCCATGACCCTTGCGGCCCTTCCTTTGATCAACCGGGAAAGAATGGTTATGGTCGGTCCCACGGTGAGTTCCAATGGGTTGAGCGGCATGGACGACTATTTTTTAAGGGTGATCGGGTCAAACACGGCAAGGGTCAATCTCATGGCCGACCATATTGCAACCCGGACCGATGTGAAAACCGTGGCCTGCCTCTATGATCTGGGAAACAGATCCTTTTCCCACCCCTGGTTCACAAGCTTCAAGGAATCATTTGAGAAACACCCGGGGTGCAGGGTGGTTCCGGTGACCTTCACCTCCACCCAGGATGTCGCCTACGGAGATCTCGTGGATGAGATCCTTGAAGCCAATGCCCAGGGCCTGCTCCTGGTTGCAGGCGCCCTTCACACGGCAATGGTGTGTCACCAGCTTAGGAAAAAAGGGTCGAAGATGCCGGTGTTTTCCTCCGGCTGGGCCCAGACAAAGCAACTGCTGCTCCAGGGGGGCAGGGCGGTGGAGGGGATGATTTTTTTTCACTATTTTGATCAGGACAACCAAAAGAACAACTACCTTGGTTTCAGGGACGATTATGTTGACACTTATGGAGAGGAGCCTGGGTTTGCGGCCATGTGCGGCTATGATGCCGCATCTCTTTTGATCAGGGCCCTTCGAATGGATGTCAACCCTGGGAATCTTAAAAAGACAATCCTCGATCATCGCGTCGTTCAGGGGCTTCAGGGGGATTTTGAACTCGATGCCCATGGCGATGCCAAGCGGAACTATTACAGGATCATCATCAAGGACGGCAGATTCGTGACCCTGGAATAACACCACGCTTTGGTTCTGGCTTGTCCAGGTTCGTTTTTTACAAATCAGGTCTTGAATGCGGAGGCAGGATGGGTTCTTCTAAAACGAGAAAAATCCGGCTCCATGGAATTACAAGGACAGTGCTCTGCTGTTTGATGCTCATTTGCGCCATCGGGTGTGACAGGGAGAAGAGCCTTAAGATTGGGTTTGCCGGAAGCCTGACCGGCAGGTTCTCCGCCCTTGGGATTGATGGCAGGGACGGTGTGGTACTGGCCATCGAAGAGATGAACCAAAAAGGCGGGCTCAACGGTATCCCGGTGGAGCTGGTTGTGGGGGATGACCGGTCTGACTGGTCAACGGTCCTTGAGGTGGACCGGAAGCTCATAGGTCGCGGGGTCGTGGCCATTGTCGGGCACATGACAAGCGTTACGACCCTGGCTGCGCTGCCCCTGGTCAACCGGGAAACGATCGTGATGATTTCCCCGACGGCCAGTTCCGAGGAGCTCTCCGGCAGGGAGGATTACTTTTTTCGTGTGGTCAACTCCAATCGATACGAGGCGGAAAAGTTAGGTGCCCATGCCGTGGAAAAAATGGGGCTTAAAAAACCGGCCTGTCTTTTTGACCTCACCAACCGATCCTTTGCCGAGAGCTGGTGCTCCTATTTCGCGGCTCCCTTTGGGGATGCCGGGGGCGACCGGAATATTACGATAACTGGATTTGATCCAGAGGAGGACAGCCCCTACCTAGGCCGGGCCCGGGAGCTCCTTCTCCATGGGGCCGATTGCCTTGTCATCTCGGCAAATGCTGTTGACACGGCAATGATCTGCCAGCAATTTCGAAAACTCGGAGGGGATCTCCCGATATTTTCAAGCGGCTGGGCCTTGACAAAGGAGTTGGTTCTCCAAGGTGGCGCGTCGGTGGAGGGGGTTATGTTCTTGCATAAATTTGACCGGATGAGCCAGGAGCCCCTTTATCTTGATTTTAAAAAGGCCTTTGTCAAACGGTTTGCCAGGGAACCCGATTTCGGGGCTGTCAACGCCTATGACGCGGTTCAGGTGCTCTTCACCGCCCTGACCCAGGGCTATGATGGCCAGGACCTGAGAGACCGGATCAAGAATATTGAAGAATTCCGCGGGCTCCAGTTTGCTTTTAAATTTGATGAATTCGGGGAAGCACTGCACAGCTCAAATCTCATCGTCGTTCAGAACGGCAGGTTCGTAACCATTGACAGGTTATGATTTTGGATGGTCAACAGGACGGGATAAATGATGTTTAAGCAGAGTCTGAAACGGCTTTTGACCGTAAATTTCATCATTGCAGCAATTTTGCCCATTGTTTTCCTGGGGTTCATCAGCCTGAACATCTTGAACAAAAGCATTAAAGCGGAGGTGTTCAGCAAGAATCTTCTGCTTGCCAAGGCCGTTGCCGGGGAGGTTGAACGGTTTTTAAAGGAGCCGGAACGCATCCTGGTTCAGATCAAGGAGATGATCGAAACGGAAAAGTTGATCTCCCTTGACAATATCGATTCCTATCTGGTTTCGATTCTTCGTCACTATCACACCTTTGAGATGATCAGGGTCCTGGATGCCAGGGGCAAGGTCAGCCATATCGCTCCTTTTGAGCAGGATATGGTGGGCATCGATATGACCGGTCATCCGTTTTACGGGGCCGTTAAGCAGACCGGCCGGCCTTTCTGGTCCCGCACCTTTATCTCCATCTATTCCGGGTATCCCACCCTTGCCCTTGCCCTGCCGTTTAAGAACGGTGTGCTGGTGGGATATCTCAACCTGAAGTCCCTGTCCTCCATCACCGACAGAATCGGCATTGGAAGCCACGGCCATGCGTCCATTGTCGATAAAAACGGCACCTATATTGCCCATCCGGTTCGGGAGTACGTGGTACAGCAGGTGAACGTCGGACACCTTGGTGTCATCAAAGAGGGCCTTGGCGGGTTTACCGGTTCCATGGAATTCTCCCACAAGGGGAACTTGCAGATCGGCAGTGTCACCCGAATGGCTGACTCCGGGTGGGTGGTGGCTGTGTTTCAATTTTCCAAAGCAGCCTTTGCACCCCTGAGGAAGATTTGGGTCGTCATCGGCACCGGTGGGGTCCTGGCCACGGCCCTGGGCATCTGTTTGGCCATTTTCAACATTCGGAAGGCCCTGATACCCCTTTCCCGTTTCACGGAAAAGACAAAACAGGTGGCCCAGGGGAACTACAACTATGGGTTTGAAGGTGAAACCTACCTTGAGGTCCGGGCGGTGTCGGAAAATTTCAAGCAGATGATAGAAGCGGTTAAAAGTCGGGAGGAGGCGCTCATTAATGCCAGGAACTACACCCGGATGGTGTTCAACTCCCTGGGCTCCTTTTTCGTCAGTGTGGATGCCTTGGGAAATATCATGGATTGGAATGCCGCACCAGGGGCCATGGGCGATATCGTACCGGTCGAGGGTGAAAAAGTAGACCGATGTCTGCCCCGGTTTTTTACAAGGAACCTTGATATAGCGGCTGTGATCCGGGAGGGGGAGCCCAGGCATGTGGACCAGTTCAAGGTGGTCATAGGCGATGAGATCCGGTATTTTGAAATGGATATCGTCCCTTTTGCCGATACCGGCATCAAAGGGGCCGTGATCCGGATCGACCATGTAACGGAAAAGGTGAAAATGCGCGAGATCATGACCCAGACCGAGAAGATGATGTCCGTGGGCGGGCTTGCCGCAGGCATGGCCCACGAGATCAACAATCCCCTTGCCGGCATCATCCAGAGCATGCAGGTGATCCGGAGCCGCATCGTCAGGTCCATGCCGAAAAATGTGGAGGCGGCCGAAAAATGCGGTATCACCATGGATCAAATTCGTCTCTACATGGAGATGCGCAACATCCCCTTTATGCTCAAATCCGTGGGGGAGGCGGGCCAGCGGGCCGCCAAAATAGTGGCAAACATGCTCTCGTTCTACAGTAAGAGTCAATCCAAAACAGAGCTCAATGACATGAAACAGTTGGTTGAGACCAGTGTGGAACTGGCTGAGAGCGATTACAGCCTCAAGGAGACGTATGATTTCCACAAGGTTACCATTGTACGGGAATATGAAGGAAATCTCCCTTTGGTTGCCTGCGACGGTATCAAGATGCAACAGGTTTTTCTCAACCTGATCACCAACTCGGCCCACGCCATGGCCCTTCAGACCGATCCCTCCAGGAAAAACACACTCACCCTTTCCATCAAAAAAACAGAGCGTCACGTGGTGATCCAAGTGGAAGATAACGGCCCGGGCATGGATGAAAGTGTTAGAAAACGGGTCTTTGAACCGTTTTTTACCACCAAGGGAACCCAGACCGGCACCGGTCTCGGACTCTGCGTTGCCTATTTTATCGTTACCGAAGACCACAACGGCCTCATGACCGTTGAGTCCACCCCGGGCAGGGGAAGCAAGTTCTGCGTGGGCCTTCCATTGGTCGATTAGACTTTTCCCACCCCGTCTTTTACGGGTTTTTCTGATCCTTTCCGTTGTCATACACAAGGACCATGAACCGGTCCAGAATATCCAGCATCCAAAAAATGCTCTCGATCTCCACATGCTCATCCGTTGCATGGGCGGTCATGATTCCCCGGGCACCCCAGATGACGCCGGGGATCCCGTAATCGCTCAGGAACCTGGCATCGCTTGCGCCATGTTCAAATCCTGTCACCGCTTCCGGAATAAGGGAGAGGAGGGTCTGAAGATGGGGAGAATCTCCCCCCCTGAAGAGGGGTTCCTTTTCCTCGGTGGTTACCATGGATATCGTGACCCTGTCGATCTCTGCCAGGATGGCATCCGGATCATCGTTTTCGGTATATCGTATGTCCAGCACGGCATGGGCCGTGTCACACACCTGATTGACCGATTCGCCTCCCTGGATGATGCCCGTGTTCAGGGTCTTGTGCCAGTGTCCGGGCCCATCCGCCTCAAACAGGGGGCGCACCTTTTTCAGGTCGTCCACCAGGATGTCGATGGCATTTGTCCCGAGCCAGGGCATGGCGCCGTGGGCCGCTTTCCCCTGGGCCGTGAGCTTTATATCGAGAATTCCCTTTCCCTTGGTGATGATCTGTTCAGGCTCTCCGCCGTCCAAGGCAATGGCAAAATCAGCTTGAACGCTTTTCAGGGTGTGTCTGGCCCCGTCATATCCCCCGGTCTCCTCATCCCCGGTCAGGAGAATTCCAAAGGGAAGGTGCTCCTGCCCCAGGCCTTCTTTTCCAAGTTTTGCCATCCATTGTTTTAAAAGAACAAGGCTGAGGGCCACGGCATATTTGTCGTCAACGCTGCCCCTGCCGTAGATTTTTCCTTCCCGTTCAACCGGTTCGAACAGGGCGTCAGGACCGTCCACCACATCAAAGTGAGCCATGAGAAGCACTGGGGTTACCCCGGGTTTCGGGGTGACAAGAATCGAGGGGATGGCGTTGTTGTCAACTCTCTTGTAGCTCACCCCAAGGTTGGTAAGAAATGTTTCGATGAAATCCGCGCACCGATTCAATTCGTCCGGTCTTGATGCGATGGTCTTGAATCGCATCAACTCTTTTAACACTGATATCACTTCACCCATGGAGATTCTCCTGTTTTTAAATTTCTGCTGTAAGATTTCTCGGCTTTTCAACGTCGGGAGCAGTCATGTATTATTGCTGTTTGGAACAGGCGTCGGCAATGGCTTGGATCTCGTCTTTCCCAAGACTGCGGTTCAACCGTGCGCTGTTGTTCTTTATCACCTGGGTGATGGCATTGATTGCCTTGGGGGCGTAAGTTATCCCCTTCTGGTCAAGGTATTGGTTTACCAGTTTTTTGCCGCACAGGACATTTATGAAAAATTGTTGTTCACGCCGGATACCATAGCCCCCGCCGCTGTGGGTCCCCGCCACATGGGTCTTTACTCCGGCACCGAAAAAGGGGGTGTTGTAGGTGAGAAGGGATTGGCCGGTCTGGTCCTTGCAAATGGTATCGATGTACTGGTAATAGGCCTTGAAGGTCTCCACATCCTCCAGGTTGATCCCAAGGGCATACCCTTGGTCCTTCAGCATTTTTGCCGTGGTGTAGAGGTCGGCAAGCCCGTTTCTTTCCCCCAGGCCGAGCACCGAGGCTTCAACCACGGTGGCGCCTGCAACAACGCCCATGACGGTGTTGGCCGACGCCATGCCCAGATCATTGTGGCAGTGGATGCTGAGGCGGGTGTCAGACCCGTGGGCAAGGCGGGAGATGGGGAGGATGGTATCATAGATCTGGTTCGGCCCCATGATACCCGAGGTGTCGGGCAGGGAGAGAATGTCAATGGAGAGTTCCTTGATCAGGTAGGTCGCGGCCCTTGAGAGAAACCCGGGATCCGTTCTTCCGATGTCCAGGATGGCAAGGGAGATGCACGCCCCGGGACAGTTGTTTCGGATCTCTTCCAGGGACGCTGCCACGGTTTCAAAGATCCGGCTTAGATCCTTGTTCCAGTCGTTCTGCCGCACATGGGCATGGAGGTGGAAATCCATGGTGCCGGTTTGGACCAGGATGCCTGCATCCTCCGGGCAGGCCCGTCCCATGGCCGCAACCCGGGTGGGAAAACCACGGTTTTGGGCAAGATGGACCAATTGTTTCAATTTCGTTTGTTCCGACACATGGGCCGGTGGGTAACCTGCCTGGCAGATGTCCATGACAAGGGTTGCCTGGAACTCGAGCACGGTTTGGGCCTGGTCTGGGGAGAAGACGATACCCCTGTGCTGCATGCCTTCCCGCAGGGTCTCGTCGATGATACAAATCTTGGCTTTGTTCATACCGCACCTCTCTTTTGCTGGGGCTTTGGGGGGTTGTCGATTTTTGTGCCAAAGTATATCCGCAAACGCTTTCCATGGTAAGAAAAATCTTCACTTTTTCAGGAATGCTTTGTTTTGGGGCCAGGATCATTTCCCCCTTGACATTGGGCTTGGGTTTAATCTATGTAGGACAGGTCAGGCGCTCTTAACGAGCACAATAGGGAATCCGGTGAAATCCCGGAACGGGCCCGCCGCTGTAATTGGGGACGAACGCTGCAGGATGCCACTTTCGGAAATGTGAACCGGGGGGAAGGCGCGGCAATTAGGATGATCCAAGAGTCAGAAGACCTACCTGATAGATTTGTGTTTCCCCGTGGATCAGGGATGGCATCAAGATTTTCAGGATAAGAAAAGGGATACCCTGGATCGATTGTAATCGGTTCGGGGTTTTTTTATTGCTTCGAACGCTTTTTGTGAATCGTTTTACCAAGAGGAAAATCAATGCAAAAAAAAATCATCTCGTTTCTTTCCATCGTCCTGTTGCTGCTGCCGGCCCTTGTCCTTGCCCATGGCCATGATCGTCCTGAGAAAAAGGGTATCCTGCTGGTTGCCTTTGGCTCCAGTGTTCCCCAGGCCCGGGTGTCGTTTGAGAACATCGATAAAACCGTCAAAGCCACCTTCAATGGGATGCCGGTCCGATGGGCCTACACCTCGGCCATCATCCGAAACAAGCTCGCAAAACAGGGTGAAGTTCTCGACAGCGTTGCCATGGCCCTGGCAAAGATGACCGACGATGGGTTTACCCACGTGGCCGTGCAGTCCCTCCACACCATCCGGGGGGAAGAGTATGACGATCTTGCAAGGACGGCCCGGGCCTTTGAAGGCATGCCCAACGGTATCCTGCAAATTGTGCTTGGGGCGCCTATGATTTCGAGCCAGGCGGATATTGAAGCCGTGGCCCGGGCCGTGGTCAGCAATATTCCCCAAGATAGAAAACCGGGAGAGGCCGTGGTTCTTATGGGACACGGAACGCCCCATCCTTCCAACGCCTTTTATGCGGCCATGATGTTCAACCTCCAGAAGATCGATCCCAATATCTTTGTGGGTACGGTTGAGGGCTCACCTGAAATTGGCGACATCAAGGCGATGCTGGCGAAAAACAAGGTCAAGAGCGCCTACCTCATTCCGTTCATGTCCGTTGCCGGGGACCATGCAAGAAACGACATGGCAGGCGACGAGGACGATTCCTGGAAGTCAATCCTGACAAAAGCGGGCATTGACTGCAAGACGGTCCTCAAGGGAACCGCAGAATACGATAACATGGTAGCCATCTGGGTCAAGCACCTGAGCCAGGCCTTGGCGCATTTCAAGGGATAGCGTATGTCCGGGGTCAGGCTTTTCGTGTAAACACGCCTGACCCCGTCCGAAGGTTGAGTTCAATAAACCCACCTCCGAAACGTAACTTAAGGAGTCAATCATGAACAGCGACCATGTAATGAAGATTAACCGGGCTTGCGCCCCAGGGGCAGCAACCGGCACGTTTCCCATTTACACCATGAGGGACGGATTTCTCTTTCGAACCGTTGGCCATCCCATGGGATGGTCAGAGCACCCGGATTACCGGCTTGGAGAGGATGGGAAGCTTTATCGAACAAAATACCACCTCCACGGCATGGGTAGACTGCCTGAGTATGAGTTTGGAAAGGATGGAAAACTCTATCGCACGGAAAACCATTTGGAGGGCCGTGGCAGCGAGCCTGACTTTGAAATCGTTGATTAAATATTTTAACCGTCCTGTCTTCCCAGGCAGGACGGGTGGTACAGGAGAGGTCGATCTATCATGGACAGTGAATTACTGATCGTTAATACGGGATATGGAAAAGGAAAAACCACCGCGGCCCTGGGGCTTGCCATGAGGGCCCTGGGCCATGGTTACAAGGTGTGCATTATTCAATTTATGAAGGGAAGCTGGGAGTACGGAGAACTCTTCTCTGCCGAGCGCTTTGGCGACAACCTGGATTTCCATGTGATGGGAAGGGGATTTACCTGGCAATCCGACAACATGGAAAAGGACAGGGAAACCGCCCTGCATGCCTGGGACAGGGCCAAGGAGATCATTTCTTCGGAGGAGTACAAGGTGGTGATCCTGGACGAGTTGACCTATCTGATGACCTTCAATTTCATTGATACCAACGAGGCTGTTGCCTTTTTATCGGACGAGAACAGGAAAAACCATGTGGTGGTAACCGGCAGGGACGCCCCCAAGGCCCTCATCGATGCGGCCGATCTCGTGACCGAGATGAAGGAGGTGAAGCATCCCTACACGTCCGGAATCATGGCCCAGAAGGGCATTGAGTTCTAGGCGCGCCGATCGCTTGTTATTCCCGGGTCGCCAGGGTCGTCTCACATCGGTTCCGTCCGTTTGCTTTTGCCGCATAAAGGGCCTTGTCCACGCGTTTCAGGAGGCTCTCCCGGGTATCCTGGTGGATCTGTTCGGTGACGCCAAGGCTGATGGTGGCAGGAATCTGTTTTTCCTGGTACACAGCGGGATCTGCTTCCACGGCCCTGCGGACCTTTTCCGCCATTGCCAGGGCATCTTCAAGGGGACACTCCTTGAGGAGTACGAGAAATTCCTCCCCGCCCCACCGGCATAGAACGTCGTTGCTGCGGATCGCATTAGCGGTGGTTTCCACCACCTTCTGCAGGACGCAATCCCCTGCCATGTGGCCGTGGGTGTCATTAACCTTTTTAAAGTGGTCCATGTCAAACAGGATAAGGGAGAAAGGCTTTTGTTCCCGTGGGAGATCCTTTAACGCCTGGTCCATGATGATATCAAAGGCCCTGCGGTTGTAAATGCCGGTGAGCTTGTCAATGGTGGCCATCCGTGTGAGCCGTTGTTGGTAGGAAGAGATGGTCAGGTTGGTCGCCAGGAGAATCAAGGCTGTGATGACAAAGGATAAACACAGGTTGGTGATCAGGGTGTTTTTGATCTTATCGATCTCCTTATCTCCCCGCTGCTCAACAAACAGATACCACCCGAATTCCGGTATGTAGCGGTTGTTCACATAAACGGTTTTGCCGTTGTCCTGGTATTCAAAGGACAGGGGGGCGCCCTTGAGAATATCCTCCCTGTGTTCGGCCATGCCCTGGACGGCAAAGATGTTTTTCCGGGGGTCGGGAAAGTCCTTGCCGTGGAGGGTCACCCGGCCGTTGCTGTCGGTAAAGTAGATGCTTCGCTGGTAGGTTCGCTGGTAGGTGTTGATTAAATTTTTTACGGCATGGATGGCAAGGCCCACTCCGGTTGCCCCGATATAATTGCCGTCATAGTCCTGGACCCTGTGATTGATGAAGATGGTCATGGTGTCCTTGTGGGCCATGTCCGGGTCCAAGTTGATTTCATACTCTGAATCCATGTTCTTGATGCGGAAATACCACTGGTCCCGTTCCTCTTTCTCGCTGACGGTTTTGAGTATGCCGCCCGGGTAGTAGTATCTATTGGTGGCATCGGAGACAAAAAAGCTTGAAAAGGTATTATATTTGGTTTTGATCTCTCCAAGGTAATGGGAGATTTTTTTTGAGCCTTTCTCCCCCTGGAGCACCCAGTCCCGGAGAAAGGTGTCCGTTGCCATGAGGGAGGCGATAAAGATCGGTCTGAGCAAGTCCCTCTGGATCTCAGAATAGATGTTGTCGCCTGTCAGGGGAAGCTCATTCTGGGTGATGTGGGTCCGCAAGGAAGAACTTGAGACAAGGTAGCTTGTCACGCTGATGCCCAGGAAACCTGTGATGAGAAGCAGGCTGATGATGATGATGAGCCGACGGTTACCTTGTTCCATTTCACTCCTTGCTGTGCCGGGTAGATCGGAAATCTAAGCAATATCGCAGGCTCTTTCCAGGATTGCAATAGAAAAAAAACGTGCTTTTGATCAAGGATGCTGGTATTCATTGGGGCTAACCTGATAATCTGGTCGGGGTTTGTGTGGGGTTTAATCTATTAAATCGAGGAGTTGAACAATGGCTGGCACGGATCGAATGGGGAGAATATTTGTAACAATTATACTATCAATGCTCATGGTCGGCCTGGTCTCCTCCCCCTTGCTTGCCAAGGAAAAAAAGGTCAACATCCGCTTCAGCACCTGGCATGTTCCGGCCGGGGCCGATGTCCGGAAGCTGTGGATCCCCATGCTCGAGGAGATGAAAAAGAGAAGCAACGGCCGCATTACCTATACCATGTATTCCGGCGGCGCCCTTGGCAAGGGCCCGGACCATTTTGATATCGTGAAGACAGGGCTCTCTGACATGGGCTATGCCACCCTGAGCTGGACCCCGGGCCGCTTTCGCCTGACCGACGTGCTCTCTTCCCCCATTGTCTGTCCTGCCAAGTGGAAGGGTGCCGAGGCGGGCATGGCCATGTACGACAAAATGTTGAGCCCGGAGTTCAAGGATGTGAAGGTGCTTCACATCAATAACTGTGTCATGGCCCATTTGTGGACCACCAAAAAGGTGACCACCCTTGAGGATATGAAAGGGATGAAGATCCGAAGTCCGGGGGGACTCCAGACCCGGGCGATCCAGGCCCTGGGTGCCACCCCCGTGTTCATGCCCCTGGGGGATGTTTACCTCTCCATGGAGACCGGGGTGATCGACGGTATCGTCACCTGTCCGGCCCTGGTCAAGGCGTTTAAGCTCAATGAAGTCGCAAGTTACGGGGTCCCCACATCCTTTGGCTGCGTGTCCGAGGGGCTGTTTGTCAACAAGCGGTTCTGGAACCGGGTGCCCGAGGATCTCAAGCCCGTGATTGAATCCGTGGGCAGGGATGCCTACAAGATCGCAGGGGTGTTTGACGAAAACTGGTATGCGTCCGTCATGGCGGAATTCAAAACCGCCATGGAGATCACCCCCCTGTCTTCCGCCGAGCAGAAACGCTGGGATGAGCGTTTCAGCGGGATGCTTGCCGATTGGGCCGGGGAGCTCGAGGCAAAGGGGCTGCCCGCAGAAAAGGCCCTGACCACCTTTAAGGCGGAGCTTGGCAAGGTGGGCGTGGGGTTTAATGCCTGTCCGTTTTAAGGGCTTGTTTCCCTGGTTGAAATGCTGGATCCACCGCCTCACCGGCTGGGCCTTGACCCTTGGCATGGGCTGGGTGGTGGTGATGATGGTGCTGACCACCGTGGATGTGGCGGGCCGTTATTTCTTGTCAAAGCCCGTGCCCGGCGCCATTGAGATGAGTTCCTTCATGCTTGGGATCTTTGCCATGCTTGGCATGGCCTATACCCACCAGAAGGGGGCCAATGTCCGGGTCACCATGCTTACCCGGGCGTTGCCCCCGGTTGCTGCAAACATTCTGGAAATTCTGACGTCCCTCCTCACCCTCCAGGTGGTGGGGATGCTGTCCTGGTACGGCATGGTCATGGGGGTGGAGGAGTACCACGCAAGGACCACCACCGACACCCTGGCCATTCCCCTTTATCCCCTTCAATTTCTGTTGGCCCTGGGGGCCTTGCTTCTTGGGCTTGAGATCCTGGTCAACCTTTGCGAGTCCGTTAACACTTTATTTCAAACCAGGCACAAGGGATAGAGGACGCTGATATGGATCCCCAGACCATTGGATTTTTAGGCATCGGCGTTTTATTCTTGCTATTGCTCATCGGCATGCCCATCGGGTTTGCCCTGGCCTTTGTGGGGTTCTGGGGCATCTCCCTGATCACCGATATCGCCGTTGCCCTGCCCACCCTGCAGCGGTCCTTTAACGGCACCTTTACCACCTACGCCTTTACCGTGATCCCCCTGTTTGTGCTCATGGGGGAACTGGCCTCGGTGTCCGGCTTAAGCCAGGGCATCTACACCCTTGCCGACAAGTGGCTGAGACGGCTTCCGGGCGGGCTTGCCATTGCCACCATTGGCGGGTGTGCCGGATTTGCCGCCATCTGCGGCTCTTCCGTGGCAACGGCTGCGACCCTGGGCCGGGTGGCCCTACCGGAGATGCGAAAGTATAACTACGACATCCACCTTGCAACGGGAAGCGTTGCCGCAGGCGGCACCCTGGGGTTTTTGATTCCCCCGAGCATCGGGTTTGTGGTCTATGGCATCCTCACCGAACAGTCCATTGGAAAACTGCTGGTGTCCGGGATTCTACCCGGGGTGCTCCTGGTGATCGCCTTTGTCATGATCGTGGTGATCTGGGTGCTGATCCACCCGGATGCCGCCCCCATGAACCCTGAAAAGGTGAGCCTTGGGGAGAAACTTGTTGCCCTGAAGCAGGTGTGGGAACTCATTGTCGTGTTCTTCCTTGTCATGGGGGGGATCTATTTTGGATTTTTCACCCCCACCGAGGCCGGGGCCGTGGGGGCGTTCTTTCTTTTTGTTGTGACCGTTTTCAGAAGAAAGCTGACCTGGCGTGCCCTGGTGGATGCCCTGGCTTCAACCACACGGGTTTCGGTGATGATCTTCATGATCCTTGCCGGTGCCTATGTGTTTACCTACTTCATGGCCCTGACCATGATTCCCATGAATCTTTCCATCTGGCTGAGTTCCATGGCGGTTTCAAAATACCTGATCCTTGCCATCGTGTTGACCGGCTACTTGCTCCTCGGATGCTTTCTGGATGCCACCTCCATGATGGTGCTCACCCTTCCGGTCATATTCCCCACCATCCTCAAGCTTGGCTTCAACCCCATCTGGTTCGGCGTGATCTCCGTTCTTATGATGGAGGCAGGACTGATCACCCCGCCCCTGGGATTGAACATCTTTGTGATCGCTGGCGTGGCGGAGGTGCCCATGGAGGTGGTTTTCAAGGGGGCGCTCTTTTTTCTGTTCGCCATCTTCACCGTGGTGATCCTGGTGACCCTCTACCCCCAGATCGCCCTGTTCCTGCCGGGAATCATGGGCAGAATCTGATTCTACCTGGGTTAGCTATTGTAACAAGCAATGGGCGCCATTCCGAGGTGAAGCGCTTTATAGCGCATTGCTGGTGATGATATGGATTCCTTGCTGCTTCATCTCTTCAAGGGCGTCCAGGGTGGTCTCTTTTGCGACGCCCCGGCAGAGGTCTTCCACCAGGAATACCTCAAATCCCCTTTCTGCGGCATCCAAGGCCGTTGCCTTGACACAATAGTCCGTGGCAAGGCCGTAGACCACAACCCGGGTGATGTTGGCCGCCCTGAGACGTTGGGTAAGTTCAGTGGGGGTGTTTCCCTGGTCCTTGAACCCGGAGTAGCTGTCAAATCGCGGGTCGGTCCCCTTTTTCACAATGGCGGTAAAGGTGTCGGCGGGGATGAGAATCCCGGCGTTCCCACTCTCCTGGACACAGTGGGGGGGCCAGAGCACCTGGGTTTCGCCATGGACCTCAATGGTGTCAAAGGGCTGCTTCCCCGGGTGGTTGGTGAAAAACGAGACATGGTCTTCCGGGTGCCAGTCCTGGGTGGCGAACAGGGTGACGCCCCTTGATTTCAGGCGAAGGGTCACCTGCTCCACCTCTTTTACATAGGGTTCATCCGTGCCGTCAACGGCAAGGGCACCCTGTTTGAGGGTGGTGAAATCCCCCTGGAAGTCCACGACGATCACCCCGGTTGTTGCCAGGGCACCTGGGTCTGAAAATGGTGACGGGCTCATTGTTTCTCCTTTAAACATTTTGGGTTTGATCCCGATTGATTTAGCTTTGGATCGCCTGTTTGTCAAGGACAACCTCCGGACGTCCTGTTTCCCCAGGGTTTGTTGGTGACCTGCGGAAAATGCTGGAAAAAACGCTGGAAAGACGATAGGCTGTTGAAAAACATCAATACGGTGAAGAGTCGAGGGAGGATAGTGCAAAAATGTTTGCTGAACCTCGCAAAACGATCACGCATCACCTGACACGGCGTAATCTACTTAAGCAATTTGCTTTCCAGAGTCTTGCATGGTCTTTCCTGCCCCGGTTAGCCAGCGCGGATAATGGGAAACACGCCCCTTCATTCATGCGGGGAATAAATACCTATTATCTCCTGGTTGAGGCCTATCGCCATGTACAAAAGAACAGGGGGGCTAGTGTTTCTGCATGTGTCTACGAATACCTTGTTGATAAACTGAAGTTGCCTGAAATTCGAGACAAATGCAACATTAACGCGATTCGCTACTGGGCATTTAACGATTACCCCGGTCCGGATGATAAATTGCTCCCCCGCACCACGGATGGACGGCTTTGGCGAAACAGTCAACAGATTGATCAACTGGCCCTTGAAGTCCTTGCCGCTGTAACCGAAATACTGGGCGAGCTTGGTTTTTATCTCGTCCCGGTGCTTTCCAATTACTGGGCTTCCTACGGAGGCATTTTACAGTACCTGGTCTGGACGGGGGAGTTGGAAAAGCAAGATTACATTGATGCACTCTGTACACGTCGCGGGACCGCGCTTTATCTCGAAAATACACTTCGGTTCTTTTCTTCTCCAAAAGTTGAAGCGCTTTTCCAGAAGCACATCAGTCAAATTCTTCCGTTGTTTGCCGACAACCCGGCGGTCCGAGTCATTGAGTTGATGAATGAACCACGGGGTAAAAACCCCCTCAGCCTTGCAAACAAGCCGTTGCAAAATGGTCTGATGAGTTCGGATCTGATTGCCGCATGGCTTAACCGGCAGGCAACCTGGATTCGGCAGAGTGGCCATTTTAATAAACAATGCCCTTATATTTCCAGCGGTGAAGAGGGATGGCTTGAAGATCCGGTTGGGTCTGTCAGACTGAAGTCCATGGCAAAAGGCGGACAGTCCTATGAAGGCATTGACCTTCTGAAAAACATCTCTGCCCAAACCGATGGCATTACCATTGCGTCGGTCCACATGTACACCCATATGGCTACAAAACTGATACAATCTAACAATTGTGGCCATGATTTTATAGATCAACGGGGCTGGACCCATCTGTCAAACCCTGCTGAAAATACGGACAGATCCCATTTTATCAACCTTGCAGAGGATTGGATCCTCAGCCGGGCCCAGGTCTTGAAAGCCTACCCGTGGTATATCGGGGAAATGGCATGGCCCTGGCGTACCGAAGAGACGCCCATGGAATCGCCGTTGAAAACATACCATACGCTTTATCACCGATGGGCGTCCCTTGCGCGACAAAAGGGTGCCCAAGGCGTTTTTTTATGGATGCTTGACGGCCTGGAACATAGGGACCCTTTTTACGGTCTGAACCGGGACGAACTTGCTGTGGTAGTTACAGGCTTATAGCTTATCGCTTATAGCGCATATCGCCAGTGAACGATTATAAATGGTATTCCCAGGGGGTGGCACTTTGAATCTATCAACCGTAATCGCGCGGATCGCTGTTCTTGTTTTTTTACTGGCGGGTCCGGTTTTGGCAGATGATCTTTTTACGGTACAGATCAATCAATTTGACTCCGGAGAGACGATTCAAATAAGTGATCTGCAGAAGAAACATATCAATGACCTGTGGCTCCGGCGAGACGGCAACACCATTTCGTTGAATGCCGGTATTTTTCCGGATCGGTACCACGCCGGATTGCTTTTGACTCAACTTCGCCATTTTACACCCCATGCACAAGTCATTTCTGCATCCATGCCGTCCCCGGAACAATGGCTCCCCCTTCAAAGACATATTTCCCTACAGGACATTGGTTATGAACAGCCGGTACTTCTCCAGGGGGTTCAGCCATACCATGCAATACATTTTCCGTGGGACAGCACCATGGCCATCAAGGGCAGTTATCTAAAGCTGGATCTCCGGGTTTCAGACGTTTTAAAATCGAACTCTACGGTGACGGTACTTGCTGAAGGGATTCCCCTGGTTTCCTTTCTTAAAAAAGATCTCATGGATGATAAAAAGGTCATAATACGTCTTGATCCGTTGCAGAACATTGAGATCGGAGGGACGCTTGATATTGAAATATCCGGTTCTTTCAGGGCCACTGAAGCGTATTGTGTTGATATGAAAAGTAAAAGTCTATGGTTGTGTCTGGACAATACATCCCGCCTCCAATTTACCCGGAAGATGCCTTCCTTTTCTGTCCGGCACTTTTTTTCAGAACCGGCTGCAAAATTCTGTTTTGTTTCATTTGAGGAAAATAAGGATTCAATTGAAGCCATTGCAAAAATGGCCGGTCTCATCGGCAGTCTGGCCTATTCCAAACATTCCCGTATCCAATTCGCGCCATACTCGCTGACGGGGAAGAATATTTTTGTCGGTTCTTTTGATAATGACATAACGGTGCTTGGCAACAATCTTTTTATTACGCCCAATGGCAGCAAGCTCCTCACTGGGACCGTTTTCCCCGCATTGATTTTTTCAAAACTCAATGGGACATCAGCAGAACCTTCCGCCAAAGAAGCGGTGAAGGATATCAGTTTTGAAATGCTAGGCTATGACAACCGCACGACCCAGGGCATTGGTGATCTGATTTTTCAAACGACCTTCTCCGGATTACAGTTGGGGGGGTGGCCTGAAAAAATGTCAGGGACCATACGCTATACCCATGGCCCTGTTTTAGAGGATGACCGCTCTTTTCTTCGCATTCGTCTCAATGGCGTACTCCTAGAATCACGGGAGATCTTTGGCGATGGCGGAGAGCGTATTTTAACATTCTCCATTCCCTCCCGGGCAATCCAGGCACAAAACAATCTGGAAATCGTTTTCTCTTACTATTTTTACACGGAAGACTGCATTGGCAGTTATCCTGCATTTGAAGTGTCACTTAATAAAGATTCTTTCTTATCCCTGGGCCGCTACAATCCTGCTCCGCCGCTCACTTTCTCCAACTACCCGGCAATCTTCAAAGGAAAAGGTGCATTGCTTCTCAGTAAACTCAGTAAAGACTTTTATACCCCCATGGTTCGCCTCATGGAAATTCAGGGGTATTTACAGCATGCCATACCGGATATTGCCATAACCGAAGCTGTCAATCTGGAAACAGGCAAATTTGATTATGGGGTAATGGTCATGGATCCAAACACCGCACAACCCTTTGACCCACCCGTGGATCTTACACAAAAACTGATGATCACCAACCCGTTGAGCAACAGAGTCCTGATACATCTTGAGACCACAGAATCCATCTCTGCGCTCCAGACGTTTTACTATGACGACAAACTTCCCATGCTTTTGTATCAGCAGCGGAACGTTTCACGCTCGCCTTTAGGGTTTACAACGGATCTCCTCTCAAGCCACTCCCGTGCAAATGTTGGAATTATCAGCGATACAGAATGGCACGCCATGGAAATTGGCCGAAAAATACGGGTGATATACCCGGATAAGAAAAATATGGCTTATTATTGGCATAAATATCGTTTGATCTTTTTCTTTCTGGCCGGCGCCGGTTTTCTGCTGTTTCTTTTCTATGTGTACCACCGTCTTGCCAAGGAGAAATAGATGCTTAACAAAGTCTGTTTTCTGTTCTTTGCCGCCACGGTAGCCGGATGCATCTATTGCCCTTCAGTGCTTGTTGCAGGCGCATACGGGCAACAGAAAGGTCATTTCTTCTATTCCCTGCAATCCTATTATTACAGCACGGATCAATACATTGATGAAAAGAGCGATCGCCACGATCGCGGCGGAACCTATACCAAATTCGAGCTGAATCCGTACCTGGAGTATGGGGTGACCGACAAAGATACGGTGACCGTCAATTCTTTTTACAATTGGCTGACAGACGATGCCCCGGGAAGTACCCGGAAAACCCAGGGGGTTACGGACCTGGAAATTGGGTGGCAGCACCGGATTTTAACCGGTAAAAATCGGGTAGCAGCAATCCATGGAATGGTTATTATTCCAGCCGGGTATTCCATTGATGATGACCCGAGGCTTGGGTATAATCGTTTTGGTGCAGAAGCAAGCCTTTTATACGGACAAAGTTTTAAACTGTCAGACAAATATGGCTTTGTGGATTTGCGACTGGGGTATCGCGACTATTTGGGTTACCCTTCAAGCCAGATCCGTGGAAACGCAACTGTTGGGTATGACATTCTTACCCGGTGGCAACTACTTGCTGCAGGCGATCTGCAATATGGCCTGAAAGACGGCCATGGAAAACAGCTGGGACTTAATTTGCAGGCACAGCCCAATTATCGTCTCTTGAAACTGTCACTTGGGGCCCGCTTCAGGATCAATGCACAGTATTCCCTGGTTGTCGGCGGGTATCAACATGTATGGGGAGAAGAAACAGGCGGAGGAGGGGGTGGATATGTCAGCCTTTGGTACAGCAACTAACGATGGACAGCCCCAACGGCTGGGTTCTATTCTTATTGAACAGGGGAAGATCACAGCCCCCCAACTGGACGAAGCCCTTGCTGTCCAAAAAGAAAAAGGGGGCCGCCTGGGGTGGCTGTTGCTGACCCTGGGCATGATCACACGGTTGGATCTCTTTGCCTCCCTTGCAATACATTTTTCCCTTGTATTTCGTAAGTACTCACCCGATCTCATAACAGAAATTGATCGATCGGTTCTTGGGCAGATCGACTATGACAAGATCCTTGAACAGCATGTCATTCCCTGTTCCATTGTTGATGATACCCTGCTTCTTTTTACTGACTTTCCAGATCGTTTGCAACTGGCCGACTTTTGTAAAACCCACTTTAGGGTTAAGCAAATACAACCCGTTGTTGTCACGGACCTGGATTTCATGCACATCATCCAGGAACTGTATGGTAAAAGCCTCATGGATCAGTCCATCAATGGCCTCTTTTACAGGGATTCCAGTGAGTCTGCCTACAGTGTTTTTACGAAAACACAGGTGTTGTTCATGGGGGGGCTTGGTTTCGGTGTCTTGATTTGGCTATACCTTGATGCCTATACTTTTCTTATAGCGGCTTTTTCATTTTGCCAAATTGCTTTTTTTGTAGGGGTTCTCTATAAGGTCGTTTTGAGCCTTGCCGGATCGAAGTTTGAGCAAACCGAATTCGTCACCAAAGAAGATGTGGACAATCTTGAGGAGAAAGAACTTCCCGTCTATACGATTCTCGTTCCGGTGTATAAGGAACCGGAAATCGTTCATGTTCTGGTCAATTCGTTGAAAAAAATGAATTATCCCCAGGGGAAACTGGATATTCTGCTCCTCCTTGAAGAAGAAGATACGCCCACCTATGAGGCTGCCAAAAAAGCGCATCCGCCGGGCAACTGGCGGTTTATCCGAGTGCCGGATTCGTTGCCGAAAACAAAGCCGAAGGCCTGTAATTACGGGGTTTTTTTTAGCCGAGGTGCTTTTTTGACAATTTATGATGCCGAAGATATCCCAGACCCGGACCAATTGAAAAAAGCCATTGTCGGATTTCAAAAGTATGGCGAGTCCTATGTCTGCCTCCAGGCAGCACTTAATTACTTTAATGCGGATGAAAATATCATCACCAGACTCTTTACCCTTGAATATTCCTATTGGTTTGATTATCTGCTGACCGGCCTGGATTATTTCCATCTGCCCATTCCCCTTGGCGGGACCAGTAATCACTTCCGTATGGATATCCTGAAAGAACTGGGTTCATGGGACCCCTACAATGTAACCGAAGATGCCGATCTTGGCATTCGTGCCAGTGCCAACGGATATAAGGTCGGCATTCTCAACTCCACAACCTATGAGGAGGCAAATACAAGGTATGGGAACTGGCTTCGCCAGCGCTCAAGGTGGATCAAAGGGTAAAGTGGACCCCTGAGTCAAGACAAAAAAACAATTAGTTTAAGCTGCACATGGATATTTATCCACAA